>CAYWXR010000012.1:0-67400 GCA_964462545.1 uncultured Thermomicrobiales bacterium
CTCGCTCCGTTCCGGTCGAGATGACGATTAGAGGGCCGCTCACGCTCCGTTCCGGTCGAGATGACAAGGAAAGTCCGCTCGCCAACTGATCCGGTCGGGATGACGAACGGGGGCCGGTGGGGATGGTGTGTGGGGGTACTTGTCCGGGCGGGGCGGGCGGGGTAGCCTGACGGGTGATGGTGGCCGGGTGAGGGCTGGGTTTGGGGGAGCAGATGACGAGCGGAATTACAGCGGCGCTGGCCAGATTTGCAGTTGAAACGTCTGCGGAATCTCTACCGGCGGAATTGATCACCGCGGCACGACGGGCGGTACTGGATACCCTTGGCGTGGCGGTTGCCGGCGCCAGGGAGCCGGCGAGCCGGATTGTCGGCGATTACATTGCCGACCAGCATTCGTCCGAAGAGTGTGTGGTCTGGGGCACTTCCCGGCGAGTGCGGGCGTCCGGAGCGGCGTTGATCAATGGTGTTGCCGCCCACGTGCTCGACTTCGATGACACTCACGATGCCATGTTTGGCCACCCGAGTGTGCCGGTATTGCCGGCTGTGGTGGCGATGGCCGAGCGGGTGGGTGCGTCCGGCGCAGACCTGCTGGCGGCATTTGCGATTGGCGTTGAGGTGGAATGTGCCCTCGGCACCCTGGTGGGGTCGGCTGCCTATGACCGTGGTTGGCACGCGACCAATATTTACGGGGTCATCGGTGCGACGGCCGGAGCAGGCCGTCTGGCCGGGTTGACATGCGACCAGATGGCTCAGGCGATTGGTCTGGCTGCCTCGCACTCCAGTGGAATCCGTCAGAACTTCGGCACGATGACCAAGTCGTTCCATGTTGGTCGTGCTGCCGAGTCTGCCATCATGTCCATCGAACTGGTGCAGCGCGGGTTCACCGCCAGTAGCGTTGGTATCGAGGGCAGCGCCGGGTTCCTGGATGTGTTTGGCAGGAACGACGATGTGGATGAGTCGGCTGTGCTCAATGCGCTGGGGAATCCATGGTACCTGGTGGAACCTGGGATCAATGTGAAGCTCTACCCATCGTGCGCCTTCACCCACGGGGCAATTGACCTGGCGTTGGACCTCTCGGCCGATGTTGCTAGTGAGGATGTCGATTCGGTAGTCGTCGAGGTTCCCTATACGACGCCGCAGATCCTGATCCATCATCGTCCAGAGGATGCGCTTTCGGCGAAGTTCAGCCTTGAGTATTGTGTTGCCGCCGCGGTGGTTGATGGCGCGGTAACGCTTGAGCATTTCGTCGATGATGTCGTGATGCGGGATGACCTGCAACAGATGTTGCGGCAGGTGTCCTATGTGGTGCCGGAAGAGTGGAGCGATTCGACCGGCGCGGCACAGTTTGGGCTGTCCCGGATGACGGTCAACCTGCGGGACGGCACATCCCGGCGAGGTGAGACGGAGAGTTCTCGCGGCAGTGCATCCAAACCTCCCTCGCAGGAAGAACTGGAAGCGAAGTTCCTCTCCTGTGCCGGTTCTGTGCTGGGGGAGGACCGTGCGGCGGCACTGCTGGGCGTAATCAGCCGTCTGGAGCAACTGGATTCGATTGTTGAACTGACTGAACTGTTGGCCTTGCCGTCCTGAGCGGACCGGCGGTGCCAGGGGAGATTCCGGATGGATATTGAGCTAACTGATTTGCAGCAGGATATTGTCCGCGAGATTCGCCGGTTGTGTGCGGACTTTCCGGATGCGTACTGGCGAGAGATGGACGAGCAGCGTGCCTATCCGGATGCTTTCATCCAGGCGCTGACCGACGCCGGTTGGCTCTCGATGCTCATTCCCGAGGAGTATGGCGGCGGCGGGGCGAGCATGGTCGATGCCGCGCTGGTGCTGCGCGAAATCACCCGGGCTGGTTGCAACGCGAACCCGGCACACGGGCAGATGTACACGATGGGTGCCGTGGTGCGGCATGGTTCGGAAGAGCAGAAGCAACGCTATCTGCCGGCCATCGCCCGGGGTGAACTTCGCCTGCAATCGTTCGGCGTTACCGAACCCAACGCCGGCACCGATACGACCCGTATCACGACAACAGCCGTGCGCAAGGGTGACCGCTACATCATAAACGGCCAGAAGATCTTCATCTCCCGGGTGCAGCAATCCGATCTGCTGTTGCTGATTACCCGCACCACACCACGCGACCAGGTGGAGCGGCGGACAGATGGCATGACGCTCTTCCTGGTTGACCTGCGGGAGGCAGGCGATAGCCTGACGGTCAACCCGATCAGGACGATGATCAATTCCTCAACCAGTGAACTCTTCTTCGACAATCTCGAAGTGCCGGTCGAGAACCGTATCGGCGAGGAGGGCAAGGGGTTCCGTTATTTGTTGAGCGGGGCGAATTCGGAGCGGATTGCCATCGCTGCGGAATCAGTCGGCGCCGGTATGCTGCTGGTGGACCGGGCAAGTGAATACGCCACCAACCGTGAGGTGTTTGGCCGGCCGATTGGCTCCAATCAGGGAGTCCAGTTCCCGATTGCCAAGGCGTATGCCAATCTCCAGGCAGCCAACCTGGTTGTCTTCCACGCGGCCCGTCTGTATGACCGCGACCAGCCATGTGGCGAAGAGGCGAACATGGCGAAGTACCTGGCCTCCGAGGCGCACTGGGAAGCAGCCAACGCTGCGATGATGACATTCGGTGGCTACGGTCTGGCGACCGAGTTCGACATCGAACGCTACTTCCGTGAGGCGCGTCTGCATATGATCGCCCCGATCTCCAACAACCTGGTGCTCGGCTTCCTGGGGCAGAACGTCCTCAAGATGCCGAGATCGTATTAGTGGGACGGGAGTTGGGTTGATGAGCGAGACCACCACGGAACTGCTGGTTCAGGACGAGGGACACATTCGCATCCTCACCCTGAACCGGCCGGAGCGGGCAAACGCATTGTCCCAGAGCCTGATCCGGTCACTGATCGACGAGGTTGTCCGGGCCGACGAGGATCCGGACGTGCGGGTGATCGTGTTCACGGGTGCCGGGGAACGGGCATTCTGTGCCGGCTTCGATCTGAAGGACATCCAGCAACGGGATGCTGCCGGGCAGCGCTACCAGTTACCGATGCGCACGCCCTATCGCAACCCCTTTGAAGTGGTGTTGGAGTGCAATACACCAACCATTGCAGCGATTAACGGTGCTGCAGTTGGTGGCGGAATGGAACTGGCAGCGGCGTGTGATCTGCGGGTGATTGCCCGGACAGCGATTCTGGCGATGCCGGAAGTGAAGCGGGGCATGGCGGCCCATGTTGGTTCGGTGATCCTGCCCCGGGTCTTGCCGCCGGCAATTGCCCTCGAACTGCTGATGACCGGTGAGCCCGCCACTGCCGAACAGGCGATGTCGTGGGGATTCATCAATCGTCTGGTGAACCGGGAGGATGTGCTGCCCACGGCGCTTGACCTGGCGCGTGTCATCGCGGCCAACGCACCGCTTTCGGTGCGGCGGGTGAAGGCGATGGCGACACAGAGTTCCGGTATGCCGACTGCCTCGGCGCTACGGATGGACCCGGGCCCCAGCCCGTATCTCAGCGAGGACCGGCAGGAAGGTATCCGGGCGTTTGTCGAGAAGCGTGATCCGGAGTGGAAGGGGCGCTAGAAACGTTCCTTCTCTACATAGCCGCGTTCGTCCCGGAGATGGTGGTCATCTGCCGGTTCGACGTGGACCGTCACGTCGGCCGGGCGGTTGAACTCCGTCTCGATGGTGCGAGCGACCTCGCTTGAGATGTCGTGCGCCTCACCGACGTTCAGTTCCGGGTCGACCTGGATGTGCAGGTCGATCCAGACACGGCCTTCTGCACCACGGCTGCGGATATTGTGGGTTCCCCGGACGCCGTCGACCGAAAGGACGATGCGTTCGATCTCCTGGGCATCTCTCACCGCGATATCAGAGAGCGCAAGGCCGGCATCTCGCACAATCGACCACGCACCCCAGCCGATGGCTGCGGCGATGCCAATGGAGACCACCAGGTCGGCCCAGACCAGGCCGAGCCAGACGGCAACCAGCGAGCCGATAACCGACAGGGAGACAAACACATCGGTCAGGGTATGGCGTGAATCGGCGATCAGCAGTGTGCTGTTCAAGCGCTTGCCGGCACGGCGTTCCCATGTAGTGACGAAGAGATTGATGCAGATCGTCACGCCCATCACGGCGAACGCCAGCCCGGAAACCTCGGGCATACCGCCACTTTGCCAGCGGTTCCATGCTCCCTGGAGAATGCCGAAAAGGGCCATCAGCATGAAACTGGCAATCGCCAGCGAGGTCAGGGTTTCGAAGCGATGGTGACCGTAGGGGTGATCCGAATCCGGCGGGCGGCTGGCAAAAGCCAGCCCGACCAGCGCCACGACGTTTGACATCCCGTCCAGCAACGAGTGGAAGCCGTCGGCGCTCATCGCCAGCGAACCGATGGTCAGACCGAGGGCGATCTTCGCGCCGGCGACGAGCAGGTTGAGCCCCAGCACGATCACCAGGATCCTGCGGACCTCGCTCTGCCGGGATTGATAGCTCCCGGAAGTTCGCTGCTTGCTGCTCACCGGGAGCCTCTGATTGTCAACAACCGCACGCACATCTCGCTCCACAACAGTTGAGCCGGTCCTGAACACCGGCTCTGACTCCAGTGTATGTTGTTTGACCACCCGAAGTCACGGTTGAGTTTTGGCTTTAGGATGGGCTAAATGAAGGACCGTGTTGCACCGTATTGACGGTTGGGCAGGAACAGATCCAGGCAACCTGTCATCCCTCACTGCGTTCGGGATGACAAACGAACGGTCATGCTACTGGTTGGGCGTTCGGGGAGTTTGAGGCGGACGCATTGCAATGCGTCCCTACCCCGGACATTGTGGTGGAGGGTGTGACGAAGAACCCGCCGGGATTGTGCTCCCGGCGGGTTGGTTGCTGGTGGGTTAGGCCGTGGCCGGCTCTTCTACGAAGTCGGCGTTGGTGAATACCTCGCTGACGTCGTCGAGATCATCGAGGGCCTCGAGCAGACGCATCGTGGTGGACGCCTGGCTGCCGGTGAGACCCACCGTCACCTGCGGGAGACGGGTGATGCCCATGTCTTCAATCTCGAGTCCACTCTCGCGAATTGAATCAGCCACGTCGGAGAGGTCGCCCGGCGAGGTGGTGATAACGACAACGTCTTCCTCGATTGAGGTGTCGGATGCGCCGGCCTCGATGGCCGCCAGTTCGATTTCGTCGGGATCGTTGCCGTTCAGCCCGATGGTAATCTGGCCCACAGTGTCGAATTGCCAGCTGACGGTGCCGGTTTCACCCAGCGACCCGCCGTGCCGGTTGAATGCACCGCGAACCTCGGCAGCGGTCCGGTTGCGGTTGTCGGTCAGGGCGATCGCCATGACCGCAACGCCGCCCGGCCCGTAGCCTTCATACACCACTGTCTCAAACGAATCGCCTTCGTTGGAGGCGCCACTGCCCTTGGCAATAGCACGCTCGATGGTGTCATTCGGCATGCCGTCGCGCTTGGCACGGTCGACCGCCATCCGGAGGCGGACATTCAGCGCCGGGTCCGGGCCACCTTCGCGGGTGGCTACCTGAATTTCACGGGAATATTTCGAGAAGTTGGCGCCGCGCTTGTTGTCGTTGGCGGCCTTCTTGCGCTTGATCTGCGACCATTTGGAGTGTCCGGCCATGATTCATTCCCCCTGGTGACATGCTTTGCAGCAGGGCTGGTTTCGATGCCCCCATCCGGGTGTCAACATCGCCATGCCGCGTGAAGTAACACTCAATTCTAAAGGAACCGGCCCATACGTGCTAACCAACACGATCTGTAACGAAGTTGTTACTTCCTGTTTCTGAAGTTGACGCCTCTGCCATGAGCCATCGCGTACGCTGACACTAATAGAAGAAGGAGGCCAGCATCATGAACAGAGCTGTGAGAGATACACTGGTTGCCGTTGCCTCGGCGGCGACTGCCGTGACTGCGACCTATTTTGCTGCCGTACGGCCGTGGGTGTACCGCTGGGGTGCTACTGATGAGGAGATCGAACGGGAATTGCCGGGCGATGAACTCCTGAATGATCCGGCACTCGAGACCACCCGTGCCGTCACCATCAATGCGACACCGGCGGAAATCTGGCCGTGGCTGGTGCAGATTGGTCAGGACCGTGGCGGGTTCTACAGTTATGAATGGCTGGAGAACCTTTTCAAACTGGATATCCATAATGCAGATGACATCGAGCCGGAGTTCCAGGACCTCGAGGTCGACGACTTCATCGCACTTGCCCCGCAGGATGCCGTCGGCATGATGGTGGCGCGGATCGATCCGGAACGGGCGCTGGTGTTGCTGGCCCCGGAACGTGATTTTGCCGAGCCGATCCATTCCCCGATTGACGAGGATGAACTCGAACTCGAAACGAGCTGGGCGTTTGTTCTGGACCCGGTAAGCGAGGACAAGACCCGCCTGCTGGTCCGGTTCCGGTTACGACATGAGCCAAGCCTTGCGACATCGTTCCTGCGCGAGGCGATTCTCGGCCCGGTCCACTTCCTGATGGAGCGCAAGATGCTGCTTGGTATCAAGGAACGGGTTGAGGCGAACCGGGTCGAAAACGATCTGGCTGTTTACCGATTGGCCCACGTCGCCTGAGTTGCCTTCCCTGTTCGTGGGTTCTGACGCAACCCACTCCTCATTGCCCGTTCCGGTTTCCCCCGAGCCAGGACGGGCAACCTCCATTTCATCTTGTTGGCAAGATGCCTCCCATCTCCTACGATGCCCTTCACGGTGTGACGCTGGACAGACGGGAACGGGAGTGTTGGTGTGAGGAAGAACACAGCAAAACAGAAGATGCTGGCCGGGAAGCCGGCCTATGGCTATGCCCTTGCGCTTGGGTCACCGGTCGCAGCCGAGGCACTGGCGAACTCCGGCATCGATTTCATCCTGCTTGATACCCAGCACGGCACCTTTGGCCAGGACAGCGTCAACCTTTCGATGCTGGCGATGCGGACTGCATCGGCGGTGCCGATGGCGCGTGCTGCCCGGAACGACTACACACTGATCGGCCGTCTGCTTGATGAGGGCGCAATGGGCATCGTGATCCCGATGGTCAACAGCGTCGAGGATGCCAAACGCGCCGCAGATGCCTGCCGCCTGCCACCGGTTGGTAACCGTTCCTGGGGCTGGGGCGGTGCCGGTCGCTATGGCAGCAGCTATCCGGACGAGATCAACGATGAGGTGTTCGTCGCCGTGCAACTGGAGAGCATCACTGCCGTCGAGAATGCCGAGGCGATCATGGCGGTGGATGGTGTCGATGGTTGCTGGGCAGGGCCGGCAGATATGGCCCTTTCGATGGGCATTGATCCCCGGCGTGCCGGCGAGGATGACCGTCATGCACGGGCGTTGGAGAAGGTGGTCGAAGCCTGTCGCAACACCGGCAAGATTCCCGGTATTGCCTGTTCAACGCCGGAAGAAGCCGTTATGCGGGCCGGGCAGGGCTTCCAGTATCTGACTGCCGGCAGTGATCTCGGCTTCATGATGGCTGGAGCAGCGGCCGGGTTGAAACTGTTCGAAGAGTAAAGGGGAACCAGCGATGCTCGCGAATCATGCCCGGCGCCGTCTGGCGGCAGGGGAGCCGTCCATCGGTACCTGGATGTCGGTGCCCAGCCCGGAACTGGCGGAATATGTCAGCAAACTGGGCTTTGACTGGCTGGTTGTGGATGCTGAACATAACCCGGTAGATATCCGGACGCTGGCCCAGATGTTTATCGGGATGGCTGGTTCCGGTATTGCACCGATGGTGCGGATTCCCTGGAACACGCCGGAGAACTTCAAACGGGTGCTGGATGCCGGTGCCTGGGGGGTCGTGGTGCCGATGGTGAACAGCCGTGCCGAAGCTGAGGCTGCGGTCGAGGCTGCACGCTACCATCCGCTTGGCAACCGTAGTGTCGGTGGTGGCCGGCACTCGATGAGTTTCGGGACGACATCGCCCGAGTATTACCGGCATGCCAACGACGAGATTCTCCTGGTGTTGCAGATCGAGCACATCAAGGGGGTCGAGAATGCCGACGAGATTCTCAGCGTTCCCGGTGTGGATGCGATGTTCATTGGCCCGAACGATCTGGCAGCCTCGATGGGGCATGGTCTCGGTGTCCCGCTGGAGTGTGATATTCCCGAGGTGATGGAGGCGATTGCCCACGCCCGGGAGACGGCGAAGAAGCATGGCGTTGCACCCGGTATCCACTGTTCGAGTGCGGCGGCTGTCAACCAGCGTATTGCCGAGGGGTTCCAGTTCTGCGCGATGGCCAGCGAGTTGCGCTATCTACTCGCCAGTTTGGGTGAAGATATTGCCTCCCTGAACTGGAAGGCTTCCCCCCGCCAGTCGATTGATACGGCCGGCGAGGGAGATATCGTTCGCTACTAGCATGTGAGCGGCAGGCGGGAGAGGTTTGTCTCTCCCGCCTGTTTTGGTGTTATTCGTACCGCAGTGCCTCGGCGATCGGCACCGAGGATGCCTTGCGTGCCGGAATCCAGGTCATGATTGCTGATGCACCCAGCGCGACCAGGATGAAGAATGCGACATTCGACCACGGCACGACGAACCGGTCGAAGGACACGCCCATTTCACCGCCGGTCATCAGGTTTCGGGTGAGGACAAGCGCCAGCGTCGCACCGATCAGTACCCCAAGCCCGGCGACAACCAGGGATTCGAGCAGGAACGAGGCTGCCACCATCGAGCGCTGGTAGCCGATAGCTCGCAGCATGCCGATCTGCTGTCGTCGTTCGACCACGGCCCGGAACGAGATGACACCCAGTGCTGCGATACCAACCAGCAGTCCGAGTCCCATGAATCCCTGCAACATCTGGAAGAAACTACCGGCCGCGGCCTGTTGCTCCTCGATCTGTTCCCGGATCGAGAATGCCTGCACACCGTTTGTCCGGAGTGCCGACTCGATCGACAGGGCGAGGTCCTCCGGTGATTCGGTTGCATCCGGAGCCATTTGCAGGAAGATCCGGGTCAGGTCCGGGTCGCTGTAGATCTCGTTGAAGAGGTCTTCCGGCAGGTAGATGCCGGTCAGCGTGCTGGCGCGGGCGTTGATGATGCCGATGACCGGGATGGTCTCGCTTGCGCCGGTGCGCGGGTTGGCAACTTCAACACTGAATGCCGGGATGCGTGCATCGACGATCTCAACGTCATCCGGGACCATATACATGCTGGCGCTGTTGAACTCGTCGCCGAAGGCGTTCGCATCGATAACGGCAACCCGTTCACCAGCCAGCAGTGCATCGACAACTGCCTGATCGGAATCGTAACCGGGAGCGCGGGCATCGAAACCGGCTGTGGTGATGCGGAAGAACTCCGGATCGAACCCGTTGATCTGATACTCCTGCCAGATTGTGCTGCCACTGTTCCGGATCTGGCTGTTCTCCGGGGAGACCGTATGTACCGTGCCGGCACCGGCAATGGTGGCCGGGTCAACGCCGCCGGCGGATAGTGATCCGGGAAGGTCCTCGACAGGGTTCGCCTGGTTGGTCACCAGGGTGATGTCCCAGCCAGCCCGGGCATCGTCGGAAAGCAGGAGTTCGGCAAAGTTGGCGCTCATGGTTCGGACCATGACCAGCGAGAAGATCACGATCGAAAACATCGCGACGGTCATCCCGGTGCGTCCACGCGATGCCAGCGGGTAGGCGACTGCCGTCTTGACGGCCGGCAACCAGCGAGCAAACGTGCGGCCGAAGAGTGAGACCAGTCGAACGATCAGGGTTGCGTTCCACATGGTGATCAGTGTGGCTGCTGCAACCATTGATGCGCCGGACACAAAGGCCATCTCCGGGCCACCATCACCGACATCCGGCAGGACTCTCCGGGTGACATCCATCGGCAACAGCCAGTAGAGCAGCAGCACTGCCGCAGCGACGGTGTAGATCAGACGTGAAGGCAACCGCTTGCTGAAGACGAGGGCAAGCCCGAAGACCAGCAGGGTCAGTCCCGTAGAGAAGATGAACATGTTGGTGATTGCGACGCCGGTACCGGTGAGCAATGCGCCGAGTGTTGCCATCAGCGGTCCCCAGCCAACCAGCCAGGCGAGTGACCGGACGGCCCAGATGCCGGCGCGGGGCAGGAGCGTTCCTACGGTCAACACCGCGCCAGTCAGTATTCCCGGAAGTCCGCTTCCGGCGATGCGCGGGGTAACCCACCAACGCCAGCGAGGGCGTTCGCCGCGGTCACCGGTCTGCTCGTCCGGCAGGTCCCGGATGGCGGCAACGATGTTGAGACGGCTGGATCGTACCGAGGCGAAGATGACGGTGATAAAGGTGATCGTCACGCCGATCGCATAGGCGAGCCCAAGCGACTGCCAGGCGAACGAGGGTGAAAGCGAAACGTTGTCACCACTGATTGCGTCGATGAGCAGCGTCATCAGGCTGGCCGCACCGACACCCAGTACGGCGCCGATGAGTCCCGCCCCGAGGGCGTAAATGGCGCCTTCCACGACAAACCCCTGGATCAGGTCACCCTGCTTCATGCCGACGGCACGCGCCATGCCCATCTCGGCACGACGTTCGGCCGCGAGCATCATGAAGATGAGGAAGATCAGGAGCATCCCGGCCGAGATCGAGAACATGCCGAGGATCACAAAGAAGGTCATGAAGAGGTTGCCCAGCGCTTCGGCTGCGTCAACGCTGTCTGCCTTGATCGGCGTCACGCCGGCGTCGGCACCGATGGTAGCAAGCGCTTGCTCCAGGGTTGCAGTGGCATTGTCCGAGCGCTTCAGACCGTCGCGGACACCGCCGGTGTTCGAGATGGCGATGAACCGGATCTGCCCTTCCAGACCGCTGATTTCCTGCAGGTTGTCGAGTGGCATGGCCATCCCGACGAGGCGGTTCGACGGTGTTTCTGCCGGTCCGGCCTGTCTGCTGCCGGTCTCGTACCCGGTCAGGACGGATCCGGGCACGACAGCGACAACGGTAACGGTGTGAGGCCGGTTTTGATGGAAGAAGGTGAGTTGATCGCCCTCGCCGGCACCTGTGGCTTTGGCAAGGTCCTGTGAGACGACCGCTTCACCTTTACCGGGCACAACCGTGTCGCCGGCGGCGTTGGTAAACCCGCCGAATGCATCCAGACGGGCAGGGTCAATGCCGGTGATGATCGCCGAAGGTTCACTCAACCCGGCAGCGTCATTGATGACCGGGGCGGCGATGGTCAGCATCGGCATGACCCCGGCAATATCCGGATCGCCCGCGACCTGTGCTTCCAGGTCGGCAACCAGTGTTTCCGGCAACAGAGGGTTCGTTACAGAGAGCGAGACATCCTCGTCGTCGGCGCCGGTGAACCCGACTATCTGGTCGACCTCGCCCATGCTGTCGAATGCTGCGTTGCGAAACGAGGCGTTGAGCGAGTCCCCGGTGGTGAGTGCCGCGCCGATGATCATCGTCGAGAGCATCAGCCCGACCATGATCAGGATGGATTGTGCCCTCCGGCGGGGAACATTGCGCAGCGCCATGCGGGCGATCACCTGATTCCGCCAGGCAATCACTGCCACCACGAGCATACAGAGCAGCATGACGCTGCCTGCGCCGATCAGGAGTGTGGTGACTGGTATTCCGAAGATGTTTTCCATGGTGATCTCTCCTGTAGCTAGCGCTTACCCGGCGGCAGGTACAACCTGTCCGTCTTTCATCGTGATGATCCGGTCGGTCATCCGGCCGATCCGTGGATCGTGGGTGACGATCACGAAGGTCTGGCGATGCTTGCGGTTGAGTTCGGTCACCAGGTCCATGATGTCGTCGGCAGTGTCGGAATCGAGGTCGCCGGTTGGCTCATCGGCCCAGACGATGGCCGGCTCGTTCACCAGTGCCCGGGCGATGGTCACCCGCTGGCGTTGACCGCCGGAGAGTTCTGCCGGACGGTGATGTGCCCAGTCGGCCAGCCCGACCCGGTCGAGCATGTCCAGTGACTTCCGGCGAGCTTCCTTCAGGTTGCAGCCACTGACAATCAACGGCAGTTCGACATTCTCGACCGCCGAGAGCACCGGCAGCAGGTTATAGAACTGGAAGACGAACCCCATGCTGGCTGCGCGATAGCGGGTGCGCTGGTCGTCACTCAGGGCCGACAGGTCGGTGCCATCAATCAGGATTGAGCCCTCGTCGATGGTTTCCAGACCGGCAAGGCAGTTGAGCAGTGTCGTCTTGCCGCATCCGGATGGCCCCATGATGGCGACCATCTCGCCGCGGGTGATCGTGAGGTCAATTCCTCGCAGTGCCGGAACGGCGAGTTTGCCGGTGCGGTAGGTCTTGTGGACACCACTGGCGCTGACAATCGGCGCCGGGCGGGTTGTTCCGGTGTGCCGGGTTTCCGGTCTGGTTTGTATTGCTGTCATCGTGCGTGTCCTTTCCGCATTGCTGCGACCGGGTTGATTTGACGGTCTTTTCAGGATGGGAAAGAAAGGTCACAGACCGGTTGCAACAAACCTCAACAAATGGTCAAGAGACGGTTAGAGCTTCGTATCCGGGGTGGCATGGGGTTTTTCGAGGGGGTCATACTGGTTGCAACGGTACTCATTGACCCGCGTGGAGGCAGAGCAACATGGATGAGCCGGCAACCGTTTTGGTCGTGGACGACGAAGATGACATTGTGAACCTGATGCGCGACTTCCTGGAAGCCGATGGCTACCGGGTTGAGACGGCCGGGGATGGTACTGCTGCACTTCAGGCGCTTGCCCGGCAATCGTTTGATTGCGTGCTGCTGGATGTCATGATGCCCGGGCAATCCGGATTCGAGGTGTTACGGGCGATCCGTGAGCGTGATGACGTGCCGGTGCTGTTCCTGAGTGCCAGGCAGGAAGACAGCGACAAGATCCGCGGGTTGGGCCTCGGGGCGGATGATTACATCGTCAAATCGGCGACCCCGGCCGAGGTTGTTGCCCGGATCAAGGCGGTGCTCCGCCGTTACCAGCGATCCGGCGCTGAAGAGCCGTCAGCAATGCTGGACTTTGGCCGTCTCAAGATCGATATCCGCGCACGTGATGTGCTGGTGGACGGAACCCCGGTCCAGTTCACTGCCAGGGAGTTTGACCTGTTGCAACTGCTGGCCGAGCATCCACGGCAGGTGTTCACCCGCGACCAACTTTTTGAACGCTTCTGGGGCGAGTATGGCGATCGTCATACGCTGACGGTGCATATCAGCCGTCTGCGGGAGAAGATCGAGGTTGATCCGTCGAACCCACAGTACATCGTGACGGTCTGGGGTGTTGGCTATCGCTTTGAGGGAGAAGCCCGGTGAGCGGAACACCGCGTACCCAGCCATTGCGACGCTGGTTGCTACTCGGCCTGCTGGTGTTGGGACATCTTCCGGTACTGGCGATGATCCCGGTCGCAGTCTGGCAGTTTCACAAGCCGCTCGATCTGCGTGAAGCGGCGGTCGAGGATGTCCAGAAGGCGAGAACACACTGGGAAGACCCGGACTGGCAGGCTGGCATGGCTCGTACCTATGCTGGTACATCGGTGTCACTGGAGCTGTTTGATGGCGACGAGGTGATCTTCGCGACAGGCGTGGACCCGCTGGCTGCTACTGCCGGAGAGCAGCATTTTGCCATTGATATCATCCGTTCCCCCGAGCGACCGGAGTTACAGTTCCGGGTGTTTGGCCCCCAGCGTGTTGGGCCACCATCTGCCGTGTTCTGGATGGTTCTTGTCGGGGTGACTGCGTTTCTGGTGCTGCTGGTTGCGAGCTGGTTCTACGTCGGCAAGACCATCGTCCGTCCGCTCATGGCCGCGGGGCAGGCAGCTCGGCAGGTAGCCGGCGGAAACCTGGACGTGGTGCTACCGCCATCGAGAATCAGCGAGGTTAACGAACTGAATCTCGCTATCAATAGCATGAGCGCTGATCTTCAGGAATCGCTTGAGCAGCAGGCTGCGATGGAGCAGGACCGCCGGTTGATGATCGGGGCAGTCGTCCACGATCTCCGGACTCCGCTCTTCTCCCTGCGTGGTTACCTCGCCGGACTGGAAAGCGGGGTGGCCGATACGCCGGAAAAACAGCGGCACTATTTCACCGTGGCGCAGGAGAAAGCAGACGCCCTGGAACGGCTGATTTCCGACCTGTTCGACTACACCCGCCTGGAATACCTTGAGGAAACGCCGGTCCGTGAACGTCTGGAACTGGACGAGTTGCTGGAAACACTTGTGGACGGCATGTCTCCTCAGGCAGTGGCCAAGGGTGTCACCATGCACGTCGATGTTGCACCGGAGTGCCCGGTTGCCGGTGATCGTCATTTACTGACGCGCGCGATCGAGAACCTGCTGGACAATGCATTGCGCCATACCCCGTCCGGCGGCACGGTTGTAACCACCTGCCTACGTTCCGGCGACCATGTTGTCTTCAGTGTTCGGGATACCGGCCCCGGCATCCCGGAAGCCGACCTGCCGCACCTGTTTGCACCGCTGTTTCGCGGCGAAACGTCCCGCAACCGGCGTACTGGCGGAGCTGGCCTGGGGTTGACGATCGCCCGCCGGATCATTCGTGCCCACGGTGGTGAACTCGAAGCTGCGAATGCTCCTGAAGGTGGAGCGGTGTTCAATGGCAGGTTGCCGTTGTTTACCTAGCGATAGACGACGCAACGGGTGACATCAAACTCGGCGATCAGGTCGATCACTTCCTGTTCGATCAGGCCGGCGTCGACGCTGGCGGTGTTGCACTCGACCCGTGTCCGGTGTTCACCCGGAGCGGATTCATCGTGCAGGCGAACGAGAATGCGCGCCCCCGGATACATGCCATCCAGCGTTTCGCGTACCCGTTGCTGGTAGGTGCGCAGGCTGGCATCGGTATCGACCGGCCGACCATCTCCGGCGTGTCGTTCCAGATACACCCGAATATCCCCTGCCGGCAAGACAGCATAGATGTGTGTTCCAGAGAACTGGTCAGACATTGGGGCGCTCCTCTTCAAATTCGTTCTGCAAAGAGTATTGCGCGATTTTGTGCTCTGTGGGATGATGCGCCGCACTGGAATCGAACGAAATAACAATAGTCGGGTTAGTCCGACGTAAAGATACAGATCCGGAACCGGTGAGGCATATGTTGCCATCCGGTGATCTGAGGGAAACCGTCGGAGTATCCGGAGAAAGGACGCACACCTGATGCGGCCCAATCATCTCAAGTCCCGACTGGGAGCAGGTGGTTGGTCGGCCGGGGCGATTATCCCGGTCGCCGACGAGCAACTGGTGGAAGTCGTTGCCCTCGCAGGGTTCGGGCATATCATGATCGACTGCGAACACGGCAACATGAGCATCCGGGAAACCGAATCGCTGGTGCGGGCTGCAGAGGCCGCCGGCATCAGTTCCACGGTCCGTGTGCCGGTGAACCAGGAGGATGTCATCCTCCGGCACCTTGATACCGGTGTGCAGGGGGTGGTGGTTCCCGGCGTCGAAACCGGAGAGGATGCCGAGCGGGCTGTACATGCTGCCATGTATCACCCGTATGGCGCACGCGGACTGGCCGGCACCCGGGCTGCACAATATGGGCTTGCCGGCAGCCTGCGTGACTATGTGGTCGAGGCGAACGAGCAGATGCTCGTGATCTGCCTGATCGAAAACATCCGGGCACTGGACCATCTTTCAGACATTCTGGCTGTACCCGGTGTCGGGGCGATCACGATCGGCCCGGCCGATCTCTCCCAGTCGATGGGGCGACCGGGAGACCGCACCCATCCGGATGTCCGGAGAGCCATTGACGAAATTATTCGCCGGTCGGTTGAGGCCGGTGTGCCGGTCGGGGTGAACAGCCCGACCGGGGAAGATGCGGTTGCCGCCTACCGGCAGGGAGCCCGGATGTTCAGTGTTTCGCCGTGGGCGCTCCTCGCCCAGGCGGGCCGGTCATACCTCGAGCCGCTCCTGTCGCTCGGGCAAAACGATTCCGGAGATGCGATGAGGTGAGTTGAGCCGGAAAAAACCGGTTGCGTTGGCTATGCGTACATAGGGCACAGGCAGCAAAAGAGGAGCAGAGATGGTCTGGAATCATCAGGGGCTGGCACATCGCCCGGCTGTGACCGGGATGAACGGGGTGGTTGCATCGGCACACCCGCTGGCATCGCTCGCCGGATTACGCATCATGTTGCAGGGCGGCAATGCCATTGATGCTGCCGTTGCGACTGCGGCCGCACTGAATGTTGTCGAACCGTTCATGTCCGGCGCCGGGGGCGTTGGCTATATGAACATCACCCCCGCCGGCGCTTCCGAGCCGGTGATCCTGGATTACATTGGCAGGGCGCCGGCTGCGGCAACACCGGACATGTTCACCCAGCCGGGCGGCAAGGACGACGGCATCCAGTCGCCGCTTGTTCCGGGCGCGCTTGGGGGCTGGTTGATGGCTCTTGAGCGTTACGGCACGCTCGACCGCGCGACCGTATTTGCCCCGGCCATTGAACTGGCCGAGCGCGGGTTCGCGATGACCATCAAGGGCAACTGGTTCTTCGGAACATCCCGCGACCGCCTGCGCAACTGGGCGACATCCAGTGAAGCCTATCTGCACAATGGGGAAACCCCGCGGCCGGGCGCAATTGTGAAGCAGCCAAACCTCGCCCGGACCTTCCGGACCATTGTCGAGGAAGGTGCGGATGCCTTCTACAAGGGGTCGATTGCCAGGGAAATCGCCCGCTTCTCCCAGGAAAACGGTGGGCTGCTGACCGAAGAGGACCTCGCTACCTACCAGCCATCCTGGACCACCCCGATCAGTGTCAACTATCGAGGTTATGACATCTATGCTCCGCCGCTGCCGTGCAGCGCCATGCAGTATCTCCAGACCCTGAAGATCTGCGAGGGCTTCGATATGGCCGGCATGGGGCATAACTCGATCGAGTACATTCACCATCTGGCCGAAGCGATGAAACTGGCGGTTGCCGACCGGACGACCTACGCGCCGGACGAATCGGCACCGATCGACAAACTCCTCTCGGATGACTACCTGGCAGCTCGCCGGGCGTTGATCGACCCGGACAAGGCGGCCCTGAGCGGTGGCGAACGCTACAACTCGAGCCTGCAGGCCAACCAGGTGCAACCGGGTAGCGTCGAGAGCATCCTGAAGGAGAGCACCACCCACTTCGTTGCAGCCGATGCTGCCGGCAATGTTGTCTCCTGCACCCAGACCCTTGGCGGCGGGTTCGGCTCCGGCGTGGTGCATGGCTCGACCGGTCTTGCGCTGAACAACTTCGCTCACTGGTTCGACCTTGATCCGGAAAGCCCGAACGTCATTGCGCCGAACAAGCGGGTCGAGATGTGCCTGGCGCCGTCCCAGACCTGGCGCGACGGGAAGCCGTGCCTTGCGGTTGGCACGCCGGGTTCGTTCGGCATCATGCAGACCACCCCGCAAATGATCATGAACGTGATCGACCACGACTTCAGCATCCAGGCGGCGATTGAAGCGCCGCGGTTCCGGACAAACAACAACGCCGAACTGCCGATGGAAGGGCGCATTCCGGAGAGTGTGCGCGAGGGGCTGCGCCGCAAGGGACATGAGGTCCAGGTGATGGATGACTGGACGATGTTCGTTGGTGGCGGTCAGGGCTTCATGATCGACCCGGAAACCGGCGCGTTCTTTGGTGGTGCTGACCCGCGGCGGGATGGCTATGCACTGGCGTTCTAGTCCGGTGGGCGTCGCCGCATCACTGACGGAAGGGTAGAGAGCGTGTCGGAATCTGCAGCTACCACCAGCGTTATCTCACGGGAAGAGTTACTGGCACGCGTCGGCACGCTGCCCCGAGTGCGGTTTGCCCATTTGCCGACACCGCTTGAAGAAGCCCCGCGTCTGCGGGAGGCCCTCGGGCCGAATGCGCCGCGCATCCTGATCAAGCGGGATGACACCACCGGGCTTGCCTTCGGCGGCAACAAGGTGCGTCACCTTGAGTTCCGGATGGGCGACATCCAGGCGAAGGGTGCTGACACGCTGATTGTGACCAACGTTGCCCAGTCGAACCACGCTCGCCTGCATACCGCGCTGGCGGCGAAGTTCGGGCTGACCAACTACATCATCAAGATTCCCAGCGCCAGGGACATCCCGGTGACTGGCAACCTGCTGCTTGGCCGGATCATGGGCGCAAAGATCATCGAAGCTCCGTCGGATGACCCGGCGGTGGTGACGGCCGAACTGGACAATCTGATCGCCCGGCTGGAATCCGAGGGCCATGTGGTCTACGACGTACCGCGCGACCGGTTCTCGAAGATTGCCGGAACCTGCGGGTATCTGGTGGGAGCTGTCGAGTTGCTGGAGCAGCTTGAGGGGCTTGACATCAGGGCTGATCATATATTCATGGCACATGGAACTTCATCTGCCGGACTTGCTCTCGCGGGCAAGCTCCTCGGCGAGCCATACCGGGTTCACCCGGTGAGTGTTGGCCCTTCGGAAGCGGATGCTGCCGCCTATGTTTGCGCCGCTGCAAACGGGGCAGCCGAGCTTCTCGGGTTTGATGTCCGTCTCACTCCGGACGACATCGACACGCACGGTGAGTATGTCGGGGAACGGTATGGCGTGGTGACAGAGGCAGGGCTTGAAGCGATCCACTTGACGGGATCAACCGAAGCCCTCATTCTGGATCCTGTCTACACAGGAAAGTCGATGTCAGCGTTGATCGACCAGATTCGCAAGGGCGCGATCGGACCGGACGAGACGGTTGTCTACGTCCACACCGGCGGGTTACCCATCGTTTTCGCCTATGCCGGTGAAATCGATTCTAGCTTGCCATAACTGGCGTGCGTGCTGGAAAGGAGGACGCTGCCTCGTACAACCCAGGTGCTGAACATTCTTGCCCCTGAACGGGATGAGACTGAGCCGCGGTGGTGGCCTGATTGACCACACCAGCGGCGGGAGGAGACAACAACATGTCAGAAGACCGGTTCGACGACATTCGCGACAAGGTATTGAGCACAGCGGTCAATCGCCGTGTGTTCCTGGGCGGAACCACTGCACTCTTCGCTTCTGCTCTGCTGGCAGCCTGTGGCGATGATGACGATGACGACGGAGACGAACCAACAACCGCACCGTCTCAGCCTGACCCAACAGCCACCACTGCTGCAGAAGAATCGGACGACGAGGAAACCGGGGAAGAGGAAGAAGAGGAGCCTGAAGAAGAACCCACCGAGGCTCCTTCATCCAGCGGTGTTGTCCGTGTCCGTGCTGTCGATGTCCGCAAGTTCGACGACCCACCGGCCGGCGAACCCAGCGGATCACAGCCGGACGAACTCGTTCTTGCCTGGGGCACGAATCAGCTCACCACCTACGGTATCGACCCGCAGCGTCACGTGGGCACCATCGCCGAGAATCAACTCCGGCACATGTATGAGCCGCTGGTCAAGTTCGAGCGTGACCTGGTGACCATCTCGCCGTGTCTGGCCACCGAATGGGAACGAATTGATGAACTGACGATGCAGTTCAAACTGCGTGAGGGCGTCAAGTTCCACAACGGTGAGGATTTCAATGCCGAGGCCGTGCGCTACAGCATCCTCAGGCCGTTGAGCGATGAAACTCCGGGCTCTACCCGGGCTACCTACTCGATTATCGAGGATGTCGAGATCGTTGATGAGTACACCGTCAACATCAAGACCAGCCAGCCGGACCCGGCCCTGCTCGCCCGCCTGACCGGTTTCCACACCACCATCGTGGCGCCGGAATGGGCATCTCAGGGCCCGGACGTGGTGGCTTCGGAAGCCAATGGAACTGGCCCTTACAAGCTGGTTAGCTGGAGCCCGAACGAGGACCTCGTGGTGGAGGCCAACGAGGACTACTGGGGTGAGGTCCCTTCGATCAAGCGGGTACGTATGACGACAATCGTCGAGCAGGCCACCCGTGTTGCCGCACTGCGTGCCGGCGACGTCCATGTCGCCAAGGACATGCCGCCGGAAGAAATCGACGGCATCAACAACAGTGGACGAGCCCGTGCACTGCGTGCGGTGAGTAACCGCGTGCCGTTCTACTTCTTCTCGGTCGAGGTGGAACCGTACAACGACCCGCGTGTCCGCCAGGCGGTCAACTACGCTGCCAATGTCCAGGGTGTGATCGACGCAATCCTGCTCGGTAACGGCAACCGTGTCTCGACCATCATGGCGCCGTGGGTGTTCGGCTTTGATCCGACCCTGGAGCCATATCCGGATGACCCGGAAAAGGCCAAGGAACTGCTGGCTGAGGCTGGCTACCCGGACGGCATCGACATCCAGATCTGGCACATCCAGGGACGCTATCCGAAGGACCGCGAGGTTGCCGAGGCAATGGCCCAGCAGATGGCCCGCGCCGGCATCCGCTGTACGCCGGAGTTGCGTGAATCGGCAACCCTCAACGAGTTGATGATGGCCAACGAAACGCCGGGCCTCATCTTCGCATCCTGGGGCAACTGGTTCTTCGATGCGGATAACAGCTTCATCCCGCTGTTCGGCTGTGTATCGGCTGCAGACTTTGGCGACTGGCGCCGGCCGTATGGCTGTAATCAGGAGCTTGAAGACGTCCTGCAGGCTGCTCGTGTCGAACTCGATGAAGAAGCCCGGATGGACCTGTACGCACAGGCCCAGCGAATGTTCTACGACGACGGCGCAGCCCTCTTCATGTACCACCTGGTCGACATCTTTGGTGTCGATAACTGGGTGGATTGGGAACCACGGCATGATGAGTTCATGTGGGCTCATGAGATGAAGTGGAACTCCTGATAGACCGGCTCTGCCCGTTTATGACGTTTCGGTCCGGGAGTCACCGGCTCTCAGGGTAATGGAAACGAATGGCCGTTCCCGTTGCAGGTAACGGGAACGGCCACCCACTTACCCGGCAGGTCTGGTCCGGCTCCGGGATACGGAACCTACCTGGAATGGACGCATCGCCTATGGCTCAGTACATTGTGCGGCGGCTCCTCCAATCGGTTCTGGTGATTGTTGGTGTCATTACCGCGGTGTTCTTTATCACCAATATCACCGGCGACCCGGTGGCCCTCATGCTTGGCGAAGGAGCAACCGCAGCAGATCAGGAAGCGCTCCGCGAGCGGCTCGGCCTGGACCGGCCCCTCTGGGTGCAATACGTCAACTTTCTAGGTGATGCCGCCCGATTTGACTTCCAACCGTCCCTGCGGTTTACCGGCTCTTCCTCGATGGAAGTGGTGCTGACCCGCTTCCCGCGAACCATTGCGCTGGCTGTTTGCGCCCTGGTGGTATCGGTCGTGCTATCGATCATCCTCGGCGTGATCTCGGCAGTGAAGCGCTATTCCGTAATTGACAACATCGTGATGTTCATTGCGCTGCTGGGGCAGTCGATCCCCAACTTCTGGCTGGGGATTATGCTGATCCTGGTATTTTCGGTGAACTTCGGCTGGCTCCCGTCGCAGGGATACGACCTCTCCTGGAAGTTCCTGCTCTTGCCGACCATCACGCTCGCGGCTCCCGGCCTCGCCCGGCTTACGCGTCTTACCCGTTCCGGCATGCTCGATGTGCTGGGGCAGGACTATGTGCGCACGGCCCGGGCGAAGGGCTTGCGTGAGTTTGCGGTGGTGGTGCGACACGCTCTCAAGAACACCGCTATTCCACTGGTGACGGTGATTGGCCTGGACTTCGGCAACCTGCTCGCCGGGGCGATCATCACCGAGCAGATCTTCGAATGGAATGGCGTCGGGCAACTGCTGGTCACAGCGATCGGTCAGCGTGACTTCCCGGTAGTCCAGGCTGCGGTGTTCATCATCGCTGCCAGTTTTGTCCTGATCAATCTTGTCGTGGACATCATGTACACATGGCTTGATCCGCGGGTACGCCTGACGTAGCCCGTGAGAGGGCAAGAGACCTGGAGGCAGAATGGCTGAGGTTGAACGGCCAGCACAACTGAAAACACTGGCGATGCTGGGGGAGGAGCGCCGGCAGACATCCGCAACCCGGCGTGCATTGCGGATGCTCCGGCGCAACCGCCTGGGGGTAGTGGGCGCAGTGATCCTGTTCCTGGTGGTTATTGCTGCTGTGTTCGCACCCGTCATCGCACCATATGACCCGGCAACAGATGGTGACATCATGCGCCGCTTGCGGTGTCCGTGGCTCACGAGTTGCCCGGTCCAGGGGACCGACCAGACCTTCCACGGCACCACTGAACACCTGCTGGGGACAGACCAGTTGGGGCGCGATATCTTCACCCGCGTCGTCTATGGAGCGCGGGTCTCGTTGATCGTGGGCATGACCGCAGTGCTGCTCGGCGCAGCGTTCGGCTCGGTTCTCGGGCTGGCCGCTGGCTATTACGGCCGGTTCGTGGATACCGTCATCATGCGCCTGGGCGACATCTTCCTGGCATTCCC
The DNA here is from genome assembly GCA_964462545.1 of uncultured Thermomicrobiales bacterium. Lineage (GTDB taxonomy): Bacteria > Chloroflexota > Chloroflexia > Thermomicrobiales > CFX8 > CAYWXR01. The sequence continues at coordinate 22,228 of CAYWXR010000012.1, forward strand.
GTTCCTGCTGCTGGCGATCGCATTGATCGCCGTACTGGGGGGTGGCTTGCTGAACGTCATCATCGTTCTGGCGATCGCGAGCTGGGTTCCCTATGCCCGCCTTATGCGTGGTTCGGTGTTATCTGCAAAGCAGCATGAGTATGTGATTGCGGCGCAGGCGATTGGTGTCCGTGATGGTGCGTTGTTGTTCAAGCACCTGCTGCCAAACGTGGTGACGCCGATCGTGGTCTTCGGAACGTTTGCCGTTGCAGCAGCGATCATCGCTGAAGCCGGCCTGTCGTTCCTCGGACTGGGTGTCGGTGGTGGCACGCCGACCTGGGGCAACATGCTCGCTGATGGCCGGGCATATGTTTCGACCGCCTGGTGGTTGGCGACGATTCCTGGTGTCGCGATCATGATGACCGTACTTTCGATCAACCTGATCGGTGACTGGGTTCGTGACGTGCTCGATCCCCGTCTGCGCAACATCGAATAGCGCACAACCAACAACGACAGCAACCGGAAAGGGAGATGGTCCAGCGGACCATCTCCCTTTCCATGTTCGCGTGTTCAGACAGTGGCAGGTGACCTGCGATCAGGCAGCGATTGCGACCTTTGGCTCGACACTTGCCTCACGCCGTGGTTCACGGATGAAGAAGCTTGCCGTTGTGCCGCTGAGCAGGGCGGCAATCGAGACCCAGAGAATGATGTTGTAGGAGCCGGTCATGTCGTAGGCCAGACCACCGAAGAATGCGCCGGCCGCTGCGAAGAGCTGGTGGAACATTGTCAGGTAGCCGACGATCGAACCAACTGCCCGGCGTCCGAAGTGGTCGATGATGGATGCGGACACCAGCACACCATTGGCCCGGGAAAGGCCGAACAGCACGGCGAACAGGTAGATCTGGGTGGCATCCGAGGCACCAAGCAACACCACCACGGCGACTGCCCGGAGGAAATAGAGGCCGACCAGCAGGTACTTCCGGCCGATCTTGTCCGACAGACTGCCGACCACCAGGTTCGAGATGATTCCCATGCCGCCAACAATGCCGAGTGCCGTGCCGGCCTGCCCGGCCGAGATGCCCCGGTCAACTGCCAGCGCTACCATGTGGACCATCAGGAAGTAAATGGTGAAACCACAGGCCATGAACCCGCTGGCAATCATCCAGAATGACCGGGATGACCAGGCGCTGTTCATTTGCTGGCGAATCGCCTCGTTGGTGAGGCAATCCACCGGCTCGGATGCCGGTGCGGCCGGCTTGTCGGTAACACCGACAACATCGGCTGGTTCCGGCGGCGTCTGTCGCCGGAGCAGCAACAGGCAGATCGGGATCAGCACAGCCGACATCGCGCCGGTGACGAAGAATGCAGTCTGCCAGGAAGCGTTAATGACAATAAAGGTAGCCAGCGGCGCCAGAATCAATTGGCCGGTGCCCAGCCCGGTCGAGGCAATGCTCAGCGCCAGACCTCGCCGGCGGTCAAACCAGCGGGAGATGAGCGCAGTCATCGCAGCGTGGCCGGAGAACCCGAACCCGGTGCCGATAATGACACCGTAGACGATGTAGACGTAGGCGATGTTCGGCGTGAGGGCCATCAGCATCATACCGGCAGAGTTCAGCGCGACACCGATGGTCAGAACAATGCGCGGGCCAAACCGGTCGGCAATCCGTCCGGCGACCGGCGGCACAATGGCCGACATGATGGCAAAAATCGAGATGGCCAGTGAGAGCGTTGAACGATCCCAACCGAAATCTTCGGTCATCGGCTTGATAAAGACACCAAAAGCCTGGCTAACGCCGGCAGTGAAGAACATAATCAGGTAGGCAATACCGAGGACGACCCAGCCGTAGTACAGACCCCGGCGTGGTTTTCTACGCGGCTGTGCGGTTGTGGTCACGTATACTCCTGCTAATACTCGACGAGCCGGTAAACCCGGCGCTCAGGATCTCTCTCGCTCAGATTATCATGGAGGCGGGAGAAGATCACAACAGGGTAATGGTGCTACCGGAAAGGGAGAACGCGTGTCGGTGAGAGAAAAGCGCTGGTCAACTACAGAAGAAGAGGCCGCCCAGGAGGCGCCGGCGTCGTTCCGGGCGGGTATTACCCGCGACCCGTACGCGAGTATCCACAAGTTTGATCAGGAAACGCTGCGGGGTGAGACGCCGATCGTTCCAGAGGATTGCCCGACCGGTGGCGATGTTGTCCCGAAGAGTGGCTACTGGGTCGATCTTGAGGGCAAGGTCATCAACTACTATCACGAAGGCAGCACCTTCCCGAAGTACAGCCCGGTTGCCGGTGCTGGTGGACGTTTCTTCTTTATCACTGATCGCCGCTCCGCCACCACCAGCGACATGCTCTATATCCTCCTCCGGGCAGGGTATCAGGGCGACATCAAGGAACTGAAAGTCCTCTAGGGGCACCTGACTGACAACGAACCGGGCGCACAAACGTGCGCCCGGTTTTCTATGTCCGTTGGTTTATGAAACGAAGCTGGATTCCTCCTGCGCCGGAATGACAGGTTGAGCCTGATCTTTCCCCGGGCAATGCCCCCGGGATCACGCCCGGTGTGACAGAGAGCACCCCGCCACCGGTCATCCCGACTCCAGGAGGGATCCGTAGCCCCTGGAGGCATGGACCCCTCCCTGGTCGGACGGAGAGTTCCTAGCTGGTCAGTTCGTCGAGGCGATCGACGTAGCCGGCGAGGATGTCGAAGGCGGCCTGGACCGGGGCGGGATCGAGCATGTCGATGCCGGCATCTCGCAGGGCATCAATCGGGAACTTGCTGTCACCCGTTTTCAGGAAGTCCAGATACCGCTTGCGGGCCGGTTCGCCTTCCTCGATCACCTGGCGTGCCATCGCAGCCGCGGCGGCGATTCCGGTGGCGTACTGGAAGACGTAGAAGTTGGCGAACAGGTGGCCAAAGCGTGCCCAGGTGATGCCCATCCGCTGGCGGTCGACATTCACCCGTCCGCCATAGGCTTCCTCATAGATGTCGGCCAGGGTGTTGGTCATGCTCTCTGCGGTCAGTGCCTCGCCGCGTTCGACCTTCTCGTGGGCATCCAGTTCGAACCTGGCGAGGATCGGCATGGTGAAGAAGTAACGCAGGTGGTTGCCCATGCGCTCCTCGATCATGGCAATCTGGAACGCCTTGTCCCGTTCCTGCCCGAAGAGATGCGCGCCAAGCAGGGCCTGGTGCATGTTTGACGCTGCCTCAGCCACGAACATCGTATAGCGGGAGTAGACCACCGGTTGGTTCTGCCAGGTGTAGTAGGAGTGCATCGAGTGGCCCAGTTCGTGGGTAAGCGTGCTGACGCTTGGCAGGTCGTTCTGGTAGGGCATGCTCAGGAACGGCAGGGTCCCCTTGGTACCGGAACTGAACGCACCACCACCCTTGCCGATGTTCGGCCACGGGTCGGCCCAGCGCTCGGAAACGCTGCGGCGCACGACCTCGACATACTCCTCGCCAAGCGGGGCGAGACTCTCAAGGATCATCTCCATACCTTCTTCATAGGAGATGACCGGCCCATCCTCGCTGAGCGGGGTAGCAATATCCCATTCCTCATGGACATCCAACCCGAGAATCCGCTTGCGGATCTCGAAATACTTGTGCCAGGTCGGCAGGTTCTTCCAGACGGTATCAATCAGGTTGTGGAAAACCTCGACCGGAATCGCATTGGGATACAGGCTCGCTTCCAGCGACGATGAGAAGTTGCGTGCCCGCATCCGGAAGACATCACGCTTGATGCCGCCGGCAAGCACGCCGGCAAAAGTGTTCTTCATGCCGACATAGGCATCGGCAGCCGAAATCCAGGCCCGCTTGCGAACCTCGCGATCACGGTCGCGGAGGTAGTGGGCCAGGTTGCCGGGGCCGAGTTGCACCTCGTTGCCATCAGCGTCAGTGATAATGCCGAAGTTGAGGTCTGCATTCTCCAGTGCCTGGCGGGTGCCGGCGAAGCCCTGCATCACGCTCTCCGCCTGGGCGATCACCTGCTCGACATCGGCCGAGCGGATGTGGTTGCGCATGCGTCCCAGTTTGGTGAAGTAGTGCCGGTAGATTTCCAGCCGCGGTTCTTCGTTGGTCCATTCATCGAGGGTATCGGGATCGAGCGAGAGAATGGCAGGTTCGATGAAGGAAGCAGCAGCAGTCAGTTTGGTATCCAGCGAAAGCGCCCGGTCTGCAAGGGCAACCGACGCGGCATTGGTGGCATCCTCTGCGCGTCGCAGGTTGGCATAAACGGCGAGTTTGTTGACATCCATCCGCAGGTCATCGCGCAGTTCCAGCGCCGAAGCCAGCGCGCTGCCGGAGTCGGTGATGGTATCGCGGTGCGCATCCAGTTCCGGAATCCGGGCGGATACTTGCCCGTACTGGGCTTCCCAGACATCCGGGGATGCGAAGATGCTTTCGAGATCCCAGGTCTCTTCTTTTCGAAGCTCTGATCGCTTGCGAAGTGCCGGTGAGCTCATCAGCTGTGTTCCTTTCTCGAACCAGTCCGTTGCAGCCCATTGTACGGAGGAATCAGATTTGTGCCGGAGCGGAGCGCAGCTACTTCGCGGAGTCGTCTGGTTCAACGATAGCCCGCGGCCGGGCGGAGTTGGTGATCATCACACCGGCGAGGATCGTTGCGCCGCCGAGCAGCAGGAAGACAGTGATTGACTCACCGAGTAGCAACCAGGAAAACAGCACCCCGAAAAACGGCACAAGGTAGACATAGACCGCCACCTGCGACGGCTCCAGTTTGCGCACGCCCTGATACCAGAGGATATAGGCAATCGAGACCGACAACACGCTGGTGGTGACTGCCGCCAGCCACTGTTTGGCACTGAATGCCGCCACTTCTCCGAAGAGTCCCGGATAGAAGACCAGCATCGGCAGCACTACCAGTGACCCGCAGATGGAACTGAGTGCGGTGACGATTTTCGGGTCGAACTCGGTCATCAGCGGTTTGGAGATGACCGTCGACAACGAGAAACTGAACGGCGCCAGCACACAGATCAGCACGCCGATGGCGTTGTTCACCGAGAATTCGGTGGTGCCCGATCCGAACAGCAGTACGATGAGGAAGCCGGTGAAACTGACGGCGATACCGGCGATCTTTCTCGATGTCAGGCGGTCACCCAACCAGACCCGGGCGATGATGGTGGTGAAGATCGGGGTACTGGTTGCAATCAGGCTGGCAAGAGCCGCACTGAGATAGCTTGTGCCGAGAATGACCGCGCCCTGGTTGAAGGTGATGCCAAAGATCCCGACCAGCGCCAGGAGTTTCCATTCTCTCCGGGTAAAGCGGGGTATGGCCTTACGGCTGGTAAAGAGCACCACCAGGAAGGCCATCGATGCAAGGATGACCCGCAACAGCAGCAACTGTTGCGACCCCAGCGGCCCCACGAGGTATTTCATCGAGACGAAATTGCCGCCCCAGATCACGGCAGTGAGCAGCAGTGCAAGATGGAGGATGACCGGTCGATCCAGCAGGCCGGACTCTGTTTTCGAGGAGTGCATTTACCTGGAACGATCCGCTTCCGATACAGGCCGGCTCACCGGGGGTGATTGTACTCCTGCATGTCACCATGCGCGACGTAATGCCGCCCTTGCTGCGTGATATCCCGGAATGCCATGCACACCGCCCCCCGGCGGGGTGGAGGATGAGCAGAGGTAGAGACGCCGGTTCGGAGTGGTCCAGGGAGGAAAACGGACCACTGGCCGGGTGAACAGTTGTCGCAGGTCCAGGTATCCACCGGAAATGTCCCCACCGACCAGGTTGGGATTGTGCCGTTCGAGTTCCACCGGGCCCATTACCGACCGGGCGATAATCCGCTCCCGGAAACCCGGTGCGAACCGCTCTATCTGCGCCTCGATCCGGAAGCGCATATCCACCGTTGATCCATGCGGGACATGACAATACGCCCAGACGGTGTGCTTGCCTTCCGGGGCACGGCTGTCATCAAACAGGCTCTGCTGAGCGAGCAGGACAAACGGCTTTTCCGGATGAATGCCGGCATTGGTGGTGGCTTCGGCGCGGGCAATCTCCTCGTAGGTGCCACCGAGATGGACGGTGGCGGCCAGCGCACACTCTGGCGCTTTCCAGGGAATCGGCCCGTCGAGGGCGAAATCCATCTTGAACACCCCCGGTCCGTAGCGGAAGCGATCCAGCCGTCGGCGGTAGCCATCCGGCAATTGGCGGCCAGCAAGTTTCAGCGCCTGGCGCGGCGTCACGTCAAGCAGAATGGCGTCTGCATCCGGAAACTCATCGACCGATTTCACCGTCGTTCCGGTGACGATCTCACCACCAAGCGACTCCAGATGCGCAGCGAGCGCATTGGCGATCTGTTGCGAGCCACCCTTCGGAAATGGCCATCCTCCGGCGTGCCCCATTGCGGCAAGCACCAGGCCCATCGCGGCGCTGGTGGGGGCATCCAGTGGCAGGAAGGAATGCGCCGCGATGCCGGCGAACAACCCCCGGGCAGCAGGATCCTGGAACCGGCCCTCGATGACCGTTTGTGCCGAGCGCAGGGCAAGAAGTCCAAAGGAGGTCGCCAATCGCGGATGCCGGAGCAGATTGCCTGGTTCGGCCATTGCCCTCACCAGATCGTCTGCCTGCCGGGCGATTGGCTCCAGCAGCGATCGCCAGGCATCGGCATCCCGGCCGAGGGACTTGCCGGTTTCCTCGAATGATTTCCAGAGGATTGCTGCACTCCCGTCGTCAAACGGGTGAGCGACTTCGGCCGGCGAAGAACACCATTCCAGACCGTGATTGCCGAGATCAAAGTGTTGAAAGACGGGCGAGGCAATGCCCAGCGGGTGGATCGCCGAGCAGACATCGTGGATGAAATCCGGCAGGGTCAGTTCGGCAGAACGGGTGCCGCCACCAATGGTGGGCGCCCCTTCAACAACCTTGACCGAGTGACCGGCTTCGGCCAGCGTGATCGCTGCCGACAACCCGTTCGGCCCGGCACCGACGACAATTGCTTCACCCATCCTGTACCGCCGGACCCTTCACCACACTGTCACTGGTTCACTAGGGAGAGGGCGGAGACCCCGCCCTCTCTCCAAGTATGCGTTACCCGAGGTGGGACAGGATGGCGTCGCCGACTTCGGTGGTGGTTGCCGTGCCGCCCAGGTCCGGTGTCAGTGTGCCGGAAGCGGTCGTTGCTGCGATGGCATCCATCACCCTGGCTGCCTCTTCTGCCAGGCCGAGGTGTTCGAGCATCATCACGGCACTCCAGACGGCGGCGATCGGGTTGGCAATGCCCTTGCCGGCAATGTCCGGAGCCGAGCCATGTACCGGCTCAAACATGCTTGGCTTGCGCCGTTCCGGGTCGATGTTGCCGCTGGCGGCAATTCCCAGACTGCCGGCGATGGCGCTGCCGAGATCAGACAGGATATCGCCGAACAGGTTGGAGCCGACCACGACATCCAGCGAATCCGGCCGCAGGACAAACCGTGCTGAAAGGGCGTCGATCAGCCACTCTTCGGTCTCAACTTCCGGATAGTCCTGTTTCACCCGGCGAAAGACATCGTCCCAGAGCACCATGCCGTATTGCTGGGCGTTGCTCTTGGTGGCGCTGGTGACCTTCTTGCGGGGGCGGGTCATCGCCAGTTCGAAGGCGTAGCGGATGATCCGCTCACAGCCCTCCTCGGTAAACAGGGCGGCCTGGATCGCGACTTCCTTGCCCTGCCCACGCCCGGCCAGGTTGCGACCGCCAACGCCGGCATATTCGCCCTCGACATTTTCACGAACGACAATCCAGTCAATCGTCTCCGGGGATCCGTTGCGCAGCGGGCTCTCGATGCCGGGCAGGAGTTTCACCGGGCGGACGCAGGCATACTGGTCGAAGCCCTGACAGATCGCCAGCCGTAAGCCCCAGAGACTGACATGGTCTGGCACTTCGGGCCATCCGACCGCACCGAAATAGATGGCGTCGAACCCTTCGAGACGCTCCAGGCCGTCATCGTCCATCATCTTGCCGGTTTGCAGGTAATACTCGCAGCCCCAGGGGAAATGCTCGTATTCAAAGGAAAACCGCCCGGCAGATTGCTCGGCCAACCGGTCCAGTACCCGGAGACCCTCCGGCACCACCTCGTTCCCGATGCCGTCACCGGGAATCACTGCAATACGAAATGTCTGGCTCATGCATCCCACTCTATTCACCCGGGCCTCCGGCCCGCAACATCCGGGGAGGGCAGTATAGTACGCCCCCGTTGGCCGTGGAAAACGGTGAGATGCAAACGCTCCCGGCGGATTCTAGGAGCCGGACCTCATGCCCTTGCGCATTTCAAAGGGACCCATTGGCCAGCGGAATCCATCCCGCATGATGGTATCTACCTGCTCTTCGGTGGCGAGACCCTCGGCGACAATCCGCGCAGCCTCCAGACGTACCGCCCGGTTAATCCGGTTGCCAACAAAGCCCCAGTCCATCTGGTTGTCCTTGACCACCACCGGATTCTTTCCGACCTGTTCTGCCGCAGCGACGATGGTCGCAATGGTGTCGTCGGATGTTTCGTCGTGGGCAATGATTTCGGCGAGCTTCATTACAACGCATGGCTGGAACCAGTGCCATCCCAGCACCTGCTCCGGCCTGTCGGTCGCCGCTGCCAACGCCGCGACAGAAAGCCCGGCCGTGTTCGAAGCGAGGATTGCGCCGGGTGGGCAGAGTTCATCAAGTTGCCTGAATACGCGAATCTTCAGCTTGATATCCTCGGGAACAGCCTCGATCACCAGGTCGGTATTGGCACATGCCTGGGCCAGATCACGGGTGGGATGAATTCTGGCGAGGATCTCCTCCATCTGTTCCGCGGTGATCTTGCCGCGCTGGACTGACCCGGCCAGTCCGAACCGGTCATTGCGGATCCGGTCCATGGCCGCATTAAGTTGTGTTTCGCTGGTGTCGTACATATAGACATCGAACCCGCCAGTCGCGATGACCTGTGCAATCTGCGATCCCATGATGCCGGTTCCGACGATGGTGACCGTTCGTATTTCCACTGTTTCCCTCTCAATAAATGTGGTGCCGTTGCATGGCATCTCTGCCAGATCACTAGCTGGATTCTGACTGGATCAGATCGCGGACGCTGCGGATAGTGCCGCCTCCTCCTTCGGCACGTTCGGCAGCGAGCTGGGTACGGCGAATCTTCCCGGCACCATCACGTGGGAGTTCGTGCATGAACTCATAGCTCTTCGGCGCCTTGTATGACGAGATATGCTGACGGGTCCATGCATCCAGATCGCTGATGGACGGCCGGTTGTTGATGTCACGTGGGTGAATAATGGCGTGAACCCGTTTGCCCCACTCGTCGTCCGGCACGCCGACCACGACAACATCGACGACTTCCGGGTGTTGACTGAGCACTGCCTCCACCTCGGCAGGGTAGATGTTTGCACCACCGCTGATGATCAGGTCTGCCCGCCGATCGGCCAGGTACAGGTAGCCCTCCTCATCAACCCATCCCATGTCTCCCACGCTGATCAGTCCTTCCGGCGAGGTTTTTGCCGGGGGAGAACCGATGTAATAGTAGGTCGGTTCGTCCGTATTGAGTGGGCGCATGAATATTTCGCCGACCGTACCTGTCTGTACTTCCTGGAAGTTTTCGTCGAGAATCTTGAGCACAGCATTCTGGGGTCGCCCCACGCTTCCCGGGTGCTCCAGCCATTCCGGGCCGGTAATACTGCAACTCCCGACAGCCTCGGAAGAACCAAAACTCTCGAAGAGTTTCTCCGGGCCAATAAGGTCCATAAACGCGCGTTTTAGCCAAGGCGGGCAGGGTGCAGATGTCTGAAAGATCCGGTTCAGGCTCGAGAAATCACGTTCGTGGACATCAGGCAGATCAATAATCCGCTTCATCATGGTCGGAGCCAGGAACGCGAAGTTCACCCGGTATCGCTCGATCAGGTCCACGGCCCTTGCAGCGTCGAACCGGTCCAACAGGATCAGCGTGTGGTCTTCGAATAGCCCAAAGTGGGACCAGGTAAATGGAGAGTTGTGATAGAGCGCACCGGTCACCAGTTGAATCTGCCGTGGAATCAACCCCTTGCGCCAGTGAATCCTGGCAAGTTCTCCTGGTATTGCTGCCATTGGCTTGGGGTCCACGATCACCTTCGACCTGCCAGTCGACCCACCTGATCCGATGGCTTTCCCCGGCTGCGGGATCTTGTCTGACAACGGTTCATCGGAATAGTCACCCAGTGCATGGAGCTCATCCGGGCTGACTTGCGGGTAGGCGATACCCTCCCACGTGCCGACAACCAGGGCAGGATTGGCCACCTCCAGGATCTGGTCGCGTTCCGCCGGCGGGAGATTTGACCTGGTTGGCAGCACCAGCGCGCCAAGTTTCCACCCGGCATAGGTCGCAAAATAGTGCTCCGGACAATTCGGCAGGGCGATCATCAGTAGCCCTGTCTCGTCCAGACCAAGCTCCTGGAACCGTCGTGCCCACCGGTTCGAGGTCCGGTCGAGTTCCTGCCAGGTGACGATTCGCTCAGGCCCGCCAGCGGGCGAAAAATGGATGGCGGGCGCATCCGGATGGATCGATGCAAGGATCGAGATACGCCGACCCCAGGAAACCGGTTCTGCGCTGGGCGCCGTGGATTCCTCTATCTCTGACTCACTCGTCACCAATCCCGACCCTCCTTTCACAACCACCAGATGTTCCGGTTTTGTACACCGGGAGTTGCCGGCTGTCTATCGGGTCGGGAAGCACTTCAAGCCCGATTGGGCAAGTCACGCTATTCTTGACCGCAATCTGAACGACCAGACTGAAACCGGGGAGGGGAACTGTCGATGCCAAAGAATCATGTCAGGGCGACGCTGAAGGCTGGCGGGGCGGTGGTGGGGCCGATTTTGCATGAGGTGCGGTCGGCCGGGATGATGAAGTTGATGGCGGTTGCCGGATACGATTTTGTGTTCATTGATACCGAGCACGGCCTTTACGACATGGAGACGGTCGGGAACCTTGCCCAGATGGCGCTGGCGTGCGGGGTGTGTCCGCTGGTGCGGCCGAGCGACCTGCAGTATCACCTGGTGGCCCGGGCGCTGGATACCGGTGCACAGGGGGTGATTATCCCCAGAGTGCAGAGTGCTGAGGAAGCGGCACGGGCGGTGAGCTATGTGAAATATCCGCCGCTTGGGCGCCGGGGTGCCGGCGGTGAGGCACGCTTCGGCTTTGAAAAGCGTGGGGTGCGCGAGGGCATCGAGGAGCTGAACGACGAGACGCTGGTGGTTCTCCAGATTGAATCGTCGGACGGGGTGGAGAATGTCGAGGCGATTGCCGCGACGCCCGGCGTTGATGTGATCCTGATCGGGCCGAACGACCTCTCGATTTCGCTTGGCGTGCCTGGCGACTATGCCAGTGAAACGTTCACCAGTGCTATCGACCGGATTGCTGCTGCCTGTGCATCTGCCGGCATTGCGATTGGCACGTTGACGATGAGCGGGGAATCAACGCGGGTCTGGTATGAACGCGGTTTCCGGTTTCTGCTCTGTAACAGCGATACCAACATGCTTGCTGAAACGGCGGCGCGGGATGTTGCCGCGATTCGTGCCTTCATCGGGGAAGGGGAGGCATGATGAGCGGCCGACCTGCGGGGCACGGCAAGCAGATTTCGTATTACGGCTTCGGCCGGACCACGATGTTTGCCTGCCAGTATGACCAGCGCTTTTCCTACTGTCTCTATGTCCCCGAGAGCTATCAGGAAGACGGTGAGCAAACCTATCCGCTGGTTGTGCTGGTGCATGGCACCAACCGGACGGCGCAGGAGTATCGCGACCACTTTGCCGGGTTTGCCGAGCAGGAGCAGTGCATTGTGCTGGCGCCGCTCTTCCCGGTGGGCATTATCGAACCGGGTGAACTGAGCAGTTACAAGTTCATCGCGTTCCACGATATCCGGTTTGATCTGGTACTGCTGGCAATGATCGACGAAATCTCGGAACTCTACCGTCTGCAGGCCGACCGGTTCCTGTTGCAAGGATTCTCCGGTGGCGGGCACTTTGCCCATCGCTTCTTCTATCTCCATCCGGAGCGTCTTCGCGGCGTGTCGATTGCTGCGCCGGGGATGGTAACCCTGCTGGATGACAGCAAGCCGTGGTGGGTGGGTACCGGTAACCTGGAGGCGGAATTTGGCATCCGGCCGGATGTTGGGGCGATGCGCCGGGTTGCAGTGCAGATGGTGGTCGGTGCGGAAGATACCGATACCTGGGAGATCACCATACCGGAAGGTGCCCGCTGGTGGATGCCTGGCGTGAACGATACCGGTGTCACACGGATCGACCGCATCAGGACACTCAAGGCGAACTGGGAATCGCACGGGATAGCCGTGCAACTTGACCTGTTGCCCGGTGTACGTCATCAGGGCGTTCCGATGCTCGATGCAGCCGCCCGCTTCTTTTCCGGCGTGTTACGAGGATAACCGTGGCCGGTGGTAAATGCGGACAATTCAGTGTAAGTTAGTCGGGATTATTCGGCTTCACCGGGAGAGGCATCCATGACGACAACCAGCGTCCCTTACAGGATAGAGACCATTGAGCAGGTACGGGAAATCATCCAGCGCCCGCCGGATGATTCCGGTGCCTGGAAGAAGGACATCGGATACATCGATGAGTTTGCCCGCGATTTCATTCTGAAGTCCCCGTTTGCCATGCTTGCCACTTCGAGCAAGGATGGCCGCTGCGATGTCACCCCGCGAGGTGATGCTCCGGGATTCATCAAGGTGCTGGACGAGCATCATCTGGCAATTCCAGACCGTCCAGGCAACAACCGGATTGACTCGCTGGAGAATATTCTCGAGAACCCGCATGCTGGTCTGGTGCTGATGGTTCCGCCGGTGGATGAAACACTGCGGATCAACGGCAAGGCCCGGATTACGGCAGACCCGGAGTTGCTCGAATCGATGGCGATGCAAGGCAAGGTGCCGAAACTGGCAATTGTGGTCGAGGTTGAAGAACTCTACTTCCATTGTGCCCGTGCCTTCAAGCGGGGCAAGGTCTGGCAGCCGGACACCTGGATCGATCGCTCAGAAGTGCCAACGCTGGGTCAGATTCTCCACGCACAACTGAAACGCGAGGACATCACTGCCGAGCAGTATGATGCCGGTCTTGAGGAAGCGTACCGCCGGCTGTACTAATCCCCCTGTTATGAAGCAATTCAGCAACAGCCATCCCGCGAGGGGTGGCTGTTTTGGTAGTGTTTACCCAGCAATTGGCTGATCGACAAATACACAATCGGAGACGGAATGAGCGCCGTCATCGAAATCCGGGATCTGGTCAAGACGTTTGGTCATGTCCGGGCGTTGGATGGATTCAACCTGACTGTCCAGCCAGGAGAGGTCCACGGTTTCCTCGGGCCGAATGGTGCCGGCAAGACGACAGCGATCCGGGTGCTGCTCGGATTGTTGCGGGCCGACCAGGGGAGTGCGTCGGTGCTGGGGGGCGACCCGTGGAACGACGCTGTTGAACTCCATCGCCGGATGGCCTATGTGCCCGGTGATGTGAACCTCTGGCCCGATCTGACCGGTGGCGAGGCGATTGACATCCTCGGCCGGTTGCGTGGTGGGCTGAATACTGCAAAGCGCGACCTGCTTTGCCAGCGTTTCGATCTGGACCGTTCCCGGAAGGCGCGTACCTATTCCAAGGGCAACCGGCAGAAGGTCGCACTGGTGGCTGCGCTCGCATCCGAGGTTGACCTGCTGCTGATGGATGAACCGACCTCGGGTCTTGATCCGCTGATGGAAGTGGTCTTTCAGGAGTGCATCAAGGAAGAGCAAGCCGCCGGGCGGACGGTGTTGCTCTCCAGCCACCTGCTGTATCAGGTCGAGGTGCTGTGTGACCGGGTGACGATCATCCGACGGGGGAAGAATGTCGAGAGCGGCTCACTGGCCGATCTCCGGCACCTGACCCGCACGTCGGTAACGGTTGAAACGACGGCCGATCCGGCACCGCTTGCCAGTTTGCCTGGTGTGCATGGCTTCACCATCGAACGTGGTACGGCGCACTTTGACGTTGACAGCGACCGGATCGGTGCAGTGATGGATGTTGCTGCCGGGTTGGGTATCCGGGCGCTGGTGAGTCGTCCGCCAACACTGGAGCAACTCTTCATGCGGCATTATGGCGAGGAGTTGTCGGAAGCCGAGCGCACCTTTGCCAACCACGAGGCAGAAGATTGAGTACGCTGGCAGGCACGCTGACGCTGGTCCGGTTCATCTTCCGGCGTGACCGGGTGCGTGTGCCGGTCTGGATCGGCTCCCTGGTTGCGCTGGTGCTGATGACGGCGGCGATTTTGCCGGAGTCGTTCCCGACGCTTGCAGAACGTCAGGTACGGGGTGAACTCACTGCGAACCCGGCCGTGCGGTTTCTATTCGGTCCGGGTTTCAAACCTTCGGAGTACACATACGGTGCAATGCTCGCCAACGAGTTGATGGGCATGATGCTCATTCTCGTGGCATTGATGAGCCTGTTCATGATCAGCCGGCAAACCCGGGCCGAGGAAGAGACCGGACGGGTGGAACTGGTACGGGCTTCGGCTGTGGGCCGGCATGCCGGGTTGACTGCTGCGTTGATTGCGACTGTGGTGGTCAATCTGGTGATCGGGCTCCTGATCAGCCTGGGGCTGCCACTAGCCCTGCCTGAACTTTCCTGGAGCGGGTCGTTCCTGTTCGGGATGTCGATGGCCCTCACCGGCAGCACGATCGCCGTCATAGCAGCGATTGCCGTCCAGGTGCAGGAGTTTTCCCGGGCTGCCAATGGTCTCACCGGGGCGGTGATCGGGCTGACCTACGCCCTGCGAGGATTTGGCGATTCGCTGGAGAATGCCCTCGCCTGGGTTCCCCCGTTTGGCCTGGCAATGCAATCTGCCCCGTATGTCTATGACCGCTGGTGGGCCATGCCGCTGCTGCTGGCGATCGCTCTGGCCCTGTTGCCTCTTTCCTACCTGCTGAACAGCCGCCGGGATGTCGGGGCCGGGTTGGTCCGGCCACGTCCCGGGGCGATTGAGGCGACGCCTGGCCTGGCTTCACCATTCGGGATGACGGTCCGGCTGCAACGCGGATCATTCCTGGGATGGGCTGCCGGGGTGGCGATTCTCGCGGCCGGGATCGGGACAATCGCCGTGGACGCGCTCGATCTCTATGCCGGCAATGAGATGGTGCAGGGCATGCTGGAGGCACTTGGCCTGTCGGATGCCGACCTGCTGGATTCGATCATGTCGGTCTACATATCGTTCTTTGCGCTGGTGATTTCCTTTTATACGGTTGGGCACATCACCCGGTTGCGAAACGAGGAGACATCGTTGCGGGCGGAGAACATCCTGGCAACGGCGGTGTCACGGATTCGCTGGGCGTCCGGGTCGGTGCTGTTTGCGCTGCTGACCTCTGTGGCGCTGCTCGCTGTGACCGGATTGATGATTGGTGTTGCCTACGCCATCAGTTCCGGAGACTGGGATCATGTGCCGGCAATCACAGGCGCGGCGCTGGTTTACGCACCGGTGCTGTTCCTGGCGGCCGGGGTAGCGCTGCTGGTATACGGGTTTGTGCCCCGGTTTCTGGCGGTTTCCTGGCTGGTGCCTGCCTACGGGGTGTTTGTGCTGACCTTTGCCACCCTGATCGGCCTGCCGGGCTGGGTCTCCAGGCTCTCGCCGTTCGAACGCATACCGCGCCTGCCGGCGGCAGACCTTGAGGTGATGCCGTTGCTCGTTATGACGGTTATCGCAGCTGGGTTGGTGGTTGCCGGGCTGGTTGCCTTGACCCGGCGGGATATGGATTTCAGCTAACCGGTGCCGGGCTGGTCGTTCGCCGGATGACCAGGAGTGCGAGTGCTGCCAGTACACCGAAGCCAAACCCGCCAACATGCACCCAGGTGGCGACCGAGGTGCTGGCGAGGGTGCTGTTGGCCATATTGAACAGGCCGTAGACCTGCAACGCCATGTAGACGCCAATGACCGCCGGCAAGCGGACGCGGAAATACGTGCGTCCACCGAGACGGAAGCGGACCGGTAGTCCCCAGTGCCACCCAACAACCAGAGCAGCACCGAGCAACGCGCAGATCGCGCCGCTGGCTCCGATGAGCGAGCGGTCGGTGTCAGGGAACACCATCAGGTGGACAATGCCGGATGCCATGCCCCCGGCCAGCCAGACGAAGAGCATCGCCCGTGGCCCGCAGTGACGTTCGATGGCGACGCCGGCAATCAGCATCACGTAGGCATTGACGACAAAGTGATGACTGCTGGAGTGCAGGAAGTTGAACGTAACCAGTTGCAACCATGAAGACGGGTTGGTCCAGGAAAAGTCGCCTGATACCAGTCCGAATGCGTTGACGAACTCCTGTGCATTGGTGGTGGTTTGGGAGAGCAAAATCTCAAAGGACATCACAAGGCAGATGCTGACCATCAGAAGATAGGTCATCCAGGGGCGTGCATAAGATGGCGCTGGTGGCGAAACGGGTCGCCACGGCACTGCGGCCTGCATCGTGTGTGTCCCACCCTGTACGTTGCGTTGCCCGGGGGTACGGATCGTAGTCGAAAAACATGACGAAAGTACCAAGGCGTACTTCATTCTACCGTACTAAAGGGTGGGTATAGCTAGTGTCAGGCAAAGTATTGCTGCAAGTGGTCAGTGGCTTTCGATACAGTTGGTTGGAGGATGTCCCGGACTATGGGCTGCACGGCCCGGCTCCGGGGCCATTTTGTGCCGGTTGGGCCCTGTGTGTTGACACAACGACATTCCGCCGTGGCGAACCTGTTTCGCCCATCTGGCACACGGACCGTTCACCGGGCGAATCCACTTCGCCCTGACGAAAATGGATGACACACTGATGCAACGTAGCGGAGCAACGGGCCAGGCAGTAATCGAACCAACGGTACGAGTGCAACCCTTCATGGTTCCGGAAACAGCCGTCGATCAACCTGCGGTGAAGTGGGACCTCACAACGCCGGAAGCGCTGCCGGTGACACCGGTCGTTGGCCAGGCCGTGATCGACTCGCTGGAGCGTGGTGAGACCGGGTACACCTCGGGAGCCGGTATCCAGGAAGTCTGCGAGGCGGTTGCCGCCTGGTCGACAGCCGCCGGGTTCCCGGTGGAAGCCGGACGGGTTGTCGTTACGAACGGCGCATCCGAGGCCCGCTATATCCTGCTGCGAGGTCTGGTTACGCCCGGCCGCCGGGTGCTGATGACCGACCAGTTCGATGCTGATACCGCCCGCATCGCGGAGATGGTGGGTGGCGAGGTGAGCATCTCTGCCGGATTGCCTGAGCCGGAATCGGGCGACCTTGTGCTGGTTGCCGAAGCCTCCGGATTTGAAGGCAGCCGGATCGACCAGGAGCAAATTGCTGCATTCCTGCAAGCGGCAGCCGGCGCTGGTGCAACGGTTGTGCTCGACCGGTCGGCAGTCTTTGACAGCTACATTGCCCCGGAACCATTTCTCCGGCCGGAACTGACCGGCGATATCTATACCATCGGCTCTATGGCGGGTCTGCTGGGGCTTGATGCCTGGCGTGTTGGCTATCTGACGTCACCGGAAGCGACCTTCCGACGGTTGGCCGAACTCAAGGAATCCATGTCGATCTCGACATCCACACCGTCGCAATATGCGGCGCTTTCCACCCTCGAACACGCTGGCGAAATTCTGGAAGCTGCCCGGCAGCAGGCTACAACGCGACGTGACCGGGCAACCGGTTTGCTTGACGCTGCCGGCATCGGCTACCGGATGCCCGATATCTCTCCCGGTCTGCTGATCGAAGCAGGTATGGATGACGTCCGGGCTGCAGATTTGCTGGCAGCGCAGGGTGTCCGGGTTGAGCCCGGATCAGTCTTCTCCGAACGGCTGAGCGGCTGGCTGCGGATTGATCTCCGGGCGCCGGTGGATGTGCTTGAGGACGGCATAAGGCAGATGGTAGCGGTACTGAACGAGGCGAGGAAATGACGACGACCACCACCGAAGCAGCTCCGCAGGAAGAGATGAACATCTTCGCAATGCAGGAGCTCATCTCCAGCCGAACCGATGTCATCAGTCTCGGCCTCGGCGACCCCGATCTTGGAACCCCTGCACACATTGTTGAAGCCGCCCGTGAAGCCATTCTGCACGGCAAGCTCGGCCCGGTCCCTGCGCGAGGATTGCCCGAGTTACGTGCTGCTGTGGCTCGCAAACTGGCACGGGATAACGGAGTCCATGTTGATCCCGAGCGGGAAGTGCTGATTACGACCGGTAGCCAGGAAGCCCTCTACCTGCTGGCACAGGCACTGATTGAGCCGGGCGACGAGATCATCGTTCCGGACCCGCGCTATCCCTCCTACGATGCTGCCTTTGCCACTGCCGGAGGCCGGATTGTCCTGGCCCCGACTGACGAGGCGAATAATTTCGACCTGCATCCGGAGGTTGTCGAAGAGCGGATTACTGACCGGACCAAGGCGATCCTGCTGATTACGCCGGGCAACCCGACGGCCGGTGTCATTTCCCCGGCCAACCTGAGACGGATTGCCGAGATCGCGGTTGAGCGTAACCTGGTCGTCATTTCCGACGAGATATACGAACGCTTCCTGTACGACGGGCAGGAACACCTGAGCATCGCGTCGCTGCCGGGAATGGCCGAGCGGACGGTTACGTTGAACGGCCTCTCAAAGGCGTATGCCATGACAGGCTGGCGCATTGGATACATTGCTGCGCCGTCTCAATTGATTGATGCCCTGACCGGGCTGAAGCGGGCCATCAACCGCCATGCACCGGTAGTTTCCCAGTGGGCAGGCGTTGCGGCGCTGGATGGCCCGCAGGACTGTGTTGCCGAGATGCGGGAGATTTACGACCGTCGCCGTCACCTGGTGATGGATGCGCTCAAGGATATGGGGCTGACCTTTGGTCAGCCGAACGGTGCGTTCTATCTCTGGACCAACATCTCTTCATCCGGTATCGAGTCGATGATGTTCTCCTACCTCCTGCTGCGTGATGCCGGCGTGCTGGTGTTCCCCGGGTCGGTCTTTGGTGACCGCTGGAACAACTACATCCGGCTGACCCTGCTTCAGCCGGATGAAGTGTTGCAGGAAGCGATGGATCGTATCGCGAAGATGTTGCGCGGTTAGGTTGCCGGCCGGTTGCGCAGGGTGTGCAGGTAGAGCCCGACCTGGGGCAGAGCCACCAGCGCGACGGCAACCATCGCTGTCTGGATTGACCAGAAGGTCGCGATCAGTCCGAACAGCGGCCCACAGATGATCTGGCCAAACGAATCGGCCTGGCCCGCCAGTGAGAAGACGGTTGCCCGTACCCGCGCCGTTACATTCTGGTTGAGCCAGGCCGTGAAGAGTGGCTGGTTGACCCGTCGCAACGTCGCAACTGCCCAGAATCCCGCCAGTGCCAGGTAGAAGTTGCCGGCCAGAGCAAACAGGGCAACTGCCAGGCTGATCAGCAGGCTGATGGCCAGCAGTGCCTTTGCTGCGGCAACGTGGCTATCGGTATTTACCCGGCGACGGACCACCTCGGTGACGCCGATACTCAGGAGCATCGCCACGGCATTGATGATGCCGAACCAGACCACCAGGTCAAGATTACCTAGCGAGGGGAAGGTGAACCGCTCCAGCAGGTGCGCTTCCCAGAGACGGTCGAATCCTTCTGTGGCCGCGCCCCAGACTGCGCCGATCACCAGCAGAATGATGAGAACCGGCGAACCGCGTACCGCGCGGATACCGGCCCGCAACGTGTCACCCATTGCGTGCCAGGAGCCGCGTTCATCCGGCGGCGTTCCCTGGAAGTTGGTTTCGGGCATGAAGAGGAAAAGAAAGACGCCGAGCAGGACAAAGAGCGCTCCGCCGGCGATCAGTGCCAGGTTTAGCTGAATGCTGGCAATGGCGACGCTCAGTCCGATGCCGGCCAGTGCACCGGCCTGGCCAACCTGGGCACCGCGCAGGTAGACCTTGCCGATGCCGGTTTCGCCCATTTCATCGGCGATCCAGGCTTGTTCTGCTCCGCTGGTAAAGGTGTAGCCAATGCCCCAGACCACCTGTGCCAGCAGGATGGTGATCAACTCGGGGATGCCTCCTTCGAGGATGAACCCGGCACCGATGACCACGACCCCGATAATGATCGAACGCCTGCGGCTGTAGACATCGGCAACCACGCCGGTGGGAATCTCGAAGAGCAGCACGGAGAGTTCCAGCGCCACCCCGACAAGGAGCAACTGGAACGGGTTCAGGCCGGCATCCTGGATGCGGTAGACCGAACTGACGGTTGCGAATATGGCGAAGAACAGTGCCGAGGCGCCTGTCAGGATGAGATAGACCGGATAGGCCGGTAACGATCGAATCACGATTGTTTCCACTCACGAGCAGCAAGATGACGCCGGGTGCGCGCTCACCCGCGAAAACGGCGAGGTTCGCCGGTTTTCGTGTTGAAACAGACGTCGTCAGAGAGCGCGAGTACCCTCTACGAAAGCTCCGGAGTGGTTATCATCGTGACGATCCCATACTGTCGTACCGGTTTCAGAGAATTGCGCCGACGATAACACCGCGTTCCCCCCTGGCGCAAACAGCGGGACGGCCTCAGGAGAGGTTGCTGCGCCACGATGACCACCGGTCGATTTCGACCCGGATGGCATCGGCGCCTTCCAGGTGCATCGACCGGTATTGCGGGTACTTTTCCCGGAGCATGACGAGGATGTCCGGCGGTACTGTCTGGATGGTTGCCTGTCCGCGAACGAGTACCCAGGCAAGTTGGGTCCAGTCCTCGTCGTAGTGGTCAACGACCAGCGCCGCCTGTCCGGTTTCGTCGATGTTTCGCAACCGTTTCAGGCGGCGGCCTGACTTGGGCTTCTCGTCAATGACGATCCAGATGGTCTCGCCATCCAGCACGAAGCAGACGGGGATGACGTGTGGTTCGGCCCCGGCGCTGGCGGTCGCCAGACGGCCCACTCGTGCATCTGCCAGAAACGGCCGTGCCCAGGTATCAGGCACCGTTGAACCTTGCCAGCACCTCCAGGTACGGCTCCGGTGCTTCACGGAGCACGTTGTGGCTGGTGTCCGGGATGGTTTCAATGGTCAGGTTCGGGGACACCGCGGCGACGATTTCACGGCCGGAATCGGCAAAGGCGCGTTGCTCTTCGATGCCGGCCTGAATGATGAGGGTTGGCGCAGGGATCTGCACGCCAGGCACGGGGATCTCGACGTTGGCGAGGATACCGTTGCCCGCCTCACGCAGCACGCCATCTGCCGTTCCGGTCAGCCTTCGGGCGGTTGCCTCGACATCTGCCCTGGCTACCCACGGCCGCCAGATCTGCAACTCCTCGACCACCTTCTCGAAGGGTTGCTGTTTCAGTTCCAGCAGGGAAAGGAAGACGCCGGCGGATTCCTTGCGCAACGGGATGGGTGGGTCTTCCAGCACCATCGATTCAATACGTTCGGGAATACGAGCGGCTGCCAGCAGGCTGGTGTTGGCACCGAGGGAGTGGCCGACCAGCGTGACCTTCCCGGCACCGAGCCATTCGATCAGGGCGATCAGGTCGCCGGCATAATCATCCCAGCCATAGCCGCTCTCCGGTTTGTCAGATCTGCCATGCCCGCGATGGTCGACCAGGTACATGGGGCGTCCGGGAAAGGCGCTTGCCACCAGCGAGAGAAAATACTCGCAGTTGTCCCAGATACCGTGCAGGCAGATCACCGGGGAACCGGTGCCCGGACGCTCCAGCATGTGCAGCGTGATACCGTTTGGAAGTTTGATATACCGGCTGTTCAGGGCTAATCCGGAGGTTGGCACTGGAGGCCTCTCATTCGATACATGTCCCGGCAAACGCATGGACTACAATATACCGGCTAACGTGTGACAATTGGCCAGAAATGATCCGGAGGTCTGGACAGCTTCGTGCCCGGAAATCAGCAGTTTGACACGTCAATCAACTACTACGCTGTGCTGGGTGTATCGCTGAATGCTACCCGGGAAGAGGTTACCCGCTCATACCGGAACCTGATGCGGTTAACTCATCCTGACCACTTCACCGATCCGCTGGAACGGAAAAAGGCCGAGGAACGCTCGAAGCTGATCAATGCCGCCTACACGGTCCTTTCCCGTCCGGATACCCGGAAGCAGTATGACCAGGTAATGCGCCATCAGTTGATGGCTGACCTGGTGATGCAGCGCTATACCGGCGGTGGTGGCTATCAAACGCCACCGGAATACGCTCGCCGCCCGGCTCCGCCGGAGACGATCCGGGCGCAACGCAAGGCGTTTCGCTCGGCTGTCTGGCAACTGATGCTGAGCGTTGGTGGCGTGATGGCCATCGTTGTGGTGTTTGCATTGGCAATGATGCTGATCAACTGGGCCTGGAACATCTTCTAGAGGGAGAGCTGCGCAGATGGAACGTGATGTCGCACCGGTCACCGATGCTGGAACCTACGACGCAGGGAGCGATCTGCCGGCTTCTGCCGAGGTCGTGATCATTGGTGGTGGAGTCGCTGGCACCGCGGCTGCCTATCAACTCAGCAAGCGCGGCAAGCAGGTGGTGTTACTCGAAATGCGGGGCATCTGTTCCGGCGCATCGGGCCGCAATGCCGGCCAGACCGGGAGCGGCTCCTCGATGGTTTCCCGGGTTGGCCGGGCTGCCTATGCACTCACCCGTGAAAATCTGCGCCTGATCAGCCAGGAACTGCCGGAAGAGCTCGGAAATGACTTCGACCTGAAACTCACCGGCAGTGTCGATATTGCCCAGGATGAGGAGATGTGGAACCACCTCGTCTCCTCGGTGCAGGCGCTTGAAGGCCTCCAGGCCGGCATCCGGATGCTGGACCGTTACGAACTGAAGCAACTCATCCCCGCGGCGTCCGACCATCTGCTGGGTGCGAAGTATTCGGAAAACTCCGGTCATCACTGGCCGTTCAGCCTCGTCCATGGCCAGGCCGAGGGCGCCCGGCGTCTTGGTGCGCAGGTCTTCCCGTGGACACCTGCCACGGCGATTCTCACAGCAAACGGCAAGGTCACCGGTGTGGAAACGGCAAAAGGCCGGATTGCGACCGATACTGTCGTCGTGGCAACCAATGCCTGGACCCCGACCCTGCTGCAGGATCTGCCGGAAGGGGCGCTGGTGCCGGCACGTGGCCAGATTCTGGTGACCCAGCCGGTAGCAGACATTTTGCCGGTGGCGTTCGGGACGAACTACGACAAGGAATATGGCCGCCAGACTGCAACCGGGCAACTCATTTGCGGCGGGTTCCGGCGCTACGACGTCAACGAAGGTTTGGGCCTCTACAGCGAGGAAGCGGTTATGGACTGCATGATTGGCTGCGCCAACTGCCTGACTACCCTCTTCCCGGCGGTTGGCAAGCTCAAGGTCGTCCGAGCCTGGGCCGGGATCATGGGCTTTACGGCCGACGGATTGCCGATGATCGGCCCATACGACCTGGCCGAGGGCGTCTTCGTCAGCGCAGGGTTCAACGGTGGTGGTTTCTCGTGGGCTGCGGCTGTCGGCAAGGCGATGGCCCAACTGATCGTTGATGGCAGCACTGAGTTTGACCTGGGGCCGTTCGATCCGAACCGGTTTGCCAGTGGCGGTGTTTCCTGGGATAACCCCTATACGGCCGGCGAAAAGAACAATCCACGCACTGTTGCCGAGATCCGGGCTGCTTCCGCCTGATTTCGTTCCATTTCGTGCCAAAATCGTCAGTGTCTTGTTGCGCATCGCGGAAAGACGCCGGTTTTTTTGGTCAAATCAACGCACATGGGACGAATTGCCCTTGACGTTTCGTGATTCATATCGCACGATGCTATAGACCTTTCACGAGACTCTCGTGCAAGCAACGCCACAAACGCACACCTGCAACGGCTGTGCTCCTTTTGGGCTACCGCCCGAATGTTGTTGCGGGTTCTGGAATGTGGTGTTCCGGGGTGTGCACCTGGGTCCTGATTCGGTGTGGGGAGGCGAAGTTGAGGACAAGGGAGAATCCGGATGGATGACAGGAGAATGAGCCCGGAGGCCGATGAGAGCCGCTGGGCAGTACGCAACGGCGTGTATTCCGGCAGGATGAGCCGTGACCTTGAGCCGGATGGGCTCGACCGGCAGATTATTGGCCTGCTCCAGGCCGATGGCCGCTGCTCAAACCGTGAAATTGCCCGGCAGCTGGACGTGCCGGAAGCAACGATCCGTTACCGGGTCCGACGGTTGACCGAGAGTGGCCTGCTGAAGATTACGGCTCTGGTGGCGCCGGAGCATCTCGGCTACCGGTTGACCGTGGTGGTGAATGTCCAGGTCCAGGGCGACAAGGTCGATGAAGTGGCCGAGGCAATCGGTGCATTTTCCGAGGTGATGTGGCTGGCGATTACATCCGGTACCTCGGACATTATCTTCACGGCATCGTTCCTGAGTCAGGACCATCTCTACGCATTCCTGACCGAACAACTCGCGCCGTTGCCGGGTGTCATCCGCAGTGAAACCGCGATTGGCTTGCGCGTGGTCAAACGTGACCCGGAATGGGCACTGAACCTGACCAGCGAACTGTCGGCAGCAGCACAGCCGGTAGCTGTCTAGGTGTCTGCAAAAGGATTCCTGCATCTGTGAGTGATGGTGAACTGGACCTGATCACGTTCGGCGAGACGATGATCAGGTTTGCAACGCTGGATGAACAGCGGCTGGAAACATCGAACACACTGGCCGTCTCGATTGGCGGCACGGAATCCAATGTCTGCGTTGCGCTTGCGAGGCTGGGGCTCGCAACAGCGTGGGTTTCGGCACTGCCGGAAAACCCGTTTGGCAGGATGATCGCCGGTGAACTTCGCCGGCATGGAGTGGATGTTAGCCCGATAATCTGGCGTGCAGATAGCCGGGCTGGCCTCTACTTCATGGAAGCCGGTGCGAATCCGCGGCCAACGCGGGTGATGTATGACCGGGCCGGTTCGGCTGTCGCAACGCTCGACCCCGACGACCTGGACCCGTCGATTGTGCGGCGGGCACGGGCACTGCACCTGACCGGTATTACCCCGGCGCTTTCTTCCGGATGCGCTGAAATATGCAGGAGATTGCTGGCCGCAGCGGCTGATGCTTCCATCCCGGTGGTAGTGGATGTGAACTATCGCTCGCTGCTCTGGTCACCCGCAGAGGCTGCGGCCGGCATCCAGTTCCTGCTGGACGGGGCAAGCCTGGTCTTCTGCGGTGCCGGCGATGCCAGCACGATCTGGAACATCACCGGAAGTCCGGAGCAGGTGGGACGTGCACTCCTTGAACGTTCCGGAGCAGATCTGGTGGTTATCACGCTTGGTGCCGAAGGCGCCTGTGCGGTGCAGCGAGATGGTGGGGTCTGGCTGCAGGAGTCGCTCCCGGTAGAAATTGTCGATCCCGTTGGCGCAGGGGATGCGTTTGCGGCCGGCTTTCTCCGGGAGTGGCTGCGCAACCACACTGCCATTCCCGAGGCGTTGCGCTCGGGTGTGGCGATGGCTGCGCTTTCGATGACGATACCCGGCGACCTTGCGATCATCACCCCGGAAGAACTCGATTCCACCCTCGCCCGGGTGCAGGGTGGCGTTCCGGATATTGTCAGATAGGATCTCCCGGCTCTGCCAGCGGCAAGTAGACGGTGAAGGTCGTACCGATACCCGGAATAGACCGTACCCGCACGTTGCCACCATGCGTTTCGGCCACCTGCTTGACAATGGACAGGCCCAGCCCGGTGCCACCGACAGCCCGTGAACGACCCCGGTCCACCCGGTAGAACCGGTTGAAAATGTGCGGCAGGTGTTCCTCGGGAATGCCGATTCCGGTATCGGAGACGAGGATTTCCGCGACACCCGCCCGCCGGCGAAGCGCCAGGTTGATCGTTCCTCCCGGCGGAGTGTAGCGAATGGCATTCTCGATCAGGTTCCAGATCAGTTGACGTAACCGCTCCTCGTCGCCGGTCACCCGCACCGGATCGTTGGCGTTGAGCTGAATGTTGTGTTTGGAACTGAAGGCAGTAGCATCGGCGAAAAGCTCGGCCATTACTTCATCGAGTTCGACCTGCCGGCGGTCGATCGAACCTTCCGTGTCGGCATCGGCCAGGAAGAGCAGGTCATCCACCAGACGGGCCATCCGGTCGACTTCCTCGCGAGCCTCATTTGCGGCTTCCTGGCGCTGGTCCGGCGGCAGGTCATGGACCAGCAGATCGAGGTTTCCTCGGACAACCATCAACGGGTTGCGCAATTCGTGGGACGTGTCTGCCACCAGTGCCTGCTGCCGGTCAAGCACCACGGTGAGCCTGCCGAGGATGTCGTTGAAGGTGCGTGCCAGCCGTCCGATTTCGTCGTTCACTTCCGGTTCCGGCACGCGCTCACCATATTTGCCACTGGCTGCCAGCGTGGAGACTGCCGCGATCAGGCGGTTGACCGGCACGAGCGCCTGGCGCGCCATCCACCATCCGGCCAGGAGCCCGGCCGGTATGGCGAAGATCGAGGCAACCATCAGGGCAACCCGGGTCCGGCCAATCGCGCGTTCGGTGGGCCAGAGCCGTTCGCTTACTTCGACGACTGCGACCGGTGGGCCCACATCCGGTGTCGCGTAGTAGTACACCCGGCTACGTTCCCTGCCTTCGCCGGTTGTCCGGAAACCCGGTTCACCGGCAAGGGCGGATGCCATGCCGTCCTGTGAGAGCGGTTCCCCGCCCAGTTGCCGGCCGAAATCATTCATCGGCTCACCATCGGGGTTGAAGATGCGCACCCGGCCAGCACCGGCTGCCGTGCCTGGTTCATTTACCACGCCGTGGGTGGCCGCAATGATCTGGCCAATGGTGGTTGCCCGTTCCCTGAGGTCATCATCTACCGCGTCCTGCAGTGTGCGTTCGTAGAACAGGTAGATCAGTGCGGCAGCAACGATGAACATGCAGACTGCCAGCAGGGAGTGGGAAATGGCGAGACGGGCACGGATTGACAACGCTAGTCTCCGGCCTGCCGCAGGGTGTAGCCAACGCCACGGACTGTCTGGATCAGGCGCGGTTCACCGTTGGCTTCCAGTTTTTCCCGGAGCCGCTTGATATAGACATCGATAACATTCGAGCCGATCACCAGATCGTCGCCCCAGATGGCATCGTGGATGCGTTCACGGCTGAGCACCTGGCGCTGGTGACGCAGCATGTACTCCAGCAACTGGTATTCCGTCAGCGTGAGATCAATCTGCCGGTCGCCACGGGTGACCTCGTGGGTGTTGGTGTCGAGGCGCAGGTCGTCGCAGACGAGCATCTCCTGGGTGCCGAATGACGTCCGCCGGAGCAGGGCACGGATGCGTGCCAGCAGTTCATCGAAGGCAAACGGCTTGACGAGATAGTCATCTGCGCCGGCGTCAAGGCCGGCCACCCTGTCGGGTACACGGTCCTTCGCGGTAAGCAGGAGGATGGGCAATCGTGGTTCTGCAGCCCGCAGACGGCGACATACCTCGAATCCGTCGATGCCGGGCAGCATGACGTCCAGCACGACCAGGTCGGGAATTTCGACCATGGCGTGGTGGAGTGCCTCTTCACCGGAAGCGACGGTTTGCACCGAGTAGCCGGCGAAGATCAAACCACGCCGCATCATGCTGAGAATCTTTGGATCGTCGTCAACGACGAGCACATTTCCGTTCATATCACCCTATACGCATATCATTGCATCAACAATTCATGAGATTGTCATGTGATGTTCATTCCCCTGTCAGCACCCCTCCCTACACTAGATTCTACGAGGAATACGCGGAAGAATGATCGGTCGGAGCCACAAGCAACTTCATAAAAGCGGCCGTCCCCGGTCGGAACGTGAAGGTCCGGAAGACCTGCACGATTGGGAGTAAGAGGCGCTGCCCCTTCTTACACCCGGACATTTACTTTCCTTGGCGGCACCACTATTTACCTCTGAAGTCCGACACGATCAATCCGACATAGATGCGAGCGGGGCCACCTGGCCCCGCATCCGCACTCACCAGAACCAAACGGTGACGACGGGAGCCAACAGGCTCCCGTCGATTGTTTCTGCCCGGCTTTGTCATGCCGCTTCCGAAATACATACTCATCCATGATCCAGAGGTCATACCGGGGCGTGCTGTTCTACCCTGCCGGCGTGCAATCGACGACCGTGGTGGAGCGGTTCGTGTGATAGATCCGCTGTTCCCCCTCGATCTCCAGGCGGACGAAATACCCCGGCGTCACCACCTGGGGGTAGGAGAATCCCGGTTGCGGGCAACCGAGCGCGGGGGATGGCCATTCCCGCTCCTCGTAACTGACCACCCGTACCCGTTCCCGGTCGACGCCGGTCTCCTCAACAGCCCTGGTGATCGCAAGGCTGACCGGCTGGGGGTAGGATTCTGCGGGCACGGTCGCTGGCACTGCTGCTGTCGGTACCGGTGAGAGCGATGGTCTCGAGGTAGCCGTCGGCGCGGGGTCCTGGTTACCGGAGGTAGGAGTCGTGCCGGAATCCGGGCCACAACCGGCGAGCAGCAGGCACAGCAGACAGGCTATGCCCGTGATCGTTGCAATGACTCGCCAAGCCGGATTGCCCACTGGCTACCCTTTACGCGTACTGGCGGCAGGTGACGGTTGCTCCGGTAGCGTGACCACCAGATGCCATTCCCCATTGTAGCCGCGAGGAACCAACTTCGATTGTATTGACCGGGAGAACAGGATGGCCGAACAACTGAACCGATTGCGGGCGATCGTGCTGCTGGCCGGGGCGATCGTGCTGCTGTCCGGTTGCGGCAGCGGCCCGAACCAGATAAATGAAGCACCACCGATCCCGCCAACTGCCACGCCGGCACCACGTCCCGGTCTGGATGGCCCCCTGCTGACACCACTGCAGGATGGTGCGGAAGTGACTGCACCGGACCACCGCTATACCGTCGACCTTCCCGCTGAGTGGACAGAAACGAATCCCAGGGAATCCGACTTCGTGTTTTCCGGACCCGGCGGGATGACCTATGAGATCACTCGTGCGCCGTTACCGGATGATGTTTCGACGGCCAGGGCATGGTCGGAAGCGGAGCAGGAAGCAGCAGACGATGTTGAGACTGTGTCATTTGAACCAGTCCAGGTCAGTGGTTCCCAGGCCGTACGCTGGGTGTACCGGGAGAGCATTGATGGCGAGGAGTTTCTGCTGCATGTCGTCTTCGTTGTTGATGGGGATACCGGGTTCCGGTTGACCGGCAGCGCCCCTGCCGGTGATGAGGACGCGACGATCAGCCTCTTCGATTCCATCTCCGGTTCATTCACCCTGCCTCGCGGGTAGGGTAGAGAGTTGCTTCTCCCTGGATAATTGCAGAAGATTCCGTAACGGATTGCTGTAGCAGAGAGGCCCCGCACATGGGTGAGACGAACGACCGGCCTCTGGCCGTCCCGACCGTGCAGCAGGATACCGAACGGGCCACGGTGACCGAATGGCGTTTTGCTCCGGGTGCGCATACCGGCTGGCATGTCCATGCGTATGACTACATCGTCGTTCCGATGACCACCGCAACGTTGATGATCGAAACGACCACCGGGACCTTCCCGTCCAATATGGTGGCCGGTCAGTCGTATGCCCGCGACAAGGGAGCCGAGCACGACGTCATCAACAACAACGACTTCGAGGTTGTCTTCATCGAGATCGAACTCAAGCCCTGATTGTGAAGCCGGGACTAGTCCCGTTCGACCAGTTCATTGATCCGGCCGGCAAGGTCGAGATCAAGTTGGGTGACGCCGCCTGCATCGTGGGTGGTGAGAAAGAGGGTGACATTCCGGTAGCGGATGTCGATGTTCGGATAATGCCCGAGTTCTTCGGCAACGCCGGCGACCTCGTTGACAAACGCTATTGCGGCGCCGAACCCGGAAAGCCGGAACCGACGACGCAGACCGCCCTCCTGGCGGCTCCATCCGGAGAGGGTGCGCAGCGCCAGGTCGATATCCCGGTTGCTCAGCGGTTGGGCCAGATTATCGATGCTCATTGCTGGTTATCCTTGGTTCAACAACCAATACCGGAGTATTTCCGCACAAGGGTATACAGCGGTTGATATTCTTGCAGGAGTAACCGTGCTGTACGTACACGTTACTGTTTGCGACGCCGGCGCTTATTGTCAAGCATAGGCTGTCTGATCCTCTGGAGTTCGCTGATCCATGCCGCGTTATCTTCCACGGCGATATCGACAACAACATCTCTCCGGGCAATCTGCAACCCGGCGGATGGTTGCCATGCGCCTGCGAAACCGTGGCGTGCAGATGCGTACCGGGCGTGCCCGGCGGGCATCCAACCTGGCGCGGTATACCGCGTTTGCCGGGATCGCCCTTGCCGGAGTGTTCATGGTTCTTGCGATGGCACTTGGTGCTGCCGGCGTGGCTGCCTGGAACTATTTCAGCGCCGACCTGCCGTCGCTCAACTCGGTCGAGGCCCAGCAGTTCGAGACGACCCGCATTTACGACCGCAACTGGAACCTGCTCTACGAGGTCAGTGATCCCCTGACCGGGTATCGCAACTACATGAGCCTGGCCGAGATCACCGACGAGGGCCGCAATCAGTATCTGGTGAACGCCACGATTGCCGCCGAGGATCGCACCTTCTGGCGTAACTACGGCGTTGAACCGCTGGCGATTGTTCGCGGGGCGATTATCAACATCAGCGGGCAGGGCTCATCTGGCGGTTCAACGATCACCCAGCAACTTGCCCGTCAGCTCTACCCGGAAACGATCGGCTTCGAGCGCACCTATCTCCGCAAGGTGCGTGAGGCGATCGTGGCGGTGCAACTCACCGATGCCTATTCGAAAGAGCGCATCCTTGAGATGTACCTGAACTCGGTCTATTACGGAAACCGGGCCTACGGGATTGACGCGGCAGCCCGTGCCTATTTCGACAAAACCCCGGCCCAACTCTCGCTGGCCGAGGCGGCGCTGGTGGCCGGGTTGGCCCAGGCTCCGAGTGCCTACGACCCGAACTACAACATGGAAGCGGCCAAGCTGCGGCAGGGCTATGTACTCGACCAGATGGTCGAATCAGGATTCATCACGGTCGAGGAAGCAGACCGTGCCTGGCACGAGATTCTGATTATCCAGCCGCGCGAAAACCAGATGATGCTGGCTCCTCACTGGACCAATATGGTCATTGCCCAACTGGAGCAGCAGTACGGCGCGGAGAAGGTCTACCGCGGCGGCCTTTCGGTCCGCACGACGCTTGATCTGGGCTTGCAGTCTCGCGCCGAGGAAGCACTGCGCAACCACATCGCAACGCTTGAGCCGTTCAATGCCAGCAACGGTTCGGTGGTGGCGATGCTGCCGGGCACTGGTGAAGTGGTCGCTCTGGTTGGTTCCAATGACTTCTTCGACGACACCATCTCGGGTCAGGTGAATGTCGCCGTTTCCGAGCGTCAGCCGGGTTCGGCATTTATGCCGATCGTCTATGCCGCAGCTCTGGAGCAGGGTTATTATCCCGGCACCGTGCTGCTCGATTACGAGATCCGCTACCAGACACCCGGTGCACCGAACCCCGAATACGTACCGGAAAACTCGAACCGGCTGTATCACGGAGCAGTGACGGTGCGTGAAGCGCTGGCAGGTTCCTACAACACCACCGCGGTCCGGATGCTGGACCGCATCGGCGTGCCGGCGATTCTCGACACTGCCCACAGCATTGGTATCCGTACCGGCCTCTGGCGTGGTCTGGAGTTCTACGGCCTGGCGCTGGCACTCGGTGCCGGCGAGGTTTCGCCGTTGGAACTGACCAATGCCTACGCAACCCTGGCCAACAACGGCACCTACGTTGCCTACAACACGGTACTTGAGATCATCGAGCCGGATGGCACAACGCTGTTTGAACTCGACCGTGCCGGCGCACTTGGCAATGGCCAGCGGGCCCTGAGTGCCGAGACTGCCTGGATGGTGACCGACATTCTGGCCGACGACGAGGCACGGTGGGCGACCTACGGCCGGGACAATCCGCTCGAACTGCCGGAACTGGGCGACCGACCGGTCGCGGTGAAGACCGGTACTTCCTTTGATTGGCTGGATAACTGGACGGTCGGTTATTCGACCGACCTGGTGGTGGGTGTCTGGATCGGCAACACCGCCAATGTCCCGATGCGACAGCTTGATGGTCTGGCCGGTGCTGCTCCGGTCTTCCGTGAGGTGATGCTGGCCGGCCACAGTGAGGAATTTGCCGGACTGCTCGATGTACCAGGCAGAAGCCCGGATGGGTTCTTCCCCCGCCCGCCGGGTGTGGTGGAAGTCGAAGTTTGCGACGCTACCGGCGGTTTGCCGGTGCAGGGTGTTAGCACCCACTTTGAATACGCAGACCAGCGCCACCTCCCGGTGACCAACTGCGACCAGTTGACCCGCGACCAGGTTGAGGATCTGCGTGCGGCATTGCTGCACTTTGCCGCCGAGCCGGAACGGTATACCCCGAAGGGCGCGGTTTCGCTGGCTGCGTTCAGCGAGGTCGTTGGTGGCGGTATCGGTATTCCGGACGATCCGATCGAGCCGACGCCAACGCCAACGCCAACACCGACACCAACCCCGACGCCGACGCCAACGCCGACGCCGACGCCGACACCAACCCCGACGCCAACGCCGCCGGCGACTCCGACGCCGTTGCCAACCTCGACGCCGGTCTCGACACCGACCTCACCTCCGGGGCAGGGTGCCGTCTCGGTGCCAAACCTGTTTGGTATCAGTGAAACAGCGGCGCGAAACTCGATCCAGAGTCTTGGGCTGACGGTGGGCGATGTCCTCTACGTCACCCAGAGCGATCTGCCTCCGGGCGTCAATATCGAGGCTGTCGGCATTGGTGAGGTCTTCTTCCAGAGCCCTGCTCCGGGAGTCACGGTGCCGGCCGGCACGCCGATCTCGATCGCGGTGCGGCTGGAGTAGGCCCTCCCGGTTGCCCCGGCCTGTGAACAGACGGGATTGGCTACCATGCTGTGACAGGTTGTCGAGGGTATTTTTGGCAGATTCAAGCCAAAAACGGGTTGAGGTCGGTGCTGATTGCGTGTGTACGCCCGGAAATGCTCGTGATATAGTACACAAGGATGAGAGCCAGGCTGGGGAGACCTGTGCTCGCAGGATGAAAGGATGCAGGCACGGTGGCGTCTGACTACGCAGTAATCGGGCTGGCGTTCATAACCGCAGCGGTCATGGGTAGCGCACTGCTCCTGCTGGGCCGTCTGATACGGCCAAGCAAGCCGAACCCGACCAAGTCCGAGGTGTACGAGTCCGGCGTGCCGGATGTTTCACCGCCTCATCAGCGTTTTACACCCCGCTTCTATGTCGTTGCGTTGCTGTTCGTCGTCTTTGATATTGAAGCGATCTTCCTGTTTCCGTGGGCAGTGGCGTTTGATGCGCTGGCGCTTTACGGCTACGTCCAGATT
Source organism: uncultured Thermomicrobiales bacterium (assembly GCA_964462545.1). Classification (GTDB taxonomy): domain Bacteria; phylum Chloroflexota; class Chloroflexia; order Thermomicrobiales; family CFX8; genus CAYWXR01. Next base: position 55,460 of record CAYWXR010000012.1, read on the forward strand.
TGTGTCTTTATCGGGCTCCTGCTGGCCGGCCTGGCCTATGAATGGAAGAAGGGAGCGCTCGAATGGGTCTGATCGAAAACCAGTTCGAGAAGAACGTCCTTACCACGTCCGTCGACTGGGTCTTCAACTGGGCACGACGATCCAGCCTGTGGTGGCTTCAGTTTGGCCTGGCCTGCTGCGCCATCGAGATGATTTCCTCGGCGATGCCCCGCTTCGACCTGGCAGAGCGCTTCGGTATGCTCTACCGCGCTTCACCGCGTCAGGCTGACCTGATGATTGTTGCCGGCACCGTTACCAAGAAGATGGCCCCGGTGGTGCGCACCCTTTACGACCAGATGAGTGAGCCGAAGTGGGTGATCTCGATGGGCTCGTGCGCCAATATCGGTGGCCCGTTCGATACCTATGCTGTTGTGCAGGGTGTTGACCAGGTGGTTCCGGTCGATATTTACGTGCCTGGCTGCCCGCCGGTTCCGGAAGCGCTCTACTACGGCATTCTGGAACTGCAAAACAAGGTCATCAAGTACGAGACGATCGCCCGCAAGAGTGGCCGTGATGAGGCAGAAGCCGAACGCGAGCGAGATCGGGAGCAGCTGCGGCTGGAAATGGGCCGGCCCGGCTCTCCGGCAGCGCGTGAGACCGAGACCGTCTCTGCCGACTAACTGCTGAGAGGACACGGCCGATGGCCACTGATCAGGAAAACCAGAATCCAGGAGCCGTTGCCGAGCGGACTGCCGGCCCGGTTCTGGAGCCGGCAACCGATGCAACCGGCATGCAGGTTATTGCCCCGATCTGGGTAAACACCGGCTATTGGGGACCACAGGATGAATCCAGGCACCCGGCCATCCTGGCGCTGCGCGCTGCCTTCCCGGATGATGTCGTGGATGTGGTCTTTTTTCGGGATGAAGTGACGATTGTCATCAAGCCGGAGCGATGGGCCGATGCATTCAGCCTGCTCCGCTCCGATCCTGAACTCGCCTATCGCATTCTGACCGATCTCACCGCTGTCGATATGCTGCGCCTGCGCCGCGATGACAAGCGCTTCGATGTCGTCGGCACCATCTATTCCGTCAAGAATCGCCAGCGATTGCGCCTCAAGGCTGCCATCGGCGAGAGCGAAGGTATCGGCACCCTGACCGGCGTACACCGCACGGCAGGCTGGCTGGAACGCGAATGTTTCGACATGTTCGGCATTGTCTTCCACGGCCATAGCGACCTGCGGCGGATGCTGCTGCCCGAAGACTGGGACGAGGGCCACCCGTTGCGCAAGGACTACCCAATGCGTGGCTACAAGCAGTATGTTCAGCCAGGGTTCGAGAACCCGGCACCGCGTATCAGAGATTTCCGGAGGCAATAGATGTCGGCCATCGATCCGGGCGCACCCACTACTTCCAGCCTCGGAACATTTGAAATTGAAGAAGTTCGCCAGCTTGGCCCCCGTGACCGCGAACTGGTCCTGAACATGGGCCCGCAGCACCCCTCGACGCACGGTGTGTTGCGCGTGGTGCTCCGGCTGGATGGCGAGACGATTACCCACACCGATCCGGTGATCGGTTATCTCCACCGGGGCGTTGAGAAGATCGGCGAGAACCGGCGATATTCCCAGTTCACTCCGTGGACCGACCGGACCGACTACGTTGCCGCTCCGCTGAACAACCTTGGGTACATCCTGGCGGTTGAGAAGCTCATCGGCATCGAGGTTCCGGAGCGTGCCCAGTACTGGCGCGTCATCATGGCGGAACTGAGCCGCATCGCCAGTCACCTGGTCTGGCTCGGTACCCACGCGCTGGATATCGGTGCACTCTCGATGAGTCTCTACTGCTTCCGCGAGCGCGAACTGATTCTCGATGTGTTCGAGCATTTCTGTGGTGCCCGCCTGACGACCAACATGATGGAAATCGGTGGATTCTCCCGCGAGATTCCCGACGGCCTGGTCGAGCAGATCGAGAACTTCCTGAAGATCTTCCCGGAACGGCAGAAGGAATACGAAGACCTGCTGACCGAGAATCCGATCTGGATCGCCCGCACCCGTGGTGTCGGGGTCATCGATCCGGAAGCCGCGCTGGATTACGGTCTGACCGGTGCATGTCTGCGTGGCAGCGGTATCAACTATGACGTCCGCAAGGCGATGCCGTATCTGGTTTACGACCGGCTTGAGTTTGATGTGCCGTTGGGCACGAAGGGTGATGTCTTCGACCGCTATCTGGTGCGCCAGGAAGAGATGCGGCAGGCCTGCCGGATCATCCGCCAGTGCCTTGACCAGATGCCGAAGAGCGGCCCGCTGATGCTCAACGAGTCGAACTACGTCATCCCGCCGCACCACAACGTTCTGCGCACTGCCGAGGACATGCAGCGCCACTTCATCTGGGTGATCAAGGGCTTCAACCCGCCGAAGGGCGAGGTGTACATGGGCATTGAGCACTCCAAGGGTGAGCTTGGCTACTACATCGTTTCGGATGGTTCGCCGTATCCATACCGGTTGCGGATCCGCACTCCTGACTTCGTGAATCTCCAGGTGCTGCCATACATGGCAGAGGGCGCAATGCTGGCAGACGCTGTTGCCCTGATCGGTACGATCGACATCGTGCTTGGATCGGTCGACCGCTAGCAGGCCGACGCCACCAACCTCGAAACGTTGTCAACAGGGTGCTGCATGGCACCCTGTTTTCGTTGCAGACAGGCAGGAGCGTCTTTCTCCATGCCACCGTGGCCGGCAGAATTCGAGCCATTCATCAACGCCCTTGTGGGGGACAACGTGGTATCCGCCACCCCCGGCGGAATGAGCGGGGCATCGGTTTCCCGGCTCAGCGGCGATGCCGGCAGCGTGATCCTGAAGCAAGCATCGAATGCCCGCGAATGGCACGTCTACACCCGTCTGGGAGCGCTCCTGCAAGGAGTTGGCGTTAGGTTGCCGGAGCTTTATGCCAGCCATGTCGAGGACGGTTGCTTCTGGATGCTGCTGGAAGACATCCCCACGCCGTTGCCGGAAGCACGCTGGCTGGCTGATCCAGAGGTCCTCGGGATGCTCGCGAGGCTGCACACACTTCCGGTTGCAGACGTTGTCTTGCCGGATGACCGGTACCAGCCTGGATGGACGGCCGACCTCACCCACCAGGCATTGGAACTGTTCAGCCCGCAGGATGCCCGGGCATGTAAGCCGGTGCTGGAAGCGATACGGCAACGGGCGCAATCACTGTTCTCCCCGTTGGGGGTAATTTCCGGCGATCCGAACCCGGCGAACTGGGGCATCCGGGCGGATGGAACGCTTGTGCTGTTCGACTGGGAACGCTGCACGCTTGCGCACCCGGCCATCGACCTGGCGATCACCGTGCCGGGTCTGGGCGACATGGAAGCATTTCGTCTGGTGGCCGGGCGATATCCTGCTTCCGGTGTTCGACCATCTGCCGAAGAGATTGCCCGGGCAAAGGTCTGGGCTGTGGTCGAGTTTCTGGCCGGTATGGCGTCGGGCGAGGTCGATCCGCCGGAACGGGTCCGGAGGATGATCGGGCAGATTCCTGGCTGGCTGACCTCGCTGGAGGGCATCGAATCCGGATCGTGAAATGCGATTCGTGACAAAAGGTCAACGAATTGGCGTTCAGGAGGTGCGGATCTGCGGGTGTTCGGCTAGTATTAGGTGGGTCGCGACCTCAGGAACCGATTTGAACGGTTCGGGGGCTGCGATTGTGAAGAAAAATACGGTAAACTCCCTCGGGTGTCTGTGAAACGGGGGAACCGCCACCGGCGGGGTTCACCAGACACACCGGGTTATGAACCCGAGAACGGGTTTTGAGGGGGAACATTCGTTCATGGTGGAGCAACCACTCTGGGTCACGTATGTTGCGTCCTTTGTGCTGCTGAATGTGCTGCTCGGCGCAATGGCCTATATGACCTGGATCGAGCGCAAAGTCATGGCGCTGATGCAGGATCGCGTTGGCCCGAACCGGACGGGACCGTTCGGTTTGTTGCAGCCAATTGCTGACGGCATCAAGTTGCTTGGCAAGGAAGACCTTGTCCCGAAGCACGCTGACAAGCGGATCTTTGTCATTGCTCCGCTGATCTCGTTCGTTACCGCACCGCTGGCCGCCATGGTGATCCCGTTCGGTGACACCGTGACCATCTTCGGCCAGGAAGTGCGCCTCTACGTCACCGATTTCAATGTGGCGGTCCTCTATGTCCTGGCAGTCGGCTCGGTTGGTGTCTACGGCATCATCCTCGGCGGCTATGCCTCGGCCAACCGCTACTCGCTGTTGGGTGCGCTCCGCTCTGCCGCCCAGGTGATTTCCTACGAAATTGTGCTGGGCCTCTCGCTGGTGGGCGTGTTTATCCTCTCTGGCACGCTGTCGCTGGTGGAGATTGTGAACCAGCAGAGCACATCCCTGAGCTTTGACCTCGGATTCACGACACTGTCGATTCCGAACTGGTACATCTTCTCGCAGCCGCTGGCGTTCGTGATCTTCGTGATCGCGATGGTGGCCGAGACAAACCGGTTGCCGTTTGACCTTCCTGAAGCCGAGACGGAACTGATCTCCGGTTTCCACACCGAATACTCCGGGTTCCGCTTCTCGTTCTACTTCCTCGCTGAATACATCAGCATGATCATTATCTCGCTGCTCGCCTCGTCGCTTTTCCTGGGCGGCACCAGTGGCCCGATCGCCAATGGTGTGTGGTGGCTGCTGATCAAGATGTCGATCTTCCTGTTCTTCTACATCTGGCTGCGAACGACGTTGCCGCGGTTCCGCTATGACCAGCTGATGGGTATTGCCTGGAAGGTATTGCTGCCGCTGGTGTTGCTGAACATCCTCATCACAGGCTTCATCCGCCTGTGGGGGAACGGGCAACTGTTTTAGGATGGGATGCCGTTCAGTGCCGGCGAGCGGGATAACGCCCGGCCCATACGTTTCAGTCCGAAGGGATGATCGTGTCCGCTGAAGTCCTGGTGTTTACCATTCTTGGAGCGATAGCCGTCATCTCCGCGCTCGGCGTGGTGGTGTCGACCAACCCGGTCCATAGCGCCGTTGCGTTGATCGTGACGTTTGTCAACATGGCCGGTGTCTTTATCATCCTTGGGGCCGAGTTCCTTGCTGCGGTGCAGGTGATTGCCTACACCGGTGCGATCATCGTGCTGGTGCTGTTTGTCATCATGCTCGTGCGCCCGGATGACTTGCCGGAGTTCCATACCGGCCAGCCGGTGCAGAAGACGCTCGGAATCCTGCTGGGTCTGATTCTCCTGGGTGAGATTGCGGTTGCCGTGCTGACCCGTGAGGTGATTGGCCAGCAGGGACCGTGGTCCACCGAGAACATTGTGGCCGCCGGCGGCAATGTGCAGGTCATTGGCCAGATCATGTATTCCGGCTACGTGTTGCCGGTGCAACTGGTGGCGGTGATCCTGCTGGTTGGCACGATTGGCGCCCTGGTGCTCGCCCGGCCGGAAGCTGCCGGATCGGTGGCACAGCGCACCACCGGCACAATTTCGCTGGCGCATGCCCGTGGTGCAGATGTGCCGGCACTTGGCTCGGGAGAGGCCCCGGCAGCTCGCGCTCCGCGCAAGGGCAAGGTTCGCGACGGCATCATCGTGGTGGACGATGCCGAGTCGTATACCGATGTACCGGCATGGGGTGTTGACGTCCGGCCTGATGGCTCCCAGCGGTCGAAGGAGTAGGAGAAGATGGAAGAACTCAGCGCCACACATTTTCTGCTGCTTAGCGCCGCGATCTTTGTCATCGGCATGATGGGTGTGCTCACCCGCCGGAACGTCATCATCATCTTCATGAGCGTTGAACTGATGATCAACGGTGTGATCCTGGCGTTCGCAGGGTTTTCCTGGGAACTCAACCAGATCGATGGCCAGATCTTTGCGCTGATGGTGATTGCGGTTGCGGCCGCAGAATCCATTGTCGGACTTGGGATTATCATGGCGATTTCGCGACGGCTCGACACGGTCGACGTCGTTGAGGTTAGCCAGCTGCGTCAGTAGTCCACTCGGGACCAGACGAGGGGAAGAGAGAGACCGTCCTATGGAAGACCTGTTGGTATTGATACCGGCGTTGCCCCTCGCGGCGGCGGTTATCAACTTCCTCTTCGGGCGGTGGTACCTGAAGACGGTTGCGGCGTGGGTTGCGATTGCCGCAGTGGGTGTGTCGTTCCTGTTGAGCGTGGCCGTATTCCTTGAACAGGTTGGCGATTCCCACGGCACGCTTACCCAGGAACTCTATACCTGGATTCCTGCCGGCTCGTTCGAGGTTCCACTGAATCTCCATGTTGATAATCTCTCCGCCATTATGTTGATGGTGGTGATGTCGGTGTCGCTGCTGGTCCACATCTATTCAGTGGGCTACATGCACGGTGACCCCGGTATCTACCGGTTCTACTCGTACCTGCCGCTCTTCGTCTTCTCGATGTTGATGCTGGTGCTGGCAGATAACTACCTGGTCATTTTCTTCGGATGGGAAGCGGTGGGCCTTAGCTCCTACCTGCTGATTGGCTATTACTTCCGGCGCAAGTCGGCCGCGGATGCCGCCAAGAAGGCCTTCATCGTCAACCGTATCGGTGACTTTGGCTTCGGCCTCGGCATCATGTTCCTCTTCATGCATCTCGGCACGGTGATGTTTGAAGACATCTTCGCCAATATCGGGACGCTGGGTGGCTCGACGATCACGGTGATCGCGCTGTTGCTCTTCACCGGTGCCATTGGTAAGTCGGCCCAGTTGCCGCTGTTCGTCTGGCTCCCGGACGCCATGGAAGGCCCGACTCCGGTTTCGGCCCTCATTCACGCCGCGACGATGGTCACGGCCGGCGTCTACATGGTCGCCCGTTCCTACCCGATCTTCATCGCCAGCGAGACTGCGATGCTGGTGGTCTCGATTGTCGGTGCGGTGACGGCGATCATTGCCGCGACAATTGCCATTACCCAGTACGACATCAAGCGCGTCGTCGCGTATTCCACCGTTTCCCAGCTGGGCTTCATGGTCTTTGCCCTGGGAACCGGCGCCTGGATCGCCGCGATCTTCCACCTGATGACACACGCCTTCTTCAAGGGCCTGCTCTTCCTCGGCTCCGGCTCGGTCATCCACGGCATGGGTGGCGAGCAGGATATGCGGAAGATGGGCGGCCTGAAGAAGTACATGCCGATCACCTACTGGACCTTCCTGATCGCCGCAGCCGCCAACGCCGGTATCTTCCCGCTGGCAGGCTTCTGGTCGAAGGACGAGATCCTGGTCGGTGCCTATCTGGACCACAGCTACGTCATCATGACGATCGGCTTTATTGCGGCGTTCTTCACCTCGCTCTACATGTTCCGTGCGGTCTTCATGACCTTCCACGGCAAGGAGAAGTTCAATACCCGCAAGGTCCACCCGCACGAATCACCGCTGATCATGACGGTTCCGCTGGTGATCCTGGCTGTTGCTTCGGTTGGTGCCGGCTTCCTCGGCTTCCCGCCGGAAGATGGCTGGCTGCACGGATTCCTGCATGAGGCATTCGAACTGATCCACGCCCATCATGTGAGCATGACCGAGACCCTGATCTTCGGAGTGCTGTCCACGGTGGTTGCGCTTTCCGGTCTGTCGGTTGCCTACCTGGCCTACATGAAGCAATCGAAGACGTTCAGCCCGACGGTCTGGGCCGAGCGGTTCCCGTGGCTCTACTCGCTGTTCTACAACAAGTGGTACTTCGACCAGATCTACGAAGCACTGGTGGTGCACCCGCTCTGGTGGTTCTCCGAGAATATCCTCTGGAAGATTGTCGACGTGAAGATTATCGACGGCCTGGTGAATGGCGTTGCCAGCAGCACGTCGTTCGCCTCGGGGCAACTCCGCCGGGTCCAGACCGGTTTCGTTTCCAACTACGCCCTGGCGATCGCGCTCGGCGCGGTGGTGATTGTCGGTATCTACTTCGTCTTCGTCAGCAACGTATTTGCATGAGGAGCGTCATGAGCCGGCCGCAGTCGGGCTGGATGTCAGCCGCTAACGAGGAGCAACCGCGTGGATAACTTCCCGATTCTCAGTACGATCACCTTCCTGCCGCTGGTAGGCGCGCTGGTGATCTTCCTGTGGGCAACGATTTCAGCGGAGAATACACGCAGAATTGCCCTCGTCGCATCGCTGTTGAGCTTTGCTGCATCAGTGGTGATGCTGATCAACTTCGATTCCGGCGTCTCGGGCATGCAGATGACCGAGCGGTTCGAGTGGCTGCCGAAGCTGGGCATTGCCTACAGCATGGGCGTCGACGGCCTCTCGGTGCTGCTGGTGGTGCTTTCCACCTTGCTCGGTGTGGTGGCTGTGGTGCAGTCGTTTGCGCCAATCACCCACCGCGTACGTGAGTACTACATTTCAATCCTGCTGCTGCAGACCGGTATGATCGGTGTATTCCTGGCAGTCGACCTGTTCCTCTTCTACATCTTCTGGGAACTCGTGCTGCTGCCGATGGCGCTTCTGATCGGTATCTGGGGTAGCGCCAACCGCATCTACGCGGCGATCAAGTTCTTCCTCTACACGCTGGCTGGCTCGCTGCTGATGCTGGTGGCGATCGTTGCCACCTACCAGGCGTATTTCAACCAGACCGGGGTGCGCACGCTCGACGTGCTGGAGCTGGCAAACGGCCAGTATGGCCATAACTTCCAGATGTGGGTGTTTGCGGCCTTCTTCTTCGCCTTCGCGATCAAGATTCCGATGTGGCCGTTCCACACATGGTTGCCGGATGCCCACGTTGAGGCTCCGACGGCCGGCTCGGTCATCCTGGCAGGTGTCATGCTCAAGATGGGCGGATACGGCATGATCCGCTTCAACCTGTCACTCTTTGAGGATGCCGCCCGCGACTGGGCACCCTACATCATGGCGCTCTCGGTGATTGCCGTGATCTACGGTGCGCTGGTGTCGCTGGTGCAGCCGGACCTCAAGAAGCTCATTGCCTATTCATCGGTGAGCCACATGGCTTTCGTGACGATGGGTATCTTCGCGTTCAACATGCAGGGCATGTATGGCGCGATGATCGTGATGCTCTCGCACGGTTTCGTTACCGGTGGACTCTTCCTCTGTGTTGGCGTGATTTACGACCGCGCACACACTCGCCAGATCAGCGCATTCGGTGGCCTCGCCACCCGGATGCCGGTCTACGCATCCATCTTTGCTGTCTTCATGCTTGCGTCGCTCGGACTTCCGGGACTCTCCGGGTTTATCGGTGAGTTCCTGGCGATCCTCGGCGCGTTCCAGGAGTATCGCTGGGCCGGTATCATCGGCTTCTCGGTGGTGATCCTCGCCGCCTGGTACATGATGTACATGTTCCAGCGGGTGGTCTTCCAGCGGGCCGAAGGCGAAATTCCGGACCCGGGCGATGGTGCCCTGCCGGCAATTAGTGGTGCATCTGGCGAACACGATCATCATCATGATGATGATCACGGGGGCCATCACATCCTCTCCGACAAGGAGGTTCTGGACCAAAGCCCCTCAGTGCCGCGCTGGCCGGATGTCAACCGGCGGGAGTTGTTCACACTGGTGCCTCTGCTGATCCTTACGATCGTCCTGGGCATCTGGCCCGGGCCGTTCATGGAGATCATGAAGCTGACGTTTGAGTCAATTCTCGCGCCGTTTGGATCGGTCGGGGTGTAAGGAAACCTTTTCGAACGGACGCTGGGCTGCGCGTCCGAACGTGCTCGGGACTGGAGTCCCGATCTTGGAAACAGGGGAGAGACGGTGCCACGATTCGTGGATCTGGTAAATCCAGACCTGACGCTGGTCATCCCGCACTTAATCATTCTGGGGTTGGCGCTGGTCTTGCTGGCAGCCGATATCATCATCCCCAGAGCGAAGCACGGGATTCTGACCTGGTTGACGTTGGCCGGAATGGGTGCGGCACTTGTTGCTACCTACACCTATACCGATACCAACAAGATGACCTTCAACGGCATGTTCCGCGCAGACGATCTCAGTGTTGCCATCAACCTGATCGTGCTGCTGGCCGGCATGCTCTCGGTCATGATCTCCTCGTCCTACATTCTGAAGGCCGAAGATCCCGGCTCGATGCCGCTGGCCGAATACTATGTGCTGCTCACATTCTCGGTCCTCGGTACGATGCTCGTTGGTTCGGCGGGCGACCTGGTGATCGTCTTCCTCGGTATTGAGATGACGGCGCTATCGTCGTACGCCCTGACCGGTTTTGCACGGCGACGCCTGACCTCGCTGGAAGGTGCGCTCAAGTACTTCCTGCTCGGTCTCTTCGCCTCGGCCATCCTCGTTTACGGTATGGCCTGGATCTACGGCGCCACCGGAACGACCTCGCTGGACGGTATCGCACAGGCGCTTTCGGCAGCCGATGTTGACAGCACCGATGCATCGCTGCTGCTCGCAATCCTGTTGCTGGTGATTGGTCTGGCCTTCAAGATCGCGGCCGTGCCGTTCCACATGTGGACGCCGGACGCCTACGAAGGTGCTCCGACCCCGGTCACCGCTTACATGTCAGCCATCCCGAAGATCGCCGGCTTTGTCGCCATGATCCGCATCCTGGTGCAGGCCCTGGGGCCGGTCAAGGATGAGTGGATCATTCTGGTCGGCGTGCTGGCGGTCGTCACGATGTGGTTCGGTAATATTGTCGCCATCAGCCAGCGCAGCGTGAAGCGTATGCTGGCTTATTCCTCAATCGGCCACACCGGTTACCTGCTGGTTGGTTTCGCTGCCTACACTACCGCGCACCCGACGGATGAGATCGCGATCTCCTCGGTGATCTTCTACCTGATGGCCTACACCATCATGAACATCGGTGCGTTTGCGGTCGTTACCTGGATCCAGCAGCGCGGCCGCGGCCCGAATCTGGAAGACTTCAATGGCCTTGCATCGCAGTCGCCACTAATGGCCGTTGCGATGACGATCTTCATGCTCTCGTTGATGGGTATTCCGCCACTGGTCGGCTTCTACGGCAAGTACTACCTGATCCTTGCCGGCATTGAGGCCGACATGATCTGGCTGCCGATCTCAATTGTGCTGGCCTCGGCTGCCTCGGCGTTCTTCTACCTGCGTGTGGTGGTGGCGATGTACTTCTCCGAGCCAATCCACGAGGCACCGCAGGGGGAATCGAAGATGCTCGGTATCGCTATCGGCATCATGGCCATCGGCACCATTGTCGCCGGCCTGTTCTCCAGCTACCTGCTCGACCTGGCACAGGTCTGGGTCCGCTCGGTGGGTGTGTTCGGCTAATCCACCAGCGTCATAGAGTCTCCAAGAAAGCCCGTCCGATTCCCCGGACGGGCTTTATCGTGTTACCGTCCCGAACGTTCGATCAGGACGCCACCGTTATCTGCGTACGGGCGACTCGCATTCGCCCGGCTTGGCGCCTCGAACGCTCGACCAGGAACGACGACGTTCACCTGTCATTCCGACGTCAGGAGGAATCCGTCACTCCGGGGCTACGGATCCCTCCTTGCGTCGGGATGACAGATCACCTTGGTCTGCCCTTGCGGAACATCCCTGATGATCACGGCGGGCGAATGCGAGTCGCCCCTACGCGAGCTGGACTCCGTGAGCGTTCAGTCAGGTACGGCGGTGGAGCGTGGATTTGATACCATGTGCGCCGCTTTGTGAAGGTGAGGGGGCAGGAGTGGAGCTATATCATTTCAGCGAGGAGCCGGATATTGAGGTGTTCGTGCCGAGAGTCGTTCCGACGCACTTTATCCCGGACCGGGCACTGGTCTGGGCGATTGATGAGTGGCATGCGCCGATGTATTTCCTGCCGAGGGATTGCCCGCGGGCATGCTTCTGGCCGGGTGAACAGACATCGGGCGCGGATCGCGAGCGCTGGTTTGGTGGCATCGATGCCCGGATGGTGATGGTTGTCGAATCGGGCTGGCTCGAACGCATCCGCGCAACGACGGTCTACCGCTACACCCTGCCGTCCGCATCGTTTGAGTTGCTGGACGCCAATGCCGGCCACTGGGTCAGCACCGAACCGGTGACGCCAG
>CAYWXR010000012.1:67500-107794 GCA_964462545.1 uncultured Thermomicrobiales bacterium
GAGTTGCTGGACGCCAATGCCGGCCACTGGGTCAGCACCGAACCGGTGACGCCAGTCGCCATCGACCCGATCGATGACCTGCTGGCTGCGATAGCCGGCGCCGGCATTGAACTCCGGATCACACCACGCCTGCTTGATCTGTGGTCACGAGTGATCGAGTCCTCGCTCTCGTTCTCCGGCACGCGGTTGCGGAATGCAAAGAAATAAGCCCTTGCTCCGGTTCCAGGAAGCGCTGAGCGCAGGATGATCGCTGCCTCAATCTGGGATCATATCCACAATCCACCATCGATCTTCTGCGGGTTGTAGGTTGATCGTGAGCGTTTGCGTTGAGTCAGCATACCGCAGCACTGCCTCAACCGTTGCCCCGTTTTCGGTCAACTGGCTGCTGATGATCTCAAACGTGTCCGGCTTTCCGCTGATACCAGTCGCCTGACCGAGATCTGGTGATGCATCACGGTACGATGCTGCAAGGTAGCCCAAAGCCTTCCCTTCGTTTCCAGTCATGACCGCGATCAGAAAGTCCACGACAAGGCCGCCAAGCCCGGCAAGTGTTTGTTCGTCGGCGGTGAGCGTTGACGCCGGGATCGCCGTGGCAGGCGGAACCTCCGGAATTACTGGAGGTTTCGCCTGACAACCGGACAGAACCATGCTCGCAAGGAGTGTTAACGCTATGGATGTAACTGCTCTTGTCAGCATTGTGATTCCCTGTGATCTAGGGCAAGTTGCGGTCGGTGGTATAAGTGAAATTGACGCTACCACTACTGTTCAGGAGGTTGTGGTGTCCAACGACTTTGTAGTTGTGTCCGGACGTGCAGTTTTGGGCTTTCACCCAGCCCGTCATAGCGGTTACCAAAACGAATGGCTGGTTCCAGAGAAAGTGCCAACCATTTGTCTGTTTTGGGAAGGATCCGCCTCCCCCGCCGGTGCACCAGTCACCAGCCTCGTTCAACGTACCAGCCCTTGTACTCCCATTGTGTACATGCGAGAAGCTAGCTGCGCGATAGTAGGTATCGCCAGGACAGATTGACGGAATGCCACAGGGATATATTGTGTCCCAGTCAAACGGATTTGTGGAGCCAGAGAGGGTGTATCCAGACTGGGTCCATTGCCCACTGGGCGCTGCGAGCACCTGGGGGAAACTTCCGGCAACCATTATCAAAACAAGCACTGAGATCAAGCCAAGTCTTGTGTTTCGCGGACGCATATTCATAGCCTTTCTACCAGGAATGTAGCCGTGGTTCAACGCGCACTGGCCTGCAAGGATGAGGCAATGGCGATCATCTCGTCTTTGGCTTTCCCTTGTCCTGCCAACAGGATGCCCGTTCCATCTACGCTGGGAAGATACACCCAAGTCGTTGTTACAGTTTGTGCGGAGGATTCGTCAGATTCGTGGCTCTCGATGACGATGGATTCACTTGTGAGATACCACCCGTCCACCTCCCATTGGTCAACTGACAGGCTTATGGGTTCTGCGTGTGTCCAGAACGGGAGCGATTCCTGAATGGAGATTGCCAGTTCGTCGACTGGTGCCTGGACCAGGAGCAGTGTTTCATTGGAGTTGCTGTATGTCAGCTGCGCTGCGGTGCCGCGGGCGACGGCAAACATTGGTCCCCGGTAGTGCACAGAGACTTCACTGAGGTCGATTCGATCCCCGGTGGTATAGGTAACTGTCAGTGAGTCGAAGCGACCAAGTTCCTTGTGATTCAGAAAGAAAGGCGTAAAGGGAAGCTTGTCGGTGGCCTCGCTCTCGAGTAGCTCTACCGTGCGAACGCCCATGAATGATTTCGAGACGGGTAGCATTGAATTCGAGAAGACCTCATCTGGAACTTGTAGCGGCGTAAGCGTCTCAACAGTCATCCACTCCCTGGAGGTTAGTACGTGTTCGCTATCGCTTCCGGTGATCGCAAACGATGTATCGCTCAAGAGTGCGCCGGAAATCTGGTGATACACAATGCGACGGCCAAACTGCTCAATGTCCAGATCCTTGAGAAACGGCCCACCTGAAACCTCCTCCTCCCGAATGAACCGGAGATATTCAGGGTTTGGCGGCGCTACAAACTCCACGACGATTGCCGGTTGGCCATAAACGGTTACTTTGTGCATTGCATGAGGAGTCCCAGTTGCAACGAACTCATTGAACTCAGGACCGCGATGCAATATCTCGGCAGCGGTTGGCATTTGTTCCACATGGACAGAGGTCGTGCGATTTGCCGGGATGTTGGTCAATGTCATCAAACCTTCGTTATCGATACTGGTTTGCTGAATCAGGATGCCAGCGACATTTCGCGTATGGGTTTCAACGGCAACGACGTTGCCAGAATCTCCAATCAGCGCCCATGTTTCAACGATCCGTGTTGTTGGCCACAGCGCCGCCCGATCAAGGTGAGACGGACCGGTTTTGGTGTCAGGATCTGGTCTCTCGTGTTCTTGAACAATGATGTGGAGCACGTCACCGGGTCCGAACTCAGGTGCAACTGATGCTGCCTGTGGTGGGTCGATGCTTGCCGTGGCAGACTGTGGTTGCAACATGACAACGAGACCGAGGATTGCAAACAACAGAATAATGAGAAGCGGGACGACAACGTTGACTGACGTCATATGTTTGCGCATATGAACTAACCTTTCACGGTGGCAACCTGCCCTGACTGGCGCAATGATGCGAACCAGGGTGTGACAGGTACGATGCGATACGCGCTGCTCACCACCCATTCCGGAGGTGCCCTTGGTGCGTGGTTTGTCGGTGAAAGATTAGAGAACCATTGCCAGTGAGGAAGTCTCTTTCTGAAGTTGTGGGCACGCTCACGGAAGATGAGAATTTCTTGGGGGGGTAGATTCTGAGATCATTGTCCCGACCTTTGGCTAACGCCTCCGTGGAATGATGAGAAACGAACGAGATGATGACATAATTATTGCATAGACGCGCAGATTGCGCAATATTGGCGATATGCTGCAGCCTGGTCGAGATGTCGCTGAACGCACAGGATTCGATAGTTTCCGTAAGATTGGTGGTGGCCGTAGCGTGAAGTCGTTGTGTAGCTATCCTTGTTTTGCAACGACCAGTTGCACATAGCTAAAGGTGAAATCACAACCATGACCCGGAATCAAATCAGGATCGGGGTGCAGATTCAACCACAACACACGACCTACCAGGCAATGCACGATGCCTGGTTGCGATCGGAGTCGCTGGGCGTCGATACGCTCTGGACCTGGGACCACCTGCTGCCGTTGTTCGGCGATCCCGAGGGCGCGAGCCTTGAGGGCTGGACGACGCTGGCGGCGATGGCCGTGGCGACCGAGCGGGTCGAGATCGGTGCGCTGGTGACGGCGGTTCCATACCGCAAGCCTGCCCTGCTGGGCGACATGGCACGGACGGTCGACCAGATTTCGAATGGCCGCTTGATTCTTGGCATTGGAGCCGGCGGGGCGGAGCGTGATTTCCGCGAATCCGGCTATGAATACGGAACCGATGCTGACCGCCTGCGAGAGATGAAGGCCGCCATCCCGGTCATCCGCAAACGGATCGAGGAACGCAAACCGGCACCGGTGAACGGTAAGGTTCCGTTCCTGATTGGCGGTATGGGGGAAAAGGTCACATTACGGATCGTTGCCGAGCAGGCAGACATCTGGAACGGCATGACCACACCCGAGCATATGGCGCACCTGAATGGAGTGCTGGATGAATGGTGCCGGAAGATCGGTCGTGACCCGTCCGAAATCGAGCGGTCGGCACTGCTCATCAAACCCGAAGAGGTTGACCGGGCTGACGACTACCTCGCTGCCGGCGTTACCCACCTCATCTACAGTTTCCGCGGCCCCGAATATGACCTCACCCAGGCAAAACGCCTGCTGGACTGGCGCGACGCAAACCGTTGATTTTCACCGCGGTGATGACCACGAACGCCAGGAGATCACCGACGACGCCCGACCTGTCATCCCGACGCAGGAGGGATCCGTAACCCCGGAGAAACGGAGCCCTCACTCTGTTCGGGATGACAATCGAACACCGCAACACTTCCCCGCAGCGGTAGGAGCGCGTTGCAATGCGCCCGCTGGCAACACCATGTGCGCCGAATCAGGAATGATCATCGTTCATTGTCATCCTGAGTGAAGCGGAGTGGAGTCGAAGGATCTCGACGGTCGGGACGTCTGGATCACCAAAGGCGTTATGGCACAACGTGCGTTTTCTTGTCAGCACCTGCATGGGAAGAGATCCCTCGACTTCGCTCGGGATGACAAATAACCGGGCCGGGGTGACAAGTAATCGGACGCGGATTCTTCCAAACATCCGAGTGTGAGGCGTTGGTGAGGGATTAGTCGGGGACGTCTCCTTCCGAGGAGATGGCTTCGGCGTAGTCCTCGCCGAGGACGACGACGATGTCCCCGTTGCCTTCGCGGTCAACGATGACGCTGTGGTTGAGGCCAAGCAGGTCTGCTATAAGTTCGGCCGTAAAGGGGTTGCCGGAACTGTTGTAGATGACCGTCTCGGTAACCGCTTCATCAGCGTCGCTGGCCCAGACCTGGGTAAACCCGGAGTCAAACAGGAACTGGGTAGTATGCCCAGCCAGTACCGGAACATCGGTTCCGTTCTCGACCATAACCGGGGTATCGAGGTTGGCCTCGGTGGCCGGCTCGGTCGGGGTTGAGGTCGGTTCATCCGGTTCGGCAGTTGCTGTTGCCGTGGGTTCGGCAGATTCTGCCGTTACCTCAACTTCCGGGGTATCGAAATAGCGGCGTTGCAGCACCAGCACGCGTTCCCAGTCTGCCTGGAGATAGTAGGGATCGCCCTCTTCCTCCGGGAACACCTCGGTGAGGATACCTTCACTCCAGAGATCGACCCGGACAATGTTGGCTGGGTCAATCTGCCGCCCCAGATTGGCAAGAGCCAGCATCTGGTTGAACCCGAGGTCGGTGCGCAGTGTTTCACCAACATCGTTGATCAGGTCCGGTGCCCGGGTAATGAGGTCGCGGATGACGGCTTTCTCCCGGATGGCCAGGAGCACCTGCTGTTGCCGCTGCCCCCGTGCAAGGTCGCTGTCTGCGTGCCGGGAGCGAACATACTCAAGCGCCTGCTTGCCGTCCATCTTCTGCAAGCCGGATGAGAAGTAGATGCGGGTGAGGCGCAGATCTTCGGTCGGGTAGAGGTTGTCGCTCAGCTGATGCGGCACATCCACCATGACGCCGCCAACGGTATCGACAATGCGCTCGAAGCCTTTAAAGTCGATCGTGGCGTAGTAGTGCACCCGGATATTGAAGTTTGCCTCGATAGTCTGGGAAACGAGCCTTGGCCCACCGGTTGGGCTATCCGGGTCGTCGGCATCGCCAATCGCATAGGCCGCGTTCATCTTGTCGTGCCCATGACCGGGGATGTAGACCATCAGGTCACGCGGGATGCTCATCATGGCGACCTCGCCGGTCTTGGGATTAATATGGACCACGATAATCGTATCCGACCGGGTGAATTCATCACCGTCGTTCCGGTTGTCGACGCCCATCAGGACGATGTTGACTACCTCGTCCTTGTCCCAGTCCGGCATCGTTTGCTCGGCGACTTCCTCGGAGACAACGACCGGCGTGCCCTCTTCGTTGACGGTGTAAACCTCGCGGGTGCCGATAGGCTCGTGGACATCTTCCCAGGCCCCGACGCCAAGTCGCAGCACGTTCGCTGCCCAGAGGCCGACGGCAAGGATCGGGATGAGCACGATAATGCCGATGATGTACAGCCAGGTGCGTTTGCGACGGAAGAACGGTTTGTCGTCCTGGCCGCGGCGGGCCTTGTGGCCACCACCCCCTCCGCCGCTGCCACCACGGGCGGAGGCCACTGCCGGGTGCTGCCGGCGAACATTGGCCCCGGTGCGCGGGATGGCTGCTCCGCTTGCTGCAGGGTGGCTTGCTGCCCTGGCAACCGTACGTGGCGGAGGGATGACCGGTCCACGCCGTTCGGCACGGCTACGGGCTGCTGCTTCCTCAATACGCTTGACGTAGGCAGCAAAGTCATCTGATTCGCTGTCGAAGTCGCCCTCAACGAGCGGGAATGCGTCGGTCTCTCCGGAAATGGCCGCTACCTGTTCGTCGTCTTCAACTGCGTCGTCCGAATCCTCCGGCACAGTACCATCAGATTCCTCGCCGGCGGCTTCGACTTCGACAGGTTCCTCATCGTCTTCTTCGGCTTCAGGTTCGATGGCTTCATCATCGGGAAGATCATCTGCCGGTTCGTCGAAGGGCTCGTCCGGTTCTTCAGCATCCGGCTCATCTTCGATGAACGCTTCGGGTTCGTCATCCTCAGGGTCGTCTTCGATGTCATCGAAGTCGTCAGGATCGGAGAGTTCGGCGTGATAGGAGGTCTCTTCCGGATCGGACGGTTCGGTATCAGGCTGGTCTGTTGGTGGCTCAGGGCGGGACCATTCGGATGGTGCGTCGTTGGGGGTGGTTGTAGTGGTGTCGCCGTCGACCGCCCATGTCTCGGTGTCCCCGCTTTCGGCTTCGCCGGGAGCAAGGTGAACCTGCGGCTTGATCTGGTATGCAGGATTGCGCGATGCTCGTGGGCCTCGCTGCCTGGGGTTCATTCTGCGCTGACGCCGCTGCATCCAGCCTCCGCTGTTTGGGCTATCCCGTCACGGCAGGAAAAGGGACATTGGTGTTTACCGTGACACAGCCCTGGAGTATATCAACTCGATCCTGGAAGAACGCCTGATTCTGCGTCAACCCTTGACTGGCAGTCACGAAACGTCCATACTGTACGTACACTTTGGCAGGAATACGGGTTGAACGTGCCTGTTCTCCGGTTGCCACAGTCAATAACCCGCCCGGGCGGCAACGGTCACGCGCAGGTAGAGGACGAATGGCGAGCACATGATTCTTTCTGATCGGGATATTCGCGAGGCACTCAAGACCGGACGTATTGTCATCGAGCCGGAGCTTGATCTCGATGTCCACCTCGGTTCCTGTTCGGTCGATTTCCGGTTGGGCAACACCTTCATGGTGTTTGAGCACTCCCGGTATTCGTATATCGACCCGCGACAGCCGCAATCAATCGGCGATGGCATGCGCACCATCGAGGTTCCGGATGGTGAAGCATTCATCATGCAGGCGGGCGATTTTGCCCTGGCGTCGACGGTTGAGGTTCTGAAACTGCCAAATGATCTGGTAGCTCGCCTGGAAGGCCGTTCCTCGATTGCGCGGCTCGGTATCACTGTCCATTCAACAGCCGCCGTCTTTGAGCCTGGCTGGGTTGGTACTGCCACGATGGAACTTTCCAACCTGGGCCGCATGGCTGTTGCGCTGTATCCGGGGATGCGGATCTGCTCCTTCACCTTTGAACAGATGTCTTCGCCGGTTGAGGTGCCCTACAGCAAGAAAGAGGGCAACAAGTACGCCGGTCAGATCCAGCCACGTGCCAGCCTGCTCAGTGAAGAGCAACGCCGCGAGGAGGAAGAGTAAATGTCTGGTGGTTATCGTGAAACCCAGATAGCCCTGATGGGCTGGCGGACGTTGCAGCGCTGTGCGCGCGGCCCTGTGCCGGAACGAACGCGGCGTGCGCCATTGACCGCTCCCCGGCGCAATGAAGGTCGCCAGATTCCCGGCTGGTCGTCGCGGTCGCTGGCAGAACGCCGGCCGATGCGCCGGATGATTTGCCGCCGGTCCCTGCGCTAGACCTCGTATCAGGCACAACCAGTTCAGTTTGCTGTACTCCGGAGGTACCCGACGGAGGCGTTGGCGTGCCTGGCAATTATCACCCACCCGCGAATTTGCAGGCCCGGTGCTAGAATTGCCCCAATAGACCGATTGGCATTTACATGCACAACAGGCGAGGGAGGTCTCATGGTTGCGGAAGCTGAGGTTCGCAACGTCAAGTTGCTTATTGACGGCAAGCTGGTAGATGCTGCCGAAGGTGAAACGTTTGTCTCGACCAACCCGGCTACCACCCAGGAAATTGGCAAGGTAGCAAAGGCTGGCACGGAAGACGTCGATCGCGCAGTGGCAGCAGCCCGCAAGGCGTTCGATGAGGGCCCCTGGCCGAAGATGAGCCCGTACGAGCGTGGCCGTATCGTCCAGCGCCTGGCGGATCTCATCCGCTCGAAGGCCGACGAGCTCGCCCTGCTGGAAAGCCGCGACACCGGCAAGCCACTTGCCCGGGCACGTGGTGAAATCATGGGCAGCGCAACAGTCTTCGATTACTACGCCGGCGCTGCTGACAAGTTCTACGGCGAAACCCTGCCGATGAACGCCACCACCATGAACTTCACGCTGCGCGAGCCGGTCGGCGTTGCCGGCCTGATCGTGCCGTGGAACTTTCCGTTCATGATGGCTGTCTGGAAGGTGGCTCCGGCCCTGGCTTCCGGATGCACGATGATCCTCAAGCCGGCCAGCGTTACCCCGCTCAGCGCTGTGGCGCTGGGTGAGCTCGCCCTCGAAGCCGGTGTGCCGGATGGCGTGCTGAACGTCCTTCCCGGTCCGGGCGCCCTGATCGGTGAGTACATGTCGGCCCACCCGGGTATCGACAAGATTGCCTTCACCGGCGAAACCGCCACCGGCGCGGCCATCCTCAAGGCTTCGGCCGATACGATCAAGAAGGTCTCGCTGGAACTGGGCGGCAAGAGCCCGAACATCATCTTCTCCGATGCTGACCTTGAGAAGGCATCCGCCGCCGCTGTTCAGGCGATCTATGGCAACAGTGGTCAGGTCTGCACCGCCCGCTCCCGGTTGTTCCTTGGCAAGCAGCAGTACGACGACTTCATGCAGCTGCTGGTTGATGCCACCGAGAACTTCACCGTCGGCGATCCGCTGGATCCGAAGACCATGATGGGGCCGGTTATCTCCCAGTCGCAATATGACCGGGTGACTTCCTACATCAACATCGGCAAGTCGGAAGGCGCCGAACTGGTGTATGGCGGCTCTCGCCCGTCCAACCTGGAATCCGGCTACTTCCTGCAGCCGACCATCTTCTCCCAGGTTTCCAATGACATGCGGATTGCCCAGGAGGAGATCTTCGGTCCGGTCCTCAGCGTCATCCCGTTTGACGACGAGGAAGAAGTGATCCGGATGGCCAACAACAACGACTACGGTCTGGCCGCTTCGGTCTGGACCCAGGATATCGGCAAGGCGATGCGCGTTGCTCGTGCCCTGCGCTCCGGCCAGGTTGCCATCAACTCGAACGGTGGCCCGGGTGTCTTCGGCCCGTTCGGTGGCTACAAGAAGTCCGGCATCGGCCGTGAGTTGGGCATGTACGGCATGGAGCTGTACACCCAGGTCAAGAACGTCTACATGGACATCAGCTAGGCGTTCCATCCCCGGAGGTAAACCCACAACGGCGGGGCGATGATCGCCCCGCCGTTTCCTGTTGGCTCGCGCCGGGCATTTGAGGTGTCATTTGCCGGTGAACTTCCCTGCATCCTTTACCGGAACGACGAAAATCGCCGGTATCAACCGGAATCGACCCCGACGTGGAATACTTGCGGGTGCGTTTGTGGGCCGGGAGTTTGTCGTGTTCCGGTGAGATCGACGGAGAGTGGATCAATGTTTCGGCAGTATGAAGAGCAGGCAGCGGCAATTATCAACGAGGTGCTGGATGACCTCGGGTATGGAAGCCGGCCGCTGGCTATGCGTCCTGTCCCATTCTCCGGCTCCTGGGGAACGGCAACCTCGGTTGCCTTTCAACTTGCCAATGAATCCATCCAGGAAAACCCGCCGGCTGAACTTGAAGGTCTCTCGAAGAAGCAGGCCAAACAGAAGCAGCAGGATATTGTTCGCGAGCGGGTTGGCGAGATTGCAAACACCATCGCCGGCAAACTGGCCGAACGCCCGGAGTTCGACCGGGTAGAGGCGGTCAACGGCTACGTCAACATCTATTTCCCGACCGAGAAACTGGCCAACGAGGTTATTCACGGAGCCATCGACGGTGGCGCGGATTACGGTCGTGGCTCTGCCAAGGCCGACCGTGTGATGATCGAGTTTTCCCAACCGAACACGCACAAGGAATTCCACATCGGCCACGCCCGGAATGTGGCCCTCGGCAACGCCCTTTCCAATATCACCGAATTCGCCGGCTACGACACGATCCGCGCGAACTACATCGGCGATATCGGCATGCACGTCATCAAGTGCCTCTGGTGCTACAGCAAGTTCCACCGCGACGAGGAGATTCCGGTCAACCGGCGCGGACGGCGTCTCGGCGAGATCTACGTCGAATCCGACCGGCGCGTGCAGTTGCAGGATGATGTGGTCAAGCTGCTGAACGAACTTTCCAGTCAGGATTCGCTCTTTGTCGGCGCGGTCGACAAGATGATGAAATCGCTCTACGAGCAGGGCGTTCCGGGTGAGGACGTTGCCTATCTGCTCGGGCAACTGACCAACCAGCGGGAGATCGTGGCTGACCAGATTTACGATGGCGAAACGATCCCGAAGTTCTGGCCGCTTATTGGCGAGCAACTCCTCGCCGAACTGGATTACATCGCCGAACATGGCCCGCAGCAGGCACCACCACCGGTTTCCCGGACAGCAACGGTGAAGGGCCCCTTGCCAGTCGTGACGACTGAAAACACCACCGAGCGCTACCAGCGCTGGCAGCGGTTGGGCCAGTACATCGACTGGTGGCCACACGTGCCGCAGTGGCGCGAAGAGGTGCGTGAGACGTTCCAGAAGTGGGAGCAGAAGGATCCGGAGTTCGTGAAGCTCTGGGAAGAGACCCGCGAATGGAGTATGCAGGAGTTCTACCGGATTTACGATGAGCTTGGCGTCCGCTTCGATGTCTGGTTCTCGGAGAGCGAGGTCGAGGAAGCAGGCCGGGAGATCGTCAAGGACCTGCTCGATCGTGGCATTGCCGAGATCAGCGAGGGCCTGCCGGTCGTCAAGATTGACGAGCAACTGGGACTGACCAAGGAGACCTACCGCACCCTGCCGATCCTGCGATCCGACGGCACGACCCTGTACTCGACCAAGGATCTGGAACTCACCCGGCGCAAGTTTGAGGACTACCAGGTCGACCAGTCGATCTGGGTAATCGACGTTCGCCAGTCACTCTACATGCAGCAGATTTTCAAGATCATGGAGCTCTGGGGCTTCGAGCAGGCCAGCAAGTGCTATCACCTGGGCTACGAGATCGTAACCCTGCCTGAAGGGACGATGAGCAGCCGGGCCGGAACGGTGATCTTCTACGAAGATGTCTCGACCGCACTCCAGGCCCGCGCCCGGGAAATCATCGAGGAGAAGAGCCCGAATTCGGACCTGACCGAGGAGCAGAAGGCGTCCATCGCCCGGGATGTCGGTATCGGCAGCCTGCTCTATTCGATGGTGAACCGCGACAACAACCGGGTGTTGCTGTTCAACATGGAAGAGGCCCTCTCATTCGATGGTCATGCAGCGCCGTACATCCAGTACGCCCATGCCCGGGCCTGCCGTATTCTCGACCGGGTGGAAGAACTCCCGCAGGGCGAAATCAACTTCGATAACCTGCAGGCCGAAGAAATTGATCTCATCCAGCAGATCGGTATCTTCCCTTCGGAGGTGCAGAAGGCGGCCGATGAGCACAAGCCGCTGGTGATCGCGACCTATGTGTTCGAACTTGCCCAGAAGTTCAATGACTTCTACGCCGATTTCGAGAAGCGGCCAATTCTGACGGCACCGGAGCCGGAGCGCTCGATGCGTATTGCCCTGGTTGCCGCCACCCGGCAGGTGCTGGCAAATGGCCTTGGCCTTCTCGGGGTTGCTGCACCGGAAGTAATGTAATTCCGCGACCCTGTTGCACTTTACATACGGGCGTGCGACGCTTCTGACAACTTCCCTGTGAGGCATGTTTGTCAGGAGCGTTTGCACGTTTGGCGACGCTTTCAGCCTTCCCGGGGCAGGCTGCGAAAGGTGGCCGCCGTTGGACGCATCAGAAACGACAATCTTTCTCCTGGTTCTCCTGGGCCGACTGATCATTCCCCTGTTCATCTTCCGGTTCCCGTTGCCGGCGATTGTCGCAGCGATGGTGCTGGATGCTGTCGACCAAACCATCTTCCAGGTCTTTACCGATATGGAACTGGCCTGGTATCAGTCCTATGACAAGGCGCTGGATGTTTATTACCTGGCGATTGCCTACATAGCGACGATGCGCAACTGGTCCAACCTGTCCGGATTCAACGTTGGCCAGTTGCTCTGGTATTACCGACTGTTCGGTGTGACACTCTTCGAATTGCTGGGCTTCCGTATTCTGCTGTTCATCTTCCCCAACACGTTTGAGTACTTCTTTATCTGGTACGAAACAGCCCGCGCCCGCTGGAACCCGCTGAAGTTTGCGGCGAAGACGTTCGTGGTGGCTGCGGCAGTGATCTGGATCGTCATCAAGTTGCCGCAGGAATACTGGATTCACATTGCCCAGATGGATGTGACCGATTTCTTCAAGGAATCGATTCTCGGGGCATCGCTGGAGGATAGCTGGGGCACGGCTATTGGCGACGCGCTCTGGATTATCCCCCTGATGCTGGTAGTCGTGGCCGGTGCAGCAGTGTTGTTGCGCTGGATCAACAGCCGTTTGCCGTCTCCGGATTGGCCGTTGACCTTCGATGCCGATCAGTATGCCGATGAGTTTGTGCATGCCACAACGAAACCGCGGCAGCATCGTCACTGGCGCGAAGGGTTGATCGAGAAGATCGTGCTGGTGGGGTTGATCGGCATCATCTTTGGCAAGGTGCTGCCGAACGTCGTGGCTTCGACCCTGCAGCTTTGGGTCGGAATTGCAGTAGTGGTGGCTGCCAATGCGTTCATTTCCCATTGGCTTGCTGTCCGCGGAACGCAATGGCGATCAGTGGTGACCGAGTTTCTTGCGCTGGGAGCGATCAATGTCGCGCTCACCTGGGGCTATATCCTGCTGCTGCCTACTCTTGATGGTTCGGTTCGTGGCCGTGACCCGCTCTTCTTCATCTTCCTGCTCACGCTGATCATTACGCTCTACGACCGCTACCGTCCCATCCACGAACTCCGTGAGCAAACCCACAAGGCCGAGGCATCGTCATCCTGACCCATCGAGGGGCTACGGGTCCCTCACTGCGTGAGGGAAGACAATCAATCGCCGCAACTATCCCCGTAGGGGCAGGAGTGCATTGCAACGCGTCCGCCGTCACCTCATTCGATGCCCAACCAGGGAATCCAACACTACGTTGTCATTCCGACGACAGGTGGAATCCGTATCCATGGAGCACGGTGACATAGTTGCTGAACAGCGAAGGCTAGTCCAGGTTGGCGGTTTGCGGGCGGCGGATGAGGGCGTAGAGGGCAAGGACCGGTGCGAGGGCACGTGCCTTCAGGCTGCGGAGGTCCATGCGGAGCACCACAAACAGGCCAACAACACTGGCGATCTGGGCGGCGACGATCAGTGGGCCGCCAACGCTCGAGGTGAAGATGTCACCAAACGAGGAGAAGGTGACATCCACCGCGGCCAGGGTGCCGAGATAGATCAATCCGCGTGAAACGCCAAAGACAATCGCGCCCGGCCAGAGCGGGGCACGGGCAATACCGGCGGCCATAAAGAGCAGGGATTTCGGAACCGGGCCGATGGCAAACATCGAGAGGACCGGCAGGCTGAACCGCTTGCGTTCCTGAATGGTTTCAACCAGCGCTTCGAGGTCATCCCGTCGCCGGGCGGGGATGATCCGGGTGCCAAGTTTGCGGGCGACAAGGGCCAGGGCCACGCGACCGGCTGTGGAGCCGACGGCACCCAGTACGACAACCACCAGCAGACTGATTTCCTGGCGGGTCTGGAACCAGGCGAGCATCGCCCAGGTGGGTGGAGCCAGCACCGGGGTCACGTTGAAGAGTGCCGAGAGGGCCGCTATCAGCATCCATTGGAGAAGTTGGTCGAGCATAGCTGTGAGTCTCCAGGCGCGGAGACGCCGCGCTCGCCGGATTCCCTCATCGTGAGGGGCCTCCTATACAAGACCCGGATGAGGAAACCGTCACGAACGCTCACGCCACCGCAGGAGCAACATGCCATTGGCGATAACAACCAGTGACGTCCCGACATCGGCCAGGATCGCCATCCAGAGACTGGCGTATCCTGCCAGCGCCAGACCAAGAAAGAGTACCTTGATTGCCAGCGAGAGTGAAATGTTGGTCCAGATCTTGCGGTGGGTGTCCTTGCCCAACTGGATGGTATCGGCCAGTCCGTGCAGACGGTCGCTCATCAGGGCGATATCGGCAGTCTCCAGGGCAACATCGGTGCCGCCGGCACCCATCGCGATGCCGACATCTGCGCTGGCGAGTGCCGGCGCATCGTTGATGCCGTCACCGACCATCGCCACCACCTCGCCCGGTTGGCGAAGCGCGGCAACGGCATCAAGTTTGTGTTCCGGCAGCAGTTCTGCCCGGACCTCGTCGATGCCGGCGCTGGCAGCGATCTGCTCGGCGGCCTGCTGCCGGTCGCCACTTAGCATGATCAGCCGTTTGATGCCCAGGTTGTGCAGACGGGCGAGGGCTGGCGCTGCGTCATCGCGAATCGTGTCGCTAATGCCAATGACGCCGAGTACCTCGCGCTGGTTACCAATGAGCACGGCAGTTGCACCACGTTGTTCGATGGCGTCGACTGCGGCTGTTACCTCGGGACGTTGCGGGATATCGCTGAACATCCGCACCGATCCGGCCATCAGGCGATGACCATCAATCGTTGCCTGGAGTCCGAGACCAGGTACCGTCACCTGGTCGGTTGCCGGGCGAGGCTCGATGCCTCGCTGATGGGCAAGATCCAGCACCGCGCGTGCCAGCGGGTGGTCGGAGTGCGCTTCAAGACTGGCTGCCAGGGTGAGCAGTTCGGTTTCGTCGATGCCGCATGGTTCGACTGATGTGACGGATGGTTTGCCGGTGGTGAGTGTGCCGGTCTTGTCGAAGGCAATGGCGGTGATCTGACCGGCGCGTTCGAGGGCTGCGCCGCCTTTCACCAAAATCCCGCGTTTGGCTGCCGCCGAGAGTGCCGAGACGATTGATACCGGGGTCGAAATAACCAGCGCACAGGGGCAGGAGATCACCAGCAGCACCAGTGCCCGGTAGAACCATTCGCCGGCATCACCGCCGAAGAGCGGGGGGAGCGTGGCAATCAACACCGCGCCGGCGATGACCGCCGGTGTATAGAAGCGGGCGAACCGGTCGACGAGACGTTGGGCAGGTGCCCGTTCGGATTGCGCCTGTTCGACCAGTCGAATAATCCGGGCCACTGAAGAATCGCTGGCCAGACGGGTGACCTGCATGGTCAACGGGCCGTTGCCGTTCAAGGTGCCCGAGAAGAGCGCATCGCCCGACTCCTTATGCACCGGGATGCTCTCACCGGTCAGGGCGGATTGATCGACACTGCTCATCCCGGCGGTAACAACACCGTCTACCGGGACACGTTCGCCGGCACGGACCGTTACCAGGTCGCCGGGTACGACATCACTGACCGGCACTTCAACATCAACTGTTCCTCGCCGGACCAGTGCGGTTGCCGGGGCGAGCGCCATCAGCGAGCGGATCGAGCGCCGGGCACGATCCATTGCGTAGCCTTCAAGCGCCTCACCGAGCGAGAAGAGCGCAACAACGGCTGCCCCTTCAATCCATTCGCCAATCGCCAGTGCGCCGATGACAGCAACCGTCATCAGGAAGTTGATATCCAGCGACCGGGTAGCACGGAGTGCCCGTAGCCCCTTGAGAGCCAGCGGGAACCCGCCAATCAGGATGGCTGCCAGATAATTCAGGTTGGAGAACGTTTCCGGTGCGCCAACTGCCCAGCCTGCAATACCGAGCAACGTCAATGCGGCCGAAGCAAGGGCAAGGGTGTTATCCCGCTTGCGGACCAGACGCCAGAGGGCGCTCTGCTCGGTTTCATGCGGTGCGTCCGGACGGGCGATGGTGTAGCCAAGTTCGTTTACCCGCCGCGAGACTGCGTCCAGCGTGGTGGCCGAACTGTCGAAGGCAAGATCGAGACGTGCGGAACCAAAGTTCACCGCCGCGTGTTCGACACCGGCAAGACGCTGCACGCCCCGCTCCAGTGTCTTTGCGCAGTTGTCGCAGTCCATCCCCTCGATCGCCAGGCTGTGATGAATGAGGTGAGGTGAGAGGCTGTCCAGCAGTTCGCGGGTGCGCGAGGTCACATCGGTTTCGCTGATGGTTTCCGGTTCGTAGGTGTAACTGATGCGGGCCGGGGCCGGGATGACCGCGACATTGAGGACGCCGTTCAGGGTACGCAGTTGCCGTGCGACCTGTTCGGCGCAGTCAATGCAGCCATTCGGGTCGTCATTTTCCCGCCGGGGCAGTTGGAGCGTTCCGGTGGCGATGCTCATGATTCATCCCCCTCGAAGTGAGAGACATGGGTCAGACCTTCACGATAGAGGTGGCTGACGTGGTCGTCGTCCAGCGTGTAATAGACCATCCGCCCCTTGCGGGTTGACCGCACCAGGCCCTGTTCACGCAGCGTCCGGAGTTGGTGAGATGTGGCCGACTGGCTCAGACCGAGTGTTGCCGCAATATCGCCAACACACATTTCGCGGTTGTCGAGCGTTGCCACGATCCGGACCCGGGTAGGGTCGGCCAGGGCGCTGAACAAGTCTGCCAGTGCCATCGTCTTCCGCGCATCCGGCAGCGCGCTGCGTGCCTCGAACACCATCGCGGTATCGCACACCGCCTCGCAGGATTCGAAGCTCTCATTCACCTGTTCATGCCGCCGTGGTCTGGCCATAATTGATACCTGGTCTCATATATGAATTACTACTCATATGATACCACAAATTCATTGTTTCCCTCGAAGGGGCAGGGGCGCCTTGTCATGCGTCCGCCGCCAATATCCTGGCTGTCAAATCCGGATCATTGACGTTCAATCCGTCATCCTGACCGGAGCCCATTCGACTTCGCTCAGGGCAAACCAGGCTCGGTGTGTTTGTCTGCCCACAGTCGATGCAATGCATGTCCCCCCGGGTGAAGGTACATCGGAGACGACGACGCAGCCCCGCTGTCTTGACAGGCCGGTGGGGTGCTGCCTACATTGGCGCGGCACCGCGTTGTGACGGGTGCAGGGAATATCACAGACGCCACGACACTACCCGGCACATATTGATGAACAGGAGCTACCTCCATGACCGGCATCGAAACCGACGTTGTCGTTGTTGGCGCGGGTAACGCTGCCCTCTGCGCGGCGCTGTCTGCCCGGGAAAACGGAGCCAGGGTGACGGTGCTCGAATGGGCGCCCGAGGACCTGCGGGGCGGCAACAGCCGGTTCACCGGCGGCATGATGCGGTTCGTCTACAACGGCGTCGAGGACCTGCTGAAAGTCGTCCCCGATCTCGACCCGACCGAGCAGGAGAACACCGATTTCGGCGTGTACACCCGCGAACAGTTCTTTGAGGACATGGAGCGGCTCACCCAGTACCGGGCTGACCCGGAACTGGTGCAGATCATGATTGATGGCAGCCTCGATACGATGATCTGGATGCAGCAGAAAGGTATCCGCTTCTATCCGGCCTATGGCCACCAGGCATTCAAGGTGGATGGCAAGTTCCGCTTCTGGGGCGGTTTGACCATCCAGGTCTCCGGCGGAGGGCCGGGGCTGGTCGACCAACTCTTTGCCGCGGCCGAACGAAACGGCATCGACGTGGTGTACGGCGCGCGGGCTGTTTCCCTGATCCAGGAAGGCAACGAGATCAATGGCGTGACCATCCGCCAGGGGGGCGAGACCCGCGAGGTACGGGCTGGTGCGGTGGTGCTGGCCTGTGGCGGGTTTGAATCCAACGTCGAGTGGCGCACCCGGTATCTTGGACCGGGCTGGGATGTCGCCAAGGTACGCGGCACTCGCTACAACATGGGCGATGGCATCCGCATGGCGATGGATGCCGGGGCAGCACCCTGGGGCAACTGGTCCGGCGCACATGCTGTCGGCTGGGATCGTAACGCACCCGATTTCGGCGACCTCCGGGTGGGTGATGCCTTCCAGAAGCACTCCTACCCCTTCGGCATCATGGTGAACGCCAATGGCGAACGGTTTGTCGATGAGGGGGCGGACTTCCGCAACTACACCTACGCGAAGTACGGCCACGCCGTGCTGCATCAGCCGGAACAGTTCGCCTGGCAGGTGTTTGATGCCAAGGTGGTGCACCTGTTGCGTGATGAATACCGTATCCGGGAGGTCACCCGCGTCCGGGCTGACTCACTCGAGGAACTCGCGGCGAAACTGGATGGCGTCAACCCGGATCGCTTCCTTGCGATGGTGCGGGAATACAACGCTGCAGTTCAGACAGATGTGCCGTTCAACCCGACGGTCAAGGATGGCCGCGGCACGGTTGGCCTGGCGATTCCGAAATCCAACTGGGCAAATGTGCTGGATACCCCGCCGTTTGAGGCCTATCAGATCACCTGTGGTGTCACGTTTACCTTCGGTGGTCTGCACATCAACAACAACGGTGAGGTGCTCGACGCCGATGAGCAGCCCATTCCCGGCCTGTATGCCGCCGGCGAGCTCGTCGGCGGTCTCTTCTACTTCAACTACCCCGGCGGCACCGGCCTCACCTCTGGCGCTGTCTTCGGCCGGTTGGCCGGAGGCAATGCAGCGGCACGGGCGCAGGGGTAGACCGGGCGGACGCATTGCAATGCGCCCCTATCCCTTCGGGGGATATTCGAGGCGGGACAGGTTGGCTTGTCATCCCGATGAGGAAGGGACCCGTCTCCTCAAGGAGGCCGGGTCCCTCAATGCGTACCAGGTGACGTCGAGTAACGTGAGTTAGTCCTCGCCTTCCGACCCGAACCAGCCTTCGCGGGTGATGTAGCCGTGTTCGAGATCGCGCTGGATGAGGGCGGGGTCGCGTTCGGAGGCGGGGCCGAAGCCGCCGCCGCCGGCAATTTCGGCGGTGTAGCGGTCCTCCGCGGTGCGGAGGATCACCTCGCCGGTGGTGAGTTGGCCATCCGGGGCGAGGTCTTCATCGTTGAACGCGATGTACACCTTCCGGCCCGGTTCTCCGCCGTGGATGCCGGGGGCCGGGAAACGCAGTCGGTCCGGATGGAGATAGATCGAGACCGGCTGGGTGTGGCCCGGTTTTGCGCGGATGGTCATCCGCTGGCCGAGCGAGCCTCGCCACTTGCCGCGTCCGCCGGAATCGGGAATCAACTGGCTTTCCTCGATCAGCACCGGCACACGGTTCTCAATGATTTCGGTCGCAACTGCGGAAGCGCTGGATGGGTAGCAGTTGCGGGTCATCCCGTCTGCTCCGTAGCCTGCGCCGCGACCACCGCCGGCGATGATGCTGGCGTGGTGCGGGGTTCCCTCCTCATCGCGGGCATAGGCGCGAACGGCGTACATCAGGCCGTTGCCTGCCTGCACCCGATCGCCCAGCACCGGTGAGAGAGCCCGGAAGATGAGCGTGTGAATGTGCCAGCCGGTCTTGGTGCGGGAGTTGACCGACGCCGGCGGCAACGCATTGACGATCGAACGTTCCGGCGCCGTGATCCGGATCGGACGGAAGCAGCCCTCGTTGCTGGGAATGCGCGGGGTAAGGATCGACTTCAGCGGATACACAGTGTGGGCTCGTGTGTAGATGAAGGCGCAGTTCAGCCCACCGTGAATCATCTGCGGAGCGGAGCCGGTGTAATCGACCAGCAGGTCGTCTCCGTTGACGGTGATTGTCACCCGCAGCGGGATCGGCCCTTCGGTACCTTCGGCGAATTCCTCGGCGGTGTAGGTTCCATCCGGAATGGTCAGGATGGCGTTGCGCATGGCCGTTTCGGCTCGCTCCTGGACGACCCGCGAGAGTTCGGAGAGCGAATCGAGGTTGTACTCGTCCATGAACGCCAGCACCCGCCGGGTCGCGAGTTCGTTGGCGGTAACCTGCGATTCGATGTCGGTCAGCACCATTTCCGGTTGGCGGACATTGTGCCGGATAAACGCGAACGCGGTCTCGTTCGGCACGCCCTGATCATAGAGTTTCAGCGGCGGGATAAAGAGGCCTTCCTCGTGCAGGTCACGGACATGCAGGCCATCCAGACGTCCGCCGATAGACGAGGTGTGGGCGATCGTGTTGGCGAAGGCGACGACCTTCCCGTTGCGGAAGATCGGCGTGATGATGGCAATGTCATCGAGATGGCCGGCGCACATCCACGGGTCATTGGTGGCGTAGATGTCGCCCGGACGCATGGTTTCGACCGGAAAGATACGGATCATTCCCCGGGTCGATTCCGGCATCACCAGGTTGAAGACCGGCATCGAGCGGTAGGAGTGGGCCAGCGAGTTGCCGTGTTCATCCAGCAACTCACAGCCGAAATCCTGAGCGGCCCCGATGATCGTCGAGACAGCGGTTCGCAGAACGGTTGTCCACATCTCGTCGGCGATATTGATCAACCGGCTCCACATGATCTCCAGGGAGACCGGGTCGAATGTCTGGTCAGTCGCGGTTGTCATGGTTATCCCTTGTTTCTCGCGCACGCGTTCGGCAAATCACTCGAAGTCGCGACAGTCACTGGTCGTGCCTGAAGTCCGGTGGACAAGAGATCTCTCGACTTCGCTCGAGATGACAGTATGAGGTCGGCGATAGAGCAGTGGCTATGAAGCATCATGACGCTACCTCCGGACGGAGGTGGACGACGATGGCGCGGTATGGGTCGATAGTGACGTGGTTGCCGGGCCAGATGACGGCGGTTGCCTCGCGCTCCTCGATGATTGCCGGGCCGGTCAGGGTCATGCCTGGTTCCAGCAGGTCGCGGTTGTACACCGGGGTATCCACAAATGCGCCGGACGCGTTGACGCCGTCTTCCGGGAAGCAGACCTGCCGCGATCCCTTAATGGCAACTGATGCGTCCGTGCTGGTGCCCTCCTCCGGTGTGAGTTGAACCGGTCGTTCGGGGCCGGTGGCGGTCAGGCGCCAGTGAAGGACCTCGATCGGCAGTTCATCGAGCGCACGGCCATAACGCCGGCGATAAACATCCTGAAATGCCGCCTGGATATCAGCCACACTGTCCGGACCCAGGGTGATGCCATCCAGCGGGACAGTGATCTCGTGATACTGCCCCAGCAGCCGCATCTCGGCCCAGTAGCGATAGGAGATCTGGTCGGCAGGGACCTGCGCCGAGGCAAGCTCGCGGGCAGCTTCCTCCTCCAGTTCGCGATAGAGATGGTTGACAGCGTCCCAGTCGGCGGACTCCAGACGCATCATCCGGGTGCGTCCGGCTGTGAATGCGAGCGGAGCAACAAGGGCACCAAGCGCCGATGCCACACCGGCCGCCGGAGGGAAAATTACCACCGGGCTGCCGAGAATCCGGGCAACGGCAACAGCATGGGCCGGTCCGGCTCCACCAAAGGCGATCATTGCCAGGTCGCGCGGGTCGCGATTGCGCTCGATGATGTGCACCCGTGCGGCTGCCGCCATGTTTTCGTTTACAACACGATGGATGCCCCAGGCTGTCTCGGCAACGGAAAGGTCGAGTTCACCGGCCAACTGGTTGATGGCCGCCGTGGCCAGGTCTGCCCGCAGCGGGATTTCTCCGCCGAGGAAATAGTCCGGGTTGAGATAGCCCAGCGCCAGATTGGCATCGGAGACGGTCGGCTCGGTACCGCCGAGGTCATAGCAAGCGGGGCCGGGATCGGCACCTGCCGAATCAGGGCCGACTTTCAGCAAGCCAAGTTCATCCTTACGGGCGATGGACCCACCGCCGGCGCCGATTTCGATCAGGTCAACGACCGGGGCAACGACCGGCAGACCGGAGCCCTTCATGAACCGCCGGGCACGGGCGACTTCCAGCAGTTGGGCCATCTCCGGCTTGCCACCCTCAACGACGCACGCCTTGGCGGTGGTGCCACCCATATCCAGTGAGAGGACATCCTCATAGCCGCCGAGCGTTCCAAAGAAGGCGGCCGCCATTGCACCGGCGGCAGGGCCGGATTCCAGCAAGCGAATCGGATAATCGACCGCAGTCGAGGTTGAGGCAATTTCTCCCGACGAGAGTGTCAGGTGCAGCGGAGCGGTAACCCCACTCTGCCGGAAGGCCGTGGCCAGCGCGGTCAGGTAGCGCCGGACAGATGGCTTGGTAAAGGCATCTGCAACGACGGTCGAGGTGCGCTCATATTCGCCGGCAATCGGCGCAATAGCCGAGGAAAGCGAGACGGTGACATCCGGCAGGGCTTCCTGTACCGCTGCCGCAATGCGGCGTTCGTGGTCGGGGTTCAGGTAGGAGTGCAGGAAGGCAATGGCGACCGCTTCGGCCCCGGATTCCCGGACAGCCTCGATGACCTGCCGGATGGTCTCGTCGGTGAGCGGCGTGATGATCTCGCCATCGGCGGCAATGCGTTCATCGACCTCCAGACGCCGGGGCCGTGGGATAAGCGGTTCGGTGGTTGGAGCAAACAGGTCGTAGATGTCGTACATCTGCTGCGGGCCGAGTTCGAGGACATCGCGGAAGCCTTTGGTGGCCAGCAAGGTTGTCCTGGCGCCCTTGCGTTCAATCAGCGAGTTGGTGACGAGTGTTGTCGAGTGGACGAGCAGGCTGGTATCCGGTGGAGAAATGGCACCGGCATCCAGCAATCCTTGCCAACCGTCGATGACACCATCAGCCGGTGCCTGGACGTTGGTGAGAACCTTGTGACGGGCAACCAGACTGCCCGATTCGAGGTCCACGACAACAAAATCGGTAAACGTGCCGCCGATATCGAACGACAGCGCAAACGATGACATGCGGTTCCCCTTTTATCCTGGAAATCAGCCCGCAGGCGCTAGCCCAAAGGCTCGATGCGTCCCACAATCTGGGCGCAGTTGCCGGCCGGGTCAAGGAAGAAGCCCAGTTTGTCGCCTACCGCGTTTTCCCGGTCGGCGGTGAACACGACCCCTGCCTCAAGCAGTCGGTTCCGGAGTGCATCATATTCGGCAACCGGCACGGCAAACGCAACGTGGGCCGGAGCGGTCATCGGTTCACCTTCGGCAACATAGACCTCGAAGACACCGCCCTCTCCATCTCCGATAAAGGCAATGGCGGTCGGCCCGGAGCCGATCTCCCGGATCGTCGTCCAGCCAAAGAGGTCCTTGTAGAAGTTGACTGTTTCTGCCCAGTTCTCTTCTGTTGTTGGCAGCGCGACATGTTCGAGTTTGATGGCCTTTGTCACCGGTTGCTCCTTGTAGCTACACACCAGTCATTTGCGGACATCATAACCGGCGCGATGAATGCGTGGTACGATGCGCCTCGGTTCGGCGGCAGGTGTCGTGAGGTGGGTAAACCAACCCGATGAGCAACAGTAATGGTGCGACATACGGAGCAGGTCTGCGTACGCTTGCACTGCCCGTCTATGTGCCGACCCTCCTCCTCTCGCTCGCCCAGGGTTTGTTGCTGCCGGTTCTTCCGTTCTATGCTCGCAGTTTCGAGATTTCCTTCGGCATGGCCGCTATCGTTCTGGCCGCTGCCGGCATCGGCACGATGCTGGCCGATGTCCCGGCCGGGATGACGATTGGCCGCCTCGGTCTCAAACCAACGATGCTGATCGGCGCGACGCTGGTGGTTGTCTCCACCTTCGCGCTGGCGTTTGCCTCCGGGTTTCCGGTACTCGTGGCACTCCGCTTTATTGCCGGTGTCGGCACAGCAATGTGGTCGCTTTCCCGTCATGCGTTCATTGCCGAATCCATCCATCCCCGTGAGCGCGGCCGGGCTATTTCCACGTTCGGTGGCATCAACCGGATCGGCACGTTGGGCGGGCCGGCGCTGGGCGGGTTTGTCGGCAGTACGTTCGGTCTGACTTCGGCTTTCTATGTTGCCGGTACGCTGGCGCTTGGCGGCATGATCGTTGCCGGGCTGTTTGTGAAGAGTACCAGCGTGGTAATGACTGGCACCCACTCCCTGCGCTGGGGAATTGTCCGCGATCTCTGGCACGAGAAACGTCGTGACCTGACCGCCGCCGGCGTTGCCCAGATTTGTGGCCAGATGATCCGTTCCGGCCGGCAAACGATCATCCCGTTTTACGCCGAGGACATCCTTGGTCTGACGGTCGCCGAGGTGGGGTTGATTATGACCGCCTCGTCGATTGTCGATGTGCTGCTCTTTTTCCCGGCTGGTGTCATCATGGACCGCTTCGGCCGGAAGTACACCTCGGTGCCTTCGTTCGCGATCATGGGGATCGGCATGATGCTGATTCCGGCTACCAATGGCTTCTTCACGCTGATGGCGGTCGCGATGGTGATCGGAGTAGGTAACGGGCTTGGCTCGGGTGCGATGCAGACACTCGGGGCAGACCTTGCCCCACGTGGAGCGACCGGTGAGTTCCTCGGAATCTGGCGTCTGGTGGGAGACTCCGGCAGTGCCGGTGGTCCGCTGGTGGTCGGTAGCCTGACCGACACGGTCGGGTTCGGTATCGCCTCGTTTGTCCTCGGCTGTGTCGGTCTTACCTCGGCGTCAGTCTTTGCCTTGCTCGTACGCGAAACCAGAGTGGCTGAAGACCCCTAGGCTGTTTCTGTCGCGCCCCCGGTATGACCCCTCGACGTTTCTTGAAACGACCTCTGACGCTTGTTTGTCATCCCGAACGCAGTGAGGGATCCGTAACTCCGGAGCTACAGATCCCTCCTTCGTCGGGATGACAGGTTGGTGTTGGTCTTCCCCGATGACAGTGTCGATAGGTTGTTCTCGACTAGTCTCCTTCGACGCTCCAGACGGTGGTTGAACCGTTGGCGGAGATGTAAACGCGGTCGGCGGTGATGACGATGCTGTCGATCAGGGCCGTTTCGCCGACCTGTTGCCAGGTCTGGCCGGCATCGGTGCTCAGGAATGCGCCGTTGTGCCCGCCGATC
This sequence comes from uncultured Thermomicrobiales bacterium, assembly GCA_964462545.1. Taxonomy (GTDB): domain Bacteria; phylum Chloroflexota; class Chloroflexia; order Thermomicrobiales; family CFX8; genus CAYWXR01. The sequence continues at coordinate 92,238 of CAYWXR010000012.1, forward strand.
CAGATCCGGTCAGGATTAGCCGGGTCGATGGCTGCCACGGTGAAGATGGCGTTGAGTTCTGACTCGTCTTCCGGGATGCCCTCGAGCAACGGGTCGACCGAGTAGGTCACTGTTTCCAGTCCCTCCCGGGACCATGTCCAGGTATCGCCACCGTCGTCACTGATGCCGAAGCGGGCCGCCGTAGCGATCACCATGCGGTCGCCAAGCCAGTCGACCGGCGCGGTTCCCCAGAACTGGGCGAGCGCCGCATTTACCTGCACAACGCCCGGGTCACTGATGTCCACCACGAACAGGCGTCCGGTGCCGCCTTCGGTCACACCGACTGCCAGGATCGTGCCGTCCAGGGTCGTGCCGTTGGCGTGAGCCGAGAAGAAGTCCATGCCTTCCGATCCGGGAATCAGCGACCATGACTGTCCGCCATCGACCGAGATCAGCAGGCCGCAGTCGGATCCGATCACGGTTGAGTTCTGGTCGGCTTCGATCAGGTAGGCCTCAACGCTTTCGCCGCCCTCGAAGGTCTGCCAGTCACGGCCGGCGTTGGTTGATCTGGTGAGCGGTACCCCACTTTGTCCCTTGCCGCAGGAGCCCCGTTCGCTGCCGTACAGGACATCCGGATTGTTCAGGGCAACAACCAGATTGCCTTCGGGTGCCGAGCCGGATGCAAACCAGGTGCGGCCGCCGTCATTGGAGCGAGAGATGCCGACATCGGTCAGCGCATAGAGAACCGATCCGTCTGCCGTCGCGGCGATGACCTGGTGAATCGCCTTGCCCTCAATGGTCAGCGGGCTGCCGCCGGTTTCCGGGAGCGGTGGGGCCGGTGGCTGGGTAGCTGTTGGCTCCGGCGGTTCCGGCGTTGGTGTCGGCTCGGGTGTATTGGTTGGAGGTTCCGGTGTTTCGGTTGCGGTTGCCGTTGGTTCCGGTGTCGGTGTTGCGGTTGGTTCCCCGGTTGCTGCCGGTGGTTCCGACGTGGCTGTTGGTTCGGCCGGCGGTTCGGTTGCGACTGGTGCAGTTGCTGTCGGGTCGTCGTTGCCGGGGCCGGAACAGGCAGCCAGCACCAGCAGCAATGCCAACAGTGCGGTCAACATCAACAATCTCGCTGGTTTTCGCCCATGTTGTGACACACACCACTCCTTTAGCGGAAGATCGACCAAACAGGACAAGGGTGTTCGTTCAGTCCTAATCCTACTTGCCGGACGACACCGGCTGTTGTCTGGAATAACGTCTGCAATAGCCCGCCGGTTCCACCCGGGGAATCGCGATAAGATAGGAGGGCAGGCAGACAGAAACGGGTGGAGGCTAGCATGGTGCAGACATCGGAAGATGTTCTGACCCCGACAGGCCAGCGCGAGCCGTTCGTTGTCGTCGAAGGGCTTAGCAAGGCCTTTGGCGACACTGTGGTGGTTGATGGCGTTAGTTTCACAATCGGTCGCGGTGAGTTCTTCAGCCTTCTCGGGCCGAACGGCGCCGGCAAGTCGACCACGATCCGCATGCTCTCGACGGTGCTGAAACCCACTGCCGGTGATGCCACCATCGGCGGGTTCTCGATTACCGGCCAGCCCTCCGCCGTGCGCGAGATTATCGGCGTCTGTCCACAGAATCTCGCGCTCTACGAAGAGTTGCGTGCCATCGACAACCTGCTGTTCTTCGGCGGGATGGTTGGTCTCTCACGGAATGAGGCAAGAGACCGAGCCGCCGAGGTTCTGGATCTGATTGGCTTGACCGAGCGGGCAAAGAGCAAGGTGGCCACGTTCTCCGGGGGCATGAAGCGGCGTCTGAATATTGGCATCGCGCTGATGGGCAGGCCGAAATTGCTGTTTCTGGATGAGCCGACGGTTGGTATTGACCCGCAATCACGGAACAACATCTTCGAAACCATCCGCTTGCTGGTTGCTGACGGGATGACGGTGCTCTACACAACGCACTACATGGAAGAGGCCGATCAACTCAGTGACCGGATTGCGATCATTGATGCCGGCCGAATTGTGGCTATCGGTACTCCCCGTGAACTCAAGGAACCGTACGGCAATCCGGATGCAATGACGCTCGAAGAGGTTTTCCTGAACCTCACCGGGCGCAGATTACGGGACTAGCCCTGATGACTGGCCGTCCGCTACTGATCGGGCTGCGTGAGGTGCGGTCGTTTCTGGCGGACCCGGGAGCGTTGCTGTTCGCGTTTGCCCTGCCACTGGTGCTGGTTGCCTTGATGCTGGCCGCCTTCGGTGGCGAACTGTCGTTCAGCGGCACGGCCTGGGTGGTGGACCGCGATGGCGGGCCGCAGGCGGCTCGCTTTATCGAAACGCTCGAATCTATCGACGGGCTGTCGGTGAATGTCGTTGACCCGGAAGATGCCGAAAGCCGCATCAACCGCTCGGCGATCCTGATGTACACCGAAATCCCCGCCGGCTTCTCCGATGCTATCTCCAGCGGTCAACCGGTCGAGGTGATCCAGTACCAGCGTGGCGGTGGTGGTCAGAATAACCAGATCATCAGTTCCATGATCCGCGGCGTGCTCCAGAACCTGACCCTGGCAGCGGAAACCCGCCTGCAAACGCAGGCAGTGCTCGACCTGCTGGAAGTTGAAGGTGTCCCGGACGAGGCTCTGGACCAGCGCATTGGCGTGGCAATGGAACAGATGGCCCGGTCTCCGGCAGTATCGGTTGAGGAAGTTCTGCCGGAAGGGTTGGGCGATGCTCCGCTGGCTGCCTCTTTGTTTCCCCGGATCACCTCGTGGATGATCCTCTTCGTGATCTCTCTTGGCGCACAGACATTCATCCTCGAACGTCGTGGTGGAACCCTGGAGCGATTGCTGACGACCCGGTTGACGCTGAACGAACTCTTTATCGGGAAGTGGTTTGCCTATTTCCTGCGCGGGTTTGTCCAGTTCGTGGTGCTGTTCGCGATCGGTGCGCTGGCGTTTGATTTCTTCACGTTGTCCAACTGGCTGTCGTCGGTGCTGTTTGGTCTGGTCGTGACTGCTGCCGTCGCCTCGATCGGGATGATCGTGGCCGGCCTTGCCCGCACCGAGAACCAGGCCACCTGGGGTGCAGTCTTTTTCACCATGGGTATGGCAATCTTCGGCGGCACATTCTGGGATAGTGGCACCGGCAATGTCTTCGGCGTCATCGGAAAACTGACGGTCACCTGGTGGATGAACACCGGGTTTGATGCCCTGCTGGTTGATGGCAAGGGGTTGGGGGCTGTCGCCACACCGGTCCTGATCCTGGCGGTCATTACTGTTGCCGGGCTGGTCATCGGGCGTACCCTGTTCCGTCCGCTCCCGGAAGGAGCGCACGGATGAGCACACTCCGTCAGATGGTGCTGCTGGCGCTCAAGGACCTGCGATTGTTTGTTATGGACCGGGGTGCGCTCGGGTTCGCCCTCGGATTCCCGCTGGTCTTTGTCTTCGCGTTTTCGTTCCTGATTCCGGATGCGTCGCTCGATGAGTCAATGGAACTGACAGTGGCGACTGCCGAGCAGGACGGCGGGATCAGCCACGCGATTATCGCCAATCTTCAGGAGATTCCGGATATTGAGGTTGAGGTCATCTCGCCGGAAGAAGCAGCAGAACGGTTTGACGATGGCGACCTTGCGGTCTATCTGCTTTTCCCGGAAGACCTGACCTCGAAACTGGCGACAGGACAACCGGCAACCTTGCAGGTAGTCCACGAAGGTGACAATCCCCAGGCTGCGGCGCTACCAGGAGAGGTAGCCGAATCGGTTGCCCGGGAGCTTTCCCTCAACCTGGCAGCGATTGCATCCGCCGTTGACCTCGCTATTGCCCGGGGACAACCGCCCGACCCGGATACGTTGATGGCGGCTATTGGCCAGCTATTGAATGACCCGGAAGGACGTTCGACGCTGGCAACAATCCGTCAGCAACCAGTGGGCGATCTTGAGGCGATTCCTTCGTCGAACATTGTGCTTTCCGGCTATATCACGATGTTCCTGTTCTTTGCCGCCGGGTTTGGTGCTGCCGAACTGATTCGAGAGCGGCGGCAGAACACCCTCGACCGGTTGATTGCCGGTGGTGTCTCGAAACCGACGATTCTCGCCGGCAAGTGGCTTGGTATCGGCGCCCGGGCGGTTGTGCAGGCAGTCGTACTCTGGACGGTTGGGTTGCTGGCGTTTGGCATCACGATGGGACACGACCCGCTGGCTGTTATCGGTGTGACGGCGGCGATGCTGGTTGCCTCGGCTTCGATTGCCGTTTTCCTCTCGACAGTCGTCAAATCAGAGCAGTCGGCCGAGTCCGCAACGGTGCTCGCGTCGTTGACGCTTGCCGCACTCGGTGGCAGCTGGTGGCCACTCTTTATCATGCCGGCCTGGATGCGATCGCTCGCAAAGATTACGCCTCACGCCTGGGCGAACGAAGCTTTCAACAAGTTGCTGGTGTTCGGGGCGACCGGCGGCGAGGTGCTGCTGAACATTGGTGTGCTGCTGCTTTTCGGGGTCGTCTTTTCGACGCTGGCGGTGGTCCGCTTTACCAGCTCCGAGGTCTGACTCCACGCTTCTCGTGGAGAGACGAGCCGTCCACCTGCGGATATACTGCCCGCAAATGCTGAATAGTCAATACACGGGAAGGGAACCTCGATGCCTTTGGTTGCCGGTGCGGTTGCACCGCACGGATTTCCGATCATCCCCGATCTGAGCGAGGACGCCGAGGGTGGGTTGGCCACCCGCGAGGCGATGTTCGAGATGGGCCGCCACTTTGCTGCTGCCAAGCCGGACGTGATCTTTATTGTCGGCCCGCACGGAGTCCGGGTGAACGGGTTCGTCTCGATTGCCGATGTTGGCCGTGGTGCCGGGACCTTGCACTACGGTGGCAAGACGGTGGAAATGAATATACCGGTCGATCTGGAGTTCTCGACCGAGATTGCCGAGCGGGCGCGGGCAAAGGGCGTGCCGGTTGCGGGGGTCGGCTATGGTGCTTCCAGCCCGAAGAGCAGTGTTTTGCCGCTCGACTGGGGCATCATCACACCGATCTGGTTTGCCGGCCATCAGCGCAACCAGGTTGGCTACGGCAATGTTCTCGCCCGTCCGGAACGTGCACCGGGGCTGGTCGATGAGGGGCCTGCTGTGGTGATCGCCAACCCGTCGCGGATGATCCCGCGTGAGGTGAATGTGCTGGTGGGTCAGGCAGTCGCCGAGGCTGCCGAGGCATCCGACAAGCGTGTCGCGATCATCGCCTCCTGCGACTGGGCGCACAGCCATACCGAGAACGGCCCCTACGGTTACCATCCGGACGCCAAGCGCATGGATGAGATCGTTGTTCAGGCGATCAAGGACAATGAACCGGGCCGGTTGATCGACCTCGATGACCAGTTTGTCCGCAACTCGGCCATTGATGGCCTCTGGCAACTCCTGATGCTCGCCGGGGCGATGGAAGTTGTGCCGATGGATGTCAACTTCCTCAGTTACGAGGCTCCGACCTACTACGGCATGATCGTTGCCACCTATACCCCTCGGCGCGAGGGATAGCAACCTGCCCTGTTCCTGAAGAGCGGGCGACGCCGGATGGCGTCGCCCGTTTGTGTGTCGGTTTACGAGGCAGCTTCAAACGCTTTCTGGGATTCCAGCCAGGTTTCCCTGGCGGCGAGCCACTCCTCGCGCTTGACGTCGAACATGAAGGCGCCATAGACGACGCCATTCTTGACATCCTGGCGGAGCAGTTTGCCGGCGGGCCGGTATCCCTGCTTCAGCAGTGCAGACGCCGAGCGGGTGTTTGGCTCCCAGACCCACGACCAGAGCACGTGAAGGTGAAGACGGTCAAAGGCGTATTCGAGCAGCAGGTGCTTCGCCTCGGTTCCGTAACCCTTGTTCCGGAATTCCGGAGCAAGCAGCCACGCGCCGGTTTCAGCGGTCCGGTTCACATAGTCGATCGCATGTAGTTCCATCGACCCGATAAAGGTATCGTCTTCCTTCAGGCAGACAGCCAGAAAGATGCTTTCCGGCGGCTGGGTCTTGTGGAGCGAGTCGAAGTAGTTCTCCCAGAGGATATTGGTTGTTGGAATGCGCCAGCGATGCATCATCGTGTCGGTTTCCAGTGCATCGTATCTGGAGATGCTGGCAGCATCTTCCCTGGTGACAGGCCGCAGGTAAATCCGCTTGCCAATCATGATCGGGTTACGCATTGGCCACCTCCTCCGGGAAGGTCCAGGCCTGACCGAGCGCCTGGTAGTAGATCAGGTCGACACGATGTCCCGGACGGGCAAAGAACTCACGCAGGCGGACGCTGGGTACCATGTTGTGCGTTTCGGCAGCCGCGATGGTTTCCGGTTGGTCAGATGCGACAGCCACGGTAACGCAGAGCATGGATGCTTCATCGGCCAGCCAGGGAACCACAATATCCAGGATTTCAGCCTGCAGGGTGTCAATGTCGTCGCGCACCGGGTTCATGTGGAACCAGACTTCGGCGATGCGACCATTTGCCCAGACCATGATCCGGCCAACAATGGTGTCATCCTCGTTGAGTGCGACGATGAAATGCCGGCTCCGGGGATCGTGGGACTTGTGTTCGTCCTTGATAAATGTTTCGGCGCGGGTTGGGTCAGCCGGAAACGGTGCATCAAACCAGGCGACCGAGAAGTCCTTGTCAGATTCCTGCATCGCCCTGAGATGCAAACGGTTTCCGGTTAGATAGGTTGCTCGCAAAAGCTCTTCCTCTCAAACAGCGGTAATGTCCTGTCGTTTGGCGGTTGGACTGAAGTCATGCTCGCTAAGAAACCACGAACCATCTGGCACGTTCCTTTCCTTCATGCACGCGAAAACAGACGCAAGGAAATGCCTGAACCTGTCCGGCATCGTTCCATAGAGAGCCGGGATTGTATCAGCCAGCGCGATGAACACGAAAATGGGCGAGGTTGTTCGCCCCGCCCATATCGTTTGCTCTGGTTGTGCTGTGGTGCTAGCGCTCTTCGAGTTTGAGCGACAGACTGTTCATGCAGTAGCGCATGCCACCGGCCTCGCGGGGGCCATCCGGGAAGACATGGCCCAGGTGCGACTCGCAGCGAGCACAGCGGACTTCCACACGGACCATGCCGTGGGAGAGATCACGATGGTAGGTCGTTGCGCCGGGCAGTGCCTCGGTGAAGCTTGGCCAACCACAGCCGGAGTGGTACTTCGTGCTGCTGTCAAAGAGCAGGTTTCCACAGGCCCGGCAGCGATATTCACCGTCGGTTTCGGTATCAACATACTCGTTGAAGAACGGGCGCTCGGTGCCTGCCTGCCGGAGGACGTAATACTCCTCATCGCTCAGGATGGCACGCCATTCTTCTTCGGTACGCGGGATTTCCCGTAGCTTGCCGTCGTTCTCCGGCTTCTGCTCGGCAGGGATCGTGCAGCTGACTCCGGTGCCGGACAGCCCACAATAGCCCCACGGCACCTTGTGGAGATACTGCTGGTGATACTCCTCGGCGTAGTAGAAGGGGCCGGAGCGTGCGATCTCGGTGGTGATGGCCGGGAAACCGGCGCGCTGGAGATCGTTGTTGTAGGCATCCCGGATCTTTCGGGCTACCGCTTCCTGCTCCTCGCTGGTCACGTAGATGGCCGAACGATACTGGGTGCCGACGTCGTTGCCCTGGCGCATTCCCTGGGTTGGGTTGTGCTCCTCGAAGAAGGTCTGGAGCAGTTTTTCGTAGCTGATCTTCTCCGGGTCGTACACGACCAGTACCACCTCGGTGTGGCCGGTCTTGCCGGTACAGACCTCCTCATAGGTGGGGTAGGGTGTGAATCCGCCGGAGTACCCAACGGCGGTCGTGTAGACACCATCCAGTTGCCAGAAGAGCCGCTCGGCACCCCAGAAGCAACCGAGGCCAAAGATGGCGACATCCATGTTCTCCGGGAATGGTGGCTGGATCGGTGTATTGAGAACTTCGTGCGTGGTCGGGATCGGGAACGGTGATGCATCGCGTCCCGGCAGCGCCTGGTCGGCAGCTACCATCTGGCTCTTGGAACGACTGAATATCATGCTGCCTCGCTTTCATGCAGTGGTTGTTCCACCAGTGTTGGTGTAGCGCAGGAAGGTTCGTCCGGTTTGTCACCCACGCAGCCTGAACAGGTGGTAAACATTCGGGACGCACCATACATAACGCAGAACGGGCCGGCAATATTCCTGGTCGTTCGCCCTGCCTACCTGCTCAGGATACCAGCAACACCGGGTTGACGGGGGCTGTCTGGTCCGGTAGGATACAGACCTCAATCGTAACCGCCAAAAGGAGTTATGACGGTGTCTGAAACGATCACGCTGGACCACTACCGCGAATCGCTGTTTATGCTGCTGGCCGAAGCCTTCGAGAATGTCCAGGGCATCTTTCTGGACAAGGGCACCTCGCTGTTCGAGACGCTGGCCGGGCTATCGGCCGAGACAGTATCCCGGCCTGTTTCCGATACCTGTTCGAGCATTGCGGCGCAGGTCATTCACACCCGGTTCTACCTTGACCTGATGAACCAGATTGCCCGCACCGGCGAGCAACCCGAGACCGACTGGGAGGCAACCTGGGCAGTGACGACGGTTACGCCGGAAGAGTGGGACGACCTGCGCGCCGGATTGAAGGAAAGCTACGAATCGCTCAAGGAGACCCTGTCCACGGACGTCCCCTGGTCGAGTCCATATGCCGTGGGCGGCTCGATGGCGATCCTTGCGCACACCGCCTATCACCTCGGTGAAATCCGGCAGGCAATGTGCACTGTCGGGCGGAACTAAACGCATCCGAACCTGTGCTACTCTTTCGCCGTTGTGACCCGGGTGGAAGAGATTGAGGGAAGTTCGGTGAGGTTTTTTGTCGGCGGTATCAACCACGAAACGCATACGTTTTCTCCCATTCCTGCCTCGATGCAGCACTTCTACGAGACACACTACGATCGAGGTGAAGACCTGATCAAACGGGCGGAGGGAACCCGAACCGTGGTGGGCGGGTTTGTCGATGCTGCCAGGGGACTGGGCATCGAACTGGTGCCCAGCGTCCATAGTTTCGCGATGCCTTCCGGCGCTGTCACTGCCGAGGCCTGGGAACTGCAAATGGGCCAGACGCTCGAAGACCTGCGGGCGGCCCTCGAGGCCGGGCCGCTGGATGGTGTGCTGCTGGGCCTGCACGGGGCGATGGTGATTGAAGGGATCGACGACGGCGAGGCGGAATACATCCGCCTGGTCCGCGAAGTTGTCGGGCCGGATGTGCCGATCGTGACCGAACTGGACCTGCACGCCAACACGTCTCACGAGACAGCCAACCTGGTTGACCTGCTGATCGGCTATGACACCTATCCGCACGTTGACATGTATGACCGGGCCATCGAACTGACCGGGTTGCTGGCGCGGATTGTCCGCAAGGAGATTCATCCGGTATCGGCATTCCGGCAGATTCCGGTGCTTTCGAACCTGACCGCCCAGTTCACCGGACGTGCCCCGATGTCCGACTGGCTGGCGCTCTGCCACGAGATCGAATCCCGCCCGTCGGTGCTGACGGCCACCATTGCCGGCGGCTTCCCCTATGCCGATATTCCACAGACTTGCATGAGTGTCTATGTGGCTACCAACGGGGACCAGGAACTGGCAGACCGTTGTGCTGATGAACTGGCCCAGTTCGCATGGGACCACCGCAAGGAATTCCAGGCGACGCCGAGGTCAGTGGATGATGCCGTGCGCTACGCCATGGATGCGCCGGGTCCGATCCTGCTGGCCGATGTGGCCGATAATCCCGGCGCCGGCACATCCTGTGACGGAACCGAGATTCTCCGGTCGCTGATTGCCCACAATGCGAAATCGGCCGTTGTTGCCCTGATGTTTGACCCGGAGACGGTGGAGCAGGCGATCGCAGCCGGTGTGGGCTCGACGATCAATGCCCGCATCGGTGGCAAGGTGGATGATCTCCACGGCGCACCGGTTGAGACCGAGGCCTACGTCAAGGTGATTACCGACGGGTTCTTTATCAACGGTGGGCCGATGGGCACCAACAGCGAGTCCCGGATGGGACCGACTGTTGTGCTGGAGATCGGCGGGCGTGGTGGTATCGAGGTCGTCACGACCACCTATCGCCGGGCGGCGAATGATGCGAACTGCCTGCGCTCGGTCGGTATTGACCCGACCAGGCGGCAGATTGTCGTGATCAAGTCGTCGGTGCATTACCGGGCGGACTTCACACCGCTGGTTGAGGAGATCGTCGAGGTCGATGCTCCGGGCCTCTCCAGTCCCAACTGGTCCCGCTTCGACTTCCAGCGCCTCCGCCGGCCCATCTATCCGCTCGACCCGGACATGGAATGGGACGTCAGCCAGGGGTAATCTGATCTCCGCTTCGAGTCTCATACCGCCGGCACAGCCGAGATCCCTCGGCTTCGCTCGGGATGACAGACTGACGGGCGTGGTCTCAGGAACGTCCCGTAAGGCCGACCGGTCTTCTTGTTATCCCGGGTGGTGAGGCATCAAGGGCGACGCATTGCGTCGCCCTTGCAGGTTGGTGTCAGGAACGCTTACCTGGGGTGCGGGCGAGTTCAACGTTGAAGGCCTTGCCGCGGAGGCGGGTGCGGGCGAGGGAGCGCATGACGCGCTCTGCGACCGGCTCGGGGACATCGACGAGCGTGTGGGTCTCGGTGATGTCAATCTGGCCGATGCTCTTGCCCGGAATCTGGGCCTCGTTCGCGATGGCACCGACAATATCCATCGGGCGGACACCATCCTTGCGGCCGAGACTGATGTAGAGCTTGGTCATGCCGGCCTCGGCGAGCGAGGCATCGGTGACCAGTCCGCGGTCTTCCGCTGTGCCCATCTCCCGCATCAACAGGGCGATAGCAGCCGCAGCAACCTCTTCCGGATCGTGGTTGACGCTCAACTCGTTGACGATCACCATCGCCTGGTCGAGTTTGCCTTCCTCGATCACCTCGGTGAGCGATGCGCCGATCATTTCGCGCTGCCGTGCCACAACCTGGTCGCGGGTCGGAACCTGCTTGCGTTTGATCCGCTGGCCGGTGGCCTGCTCAATCATCCGCATCATCCGGTTTTCCCGGCGGGTCATCAGGGTAATGGCAACACCCTGGCGACCGGCACGGCCTGTGCGGCCAATGCGGTGGACATAACTCTCGGCATCACCCGGGATATCGTAGTTGATAACGTGGGTGACATTCTCGATGTCGAGACCACGGGCTGCCACGTCGGTCGCCACCAGAATTTCATCCTGGCCGGAGCGGAAACGTGCCATAACCCGGTCCCGCTGGAACTGGGTCAGGTCACCGTGCAGGGAATCGGCCGGATAGCCGAGTGTCTGCAACTGCTGGGTGAGGTTATCCACCTCGCGCTTGGTGCGGCAGAAGATGATGGCCGAATCGGGCATTTCAAGGTCGAGGATGCGGGTAAGTGCCTCAAACTTGGCGCGCGGCATCACCTCGTAGATGCTCTGCTCGGTGAGTTCAACCGTTACCCGCTCGGCACGGATTGAGACCCGTTCCGGGTTGTTCAGGTAGCGGTTGGCCAGCGAGACGATCCGGTCGGGCATGGTTGCCGAGAAGAGGGCAGTTTGCCGTTCCTTCGGGACGCTTTCGAGGATCCACTCGATATCCTCGATAAATCCCATGTTGAGCATCTCGTCGGCCTCATCGAGCACCAGCATCGAGATGTCGCTGAGATCAAGTGTTTCCCGGCGCATGTGATCCATGATCCGGCCCGGCGTGCCGACAACGACATCGACCGGGTATTGCAGTGCCCGCAACTGGCGGACGATTGGCTGGCCGCCATAGATGGCCAGTGCCCGGATGCCTGCGGCCTTGCCGAGTTGATGGAATGTCTGTGCAACCTGGATAGCCAGTTCCCGGGTGGGAGCAAGAACAAGTGCCTGGGGCAGTTTGCCGCCCCGCTGGATGCGTTCCAGGATGGGCAGGGCAAAGGCAGCGGTCTTGCCGGTGCCGGTCTGTGCCTGGCCGATAAGGTCGCGCCCGCTGAGAAGAATGGGGACGGATTCGACCTGAACCGGAGTTGGTTCCTCGAATCCGACGTCGGAGATTGCCTGGAGCGTTGACTGGCTCAGTCCCAGGTCTGCGAAGCTGGTCATGATGGTTCCTTCGGAGTGTCGGCCGCGCTGGACCGTGGATTGACGAAGCCGCCGGCGCGTCTGCCGGACAGTCTTTCATTGTACGGGACTGGCGGACGCAGGGTGGTAACAATCGGAGGATTTTCTGCCGGATGTGCCGGAAAAGGGGTATTTCCGGCGCAAGGAAGTCCTGCGTGGCAAACCATGCGCCGGAGCGGTGGACCTACGGGCGGGTGGCGTTCAGTAGCTCAAGAATGTCCTCGGCGGTATCAGTGGCTGTGATGGCCCGGATGACTGTCTCATCGAGACGGGATTCGTAGGTCGCGATTTCAGCCTGCAGCGTGGCGCGGTCTTCGCCCCGGACTGCGGTCTCTGCTGCCGGAACGCCCTGGCGTTCGAAGTGGGCAGCGTAGCTCGGGATCCCGGCGTAGCGGCCGGCTTCCTGGATCAGTCGATCGCCGGCAGATGGCAAGAGCGCTGCGCGGACATAGGCTGCAATCAACGGTGCCGGACGGCCGGCTTCGGCTGCTGCATCCTCAACAAGTTTTCGGGAGCGGTCAACATAGTCCGGCAGCAGCCAGTTGAAGAGCACTCCGTCGCCGGCAGTACCGGCCATGGCGCACATATTCGGCCCGAGTGCGGCCACGATGACCTTGCATTCAAGCTCTTCATGCAGGATACCGGCGCCATCCCGGATTTTCTCCAGTCCACCCTTCCGGGAGGAGGAGCCGATGCCAAGTAGCAACCGGTCCTGGGGCAGGTTGAGCCGTTTGACATCACTGGCGATTTCAGCAGCGGGGCGTCGTTCAAGCGGGATAACGCCAACGCCGAGTTGGATGCTGTTGGTAACCGATGCTGCGGCGGCCAACCCGGCAAGCCCGTCGTTTCCGGGGGTGTCGTTGACCCAGAACGAACTGAAACCGGCTTCTTCCGCTGCTTTCGCGACCTGCTTCATGATCTCGTGGTCGACGGCCGCGGCGATTCCGAATCCTCTACCCATGAACCATTCCTCTACTTTCGGTGTGCGGTGGTCATGTGACCATTGTAGAGGGTGTGGGGACAGGGATCAGGCCAGGTTCGGGATTGGTAGCGACCAGGTTTCCGGACCGCCATCGCGGCTGGGTAGCCGTCCGGTTTCAAAACTTGTGTCCAGCGTTAGTTCACGGCTCGGGAGTGGAGTTGCGAAAAAGTAGCCCTGACCGAGGTCACAGCCGAGCAGTTTCAACTGGCGAAGCTGGTCGACGTTCTCAACACCCTCTGCCGTTACCCGCAGGTTCAGCGTCTTGGCAAAGGCGATAACCGCCTTGACAATGGCCATATCGCCGTGGTCCTGGTTGATGCCTTCGACGAACGAGCGGTCAATCTTCAGGGAATCTACCGGGAATCGCTTCAGGTAGCTCAGCGCCGAATAGGCAGTGCCGAAGTCATCCAGTGCAAGTTGAATACCGAGTTTCTTCAGTTCCCGCATCGTTGCAACGGCAGCATCGGCGTCATCCAGCGCCACGCTTTCGGTGATCTCCAGCGTCAGTTGACCGGGGTTGATTCCGGTTTCCTGCAACACCCGCTTGACATCACTGACGAGTTCGCGCTGCTGGAACTGACGCACCGAGAGGTTGACGCTCAGGTTCAGTGGCGGAAGGTTGCCACGCTCCTTCTGCCAGCGACGGCCCTGACGACAGGCTTCCTCAAGGACCCACTGACCGATTGGCCCGATGAGTCCGGTTTCCTCGGCAATGCCAATGAATGTGTCCGGCATCAGCAATCCACGTGTAGGATGCTGCCAGCGAACCAGTGCCTCGACCTCGTTGACCCGTCCGGAGCGCAGGTCGATCAATGGCTGGTAGTAGACCTGAAACTGGTTGCTGGAGATGGCATGACGAAGCTCGGTTTCCAGTTCAAGCCGCTCGATTGCCCGCTTGGTCATGGCTGGCTGGTAAATCGAGTACCGGCACCGTCCGCGGTTCTTGCTGTCGTACATTGCGAGGTCAGCGTTCCGGAGAATGGTGGTTGTGTCGGTGTGCTGATGCCCACCACCCTCGATGGTGATGCCGATACTGGTCGAGACAAAGACCTCGTGCGTCCCGATCCGGATTGCTTCCTTGATCCGGTTGATGATTTTTTCTGCAATGGCGATGGCTGGCTCCGGGCCGACAATGTTATCCACCAGCACGACGAATTCGTCGCCACTCAACCGGGCGACGGTATCCTCGGGGCGGACACTCTCCCGCAACCGGCGGGCAACCTGCACCAGAAGCCGGTCACCGGCCTCATGGCCCAGCGAATCGTTCACCACCTTGAAGCGGTCAAGGTCGAGAAAGAGCACAGCAATGGCGTGTCCGCTGAGTGTGGTCCGGGCCAGGGCTGCCTCGAGGATCTTGGTGAAAGCCGCCCGGTTTGGCAGTCCGGTCAGGTCATCGTGCAGCACCTGATGGAGCATGCTTGCTTCCAGCGCCTTGCGCTCGCTGACATCACGGGCGCTAAGGACAATGCCGGCTACACCGGGATCATCGATCAGGTTGTTCCCGACAACTTCAACATCCAGCAGCGTGCCGTTCTTCCGGCGCATCCGCCAGTGTACCGATGACGATGACGTGCCTTTGCTCTGGACAAACCGCTGAATGGCCAACTGGGCGCGGTTGACATCCCGCGGGTCGAGCAGGGATGCCAGCGACCTGCCGAGCAGTTCATCTGTCGCGTAGCCGAGCATGCCGGCAGCAGTTGGAGCAAGGTCGACGATTGTCATGTTCGGATGGATAACCAGCAGGATGTCGGACGAGTTCTGGACCAGCGCCCGGTAGCCAGCCTCACGCTGCCGCAACACCTCGACTGCCTGGACAGTTTCCATCAGCGTGTTGGCCTGGCTTCCGATTGCCAGCAGGGCATCCTGCACCGGGTCGGTGAGTGCGGTGTTTGTCGCGGCAATGATTACCCCGCCAAATGCATCGTTGGGCATCAACGGGAAGAGATAGACCAGCGTGGCCGATGGGTCCAGATCAAGTGTCTGGATCAGAATCCGGGCCTCACGGTCACTTGCGAGGGTTGATGCACCGGTGACAAGCGTTGGCAGCGATTGCGGCAGGAGCACCCGGGTTTCGACTACCTGCTCCCGGTGGGTATCCGGGCGGGTGAGGATCATCGAACGTTGGGTGCCGAAGAGAATGCGGGTATCCAGTTCGGGCGAACTCTTGCCAAGTTGAATCAGGGCGCGGGTGGTAGCACGGGCAACCTCGTAGGCGCCCGGGTATTCCTCAATGGAAAGCGGGCGAGTACCGGTCGCTTCGGACAATCCTGGTTGCGCCGGTCCGACGGCCAGTAACCGGCGGAGCAGCCGTCGGTTGCCCTGTGGTGGATTGCTCGAAGCCATCGTGAATCGTCCCAAATCGTGAAAGACCATGAGAGGCGTCCGGCACCAGGTTGATACAGCATCGGTTTAGACGTCGCGCCTTAATACCCATCCTAACTACCCCCTCCCACGTCCGCACGGTACAAAAGTTCGATATCAAGGCTAGCCAGTGGGGACCATGGCCCCGTTGGGGAATCCGGGCA
>CAYWXR010000013.1:0-94998 GCA_964462545.1 uncultured Thermomicrobiales bacterium
CGCTTATACGAAAGGGTAGAGACCTTCGAAATCAGGTCGCTCATCACCAGATTGTTGAATTCTTCCTGTTCGACCAATTTATATCAGACCGGAAGCGCCTCGAAACGGTTCAACGTCAAAGGTAGACCCGAGGATCGTTCCTCCAAGACCAAATAAGGTACCGGCACTCGGTTCTCCTGCTTCCTCTAGCATTCTGGTTAACGACTAGCCGCAAGCTCCCATGCTACCGGGACCGGTTCGGTGAGGGCGATCTCCAGGGCTTCGTCGATGCGGGAGACGAGGGTGATTTCCAGGTTCTCGCGGATCGATGCGGGCAGTTCGGAGAGATCCTTCTCGTTGCGCTTCGGGGCAAGGAAGCAGGTGATCCCACCCCGGCGGGCGGCGAGGGCCTTCTCGCGGAGTCCACCAATCGGCAGCACCTTGCCGCGCAGGGTGATTTCACCGGTCATGGCGACATCCTTGCGTACCGGGATACCGGTAAGGGCGGAGATTAGTGCAACCGCAATGGTCAGTCCGGCCGAAGGGCCGTCCTTGGGCACTGCTCCGGCCGGGACGTGGACATGGATCAGATGGTTATCGAAGAAGTTTTCAGGAATACCCAGCTGGTCAATGCGTGACCGGGCATAGGAGATCGCAGCGCGGGCGGATTCCTGCATCACTTCACCAAGCTGGCCGGTGAGGAGCAGGTCGCCCTTGCCCTTCATGATGGTGACTTCAATGGAGAGCAGGTCGCCACCGGCTCCGGTGACGGCTGCGCCGGTCGAGACACCGACTTCGTCGGTTTCGGAAGCCAGACCATATTCGAACCGGGGAATGCCGAGCAGGACTTCCAGTTCGTCGTTGTCCACATGTTCCGGCCCGACATTCTCGTCCTCGGCGATCTTGCGAGCTGTCTTCCGGCAGATGGCGCCGATTTCGCGGTCGAGGTTCCGGACCCCTGCCTCATGGGTGTATTCGCGGATCAACCGTAGCAATGCCTCGTCTTCAATAACGAGGTTGCCCTCGGTCAGCCCGTGGGATTCCATCTGCTTCGGGATCAGGAAGTGCCGGGCGATTTCGAGTTTCTCCAGTTCGGTGTAACTGGGTACTTCGATAATTTCCATCCGGTCGCGCAATGCCGGCGGGATGGGATCGAGCATGTTCGCGGTGGTGATGAAGACCACCTGGGAGAGGTCGAACGGCACCTCGAGATAATGATCGGAGAAGGTACTGTTCTGTTCCGGGTCGAGTACTTCAAGCAGCGCGGCCGACGGGTCGCCCCGGAAAGTATCCGCACCAACCTTGTCAATCTCGTCCAGCACAATCACCGGATTGGCGGTGCCGGCATCGCGGATGGCCTTGATCATGCGGCCAGGCATGGCACCGACATAGGTGCGCCGGTGACCGCGAATTTCCGCCTCATCGCGGACGCCACCAAGTGACATCCGGGCGTATGACCGGCCCAGTGCGCGGGCAATCGACTTGCCGAGGCTGGTCTTGCCAACGCCGGGAGGGCCAACGAAGCAGATGATCGGCGAGCGCATTTTCGAGCCAGCCAGTTTGCGGACAGCAATGAACTCGAGAATACGTTCCTTGACCTTGGTCAAACCGTAATGGTCTTCATCCAGAATCTCGGCAGCTCGCCTGAGGTCGATATCTTCCTCGCTGTAGACCGCCCAGGGCAGCTCGGTGAGCCAATCCAGATACGACTGGATGATGCCGATTTCCGGCGAGAAGGGGTGCTGCTGTTCCAGACGGGCCAGCTGCATCATCGCCTTCGTCTTCACCTCTTCCGGCATGCCCGAGGCTTCGATCTTTTCGCGGAACTCGTTGGCCATCGCCTCTTCAGAAGAGAGATCACCCAGTTCCCGCTGGATTGTGCGCATCTGCTCGCGGAGCATGATTTCGCGTTGCTGGCGGTCCATTCCGGCCTGAGCTTCGGACTGGATCTGGTGGCGCAAGGTGAGGAATTCCAGCCGCTCCTGAAGGATGGTGCTGATCCGGCGCAAACGTTCGACCGGGTTCAACACTTCCAGCATTTCCTGGCGCATGGCCGGGCCGAACTCGGGTGAGAAGGCAATCAGGTCAGCGAGCCAGCCTGGCTCATCGACGCTGCGAACCATCGCAACGACTTCATCCGGCACATTGGCGAGCATGCCGACGTATGACTCAACCTGGTCGAGCACGTTGGCCATGACCGCACGTGCCTCGAGACTGTTGTCTTCCGGGTCATCCGATCGCAACACCCGGGTGAGGGTGAACGGCTCGCGCTGCTCAATACCAATTACTACTCCCCGGGCAACACCCTGCAGGATGACATGGGCGGGCACGCCGGGCCGGGCAATCTTGTGACCAATTTCGGCAATCACCCCGACCGGGGCGAGTTCGCTATCGGTAACGGTAATGCCGAAGCTGTTGAAACCGGCATTTGGTTTGTCTTCAGAAATCTCGGCCAGGGTTTCGGCGGTTTCCTCGTCGAAATCCTCGTCATCGTCATCGACCTGGTCCCGTAGTCCGAGCACCAGTACCAGCCGGTCACCGGCCATTGCGTGCTCGATGACCCGGGATTCCTCGCCGTCGTCAATCGGATATGGCAGCGACATGTGCGGCAGGAGCAGGGTCTGGGGCACGATCAGTGTCGGAAGCACCTGAGGCGATTGCTCTTCAACATCCGGGTTGGAGGAGGCTTGCGACCGTCGAATCTCATCCTGAACGTCCTGTACGTCGACCTCTACGAGTCGATCGCCCCGGGTTGTGGATGTATTGCTGGACGGTTGATTCATGCGGAGATGTCCTCTGTTCCTGCGATAGGTGCAATACGCGCCCGTATGCCCGGAACGCGTGTTTCTCTCAATTATGGATCATTGGCCAAACGATGATGACTGCCGGTGTATGGCGATCAGGCACAGCCCGTGATTGTACCAGTGTGGATGCGGCAAACGTTTAGTCCCGGGCAAGGTCCAGTGCATCATCCAGCGTGAGAATGTGTCCACCGAAGAGGCGGTTCATCTGGGTGCCAAAGGTGAGTGAGCCAGAGAGGACATCAGCGGGCTGACCGTCGGCGATGAGCTCACCGTCGGCGAGCATGATGACCCGGTTTGCGCACTGTGCCAGAAACTCGACATCGTGGGTGGCGACAACAACCAGACGACCTGATGCCGCATATCTCCGCAAGTAGTCCGCCAACCGTAATTTGTCGGTGCCGGGAAGTCCGCGAGTTGGTTCATCAAGCAGCAGAATGTCCGGCATGGCCGCGACTATCGCAGCCAGCGCTGACCGTTGACGTTCACCGCCGCTAAGGTCGAGTGGGTGGCGGTCCAGCAGGTGGGCGATTCCAAGATGGTCTGCGATGTTTTCAGGGTCTACCGAGATACGACGCGCCCGGCCGGTAAAAAGGATCTCTTCCCGGAGTGTTTCCTGATGCAGAATGGCGGTCGGGAACTGGGGGACGTACCCGGCGTGGGCGGCGATCTCCTGTACCTTCATGCGGGCTGTATTGTGCCCATTGATGGTGATCGTGCCCCGGTTCGGGCGGATGAGGCCCATCAGGTGTCGCAACAGCGTCGTCTTGCCGGAGCCATTCTTACCGGCAAGGGCGATGATCTCGCCTCGTCGCGCTTCGAATGAAATGTCGCGGAGCGCCAGGTGTAAGCCGTAACGATACTCCAGGTCTTGCACAGTCAGGCAGGTTTCGCCGGTAGTCGTGGGTTCAGGTGGCCGGGGTGGAACCGTCACCGGCCCTTGCCTCCGACGGGCATCGCGGATCGTGAGCGGAATCGGATGCCAACCCTGCCGCTTTCCCCATTCCACGAGCGGAGGCAGGTCGTCGAGTTCGTCGAGCATGGTCTCGACCGGGCCAGACGTGACGTTCGCACCGGCGATGGTGGTTATCTCGCCGGCGAAGGGGAGCACACGGTCAAGTCGGTGCTCGGCGATGATGATGGTTGTGCCGAAGTCGCGATTGAGGTGTTCGACCGCTGTCAGGATGTCATGGGCCGCCAGAGGGTCGAGTTGTGACGTCGGTTCGTCCAGGAGTAGTGCCTGTGGGCGAGTCACCAGCGCAGCGGCCAGCGCAACCCGCTGACGTTCGCCACCGCTGATCTGACTGATCTGGCGCATCCGCAGATGCTGGATGCCGAGCAGATCCAGAGTTTCTTCCAGACGGAGACGCATTGTCCGCCGGTTGTAGCCCAGGTTCTCCAGTCCGAAGACAATCTCGTCCTCAACGCTGTCGGTCACGAACTGGGACTCAGGATCCTGAAACACGGTGCCGACGGTTGCAGCAAGGTCCCGGGGAGCGTTGGCGAGGGTGGTTGCTCCAAAGATGCGTGCCTCACCGGCGAATGCTCCGCCGTGGAAATGGGGGATCAGCCCATTCAGGCAACTAAGCAGCGTGGACTTCCCGGAGCCGGAAGGGCCTACCAGTAGGTTGACAGAACCTTCCCACGCTTTCCAGTTCACATGGCGTAGAACATCGACGGTGGTATTCGGGAAGCGGTACGAGATGTTGTCCAGTTGCAGTGCGTTCATGGCTGTTTCACCAGCGCCGGCATCGTGAGAAGAAGAATGGCAACGCCTACGATCGGGGCGAAGGCGGGAGCGTCGATTCGCGGGAAGGTGTCGTACGCCAGGTGCATCGGGATAATTGCCCGGCCGAATAGCAGGATCACCAACGCGGTGAGACTCGTGCCGGTAACAACGATCGATGTTGACTTCCATTCAACAGTGCGGTAGCGGGTGCGAGCACTGCGTGCCGGGGTGGATAGCACTGCACAGGTACCGGCAAGGAGCATTGCCAGCATCCCGATAGCGGGTGATCCCTTGCCAATGGCAAACAGGGCCCCGAGCAAGGAGATGGCCGCCAGCACCGGCATGACTCGCCGTACGGTTCCCGGTCGGGAGACCGCAGCAGCGCTGCCAAATCCCCGTGTCTCCAGCGCCTCACCAAGGAGAATCGCCCGCTCCATGCCGGTCGAAAGCAGCGGAACGATATAGGCGCGCGCGTCACCGGGACGGCGGAATGTGTGTCCACGGGCACGCTGGGCGTCGTAGATGTCACGGGCGGTGGTGATGGTTTGTGGCACGAAGAGCAGTGCAATGCCGGCCCCCACGGCAAAGCGTGCAAGTGAACCAGGGAACAGACGGACCAGGTCGGCATGGCGAATGGCCGAATTGTAGGTTGCCGCTGCGAACAGGACGGTAGCAATCGAGGTTGCCGAGATGATGCCGTAGACCAGTGCATTGATCGTGAGCGGCCCACCAATGATCGGAAGCCAGCCAGGTAGACGGGTGAACACCCGGTCTCCGGCATGGACGGTGAGGACATTGAAGCCGATCGACAACAGGGCAACGCTGGATCCGATGTAGGCAAACAAACGCCATGCACTGGTTGTGCCCGCCTTGCGGGGCAAGGTGAAGAACACCACCAGCACCACTACCAGGAGCAGCATCAGGTAGAGCGGGTTCCGGCTGGTCAGTGGTAACACCATGACTGCCAGGATCCAGACGGTCCAGGCGATGATGTTCAGTTCACCGTTCACCCGGCGCCTGCCCGGTTCCGGTATATGGCCACACCTCCGACGCCGAGCGCAACGGCCAGCAACCCGGCGAACAGCAAATAATCCGGTCCACCTTCGCCCTCTTCGTTCGTGATGAAGTGGTCGATGTTGTTCTGTGCCGCGATTTCCTCGATGGTAACAGGTGGCAGTTCAACATCCCCGGCGCTCCATGCCCAGCCGTCGATGTCGCCGTCACGGAGTGTTCTCCCGGAAGGGCCAACCGGGTTGAAGACCCACTCTCCCTCTACCAGGTTGTAGTAATGCCAGAAGTAGGCCGGACTGGAGTAGGAGTGGCAGAAGCAATTGTCCGAGGGGCAGCCTTCGCCATTGATCGAGCAAACGCCCATGCCCATGCCTCCGAAGGGGGAGAGCGTCGCCTCAATGCCTGACCGGGTAATCAGGTCCATGCCATTGATGGATTCCTCATCGAACTGGATGTAGGCGTAGATTACCGTCTCGTCGCCGTGACGGATGACCAGACCGGCACCATTGGGCCGTTGGGCTGCTGTGGAGAGCAACCCGCCGGCCAGGGCTATTGCCACGGTCAGCAGCGCGATCAGCATGTTGAATGTCGGGCGTCTGCGACGAAATGTCATGGTCTATCTGCCTTTTACCTGGAGCGGAAGGTGCTGTTCCTGTAGTGCAGGAATGGCCTGCGCGGTTGCCAGCAGCGAGTCATCGGCCCAGTCGGATCGCCAGAAGAATGCGCCACTCTCGGCCCGGAACTGTTCGAGCGCGGCGATCTGCCGGCTGGCGTCATGTCCGGCTGCGACAAGTGCCTGGATAGCCTGGGCAGTTGAGTTGGCATCGCCGGTAATGTTCGGGGCCTCGCTCGCATCATAGGCAATCGCACCGGTCGCATCCTCGAGGGTGAGAATGTAGGCGATGCCGCGGTCCACCGGTTCTCCGCCGATACCCGCTGCCACCAGTGCCTGGACGGCGAGGGATGTTGTATTGCTGTCGCCGGTTCCGGGATCAGTTGCGCCGGTAAAACCCCACGACCCATCCTCGATCTGGGAGTTCAGCAACATGTCAACCATTTCGGATGATGGCTGTTCGCCGGCAGCCGAGAGCGCCAGCATGGCATAGGCATGGCTGGTGAGACTTTGCCCCCAGAATCCGGTTTCCGGGTTCTGGCCGTTCCGGATGGCATGCAGCAATTCGCCAGGATCCTCGCCGGCCGCGATCAATGCGAGTACTGTCTTGCCGGCAAGTCCGGGGTCGTTCGCTACCAACCCCGACCCGTTCGCAAGGAAGTCCAGGGGGGTGTTTCCGCCAGGCGAGGTGACTGTTGCCGGGTCGATTCCGGCGCTGATGAGTGCGTAGACCGCGTCGGCCGTTGACCCGTGATCGGATTCACCGCCGAAGGCAGAGAAGCCACCATCTTCAACCTGCTGGCCGATCAACCAGTCGATGGCTGCGGCTTCGATAGGTGATTCAGCAGGTTGCCGGTCGAGCATGTCCTGGGTGGCTATGCCGATAGCCGAGACAACGAGGAGTGCCAGCACGACCAGAAGAGGGATTGGCCGCGCGAACAGCGACTTTGGCATTGCGAGGGGGATCCTTCCCGCACCTTCCGGTTGGTCTCGACCGGAAGGAAAAAACCCGTCTTCGGACGGGTTTGCGGGTGATGCCTTGTGAGCACCTCCCGATCACCCATGCTCGAAGTGACCCGGGCAGACGGCAGTGGCGGGTAATCTGGCTTCGCGATGGCTCGCGTCACAGTTGCGGCACAGCACCGGATTCACACCGGTTTCCCCCGTGAGCACCTTGCCGGTTACTCCGGAACAAGGCTCCCACTGTCGTTCATGAACTTGTGGATGCGAGTGTCGCACCTGGGTCAATGCGGCGTCAAGACCAGTGCCAACCTTCACAAGCCACCGGGCAGGGAGTATCGTTTGAGGTGGAGGTTGGGACATTGGATCTTGTTGAGGTGCTGGCGCTCATTGCGGTGGCGGCTGCTGCGGGCACGCTCGGGACGATGCTGGGCATGGGCGGTGGTGTCTTCATGGTGCCGTTGTTCTCCCTGCTGTTTGGTATTCCACTCACCTCGGCGATTGCCGCCAGCGCGATTGCGGTGGTGGCCAACTCGGTTTCCGGTTCCCGTATTTACCTTGCGAACCGGTTCGCCAATGTTCGTCTTGCCTACGTGCTGATGATGCCGATCTCTGCCGGTGCGGTTGCAGGCGGGTTGATTGCGACATCAATCCCCCGTGACCTGCTGTCGGTGCTGTTCGCGACACTTCTGCTGGTCGTGGCAGTGCTGATGTTGCGCGGACGTCGACCGGTCCAGGCACCGGTCGTTCGGGTCCGGGCCGAGGACCCGCTCCGCCTGGAAGGTCGGTACGCCGAAGGGCCGGCCGGTGACGTGGTCACGTATGTGCCACGACGAGTGCGGAGCAGTTTGCCGATTGCGACGCTGGCCGGGTTGGCATCGGGACTGTTCGGAATCGGCGGTGGTCCGGTGCAGGTGCCCTTGATGTCGCTGATGATGCGGGTTCCGGTAAAGGCTGCCGCCAGTACCAGTTCCTTCATGGTCGGGATGAGCGCCACTTCCTCGGCGTTGATCTTCTACAGCCGCGGGCACGTCCACCCGGCGACGACGGTTGTTGCTGTCTTCGGGATTGTCCTGGGATCCCGCATCGGGGCACACCTGGCGTCGAAGGTGGATGCCCAGGTGCTGGTGATGCTGCTGGTCGGTGTGCTCGTCTTCCTTTCACTCTCGATGTATGCCGAGACCCTGGGGGTGTGGTGATGGCGAACCGGGATCAGGCACGGGTTCGCTATGAGGAACGCCGCCGGCGGGTCCTCTATCGCTGGGTTATCAGGATTCTGACCATCGGGTTTGTCAGCAGCATGGTGTTGATTCTGGCTGGTCTGGCGATCGCCTGGTTGCGGGGGGAGCCGCTGGGCGAGGAAGTTGCCCCGTTGCCGGATGTCCTTCCGGGGGTCTTTGACCTCAGCCCGCAGGGAATTGTTGACCTCGGCATCCTTGTGCTGTTGTTCACGCCGGCAGCCTATACCGCTGTCTCGCTGTATATCTTCCTGAAGCAGCGGGACTACGTCTTTGTTGTCGTATGCTCTGTGCTCTTGTTGATAGCTGCGTTGAGTGTAGGAATAGGCCTTCAATAATATGGAACACGCGCCGGTCACTGTTGTTTGTGCCATGGATTCCGAAGCGATCCACCTGCGCGAGCGTCTGGAAGATGCTCGCGAGGAGCCGTTCCACGTCTGGCGACGGACCATTGGCCGGGTTGGCGAGGTTGAATGCCAGATCATTGTCAGCGGGATCGGGTTGATCAATGCTGCGGCCACGACCAGCGCACTATGCATCGGTCAGCGTCCGAAGGCGATCATCAACTACGGCTGTTCAGGAGCGCACCGCGCGGATGTTGCCTGTGGTGATGTGGTGATAGCAAACCGGGTGATTCACCATTCGTCGCTGATTATCCAGCCGGATGGTAGCGAAAAGTACCAGGGGTTCCGCTATGACCAGGCAGGGACCGAGGTGGTGGCAGAAGCGATTCTGCCGGACCCGCACCTGTTTGATCTTGCGGTACATGCCGCAGGGCGTACGCCGTTGCCGGCATGGCCAGGTGTTGGACACGACCCGGTCATCCATGTCGGTGCTGTTGGTTCGGCAGATGTCTGGACCCAGCACGGCGAGCGGATTCGAACCTTGCACAAGTTGCACGGCTCGCTTTGCGAGGAAATGGAAGCCGCTGCCATCGGGCAGGTAGCGGCCATTTTCGGCGTTCCGTTTCTGGCAGTGAAGGACATTTCCAATAACGAGTTGCAGGAGATCACCAACCTTGAACAGGGGTGGGAGAATCTCCATCTGATACGTGGTGAAATTGGATTGCGCGCGGCACTGGTGGTGGAGACTACGATCGGGATGCTGGGCTGATGGCACTCGCGACGTTTCTGGAACGGTTGCGGACGGAAGAACGCTGGAAAAGCTGCATCGCAGACTGGAGGGTACTGCCGGCTGTCGAGGCCGACTACCGTCCGATTCCGGATGACCTTGATCCGCGACTGGTTTCCGCGCTGGCGTCCAGAGGCGTTCACCAGTTGTACAGTCACCAGGCAGAATCGCTGGAGGCGATCCGGACCGGCGAGCATACGGTGATTGTCACGCCGACTGCTTCGGGAAAGACCCTGTGTTACAACCTGCCGGTGCTTGACCGCCTGCTTGCTGAGCCGAACGCCCGGGCGATGTTCCTGTTCCCGACCAAGGCGCTGGCCCAGGACCAATATGTCGGGTTGCAGGCGTTGATCGAGGCTGCCGGAGCCGACCTCAAGACCTATCCCTACGACGGTGATACCCCGGCCACCGAACGACGGTTGATCCGGCGAGCCGGGAATATCGTCATCACCAATCCGGATATGCTCCATTCCGGCATTCTGCCGCACCACACAAAGTGGCATGAACTCTTCGAGAACCTGCGCTATGTGGTCATTGACGAGATGCACGGCTACCGGGGCGTCTTCGGCTCGCACGTTGCCAACGTCATCCGGCGGTTGAAGCGCATTTGCCGGCACTACGGTGCGGACCCGCAGTTCATCCTTGCTTCGGCGACCATCGCCAATCCGGGAGAACTGGCCGAACAACTCATCGAGGAACCGGTGCGAGTGATTGACCGGAACGGTGCGCCACGAGGAGAGCGTCAGTTTGTGCTGTACAACCCGCCGGTGGTGAACCGTGCGCTGGGTATCCGCCGGTCGGCGATGCTTGAGGCGAGCGGACTGGCCGCCGAATTGCTGCGGGCAGGGGTGCACACCATCGTGTTCGCCCGGGCACGGGTCACTGCCGAGGTGCTTCTGACCTACTTGCGGGAGGCGTTGCCTACCAGGGTCGGAACCAGTGAAGCGATTCGCGGATACCGGGGCGGGTATCTGCCGGGACAGCGTCGTGAGATCGAGGCAGGGCTACGTGATGGCACGATCAAG
Source organism: uncultured Thermomicrobiales bacterium (assembly GCA_964462545.1). Classification (GTDB taxonomy): domain Bacteria; phylum Chloroflexota; class Chloroflexia; order Thermomicrobiales; family CFX8; genus CAYWXR01. The sequence goes on from CAYWXR010000013.1 coordinate 10,488, forward strand.
GGCGTTGTCTCGACGAACGCACTGGAACTTGGTGTCGATATCGGTGGCCTGGATGCCGCCGTGATGACCGGCTATCCGGGCACAATTGCCAGTGCCTGGCAGCAGGCCGGACGGGCGGGCCGCCGGGAATCAACCTCGCTGGCGATTCTTGTTGCATCTTCGTCGCCGCTGGACCAGTTCATCATCAACCATCCGGAGTATTTCTTTGAAGGCAGTCCTGAAAGTGGGCTGATCAATCCGGATAATCTGCTGGTACTGGTCGAACACATCAAGTGCGCAGCGTTTGAATTGCCGTTCAAGCGTGGCGAGATGTTTGGCAGGTATCAACCGGAAGATGCGCTGGAGTATCTGGCCGATGTCGGCATTCTCCACTTCAGCAACGACACCTGGTTTTGGATGGCTGACTCCTATCCGGCCGAGAACATCAGTCTGCGGACCGCTGCCCGGGACAACGTGGTGATCATCGACCAGACCGTGCGTGAACGCCCACGGGTGATCGGAGAGGTCGATACATTTGCCGCACCGATGCTCGTACATACCGAGGCGATCTACATCCACGATGGGCAGCAATACTACGTAGATGAACTCGACTGGGAAGAAAAGAAGGCCTACGTCCATTCGGTGTCGGTCGACCACTACACCGATGCCGGGCTTGCTGTGCGGGTGGAGGTGATCGAGGAGTTCACCGACACGACACCGGCCGACCTGCGGCATTATGGCGAGATTTTGGTGGCGTCGCTGGTAACCCAGTTCAAAAAGGTGCGCCTGCACACCCATGAAAACCTCGGGTGGGGCACGATCCACCTGCCGGAAACCCAGATGCACACCACGGCGTACTGGCTGACCGTTCCTTCCGGGATGACGGCCAACGTCGAGGAGCAACGCCTGCACGGCGCGTTGACCGGTTTGGCCAATCTGATCGGCAACATCGCACCGCTCTATTTGATGTGCGACCCGCGGGATATTGGTGTCTATGCCCAGGCAAAATCGCCGTTTACCGGTCGGGCGACGGTCTTTATCTATGACAAGGTTCCAGGCGGTGTCGGGTTGAGCGAGCGCCTCTACGAGATTCACGACCACCTGCTGCGGGCAGCACAGGACCACCTGCGTTCCTGTCCGTGTGAGGATGGCTGCCCCTCGTGCGTCGGGGTTGGCCCGGTAGATGAACGCATTCCGTTCTCCAAGGAAACAACGGCCAAGCTGCTTCAGATGCTTACCGTGATGAACCAGCCGTTCTGATGGTTGGTAGTTCCCGAATGCGTTACCAGGTTGGCCGGGGCTGAGTGGAACTGTTACTGGCCTGCCTGATCGTGTTCGCGGCTATGGTGATCCGCGGGTTTACCGGGTTTGGCGGGGCACTGCTGATGGTGCCGTTGCTCGGACTCGTCTGGGACGTGCGCCTGGCAATCGTGCTGGTGGCCTGTATCCAGTTTGTCACCGGGATGATGCTCGTTTCGCTGGCGCGGAAATCGGTCAACTGGCCGGTGTTGATGCCAATGCTGCTGGTCGGAGCGATCGGGTTGGCTGCCGGTAGTTATCTTCTGGCACGTCTGCCGGTGGAGTGGATTGCCAGAATCGTCGGTGTTGTCGCGGTGGTGCTGGGGCTGATTTCGCTGCTCCGGCGGGTTGCCATTGCCCAGGAGATCGCCCGGCCACCGGTGGCACTTACTGCCGGGGTCGGATTGACTGCCGGACTGTTGCACGGTCTGGTCGGGACGAGCGGGCCGGTAATGGTTCCCTATCTCCAGCGCTTGTTACCTTCGCCATCAGCGATGCGCGCGACGCTGCTGTGCTACTTCCTGATCCTCGATGTGCTGCGTATCGGTGGCTATCTCCGGTTGGGTGTCATTGATGGCAGCGTGTTGCGCTGGGCTGTGTGGCTGATTCCGGTGGCGATACTCGGGTCGGTGGTGGGCGCTAGAATACAGGTGCAGGTATCGGACAACGTCTTCCGGATTGCTGTCTCCAGCTTGCTGATTGTGGCCGGCGCCTTGTTGCTGGTCTGAACTCGCACTGCAACATGAAAGGATCACCATGGCTGACAGGGTGTTGAACGTCGGAATCCTGATCTTCCCGCAAGTCGAGTTGCTCGATTTCTGTGGTCCATACGAAGCGTTTACCGCTGCCAGCATTGATGGCGAGCGATGCTTCAACACCTTTACCGTGGCTGAGACACTGGAATCGGTGGCAGCAAACGCCGGGTTGCGGACCCTGCCGGATTACACCCTGGATACCGCGCCGCCCATCGACATTCTGGTGGTGCCGGGTGGACAAGGCACTCGCCGGGAGATCAATAACACGGCACTCATTGACTGGATTGCCACCATAGCGGGGTCAGCCACGCTGACTACCTCGGTCTGTACCGGGAGCTTCCTGGTGGCGCAAGCCGGGTTGCTGGATGGTGGCAAGGCGACAACCCATTGGGGCAGCATCGAGCGGATGCGGGAGGCGTTCCCTTCCATTGAAGTGCACGAGGGTGTCCGCTGGGTGGATAACGGCGCAGTGGTGAGTTCGGCCGGCGTCTCGGCAGGGATCGACATGTCGCTGTATGTCATCGAACGGTTGCTGGGGCGTGCCGCTGCTGAAAGCTCGGCCCGGTTGATGGAGTACGAATACTGGCAGCCGTCTGACGCAACGGGATGAACCGGAACCCCAGACAAACACGTCGCCCGGCTCGCGAGCCAAAACCGGGGAAGATCACCCGCGTTACCTACCAGGTGCGCAATCCGGAGCGGGCGAGTATTTATCTCGATGGAGAGTTTGCGTTCGGCCTGCCGGCGATCGAGGTTGCGCGTCGGGGACTCGTGGCCGGGATGGAATTGACCGCAGCCGATATCAGCGAGCTGCTGGCGGTCGATGAAATTGAACGGGCCGTCGCTGCGGCGCTGGCGTTCGTCAGTTACCGCCCGCGGTCAATTCGGGAAACCCGCGACCGTCTCCGTCAAAAGGGGTATGAGCCCCCGGCTGTCGATGCAGCCATCGAGCGGATGACTGGTTGGGGCTATCTGGACGACGAGGCGTTTGCCCGTTGGTGGGTGGAGAACCGGGCGGAACATCGTCCTCGCGGGCGGAGTCTGCTGGCGAGTGAGTTGCGTGCCAAAGGTGTCGCCCAGGATATTACGAGCGAGGCCGTGGCGGAGGCCGGTATTGATGAATCCGGTGCCGCTTTGGAGTTGGCGCGCAAGCGGATCAGGTCGCTCACGGGGCTCGACCCGGCGACCCGCGACCGCCGGCTTGCTGCCTACCTGGGGCGCCGTGGATTTGGCTGGGATGTCATTGGCCCGGTGCTGAAGGAGATCGCCGCCGAACTGGATGGGCAATAACCTGGATTCGCCGGGTGACTGTCCGTTCAGGCGACTATGTTCACTGTAACTCCCGTACGGGTCATGGTATCCTGATCTAGGCCGTTGAGAAATCCTCACGAATGTAGCCCACCCGACATGCGAATAGCTTTGTAACAACATCGGATGTTTGAGGACGATGGCTGAGATTAGATGGTTTGGTCATGCCAGTTTCCGGATTCGTGCGCGTGAGGCGACGTTGATCCTTGATCCCGTGCCGCGCTCATCGGGGTATCGAGCCGAGAAACAGAAGGCAGACATTGTCACTATTTCCCACGATCATCCCGGGCATACCGCGACCGAAAACATTTCGGGCGACTTCAAGATCATTCAGGGCCCCGGCGAATACGAAATGAACGAAGTCTTCGTGACGGGTATCCGTACCTATCACGATGAAGAACGGGGTGCGCAGCACGGGCGCAACACCGTCTACCTGATTGAGGTGGAAGGCATTACCTTCTGCCATCTTGGTGATCTTGGCCATCGTCTGACAGACGAGCAGGTTGAGGCCCTGGAATCGGTCGACGTGCTGATGGTCCCGGTTGGTGGTGGCACGATCCTCGATGCGGCGAAGGCTGCCGAGGTAATCGGGCAAATCGAGCCCCGCCTGGTGATCCCGATGCAGTATCGAACCGAGTATGGCGACAAGGACCTCGATGATCTCGACCGGTTCCTGAAAGAGATGGGGTCGCAGGAGGTGACTCCGGTCGATCGCCTTCAGATTCGACAATCAGACTTGCCGGAATCGACCCAGGTGGTGGTCCTGGAACCGGCAGTCACCAGCAGATAGCACGAGAAACGGGGCGCACAACGGGCGCCCCGGCGACGTTTATATTGTTCAGCAAGGTCAAACAGGCAGAACCAGGATGGTTGGCGAAGGGGTGAGTCGGTGACAAAGTACATTTTTGTAACCGGTGGTGTCGTCTCGTCGGTTGGTAAAGGAATCGCAACGGCATCACTTGGCCGGCTGATCAAGGCCCGTGGCATGAGTGTCGCCATGATGAAGCTTGATCCTTACCTCAATGTCGATCCCGGCACAATGTCGCCGTACCAGCACGGCGAAGTGTTTGTCACCGAGGATGGCGCCGAAACCGACCTCGACCTGGGCCACTACGAACGGTTCACCGACGAGTACGTATTGCGCGGCTCCAATGTCACCACCGGCCAGATTTACTCCTCGGTCATTGCCAAGGAACGCCGCGGTGACTATCTGGGTGGCACGGTGCAGGTCATTCCACACATCACCAATGAAATGAAGGACCGCATCAAGGATCTGGCTGCGGCCAGCGGTGCCGATGTGCTGATTGTTGAAGTCGGTGGCACGGTCGGTGATATCGAAAGTCAGCCGTTCCTTGAGGCCATTCGCCAGATGCGCAAGGACGCCGGCCGGCAGAACGTCTTCTATATACACGTCACCTTGCTGCCGTATGTTGGTGCTTCGGGTGAATTGAAGACCAAGCCGACCCAGCATTCAGTCAAGGAACTCCGGGGCATTGGCATCCATCCGGACATGATTATCTGCCGCTCAGACCTGCCGGTGCCGCTGGATGTCATGTCGAAGATCGCGCTCTTTACCGATGTTGAAGAGGAAGCAGTCATCCCGCTGGAGACTGCCGAGACGATCTACGAAGTACCGCTGATGCTGGAAGAGGCGGGGGCCGGTAACTATCTGGCACGGCATTTTGGCTGGACAGCCGAACCGCAACTGGCCGAGTGGGAGCATTTGGTCGAACGGATCAAGGCTCCGCGCCGGACGATCGAACTGGCACTGGTTGGCAAGTATGTTGAACTGCACGATGCCTACCTGAGCGTTGTGGAGTCGCTTTCCCATGCCGGCCTGTATCACGATGTTGACGTCGAGATTAACTGGATCAACTCCGAGTTGGTGGCGCCGGAGGACATTCCCGAGAAGTTGCGACATGCCAGCGGGGTAGTTGTGCCGGGCGGATTTGGCGCACGCGGCATTGAGGGCAAGATTGCCGCATCTCGCTATGCCCGGGAGCACCAGGTCCCGTATCTTGGTCTGTGCTACGGCTTGCATATGGCGGTGATCGATGTTGCCCGGCATGTGCTGGGGCTTTCTGATGCCAACAGCACCGAGATCGACCCGAACACGACCAATCCGGTTATTCACCTGATGAACGACCAGTATGGCGTCGAAATGGGCGGCACGATGCGGCTGGGGCACTATCCCTGCAAGCTGGTGCCAGGCACCCGGACTGCGAAGGCGTATGGCACCGACCTGGTGGAAGAGCGACATCGCCACCGGTGGGAAGTCAACAACGACTATCGCGAGCGACTTGCCGAAGCCGGTCTGATCGTTGCCGGCGCGTCGCCGGATGACCGTCTGGCGGAAATCATGGAACTGGAAGACCACCCCTTCTTCATCGGGGTGCAATTCCATCCGGAGTTCAAGAGCCGGCCGACGCGGCCGCATCCGCTGTTCCGTGACTTTGTCGGGGCGGCGAAAAACGTGTTGCGCGAGGGAGATCAGCGGCCGTTGCCAACGCTCCAGGCAGAAGCAGCGGAAAGAGCGGCCGTTCACCCATAGAAATGTGGGAGAATCCTACATAATCCGTTGAGGATTTTTGGAAGATTGTGATATAGTGCACGCGGTGTCAAGGGCGGGGTGGCACAATCATGGAGAACCCGCGCGAATCGCAGTCAACGAAGGACTGGCAGGCGATAGGCGCCGCATCTGGCCTCGGATGCACCGTCGCTGTCAGTCTGATTGTGTGTATAGGCGCCGGCATTTTTCTTGACCGGTGGCTGGATTCACAACCAGTAATGGTGCTAATCGGCATGGTGCTGGGTATGATTGCGGCGGGTTACGCGCTCTATGAACTTGTGGTGCTTGAACGTCCTGACCGGGGTAGGGTAAAGCTGAAGCGATCGATCCGGGCTGATTCGGGGGAGTCTGATCCGGAACGAGACGAAGCGTTGGGGTAGGAACGGTAGTACATGGATATTCATGTCTCGATCGCAGCTGAAACGTTGTTCTCGATCGGACCTTTTCATTTCACCAACGCATTCCTGACCATGCTCCTGGTGATGGCGTTCCTGGTGATCTTTGGTATGCGGGTCGCCCGCAAGGCAGCACTCCAGCCGAACAGCTACGGACAGTTCATTTTCGAATCCGTTATCGACTTCCTGCTTGGCATGGTGGAATCCACTGCCGGCAAGCGAGTCGGTCGCCGCATCTGGCCGCTGATCGGTGGCCTCTTCATTTTCATCATTGTTTCCAACTATTCCGGCCTGCTGCCGGGTATCGGCACGATCGGCATCTGGAAAGATGGCGGCCACGGCGAAGAGGCGGCGCTTGTTGCCTCGGCAATGCCGGGCGCTGTTGATGCCGAACTCGCTGCGGCTTCCGAAGGCGGCCGCACCCTCGTGCCACTGTTCCGCTCCCCGAGTGCAGACCTGAACATGACCCTTGCCATGGCAATCCTGGCGGTGCTGATCGTGCAGGTAGCCGGTGTGATGGCGCACGGTGTTGGTGGTCGTATCAAGCACATGGCGGATCCGTGGTGGATCTTCCCGCTTGAAGTGATCGCAGAAGTTTCCAGAATCGTTTCACTCTCCTTCCGTTTGTTCGGAAACGTGTTTGCCGGCGAAATTCTGGTCGCCGTGATGGTCGGGATTGCTGCGGCTACCTGGTTCCTCGTTGCGACACTGGCGGTGCCGACAATCTTCCTGTACCTCGAAATTCTCTTTGGATTCGTTCAGGCGTTGGTGTTCTCCCTGCTGGTACTCATCTACCTCTCGCTGGCAACGGCCGGCGGGCATGGGGATCACGATGCCGAAGAGAGTCATGGCCATTAAACCTGCGGAGTGTGGCAGCTCCGTGCCGACAAGTTGGGTCGTATAGCGTCGTTGGTAGGCGCGCGATGTGTAGTTGAGCCGGCTGTGAAGATGAAATCCAGGCTGGCTTACACGAGGAGGAACGCAGGGTGTTTGGTGGAGTAGCCGATCCAGAGGCCGTACGACTGGCTGCGGCAGGGTTTGCAATTGGTGTTGGTGGTCTTGGCCCAGGTCTTGCCATCGGTTTTGCGGTGGGCAAGGCAATGGATGCAATCGGGCGCAACCCGGATGCTGAAGCAGCCGTTCGAACCACGATGATCATCGGTGCGGCGCTTGCAGAAGCTATCGCGATTTACGCATTCGTTATCGCGATTATCCTGATCTTCGCCGCGTAGGGCTTCGCCCCACTGCGGAGCGCGCCTGCGTGAAGCGATATACGAAATTCCTGTGGTAGTAGATACGTGGGAATCCGCGTGGGGCGGGGGCGAGTATGCTCCCGACCCCGCTACTCCAGGGGCAATCGCCCGCAGCGCACGGCTCATCGTCAGGGCATCGTGCCGGCGGACCGGAAGAAGGGGTAGTCCCGCGTATGGGTGATTTAGGCATTACATGGCTGAATCTGGTTGTTCAGCTCATTGCGTTCACGCTCTTTATTTGGGTGTTCTGGAAGTTCGCACTTGGCCCGATTACCCGGATGAAAGATGCTCGTGAAGAGCGCATCCGACAGAGCCTCGACCGTGCACAAGCCATTGAGGTCGAGTTGCAGAACACTCGGGCTGCAAATGAGGAAGCGCTGAACGAAGCTCGCCGTGAAGCCCAGCAGATTCTGCAGAACGCGCGTGAACTGGCGGAGCAGAACGTCGCCCGCTCCCAGGAGCAGGCAAAGGCTCAGGCAGACGAAATGCTCGAGAAGGCTCGCCTGGCGTTTGATGCTGAAGTGCGGCAGGCACGGATTGAGTTGCGGCAGGAAGTTGCCGATCTCGCCGTGGCGGCAGCCTCGAAAATTGTTCGCGCCAACATTGACCGCAACGATCAGATGCGTCTGATCGAGGAAGCGTTGGCGGAAGCTGGCGCAGGTAACGGAAGTGGCCCGGCGCCGCAGGCGTAGGCCGGCCAGGTACACGCAGCTAGTGCAGAAAGCCGGAGGATCATGGCCTCACGGGGTGTAGCAAAACGATACGCACAGGCAGTCTTTGAGCTTGCCGAGGAGAGTGGAACCCACGAACAGTGGCTGGAAGATCTCTCCCGCCTGGCGGCTGCAGTTGAGGATCCGATCGTCGGCGGGTTCTTCACGAGCCCGAACGTTTCCAATGCCCGCAAGCGGGCAGCGATAGCGGAACTGCTCCCCGGTGATGATCGACAGTTGGCACGCAACCTGGCGGTGATGCTGACCGAGCGGCAACGCATGGATTCTGTGCCGCTTCTTTATGAAGTCTTCACGGACCTCGTCCTTGAATCCCGCGGTATCGCCATTGCCAATGTGACGACTGCTGTGGAGATGTCTCCGGAAGAAGCCCAGGTCGTTCGCGATGGGTTGAAGCGCGTCGTCGGACGGGAAGTCGAACTTCGAACTTCGGTGGATCCGGAAATTATTGGTGGCATGGTTGCCCGAGTCGGTGACCAACTGGTGGATGGCAGCATCCTCTCGCAACTGCACAGATTGCGCATGCAGATCGCACAATAGCGATGCATTGGACGGCTGGTGAGGCGCCCTCGGGCGCATGGGACTGGCGGCATATCAGGAGGCGGTAATGGCCGTACGCTCAACAGAGATTCGCGACATTCTCAAGGGGCAGATCCAGAACTTTGAAGCTGAAATGACAGTTACCAACGTTGGTAACGTCATCGAGGTCGGTGATGGTATTGCCACTGTGTATGGCCTGAGCGAAGTGAAGGCCAATGAGCTGGTGCAGTTCTCCAACGGGGTGATGGGCATGGCCTTTAACCTCCAGGAGGATAGCGTCGGCGTCATTATTCTCGGTGATTACATCGAGATTGAAGAAGGCGACGAAGTTCGCTCGACCGGCCGCATCATTGAGGTGCCGGTTGGCCCGGAACTTGTCGGCCGTGTGGTGAACGCACTTGGTGAGCCGATCGACGGTAAGGGACCGATTGCAACAACGGCCACCCGCGCTGTTGAGCGTATCGCCCCGGGTGTGATTGACCGCAAGAACGTGGACACTGCCCTCCAGACGGGTATCAAGGCAATTGACGCCATGATTCCGATTGGGCGTGGTCAGCGCGAGTTGATCATTGGCGACCGCCAGACCGGCAAGACCGCTGTTGCCCTGGACACCATCATCAACCAGAAGGGCACCGGCGTTATCTGCATCTATGTCGCTATCGGTCAGAAGCGCGCCCAGGTCGCCCAGATCGTCGGCACGCTCGAGCGCTATGGCGCCATGGACTACACCATTGTTGTTTCGGCCTCGGCTTCTGACCCGGCCCCGATGCAGTACATCGCACCGTACGCTGGATGCGCCATGGGCGAGGAAGTCATGGAGAACGGCGGCAACGCCCTGATCGTCTACGACGACCTCTCCAAGCACGCATGGGCGTACCGCGAAGTTTCGCTGCTGATGCGCCGCCCGCCAGGACGTGAAGCCTACCCGGGTGACGTCTTCTACCTGCACTCCCGCCTGCTCGAGCGTGCTGCTCGGTTGAGCGACGAGCGCGGTGGTGGCTCACTGACCGCACTGCCGATCATCGAGACCCAGGCAAACGACGTGTCGGCCTACATCCCGACGAACGTTATTTCGATTACCGATGGCCAGATCTACCTTGAGGCTGACCTCTTCTACGCCGGTATTCGACCGGCTGTGAACGTGGGTCTCTCGGTGTCGCGTGTGGGTGGCGACGCCCAGATTCGCGCAATGCGCCAGGTGGCGGGCCGGCTGCGTGGTGACCTTGCCCAGTACCGTGAGCTGGCAGCATTCGCCCAGTTCGGTTCCGACCTTGACGCTGCAACGCAGCGCCAGCTGAACCGTGGTCAGCGCATGACCGAGTTGCTGAAGCAGCCGCAGTATCAGCCGCTCCCGGTTGAGAAGCAGGTCGTGGCTATCTGGGCTGCCGGTAATGGCCACATGGATGATGTTCCGGTCGAGCGGATTTCCGAGTTCGAAGCACAGTTGCTCGATTACATGGAAACGACCCATCCGGGCATCCTGTCGGCAATTCTGTCGGCCGGCCGGATTGAGGAAGAGACCGAAGCCCAGCTGGGTAAGGCAATTCAGGAATTCAAGTCCACCATGAACTTCGGCGCGTAAAGCCCGGCGTATCGGACCTGACGAGGCAAGAGGGAGCAACCGGTGGCATCAGCTCGAGAAATCAGGAGACGTATTCGTTCAGTTCAGAACACGTCTCAGATCACGCGCGCGATGGAGATGGTCGCCGCGGCCAAAATGCGCCGGGCCCAGCAGAACGTGCAGGCATCGCGCCCGTATTCGGAGCGCATCCGAACCATGATCTCGGCCCTTTCCGGGGTTTCTGAACTCGAATCGGGCAAGTTCCCGTTGCTCGAGCAGCGGCCGGTAAACCGGATCGGGGCAGTGATCATCACCGCAGACAAGGGGCTGGCCGGTGCGCTCAACAGCAACGTCATCCGGCGTGGTGTGAACTTTGTCCGCGATCAGGGGGATACCCCGGTAGACCTGGTTACAGTCGGGCGCAAGGGGCGCGACTTCTTCACCCGTTATGGCCAGAATGTGACGGCGGAGTTCACCAACATGGGTGACTGGCCGACGATTGATGATCTCCGGCCGATCGTGGATGTCTCGATCGGTGAGTTCATCGCCGGTAATGTCGACGCCGTTTATCTGATCTATTCGCAGTTTGTCAACGTGATGGTTCAGCGGCCGGTGGCGCTGCAGATTCTTCCGATCCAGCCTGTCGAGAGCGAGGATGCGGAAGAGATCGTCAGCGATTTCATCTTCGAACCCAGCCGGGATGAAGTGCTGGAAGCGCTGTTGCCTCGCTACATTGAAGTGCAGCTGTACCAGGCGATGCTCGAGGCGATAGCCAGTGAGCATTCTGCCCGGATGGTTGCCATGCGGAACGCCAGCGAGAATGCCAAGGAGCTCGTCGGCGAGCTTTCCCTGGCATATAACAAGGCGCGCCAGACCCAGATTACCAACGAAGTTTCGGAGATTGCGGCCGGTGCGGCCGTCGGACGCTAAAACGTTTTGGTCGGCGCACACCGCGCCGGGTGACAGGAGGCCGGAGTGGCGGTAGAAACAGAACGCGCGGTAGGGCGAGTCGTTCAGGTGCAGGGCGTGGTGGTGGACGTCGAGTTCCCATCGGGTCACCTGCCGGAAATCTACAACGCAATCGATGTTGAAATGCCGGATGGCGGAAAGCTGGTCCTCGAGGTGCAGCAGCACCTCGGCAACGACTGGGTCCGCTGCGTTGCTATGTCCACCACCGACGGTCTTTCCCGCGGCGCGAAGGCAACCGACGTTGGCGGCTCCATCCAGGTTCCGGTCGGCCAGGCTGCGCTGGGCCGGGTTATCGACGTTCTTGGCCAGCCGATTGACCGGCTCGGCGACATCAATGCAGAACAGTATCGCGGTATCCACCAGGATCCGCCGCCATTCTCCGAGCAGTCGACCCAGGTCGAGGTGTTCGAGACCGGCACCAAGGTTATTGACCTGATTGCTCCGTTTACCAAGGGTGGTAAGTCCGGTGTGTTCGGCGGTGCCGGCACCGGCAAGACCGTTGTTATTCAGGAGATGATCCGAAACATCGCTGCCGAGCACGGTGGTTACTCCGTGTTCATCGGTGTGGGTGAGCGCACCCGTGAGGGAACCGCTCTCCGAGGTGAAATGATCGACTCCCAGGTGCTCGACAAGGCAGTGCTGATCTTCGGCCAGATGAACGAGCCGCCAGGAGCGCGTCTGCGCGTTGGATTGACCGGCCTGACTGTCGCCGAATACTTCCGCGATGAAGGCCGCGACGTGCTGGTCTTTATCGACAACATCTTCCGCTTCGTGCAGGCAGGTTCCGAGGTGTCGGCGTTGCTCGGTCGTATGCCGAGCGCCGTGGGTTACCAGCCGACCCTGGCCACCGAGATGGGTGCTCTTCAGGAGCGCATCACCTCGACCCAGACCGGATCGATCACCTCGCTGCAGGCCATTTACGTGCCGGCTGACGACTACACGGACCCGGCACCGGCAACGACATTTGCTCACCTTGACGGTTCGATCTCGCTCGACCGCGCGCTGGTGGAGCAGGCGCTCTACCCGGCCGTGGACCCGCTGGCATCGACCTCCCGTATTCTTGACCCGCTGATCGTGGGCCAGGAGCACTACGACACCGCTCGCGAAGTGCAGCGCGTGCTGCAGCGCTACCGCGACCTGCAGGACATCATTGCGATTCTCGGTATGGAAGAACTCAGCGACGAGGACAAGATCACCGTCGCCCGCGCTCGCCGCATCCAGCGCTTCCTTACCCAGCCGTTCTTCGTTGCCGAGCAGTTCACCGGTAACCCGGGCCGCTACGTCGAGCTTTCCGAGACGGTGCGCGGCTTCAAGGAGATTCTCGAAGGCAAGCACGACAACCTGCCGGAGCAGGCCTTCTACATGGTCGGCACCATCGACGAGGCAGTCGAGAAGGCCGAGCGAATGGCAGCGGGCGAGTAAATCGCTCGATAGGCAGCATCGCACGGGGCGCAGGATGTCGCGCCCGCACGGGGACCGTACGTCCCGTTGGGGACAGGGAGAAAACCATTGGTAACTACCTCGTCATCGGGACCGAAACTGAGCGTGGAGATCGTGACCGGCGAACGGGTCGTGTACTCCGGAACCGGCATTGATATGGTGTCGGCTCCGGGTGCAGAGGGCCAGCTGGGTATCCTGCCACGCCACGCACCGCTGTTCAGCCTGCTTTCTGCCGGCGAACTCCGGATTGTCCGGGGCGGCGAGGAAGATGTGCTGACGGTGTTCGGCGGATTCCTGGAAGTCGCCAACAACCGGGTACTGGTTCTCTCCGACACCGCAGAGCGGGTGGAGGAAATCGATACCGCCCGTGCTGAAGCAGCCCGCCAGCGCGCCGAGGAAGCAGTTCGCCAGGCGCGGGCAAGTGGCCGGAGTGGCCTTGCCCAGGCCGAGGCAGAACTCCGCCGGGCACGTGTCCGGCTGGCCGTTGCCAATCGCCACGGCCAACGGCGACGCCGCTCCAGCGATGGCAATCCGGGCGCACCGCGTTCCTGATCGCAGGCAATATAACGAGTTTCCAGACGGGAGTGGTTTCCACTCCCGTCTTTCGTGTATCCCGAGCCGTTCACAACGTTCTCTCAGAATGTACCGGAAATGCAGTGACACCAAGGCAACGTTGAATCCTGAGGATGTACACTCATCACGGAACTATCGGGATACCAGAAGGTAAGGGAGCATCTGATCGTGAGCAGTGGCGCCGGAACCGCTATTCGCCCTGACATTGCCGGACATGAACCGGCCGCCCGGATCAGTATCCAGGGAGGCAGGCCGCTTAGCGGCATGGTTACCGTCAGCGGAGCCAAGAACGCTGCGCTTCCAATGATGGCGGCAGCATTACTGACTGATGAACCCTGTACCCTCGAAAATGTTCCGATGATCGAGGACATTTTCGTCATGGCGAACCTGCTGGAGAGCCTCGGAGCCGGCGTTGAGGTTGACCCTGCCAACCACCGGGTTCGCATCCACGCTGCCAATATTGTCACCAATACCACCCCTGCGGATGTTGTTGAGCGTATGCGTGCCTCGTTCCTGGTGTCTGGCCCGCTGCTGGCCCGCACCGGCAAACTGGAGACGGTTTCGCCTGGTGGCTGCAAGCTCGGTAGCCGCCCGGTGGATGTCGATGTCCGTGGCTTCAAGCGCATGGGCGCCGACGTATTTGTGGGCGATGGCTACTACCAGATGGAATCCGGCCGCCTGCAGGGCGCCGAGATCTATATGGACTACCCCAGCCACACCGGCACTGAAAATCTCTTGATGGCCGCGACTCTTGCCCGTGGCTCGACAACCATCGTCAACGCTGCGTCCGAACCGGAGATTGTTGGTCTGGGCAATGCGCTGCGGGAGATGGGCGCCCGGATTCGCGGTGTCGGCACTCCGCATATCAGCGTCGAGGGTGTCGCCCGGTTGCGGGGCTTCCATGCTCCGGTTATTCCTGACCGCCTGGAGGCCGGCACCTTCGCCATTGGTGCTGTTGTGACTGGTGGTGAGATCGAACTGCGTTCGATCAACGAGAAGGACATGCTGCCGCTGACCTACAAGCTGCGCGAGGCCGGGGCAGAGGTCTGGCTCCGCGAAGGCGCGATGCTTGTGCGGCCCGGCTCCAGGCTGGAATCGGTCGAGATTCAGGCGCTGCCGTTCCCTGGTTTCCCGACCGACCTGCAGGCAGCGTTCGCGGTGCTGATGACCCAGGCAGAGGGCACCAGCCGGATTTATGAGCGCATCTTCAACGACCGGCTGCGCTATCTTTCCGAACTGGAGAAGATGGGCGCCCAGACGGTGCTGGTCAATAACCAGGAAGCAAAGATTACTGGCCCGACTGCCCTTCACGGTGCAGACGTTACGGCGCTGGATATCCGCTCCGGTGCGTGTCTGGTGCTGGCGGGTTTGATTGCAGACGGCACGACCACCGTCGATCAGATTTATCATCTCCGGCGCGGATACGAGGATATTGTTGGCAAATTTGCCTCGCTCGGTGCGGATATCCGCTACGTCTGAGGCGGCGAAACCACTGTGATAGACTCGACCGGAGAGGCTGTGGGGCAACTTGCGCTCCACGGCAGGTTTTCATGCCACGCCGCTACCTGGTAAGTACCGTCATGCCGGCCTGGCCTTGGGATACGAGAAGTGGCAAAGCAACTAGGCATTGATCTGGGAACGGCGAACGTTCTCGTTTTCGTTCGTGGTCGCGGAATTGTCATCAATGAGCCGTCCGTTGTTGCCATTTCGGCACGGGATGGCCGTGTGCGCGCCGTCGGGCTCGAAGCTCGCAACATGCTCGGCCGCGAGCCTCGCGAGACCATCGAGGTCGTACGCCCGATGCGCGATGGCGTTATCGCAGACTACGTGGTTACCCAGGAGATGCTGCGGTATTTCATCAACAAGGCCGCCGGGAAGTTTTCGCTGACCCGACCGGATGTCATGCTCTGCGTGCCGGCCGGGGTTACCGGAGTCGAACGTCGTGCAGTGCGCGATGCGGCCCTGCATGCCGGGGCGCGTCGTGCCTATCTGATCAGTGAGCCGCTTGCCGCAGCCATCGGCGCCCGGATTCCGGTTGCCGACCCGAGCGGTAACCTGGTGATTGACATCGGCGGTGGCACCACCGAGGTTGCGGTTATTTCGCTGAACGCATGTGTCGTTGCGAAGTCGATCCGCGTGGGTGGCAACAAGTTTGATGAGGCGATCGCCAACTACATCAAGCGCAAGTACAACCTGCGCGTCGGTGAGCGGACTGCTGAAGAGGTGAAGATCGCCATTGGTTCGGCCATGCCGCTGGATGATGACGTGGTGATGGAAGTGCGCGGCCGTGATGAAGTCGCAGGCCTGCCGCGGACGATCCGGATCCATGGCAACGAGATCGTCGAGGCGATCACCGAGCCGCTTGAGGCGGTGATCGGCACCGTGCGGGCTGTGCTGGAAGAAACTCCCCCTGAACTCTCGTCGGACATCATCGACAAGGGCATGATTCTGACCGGCGGTGGTGCGCTGCTACGTGGGTTGAGCGACCTGCTTACCGAGGTAACCGGCGTGCCGTGCTATGTTGCCGATGACCCACTTTCGGCCGTGGCAATTGGCACCGGGCTTGCTCTCGAATACTTCGACATCTTGCGCGATTCCCTCGAGGAGCCGTAAGCGAATCTCTCACCGTGCAGGGAAAGCTTCCAACTCCGCCCTCTGCGGATTCCGGAGGGGCCTGATACGGTGCGAGGTTCACAGCGTCTTCTTGTCCGGGATTGATACGATTCCCGATGTCACCGTTGACGGGGTTTGGTGCTTGTCTATTCGGTGACGGTTCATCGCAGTTCAGCATGGGACGTGGGGTAGATGGTTTCGCTCGCGAGTGCACGGTCGACACGGTTGCGGATCAAAACCGCCGCTGATGCCGACACCTACATGCTGGTGCTGGTAGCGCTGCTTTCCGTCTTCGGTCTCGTCGCCATCTGGAGCGCTGACGGCGCCGAGGCGGTCACCCTTGGTTCCAATGTCGCTCGTCAGGCCATGTTCGGATTTGTCGGCCTGGTCTCGATGATCGTTCTCTCGCAGATCAACTACCGTTTCATCCGTTCCTTTGCCATCCCGATCTACATCTTCACCGTGGGTGTGCTGGCGCTCACACCATTGCTGGGGACCACGATTACCGGTTCCACCCGCTGGATTTATCTCGGGCCGATCGGCTTTCAGCCATCGGAGTTTGCCAAGCTGGGCGTGTTGATCTCGTTGGCAGCGTTCGTGGCCGAGCGGCATCATGAGATGGACCGGATCGTCAATTTCGGGCTATCGCTGGTCATCGTCGGCATCCCGACAGCGCTGGTTTACCTGCAGCCTGACCTGGGGACCTCGGCGGTGTTCGGGGTAATGTGGTTCGCCATGATGCTCGTTTCCCGCACAAGGGCCATTTACCTCATCGGCATGGTCCTTGCGATGATCCCGGCGATCTGGGTGGCCTGGAACTTCGTCATGCAGGACTATATGAAGGACCGCCTGCGTATTTCGTTCAACCCCGAGAGCGACTACTTCGGCGACGGGTTCAACATCGTCCAGGCGCACGTGACCATCGGTACCTCAGGCTGGTTTGGTCATGGGCTGACCGGGGGTATGCAGAGCGAATACCAGTTCCTCCGGGTGCGGACGACTGACTTCATCTTCGCCCACGCAATGAGCATGTTCGGGTTTGTCGGTGGTATTGCGTTACTGCTGGCGCTTATTCTGCTCTTCATGCGGATGACGCGAGTGGTGTCTGTGGCCGGCGACAGTTTCGGTCGGTATATCGCAGTCGGTGTGCTGGCGATGTTTGCCTTCCAGACCTTCGTCAACATCGGGATGAACGTTGGGTTGATGCCGGTTACCGGTATCCCGCTGCCGTTGATCTCGCTTGGCGGTAGTTCTCTGGTCGTCAGTCTTGCGTCGATCGGGATATTACAGAGCATCATCAAGCATCACCGCAGAATGACCTTCAACACCATCCAGCGTTAGCGTTGTCGTTCTGCCTGGATTTCCAGTGCCCGCGAGTAGACCGGCTTGCGGTTGAGGCCGGTGGCTGCCATTGCCCGGACGACGGCATCGCGCAGGTTGAGGCCGTCGTCGAAGGCTGCTTGCAGTTCAGCGTCGAGATTTCCGGCGGGATCACTGACAACCACCGGCTCAATGACGACCACGAATTCACCACGGGCGTTGATTGTGCCGGCCAGTTCCCGGGCAGTTCCGCGTAGCCACTCTTCGTGGAGTTTGGTGATCTCGCGGCCGATGGTGACTCTGGCCTCGGGAAACGTTTCGGCAATCGTGGCAATAAGGCGTTCGACCCGGGTTGGGGCCTCGAACAGGATCACCGGCAGTCCGGGGGCAAGCAGTTCCCGTAACCGTCTCGCCTGTTCGCCAGCCTGCCGAGGGGCGAACCCACCGAAGACAAATCCCCGGTCGGCAACGCCGGAAGCGGCTGCGGCGGCAATAACGGCTGATGGGCCAGGCACCGGGATGATTTTAAATCCCCGCTGCACGGCTTCGGCAACCAGCATCGAGCCAGGATCGGACACCGCCGGCATACCGGCATCGGAGATCAGGGCGACATCGCCGGTCGCCAGCGTGTCGAAGATCTCTTCAACGCGGCGGGAAGAGGAATCGTCATGGTAGGAAACGACCCTGGTTGAGATACCGAACTTGCGCAGCATTGGCAGGGCCACCCGGGAATCTTCGGCGGCGATGAGGTCAACCTCGCCGAGGATGCGCAGTGCCCTTGCAGTGATATCTTCAAGATTGCCGATCGGCGTTGCGACCAGATACAGCGTGCCCATGCATCTCCGGTTGGCTCATGACAATCCCACCAGACGGGATGTCTCCGTTATACTCGTATGATACGTACGGACACCACCCCGAGCGCTCCGGCGTGCGCGTTGACGGGGTCTTGTTTCTCGCAGGAGAAGAGATAGATGCTGCCTGGCACCGATGCACCTGGTCAAACCCAATCGCTATACCGCAAGTACCGGCCAACAACATTTGAAGCGGATAACCTGGTTGGGCAGACCCACGTCAGCCGGACATTGCGCAATGCGATTGCCCAGGGGCGGGTAGCGCATGCCTATCTGTTTTGCGGGCCACGTGGCACCGGCAAGACATCGACTGCACGTCTGCTGGCGAAGGCAGTCAACTGTCTTGATTCAGACCCGGATAACCGGCCATGCAACAACTGCGAATCGTGCAACGCGATCAACCAGAACCGCGCCACCGATGTCATCGAGATCGACGCTGCATCCAACCGCGGTATCGAGGACATGCGCGACCTGCGCGAGCAGGTGAAATACGCGCCAACCCAGTTGCGAACGAAGTTCTACATCATCGACGAAGCGCACCGTCTCACCCGTGATGCCTTCAACGCGTTCCTGAAAACGCTGGAAGAGCCGCCACCCAATACGATCTTCGTATTGGCGACGACCGAACCGGATGAACTGCTGGAGACGGTTGCGTCTCGCTGCCAGCGGTTCGATTTCCGCCGGATTCCGGCCGAGGACATGCATCGCCACCTGCAGAATGTCGCCCGGTCAGAGGGCATCGATATCGACGACGAGGCAATGGGCATTATCGTGCGCCAGGCAACCGGTTCGGCCCGGGATGCGCTGGGCCTGCTGGACATGCTGGCCGTTGCTGCCGGCCGTGATGGCACCGGTCAGATCGATGCAGCGTTGGTCCGCCAAATGCTGGGCCTTAGTCAGGACCAGCGGACGCTGGCGCTGCTTGAGGCATTGGCAAACCGCGACCTGGCGGCTGGCCTTGCTGTTATCAATGAAGCGGTCGATTCCGGGCAGGAGATGCGGGCTTTTGGCCGGCAGATCATTGCGGCTCTGCGGTTGTTGATGCTGGTACGTGCAGGGGCAAATCCGGCAGAAGCCGATGATGCGTTGCGGGCGCTGGCGGCCAGGTTTGAACTCCCGGACCTTCTACAGATCAACCGGCAGTTCAGCGAGGTTGATTTCGCCATCCGGAACGGTGGATTCCCGCAACTGCCGATCGAACTGGCGTTCGTCGGTTCGATTCTCCAGCAGTCGGGAACCTACATCGCACCTGCCACGGTTGAGCGACAGGTAGAACCTCCGCCACCTGTTCAGCGCTTTGAACAGCGTGCACCAGAACCGGTTCGACAGGCAGTGCCGCAACCTGCACCAGAACCTGCACCACGGCCGGTTGCCCGGCGGGTTGAGGAACAACCCGTACCGGCACCACAACCGCCACGGACCGCACCCCGATCGGCTCCTGCCGCTACTCCGGCACCAGCAGGTTCGGTCACCCTGAGCACCATCATGAACAGTTGGGACCTGATCCGGACCGAAGTGAAGACCGTCGACCGCAAGATCGACGCGCTGCTGGCATCAACCGATCCTGGCGACGTGCGCGGATCGACCCTCTTCCTGATCGCGGCGTATCCGTTCCATCGCGGCAAGATCAATGAGGTCAAGGTCCGTGAGGTCATTGAGGATGCGGTTGAGCGGGTTGTGCGGCAACGCCTGACCGTGACAGCCGTCCTCTCGGACGAATTGCGGGCTGCGCCACCTCCGCCACCACCGGAAAGCGGTGGACCACCTCCCGAGGACGATGGCGGTGAAGAACCTGGCGGCGGTGGAGAGCCCGACACCGGCGTCGATACCGATATCTCGGCTGAGGTGGATTCCCCTGAAGAGTCGCTGGTTGCCCGTGCCCGTGCGATCTTTGAGGCGGAAGAGGTCTCGCCGGACAGTCTGCCCGGCATGCGGTAGGGGCTATCTACCGGTTCGCCCATCTCCAATCGCCTGGAACAGGGTCGTTGTCGTTCCTTCTTCCGGATTGAACAGTCCCAGCCGGAACGCCTCGGTACCGGTGTAGGGCTCGTTGGCTGTGCCATCCTCGCCGATTCCGGCAACGGCTCTCCAGAGCAGGCCCTCCGGCATCCACCAGAAGTCGGTTGCCCGGAAGTTCAGAGGTATCGGCACCCTGGTCAGTTCTCCGGAATCGATATTCACGATCCAGGCGGAATCGAATGTTTCCACACCAGCGCTATTGGGTGAGTTCACGACGAAGGCAATATAGCCGCCATCGGGAGACGCCGAGATCCTGACGATGCTGGCCGCCGGCGCGAAGTTGCCGGTGCTAACCAGCAATTCCATACCGGAGCCATCCGGAGCAATCGAAAACATCGATCCTCGCGTAGCGGTAAGTGGCGTGTCCTGCGCTTCAACCAGCGCAATACGGCCACGTCCCGGGAGCCAGGCGATATCAGCGATTGAGTGGATCGCCTGGGGCGCTACCGTTGCGACCTCGAACAGTTCACCATCAATGGTCGCCAGCCAGAGTGAACCGTTCCCCTGCTCATCCTCGGCAAGTATGGCGAGATCGGTACTGCTGATGAACCATTCAACACGGCGAACGCGACGAATATGGTCCGGCAACTGAATCATCGTATCAACGGCCGGAACGCTACCTTCCGGACGGATGAGTTCCATGATGCCGACGGTTGCATCGTCGTAGATGATTGCGATCCGGGTTGAGTTCCGCGACCACTCCAGACCGATGATCGGCGCTTCGGCATTGTCGCCACTGGTGATACGCTCCGGTGTCATCGGCGGGCCGATATTGCCATCGAGGATGATATGCACCCGCTCGATGGTGACATCTTCGTCCCCGGATATGAGGACGACAGCTGCACGTTGGCCGTGGGTTGAGGTTGCATACGGCCCGAACCGGGTGCCGGAATCGAGCACCGGCATGGTTTCACCATTGGCCAGCGACCAGAGTTCGCTGCCGTTGCGGAAGAAAACCTGCTCCTGGCCCGTCAGGGTCGATCCCGGTGCGAGGAGTGCCTGGACAAACTCCGGGATGATCACTTCAGGTGATTCCTCGGGTTCAACTGTGGGTGGTTCGGCGATCTGGCCGGGGATGGTTGGTAGTTCGTTGTACCTGCCCCGCCCTCCGTCGCTGGATGCGCTGTCCGGAAGGCAAGCTGTCAGCAGCAGGGCAGTAACGATGCAAAGGGCCGCAATCGAGCCTGCCCGGTGGATGACCGCATTTGTACGAGTTCTCACGCGTTGTTACACTCCCGGATATATTGACTGACCGGCACTCCATTTGCCGTATGGAATCTCCGGAAGGCTGGACTGTGAAGCTTGACCTCGAAACAGTGGAACGCATCGCTGCGCTTGCGCGCGTCGGGTTGACTCCCGAAGAAAAAGAGCGATTGCAAGATCAACTTTCCGCCGTTCTGGATCATATTTCGATGCTTCAGGAAGTTGATACCGATGACATCCCGCCAACTGCTCAAGTAATCGAACTTCAGAACATTATGCGTGATGACGTGGTGGAACCGCCGCTCACCCAGGAGCAGGTTCTTGCCAATGCCCCCCAATCCGAGGATGGCTTCATCAAGGTAAAGGCCGTTCTCGACGCATCGTAACGCCACCACCACAACGGGCAACGACCGGAGCATTGCCTGTGAGAGGAAGACAAAACCGTGACCAATGATCTGACTGCGCTCGGAATCGGAGAGGCCCGGCGGTTGCTCGACGCCCGGGAGATCAGCGCCAGTGACCTGACCGAAGCCCACCTTGCCTGGATGGACCAGGTTGAAGATCAGGTCAAGGCGTTCATCACACCAATGCACGAGCAAGCCCGGAACATGGCCGCCGAGGCAGATCGCAAGATCGCTGCAGGCGATGCCGGCCCGATGACCGGCGTGCCGGTTGCGTTGAAGGACATCCTCGTCACTGTCGATGCCCCGACAACCGCCGCTTCCCGGATGCTCGAAGGCTACATGTCGCCCTATGATGCGACCGTGGTCTCGAAGCTCCGCGAGGCAGGGGCAGTGTTTGTTGGCAAGACGAACACCGATGAATTTGCGATGGGTTCGTCGACCGAGAACTCTGCGTTTTTCACCACCCGCAACCCATGGGACCTGGAGCGGGTTCCCGGTGGCAGCAGTGGTGGCTCGGCTGCCTCGGTAGCCGCCCGGGAAGCGATGGTCTCGCTCGGGTCGGACACCGGTGGCAGTATCCGCCAGCCGGCCGGGTTCTGTGGCATTGTCGGTCTCAAGCCGACCTATGGCCGGGTCTCCCGTTTCGGCCTGATGGCATTTGCGAGTTCGCTGGACCAGATTGGCCCGTTCACCCGCAACGTTGAAGATGCGGCGATTACGCTCGGTGTGCTTGCCGGCCACGACCGCCGCGACGCGACCTCGGTGCCGATCGATGTGCCGGACTATACAGCCAGCCTGACCGGTGACATTTCCGGCCTGAAGGTTGGTGTGGTCGATGAATTCACGTCGGTGGAAGGCATGGAGCCAGGCGTTCGCGAGGCATGTGAAGCCGCCTACGCAATGTACGAGCAGCTTGGTGCCGAACTGGTGCGGGTGCAGTTGCCACATGCGAAGTACGCTTTGCCGACTTACTACATCACCGCGCCGGCCGAGGCGAGCGCCAATCTCGCCCGTTACGACGGTGTGAAGTACGGGCTCAACATTGCCGGCGATGACCTGCTGGAGACCTACTTCCGGACCCGGGGTGAAGGTTTCGGGCTTGAGGTTAAGCGGCGGATCATGCTGGGTACCTACGCGCTGGCATCCGGCTATTACGATGCCTATTACATCAAGGCGCAGAAGGTCCGGACGCTAATCAAGCGCGACTTTGACCGGGCCTTTGAGCAAGGGGTCGATGTGATTGTTGCTCCGACCTCGCCGACGGTGGCGTTCCAGCTCGGTGCGCGGGTTGATGACCCACTCCAGATGTATCTGGCGGACATCTTCACCATTCCGGCCAACATGGCCGGTCTTCCGGGTATCGCCATCCCGTGTGGCTTTTCGGAAGGAATGCCGGTCAGCCTCCAGGTGATGGGACCGGCGTTCGGTGAGGAGCAGGTCCTGCGGGCAGCCCATGCCTACGAGCAGGCGACCGAATGGCACAAGCGGACTCCGTCTCTGGTTGAGCAGGCCGCCGGATGAACCTCCGGGAGCCAGCCGCTGCCACGTTCCTGCAGCACCGCGGCAGGATTGCCATCCTGATGCTGGTGCTCGTCTGGAGCTATTTTCTGGTGGCGTTTGGCGAACAGGCCTGGCGGGCACGCGAGCTCCAGGCCGAACTCGACCGGGAGCAGGCATCAATTGCTGCGCTCGCCCGTGAGAACGAGAAACTTCAGGCACAGGTCGACCGCTACGCATCGAACGGGTACCTGGACTACGTCCAGGCCATCGCCCGTCGGGATCTTGACCTGGCAAATCCCGGTGAAACGGTGGTGTTGGTGCGCTGGCAGGACCAGGGCACTCCACAGGAAGCGGAAGAACCACCGCCGCCGGTGGATGACCGGCCCAACTGGAAACGCTGGTTGGACGCATTCTCCGACAACCCATAGGCAGAGCAAGAGGGGCGACGCACTGCGTCGCCCCTTCGTCGTTCCCCTGAGGGACTACTTGATGTTGATTGCTTCCCAGTTGCGGTGCTCATCCCATGCCTTGATGCTGAGTTGCGGGTCAGTCAGGATGTCGAGCGCGGTAAGGGCCATAGCGGTCGAGACCTTGATGAACTGGTCATATCCGAACTCCGATCCGGATGCATCAACCACCTGCTGGGAGTGACCCGGAATCGGTTCATGGCTGATGGCGAACGATCCGGTGACTGACGGGACCTTGTAGGAGACATTGCCAAAGTCGGTCGAGTGCATCCCCCGGCCTTCGCGTCCGGTGGTCATGTCCAGACCGACCGCCTTCATGTTCTCGTGATACACCCGGCCAAGCGTGTAGTTCGGGCGCATGTCGTAGCAAACGTTGTCTTCGGTGATCTTCACCTCGCAGCCGGTCATCAGAGCTGCTCCCTGGGCGATATTGGTGACCTTGGTCATCAGTTCTTCGAGGTATTCCCGGCTGGCTGCGCGGACATACATCCGGGCGCTTGCGTATTTCGGCACGACGTTGGCTGCTTCGCCACCATTGGTGATGATGCCGTGGATGCGTGCCTCCATGTGGATGTGTTGCCGAAGGGCGTCAATACCGGTGAAGAATTTGATCACGGCGTTGAGGGCGTTGACACCGTTGTAGGGATCGGCCGCCGAGTGGGCCGGCTTGCCGAAATATTCGATATCGAAATGGGAGACGGCGAGGCAGGTGCCATCCGGCCACTGGAGCGGGGCGCTGGTCATGTGGCCGGCATGGTGGATCATCAGGGCGGCGTCGATATCATCGAAGGCTCCGGCTTCCAGCAATTTGACCTTGCCGGCACCACCTTCCTCGGCCGGGGTACCCATAATCACCAGGTTGCCGCCGACTTCATCAAGGACCGCACCAATACCGATTGCGTTTGCCAGTCCTGAGGCGCCGATCAGATTGTGACCGCAACCGTGCCCGATGCCCTTGAGGGCGTCGTATTCTGCCAGGATGGCCACCGTCGGGCCGGGACGACCGCTCCGCCGGGTGGCCCGGAACGCGGTTTCCAACCCGCAATAGGGCTTTTCCACCTCATACCCGGCTTCCTTGAGGTGATCGGCCAAAAGTTGTGAGGCCATGAACTCCTGATAGCCGATTTCCGGATTGACGCGAATCGTTTCGGCAACCTCGATGATGTGGTCCCGTTCGGCGTTGATCGCCTGTTTGATACGTTCGCGCAACGCTTCGAGGTCGACACCGGTCGTCGTGCTCATGGCTGAACCCCCTGTTTCTGGTTTCGGTTTCCGATCAGACCCAGATTAGCATGACCGGGCAGCGCCGGGTTTGAGGCAGGTGCCGGAATGATTGGTGCCGGATTGTCACGGAAACGGGAAGGAAGTGGCGTATGTGTACGTACACATGGCCGAAAACGGTCGAGATTTACGCATATGTTGTGACATAGAGGAACAATTGCGCACTGGTATTACGAGTGCTATCCTAATGCACAGTGTACGTACGCCCAAAAGCGTAACGAGGCACGCCGAAGTTTGCACTGGGCCGACGGTCGCACCAAACGATACGGCCGTTCCAGGAAGCGGGGCAATCACTTGGATCAGCAGCAACATCACACCGGAAAGCAGACGGGCCATACCTCGGACGAGGACATCCTTCTCTCGCAACATACCGCGGAGATACCGGTTGTCCAGATGATGGATGGCCGGTTGCCGGCACCGTTCGTGCCGGACTTCGCCTGGAAGCCGGGGATGAACGATTATCCGGTCGCCCTCATTCCGTCATCCAGCACCTTGCGCCGAAAGGGAACGCTGAGCGCCGGCGAATGGGATGATGTACCGCTGCTGGAGGATATCGAACGTCACCGGTTGCCGGTTCGCTACATCCCGCACGCGCTGGCTGTTGTCGCTGTCGTTGCGGTCGTCATGTCCAACAGCCTCTGGTGGAACCGCGGCGAGAAGTCGCCGGATAACCCGGTTGAGACCCCGGCTGCTGTTGTTGACTCTGGCGATGCGGACTCTACCGATGCTCCGTCATTGCTGGATCGCGTTCAACAGCCCGGCCAGGGCGGCAACGTTCCCAGCGCAACGCCAACAACCGAAGTTGAGAAAGATGCAACCCGGCCTGCCGCTGCTGCGACCAGCGAGGTGGCACCAACAGCAACACCAACCACTACGACAACGCCGCCCGCTTCGTCCAGTGATGGTGCCCCGGTAGAACGCATTCCGGGCGCCGGCACATTTGAGCGCAGAACGTTCGACGGCGAACGGTTGATTGACATTGCCGGGGTCTACGGGCTCTCGGTAACCACGCTCGCCTGGGCGAATGACATCGACGATCCAACCGCATTGGTCGGCGAGGGCGTGATGTTGACGATTCCGCCGGTTGATGGAGTGCTGCACACTGTCCAGGCCGGCGATACCCTCGAGAGCATCGCCGCCGCCTATGGTTCAGATCCTGAGACGATCATCGGTTTTGAGCCGAATGGCGTTGCAAGTTCGGCCGACCTGTATCCGGGCCAGTCGATCATGGTTCCGTGGGGCGTTGTCCGCGACTGGGGCAAGCTGCGCGAATACACGGTCCAGGAAGGCGATCACCTCTGGACGATTGCTGACTACTTTGGCGTTACGCCGCAGACGATTGCCTTTGCCAACACCCTGCCGCGCCCGGAGATGATTGGCGTTGGTCAGGAGTTGGTGATCCCGCCGGGAGATGGAGCCCTCATCATTGTCGAGGCAGGCGATCATGTTGAAGCGATTGCCGCGGAGTTCGGGGTGGATCCGCAGGCAATCCGTGATTACGAATTCAACAACCTGGGTGGGGACCGGGTTTTGCAGGAGGGACAGTACCTGTTGGTACCGGGCGCGGCTCTGCCCGACCTTGAGTCGGCGGAGCCATCCGCTCTGGACGCCAACACGGTAGCCGGAGAAGGGGCGTTCAACCCTGCAAGCGGTGTCTTCATCTGGCCAACCAGCGGCACGATCTCACAGGAGTTCCACGGCGGTCACAGTGGTATTGATATTGCCAACCAGGAGTGGACTCCGGTCAACGCAGCAGACGGCGGCATCGTGATCTTCGCCGGATGGAATGACTACGGGTTGGGCTATGCCGTCGGTATCGATCACGGCAATGGCCGCCAAACCTGGTACGGGCACCTGATTGGCGAGCCGTTCGTCGAGGTTGGCCAGACTGTCTGGCAGGGTGGCTACCTCGGTGGCATGGGCTCTACCGGAAAATCCACTGGCCCACACCTACACTTTGTCGTCATGGAGAATGGTGTCTACCAAAATCCGCTGAACTACCTGCAATAGCAGGAAACCGGAGCGGGCGCGGCAGGGATGCCGCGTCCGCTTCGTGTTTTTGGGCGGGGGAGAACCATGCGCCGTGATATGCTTGACTGCTGTTGGCGAGGATCGTCGCAACGGAAAAACACCTTGCAACAGGTCAGTATCGTTCGCTTCACAGCGAACTCGAATAGCTTGAGCATGCAATGCAGATGATTCGACCGGTCAACGCGTTTTTTGGCCTGTTCAGCCGCGATCTTGGTATCGACCTTGGAACCGCAAACACCCTCGTCTACGTACGTGGCAAGGGCATCGTTATTTCCGAGCCTTCGGTGGTGGCGGTCGATACACGCACCAAGCGGGTCGTGGCAGTCGGTGTCGAGGCCAAGGCGATGGTCGGCAAGACACCGGAAACCATTGTTGCTGTCCGTCCCCTCAAGGACGGCGTGATTGCCGACTTCGACACGGTCGAGGTCATGCTCCATTACTTCATTCGCAAGGTCCATCTTCAGCGCGTTATGGCACCGCACCCGCGAGTGGTGATCGGTATCCCTTCCGGGGTGACCGAGGTCGAGAAGCGTGCTGCCAAGGATGCCGCCCTTTCTGCCGGCGCTCGTGAAGCGTATGCCATCGAGGAGCCAATGGCGGCAGCGATTGGTGCCGGTCTGCCGATCAACGAACCGGTCGGCAGCATGATTGTTGATATCGGCGGTGGCACAACCGAGGTCGCGGTGATCTCGCTCGGTGATAACGTGGTCAACCAGTCGATCCGGATTGCCGGCGACGAAATTGACGAGGCCATGATCCAGTATGCCCGGCGTGACCACAACCTGGTGATCGGTGAACGCACCGCGGAGAACGCCAAGATCGCCGCCGGTTCGGCCTATCCGCTCGAACAGGAGCGGCGGGTGATGCTGCGCGGGCGTGACCTGTTGACCGGCCTGCCAAAATCGGTCGAGGTGAGCAGCGTTGAAATTCGCGATGCGATCAGCGCGCCGGTCAATGCCATTGTCGATCTGGTTCGTGATTGTGTTGAGGAAACACCTCCTGAACTGGTTGCCGACATCATGGAGCAGGGCATAACCCTGGCTGGTGGTGGAGCATTGTTAGAGGGTCTCGACCGCCGGCTCCAGGCAGAATTGCGGATGCCGGTCCATCGGGCTGAGGACCCCCTGACCTGTGTTGCTCGCGGCACAGGGCGGGTAGCCGAAGCACTCCATCTGTACCGGCGTGCGCTTGCCAGCGGACAAGACCTTCGCCGGGCCGGCTAGCCGGATGCGTGCTCCAGTGTCAGGATGGCGACTGCCATGACTCTCACAATGCGTCATACTGCCATCCTTGTTGCAGGTATTCTCATTCTTAGCCTGATCCTGATCGTCCTCGATGGCCGTGATCGTCTCGACCGGCCGAAGGATATGGTGTCCGGGTTGGTGAGCCCGATTGCCGGACGTCTGACCGATGCAGGATCGAGGCTTTCGGGTGGTCGAAATGCCACCGACGAGGAACTGCTTGCAGAGAACGAGCAGCTTCGTTCCGAACGTGACACCTTGCTGGCCGAGAATGCCCGTCTGCGGGAACTGGAAGCAACGGTCGAGCAGCTCCAGGCGCAACTGGAGTTTCAGCAGGCACGGCCCAACCTGACCTCGGTGCCGGCCAACGTCATCAGCCGCGATCCCCAGAGCCGGGAGAAGTTCGTCATTATTGACCGCGGGTCGAACGATGGTATTGACATCGGCATGCCGGTCGTCAGCCCGTATTTCCTGGTGGGCCACATCACCGAGGTCGAACCAAACCGCGCCAAGGTGACCTTGACCGTTGATTCTGCGTTCCAGATCGGTGCCATTCTCCAGAACTCTCGCGGGATGGGGATTGTCTATGGCCGCTGGCAGGCAGGTGGACGGATGGTCATGCGCCACATCCAGGCAGATACCCAAATCGAGGAGAACGAACTGGTTGTCACCTCGCGCCTGACTGAAGGGATTCCGGAAGGCATCATTATCGGTACGGTGATTGACATAGAGCGCGATGAACTCCGGAACGAGGTGCAGGTGACCGTCAACCCGGCAGTCAATTTCGACAGTCTCCAGACCGTGACGGTCATTACCGGCGAAACCGGTACCTGAGATGGCAGGCATTGATCTGCGGCTGAAGGCCGCGCTGGCAACCAGCAAGGTATTGACCAGCGGCATCCGCCGTCTCGGACGAGGTGGTGGTACCGCGTTTCCCGGGATGGTTGCCAACAAGATTGACCCGCACATCCTCGAAAAACTTGCCGGGAAGTTGCCGCACGGTGTGACGGTGGTTGCCGGCACCAATGGCAAGACAACCAGCAGCCGGATGCTGGCGAATGTCCTGCAGGCGAGCGGCTACACGGTCGTGCACAACCGTTCGGGGTCGAACCTGGTGCGGGGCATTTCCGGTGCCTTTGCCGAGCAGATGCCGCTACGAGGTGGCAAGGCGCCGGATATTGGTGTGATTGAATCCGACGAAAACGCCTTGCCGGATGTCATCCGTCAGACGCGACCAAAGCTGATCCTCCTGCTCAATCTCTTCCGTGACCAACTGGACCGCTACGGTGAGCTGGAAACCATTGCCCGTCACTGGGCGCCAGTGATCGCGTCGCTGCCTCCGGATACCACGCTCGTTATCAACGCCGATGATCCCAACCTTGCTGCCCTTGCCGAGCAGACCAAAGCACGGGTAGTGACGTTTGGACTGGAGACCGCAGGGCACGAGTTGCCGGAACTCCCGCACGCGGCTGATGCGGCGTTCTGCCGGCGTTGTGAAATCCGCTTCGATTACGACGCGATCTACGTGTCGCACCTGGGCGATTATCACTGCCCCAATTGCGGCTACCGTCGTCCTGCACTGGATGTGGCGGCGACGGATATCCAGTTCCAGGGAATGGAGCGACTCCGCCTTGAGGTTCGAGACGGGAACGACCGTCATGAACTCAATGTCGCGCTGCCAGGTTTGTACAACGCCTACAACGCACTCGGCGTCATTGCGGCATCGCTGGCCCTGGATATTGCTCCGGAGACAATAGCCGCCGCGTTGGGCACCTTTGAGGCAGCGTTTGGCCGTCTGGAGAAGATCAACTACCAGGGGCGGCACCTGACGCTGGCGCTCTCGAAGAACCCGGTAGGCTTCAATGAGGTAATCCGGATGCTGACGACCGAGCCGGTAACCGGCCCGGTTATCATCGGTATCAACGATCTCTACGCAGACGGCACGGATGTCTCCTGGCTGTGGGATGTTGATTTCGAGGCACTCGCCAGTGAGCCGCACAGCGGGAAGATTTTGCCGGCCGGGATTCGGGGAGATGACCTGGCTGTCCGGATGAAGTACGCCGGGTTGCCGGATTCACGGCTTGATACCCGTCTGCTCGATCTCGACTTTGCTGATGTCGTACGCAAGTTGCCGGAGGTTATCCCCGAAGGCGAGAACGTCTTTGTGCTGTTGACATATACAGCAATGTTACAGTTGCGTCGCGCACTGGCAGAGACAGGTGTTACCGCCGAATTCTGGAAGCAGTGAAAGCCGGAAAGGCCGCACAGCATGGAACTCAGGATCGGCTGGCTCTACGGCCACGAAATGAATATTTACGGCGACCGGGGCAATGTGCTGGCACTCACCCGGCGTGCCGAATGGCGCGGCATCGCCGTTGAGGTTGTCACCATTGGACTCGGCGAACCGATTCCCGCTGGCGGGATGGACCTCTATTTCTGGGGTGGTGGGCAGGACCGCGAGCAAATTGCGGTGGCCGCTGACCTGGTGGGCGAAAAGGGCCGCAACCTCAAGGCTGCCATCGAGGATGGCACACCGATTCTTGCCATTTGTGGTGGCTACCAGTTGCTCGGACATTATTACCGTCCGCATGGAGAACCGGATCTTCCCGGCATCGGCGCCCTGAATGTGGTGAGCGAGGCCGGTAGGGAACGCTTCATCGGCAATGTAGTGGTCGATTCGGAAGAGTTCGGAGAACTTGTCGGGTTCGAGAACCATTCCGGGCTGACCTTCCACCGCGAAGGGGTCCATTCTCTCGGGAAGGTGCGGGTCGGACGCGGCGATAATGGCGTCGACGGAGTAGGCGGCGCACGCTATCTCAATGCGATTGGTTGCTACCTGCACGGAGCATTGTTACCGAAGAACCCCGTTGTGACCGACTGGCTGCTGTCTGCGGCACTGGAGCGCAAATATGGCCGGGCAGACCTCGCACCGATTGATGACCGTATCGAACGCCGGGCGCACGAACAGGTGATCCGTCGTGCTGCTCAACTGGCGCGTTAAGGGATCGGGGATGACATGACAGAACCACTCCGCATCGCGATCGTTTCAGATGTTCACGGCAACATGATGGCGCTGGATGCAGTGGCGGCTGCTCTGAACGAGCATGGTCCGTTCGACCAGATTATCGGTGGTGGTGATTACATCTCGGGCGGTGCGTTCCCGAAAGAGGTCATGGAGTTTCTCTGGCAGGCCGGTTGGAACCTGGTGCGAGGCAACAGTGACGAGTGGCTCGTTGACCTTGCAACCGAAGGCCGTATTCCCGCGACGAACTACCCGCCAAGTGGTTTGCCGAATCAGATAGTCAAGGATCAGCTGCTCTGGAACGCCGGACACCTGTCGGAAGATGATCTGGAGTTTCTGGGAACGCGTCCACTGACCTGGACGGTTGACGGACCGAGTGGCCAGAAGTTGGTTTTTGCGCACTCAACCCCGACCAGCACCCATCCGGTACAAGGGCCGGATGATCCCGACGAAGTGTTCATGCCATTCTTTGCCGAAACCGGCGCTTCGGTTTATCTCTACGGCCACATTCATTACGCGTGGCTGCGCGATACGCCGGCCGGAACGGTAGGCTGTGTCGGTGCGGTTGGATTGCCGTTCGATGGTGACCATCGCCCCTGCTTCATGATTGCAACTGATGACGGCAGCGGTTGGTCGCTGGAGCATCACCGGATTGCCTACGACCACGAGGCATACGCTGAGGCCCTGATGCAATCGGGGATTCCGCATGCCGAGGGCCAGGTGAAACGGGTACTGAACGCCGGTGCCTGATCAGGTGACCGGCCACTGCTCGACTCGAGGTGCGGGCTGACATGGACAGGTTCCTGTTTGCGATCTGCCTGATGTCCGTTGCGCTGTTGCAGGCGACGTTCGTGCCGGCAGCAAACGTGCTGACCATCGTTCCGGATGTCGCTCTGGTGCTGTTGCTGGTCTGGAGTTCCTCGCGTGGTGTCCGGGAAGGCGTGATCTGGGCGTTCGGATTGGGCCTCTGGCTTGACTTCCTGACGCTGGACATGTTGGGAACCCATGTGTTGCCACTGCTGGTGGTGGCTGTTATTGGCGGGGTTTCCCAGGGCAGGTTGTTTCGCTCCGGGCTGGTGCTGCCTGCAGTCGCCGTCATTGGTGCGACGCTGGCATATCGTATCGTTGAAATGCTGGTACGGGTACTGACGGGCGACGTCGTGCTCATGCCGGCGGAAGTACGGCTGGCCATCCTTGCGGCATTGCTGAATGTCCTGCTCGTACCGTTGGTGTATGGATTTGTTCTGATTATGGATCGGTGGATACCCAAGCGTGTTTCGTAAGAAGCGCCGGCTGGAGATGGCAAAACCCGGCGAACGCCGGAGACGACCCAGGGACGGCGGCGACGAGATCACTCTGTCTCGCCGGTTGCTGCTGGTCCGGGGAGCGGTCGCTGCCAGTTTTGTTGCGCTGGGTGCCAAGCTCTGGCAGATGCAAATTGTTGAAGGCACCACCTACGAGGATGTCCAGGAAGGCAATTCGCTCCGCTTTGAGCGATTGAAAGCTGCCCGTGGACGAATTGTCGACCGGGCAGGTCGCCCCCTCGCCGAAAACCGGCGTAGCTGGACGGTGAGAATCTCGCCGAATCAGTTGCCCGCTGATGCAGCAGAGCGTGAGCACGTTCTGGAGACACTGGCTGCCACCCTGAACCTCGGGCATGCCGTTGCACTTGATCGTGCCAAGGTGCCGATTGGTTCCGAGGCAGCGATTTGCGGCGCCGTTGCCGGGAAGGTCGGCATCGACCAGGAGCAGTTGCTCTTCCAGATCACCCGGAAGAATGTCATTCTGGTGCCGATCAAACTCGACCTGGAAGAGGCCGCTGCCCATGAAATGGCGACCAACCTCAAGGATGTTCCAGGTGTGGTCACGCTCTCAATGCTGGACTATGCGCTGACGATTCATGGTTACTCCGAGCTTCCGGTCATTGTGAAGCGGGATGTCGACCGGGATACGGCCATGACGGTGGCGGCCAATGCGTTGCGACTGCCGGGCGTTATGGTGGACGATGACGAACTGATCCGTCAGTATCCGGGCGGGGTCGAGTTTTCCCACGTGCTGGGCTACGTCGGGCCGATCTCCGAAGAGGAGTACAACGCCGCCACCACTGCCACCGGTACGCGCATTTACGATCAGGACGACAACGTCGGGCGCGGTGGTGTCGAGGAAGCACTCGAACAGGAACTTCGTGGTACCAAGGGCGGACGTTGGGTTCAGGTCGACTCGGCCGGTGTTGAACGCTTCGAGCTCATGGACGAACGCCGCAATCCGGTCTCCGGTCTGAGTGTCCAGTTGACCATCGACCAGCAGTTCCAGCGAGCCGTCGCCCTGGCGCTGAAGGAAGGCATCGAGCATGCCGACCGGGAAGCGATCAAGGAAGGCCGCGAGCGCGTCGGCGCGGGCGTGGCGATGGCGATGAATCCTCAGAACGGGGAGATCATGGCCATGGTTTCGTTGCCGACCTTTGATAACCGGGACTTCATTGGTGGCATCTCGGAAGAAAAGTACCGGGAGTACCTGAACGTTGATGAAGAGGGCAAGGAACGGGAAACCGACAACTTCCAGCCGTTGCTGAACCGTGCCATTTCGGGACTCTATGCGCCCGGCTCGGTCATCAAGCCGCTGATCGCCTGTGCTGCCCTGCAATCCGGCACGATCACGCCGGAGGACAAGTTCGAATGTTTCGGCAGGATGCGGGTTCCCTGGACCTGGGATGAGAGCCAGGGCAACGACTACGTTTGCTGGGTGCCGCAAGGTCACGGTGAGGTGGACGTCTACCAAAGTCTTTCCGAGTCCTGTGACATCTTCTATTACAACGTCGGTGCCAAGGGTGGTCAGCCGGAAGACGCACCGCCGAACGCTGACGATGTGCACTACTACAACCCAGGCGATCCGACCCGACACTACTTCCGCGGCATGGGTATTGCTGAACTCGCGCGGTATTTGCGTGAGGTGTTCGGCTACGGCCAGCGGACCGGCATTGAGCTTTCCGGCGAGGCAGAGGGTGTTGTGCCGGACGATGAGTGGTTGCTCCGGGAACTCGGTGAGAACTGGTCCATTGGTGACACGATCAACGTTTCCATCGGTCAGGGCCACCTGTTGAACACTCCAATCCAGATGCTGAATGCTACAGCGGCAATCGCCAATGGTGGTTCGCTCTATCGACCCCGTCTGATCAAGGCGCTCACTCGTGAGGATGGCACCGTGGTCCGGGAGTACCCGCCGAAGCTGTTGCGGGAACTCCAGATTGACCCGAAGTTCATCGACATTGTGCGAGAGGGCATGCGCAGGACGATTACTGATCCCAGTGGCACCGGGCACGGCATTATCACGGTTACCGATCCGCCAATTGCCGGCAAGAGTGGTACGGCCGAATACGGTATCGCCGTCGATGGGCGCTACGCGAAGTCGCACGCCTGGTTTACGGCATTCGGGCCGTACGACAACCCGGAAATCTGTGTTGCAGTGCTGATTGTGACCGGAGGCGCAGGTTCCCAGTTTGCCGGTCCGGTTGCCAACCGGATTCTTGAAGAGTATTTCCACGGCAGCTGGCGGGGTGATTCACAGGCATAGGCCCGATCCAATACGATCAGCACTCACAAGGGAGAGGCGGGGCCTCTCCCTTGTCGTATCCAGCCCTGCATGTTTTCCTCTACACGCTCCCGGGCACCCCGTTTTCGGGGGAGAAATGGCATCGTTTCACCGGGATATCGGACAGGTATTGAAGGGATAACGTCGGTGTCTGCAATCGGACCGATTCATCATATCGGGATCATTGTTTCTGACCTGGAGGCCGCAGCGGATAAGTACCGGGCGATGGGGTTCATCCCGGGAGAGATCGAGCGAGTCGAAAGTCAGAACATTGCTGCCATTGCCATGCGGGCCGGCGATAGCTGGATCGAACTGGTAACGCCACTGGACCACGACTCCCCGCTGGGGCGCTTCCTTGATTCACGTGGTGAAGGTATGCACCATGTTGCCTACCTGGTTGATGACATTGATGCGACGCTGGCCAGTCTGGCCGAAGCGGGAGTGGAACTGATCGACACGACCTCGCGGATCGGGTTGCATAACTGGCGGGTTGCGTTCATTCATCCGCGTGCGTGTGCCGGGGTGCTCACCGAGTTGGTTCAGCGAGACAGTACAATGACGGGCGACACTAACTGAGCAGGTCGAGGAAGGCGAGGCAGCCATGACCGCGCAGGACGTCGCACCGCAAGCGCGTGAAACGACATCCGGCATTCCTGTTGAACCAATCTATCGTGATACCGGCCGTCCACCGGAACCGGACGCCGGCGAGTATCCCTACACCCGTGGTGTGTACCCCGGTATGTACCGTGACCGGCTCTGGACCATGCGCCAGTATGCCGGCTTCTCATCGGCAGAAGAGACCAACGAACGCTTCAAATTGCTTCTGGCCCGTGGCCAGACAGGATTGAGCTGTGCGTTCGACCTGCCGACCCAGCTTGGGCTGGACGCAGACGATGAACGTGCCCAGGCAGAGGTTGGACTGGTTGGGGTTTCGATCAGCACCCTCGACGATATGCGCCGGCTGACTGACGGCATTGCCCTCGACGAGGTAACCACCTCGATGACGATCAATGCCCCGGCGTCGCTACTGCTGCTGATGTATGCCATCGTTGCCGAGGAGCGCGGGGCGGATGTCTCGCGACTGGGCGGCACCATCCAGAACGACATTCTCAAGGAATACGCCGCACGAGGAACCTTCATCTTCCCGCCGCGGCCCTCGATGCGCCTGGTAACTGATACCTTCAGCTACTGCGCTACCAATATTCCACGCTGGAACACGATTTCGATCAGTGGCTATCACATCCGCGAGGCAGGTTCGACGGCTGTCCAGGAAGTGGCCTTTACGCTGAGCAACGGCGTGGCCTACGTCCAGGCGGCGCTGGATGCCGGGTTGGACGTGGATACCTTTGGACCACGGCTCTCCTTCTTCTTCAACGCACATTCCAACTTCCTCGAAGAGGTGGCGAAGTTCCGGGCGGCTCGCAGGATGTGGGCAAAGATCATGTCCGAGCGGTTCGGGGCGAAGAACCCGCGCTCGCTGATGCTACGTTTCCACACCCAGACAGCCGGGTCTTCATTGACTGCCCAACAACCACTGAACAACGTCGTCCGCACCACATTACAGGCGCTGAGCGCGGTGCTCGGTGGCACCCAGTCGTTGCACACCAATGGATACGATGAGGCCCTTTCATTGCCGACCGAGCAGGCGGCGACGCTGGCGTTGCGCACCCAGCAGATCATTGCCTACGAATCCGGCGTGGCCGATACGGTTGACCCGTTTGCCGGCTCCTATGCCGTCGAGGCCCTCACCGATGAAATCGAGCGTCGCGCGTTCGAGTTGATGGAACGGGTCGAAGAAGAGGGCGGTGCGGTTGCTGCCATCGAACGCGGATTCATTCAGGATGAGATTGCCGAGAGTGCGTTCGAGTGGGAGAAGCGGCTGGAGACGGGCGAAATCCGGATTGTCGGTGTGAACTTCCAGCGCGATGAGCACGAAACCGAAGTGCCGCTGCACCATATCGACCAGGAACAGGTAAAGCGGCAGATTGCCCGGACGCGGGCCTACAAGGAAGCCCAGGACGCTGAAGCAGTCCAGTCGGCACTGGCGGCCGTGCGATCGGCAGCCGAGGGCGATACCAACATGCTTGAGGTGATGAAAGTGGCATTGCTGGCCGGCGCAACGCTGGGCCAGATCTGCAATGCCCTGCGCGACGTCTGGGGCGAATACCGGCCGGCGTTCTAACCGAGGGGATACTGGATTGGCGATAGACGAAACGAAACCGGCCGCCGGGCTGAATGGTGGCCCGCATGAGTTGTTCCGCAAGAAGCTGGACGAAATCGCAGCGCAGGAAGCAGCGGCGATTGAGCGGCAATCCCGGCGCGGGAAGCTCTCGGCCCGCCAGCGAATCGACAAACTGGTTGACCCCGGTTCCTTCCTTGAACTGGATGGTCTGGTCCAGCACCGGGCAACGTTCGGTGGGCTGGATGCCCGCCACCCGATTGGCGACGGCGTCATCACCGGCATCGGCAGGGTGGATGGCCGCGAAGTCGCCATCTTCTCGCACGATTTCACGGCCTTCGGCGGATCGCTCGGTGAGGCGTTCGCCAACAAGAAGGTCAAGATTATGGACATGGCCCTGCGCATCGGTTGTCCGGTGATCGGGATCAACGATTCCGCCGGGGCACGCATCCAGGAAGGCGTTGAGGGGCTGGCCGGGTATGGCGAGGTCTTCTGGCGCAATGTCCAGGCAAGTGGTGTTGTTCCGCAGATTTCGATCATTGCTGGCCCATGCGCCGGTGGAGCAGTCTATTCGCCAGCGATGACTGACTTCGTCTTCATGGCGCAGGACATCTCGCAAATGTTCATTACCGGTCCGGATGTCATCAAGACCGTTACCGGCGAGGAGATCACCCACGAGGAACTGGGCGGCGCGATGACCCATAACTCGGTTTCCGGTGTGGCGCATTTTGTCGCGCCGGACGAGTCCGAGCTGTTCGAGATGGTGCGCGACCTGCTGTCATTCCTGCCTTCAAATAACATCGAGGACGCGCCGGAATTCGGATTTGATGGTGATCCGGACGAGGAACTGCACGAACTGGACAGCATCATCCCGCCGAATCCGAACCAGCCCTACGACATGCACGACGTCATTTCCAGGATTGTCGATGACGGGGCGTTCCTGGAGGTGCAGCCACTCTGGGCCCGGAACATCATCATCGGGTTCAGCCGCCTTGGCGGTCGAACGATCGGTGTGGTTGCCAACCAGCCAAAGGTGCTGGCCGGCACGCTCGACATCGATGCCTCAACGAAAGCTGCCCGGTTTGTGCGGTTTTGCGATGCCTTCAACATCCCGTTGCTGACCTTTGTTGATGTGCCCGGGTTCCTGCCGGGCATCGATCAGGAGCACAACGGCATCATCCGGCACGGGTCCAAATTGCTCTATGCCTACTGCGAAGCGACTGTCCCGAAGATGACGGTCATTACCCGCAAGGCGTATGGCGGGGCCTATGTCGTGATGAGTTCGCGGTCGATCCGTTCGGATGTCTCCTTTGCCTGGCCGACTGCCGAGATTGCCGTGATGGGCTCCGATGCGGCGGTGCGCCTCATCTTCCGGCGGGAGATCGCGACCGCTGCGAATCCGACCGAGCGCGAGCAGGAATTGATCGCCGAATACAAGCACCTCTTTGCGACGCCGTACCAGGCGGCGGGACGGGGACACATCGAGGCGGTCATCCAGCCCCGCGAGACCCGGAAGCGTCTCATCCGGTCGCTCGAAATGTTGCGCCACAAGCGCGAGCAGCGGCCGGATCGCAAGCATGGGAATATCCCGCTGTGACGGAGAAGAAGATCCGGGTGATCGGGCCGGCGCGCCCGGAGGTCATTGCAGTGATTACCGCCGCACTGGTTTCCCGGCAGCGTGCGAAACAGGACACAGAAACCGGCTCGACGTGGGCACAGGCAGCGCGCCCCCGGCGGACGTGGTCGGGGCGTGGCAGTGGCCGCTGGCAAGACGGATTGAAGAGATAGCAGGCGTTGATGAAGCAGATAACCAGACCAATCAAGTCGGTGCTTGTCGCCAACCGTGGCGAGATTGCCTTGCGGATCATGCGAGCGTGCAAGGAAGAAGGCTTATGCACAATCGCGGTCGTAAGCGCCGACGAGGGTGATCCGGTCCATAGCCGCTATGCCGACCAGTCGGTGACCCTGGTATCCGACCAACCGCTGCCATACCTCGATAGTGCTGCCATCCTGCGGGCGGCTACCGAAGCCGGGGCAGACGCCATTCACCCAGGCTACGGATTTCTGGCGGAGAACAGCCAGTTTGCTATGGATTGTGAAGCGGCAGGGTTTATCTTCATCGGGCCACCGGCGTCAGCTATTCATGCAATGGGTGACAAGGTTCGTGCCCGCGAGATTGCCGTGCAGGCCGGCGTGCCGCTGGTGCCGGGCAGTGATGGCCCCGTGGATGCGGCCGGGGCGAAAGCGTTCGGCGAGCAGCATGGCTATCCACTCGCGCTGAAGGCCAGTGCCGGCGGTGGTGGACGAGGTTTCCGGGTCGCACGGTCTGCCGAAGAGATCGAGGATGCCTGGGCTGCTGCCAGCGGTGAGGCCCAGCGCTATTTCAACGATCCGACAGTCTACGTTGAACGCTATCTCGACCAGCCTCGACATGTCGAAATTCAGGTGATGGCCGATACCCACGGCAACGTCTTCGGGATGGGCGAGCGCGATTGCTCCATCCAGCGACGTCACCAGAAACTGGTAGAGGAGAGCCCATCTCCGGCGCTCGATGAAGCCATGCGCGCTGCGATGAATGACACTGCCGAACGTCTGGCGCGTGCGGTCGGCTATACCGGTGCCGGCACCGTCGAGTTCCTGGTGCATGGCAGCGAGTTCTATTTCCTCGAAATGAATACCCGCGTCCAGGTCGAGCATCCGGTAACGGAAGAGGTGACCGGAATCGACATCGTGCGTGAGCAAATCCGGGTCGCGGCCGGTTTGCCACTTTCGTTCAACCAGCGTCCGGCGCTGCTGGGGCACGCTATCGAGGTGCGAGTCAATGCCGAGGACCCGGGGAGAGGATTCGCTCCGACGCCTGGAAAGCTCCTTTCGTTCAGCCCACCATCCGGCTTTGGAGTCCGGGTAGATACTGGTTTCGAGGCTGGTGGCGAGGTTGATCCACGGTTTGACAACCTGATCGCCAAACTGATTGTCCGTGGCCGTGACCGGAACGAGGCCCTTTCTCGCCTGAGCAGGGCGCTGGATGACTTTACGGTCGATGGTGTTGCCACCACGATCCCGCTGTTCAAGGCTCTGTTACGGACTCCCGAGTTTGTGAGCGGTAGTTACGACACCGGGTATCTGGAACGCAGCGGACTTCCGGAACGCATTACACCGTTTGATCCTGTGGCCGATGCAGAAGATGATGGTGAGGAAATCGTTGTCCGGGTGGACGGGCGTCCGTACCGGGTAGTTGTGCCGTCCGGTTGGAGTGGTGGTGGCAGTGCCGCGAAATCTCCGGTGCGCCGGGCTACCGGAAGCCGGTCGTCGGCGACCGTCAATGCACCCGCCGGCAACGATCTGAAGAGCCCAATTCAGGGAACGGTGCTGTCGATTGCTGTTGAACCGGGCCAGGCGGTATCTGCCGGGCAACTGGTTTGCATCATCGAGGCGATGAAGATGGAGAACGAGATCACCGCCCACCGTGATGGCGTGATCACGTCAATCGAGGTCGCCCCCGGCCAGGCAGTCAAGACCGGCGCCCTGCTCGCCGTGATCGGAGACTCCCCGGAAGGGTAAGGGCGCATTGCGATGCGTCCGCCGGCAACTCCATAGGCGCCCAGCAAGAGGAACCGACGTTGGTTTGCATCCTGAACGGAGTGAGGGATCCGTCCTCTCAGGAACCGGACCCCTCACTCCGTTCGGGATGACGATCGACCGTCGCCACTCTTCCCCATAGAGGTAGTGGCGCATTGCACTGTGTCCGCCTTCCAGTGCAGGAATGGTCGATCAGAAGTGACACTGTTCAAACCGTCGTCCGGGGCGTAACCGGGGGATGCGACGACGTGCGTCATACCTCTCGTCGGTCGAGATCCCTCCACTCCGGTCGGGATGACAGGAAAACGATCGTGAGTGATCCTGGCGTCGCATGCATCCAAACGGCGTTCGCTCGGTACCTGGTGCATCGCAATGATTTCCTTCCTGGTTGATGTCATGCCAGGTGCGTTTGTCTCCTCTTCAGCAGACTCCCTGATCGTTCATCACCACTCGACTGACACTCCGGAATAGTCGTCGCAGGGTTGTACGTACACCCTGAAACCGCTATACTGTGGATAACGGTGGGGTGTTGTGGGGATAAGTGGGGCATGTTGTGGATAACAACGGCGCCATTGACTTCCCGGAGATAGCGGAGCACCGATGTTTCTTGGGCGACATAACCACAATCTGGATGCCAAGGGACGACTGGCGCTGCCGGCACGTTTCCGGGACAAACTCGCTGACGGGGTGGTAATCACCCGCGGGTTTGATCCCTGCCTGCTGGTCTATCCGATGGATGCATGGCTGCCGCTCGCCGAGCGGGTTGCCTCGTTGTCGATCAGCGACCCTGATGTCCGGACCCTGCGTCGAATGCTGTTCGCCGATGCCGTCGACATGCAACTCGACAAACAGGGAAGAGTGCTTGTTCCGGCGGAACTCCGCCAATATGCGTCGATCGAACGTGAAGCTGTGGTTGTGGGAGTCCACACCTTCATCGAGATCTGGTCCCCGTCGACCTGGGAGCAACAGGCGACCAGCATGGACCGGGAAGGCGCATCGGTTGCCGAGCGGCTGGCAGACCTTATCTAGGGTTGTCTGACGGCAAAACCGGAATGTAATTGTTGAGCGTGTTGATGGCCATGGAATCATCCAATCCATCCTCGGCCGCATCCGTCCATCTTCCGGTGATGGCGGATGAGGTGCTTCATGGTCTCCAGCTTTCGCCGGGAATGACCGTGGTCGATGGTACCTTCGGCGGCGGAGGACATGCCCGGATGATCGCTGAACGGATTGCACCGGATGGGCGTTTGCTGGCAATTGACCGCGACGCCGGTGCAGGCATCCGCTTCATGGAATCCGCCATTCCCGGGCATTTCTTCCACGGTAGTTATGCAGATATGAAGCGCTTTGCCAGCCTGGTGGGTGTCAGTGCGGTTGATGCCATTCTGCTGGACCTGGGCTTTTCATCGCTCCAGATGGATGACCCCGAACGCGGATTCAGTTTCCAGGCCAGTGGTCCGCTCGACATGCGGTTTGACCAGTCCACCGGCCAGACAGCAGCCGACCTCGTCAACACCCTCGATCCCGATCAACTTGCAGACATCTTCTATCGCTATGCCGACGAACGCAACTCGCGACGCATTGCCCGCGCTATTGCCCGTGAACGTGAGCAGGAACCGATTACGACCACCGACCGGTTGGCGTCAATCGTTGAAACTGCACTCGGCGGACGTCGTGGTGCGCGTACCCATCCGGCCACCCGGGTATTTCAGGCATTGCGCATCGCTGTCAACGGCGAACTGCAGGAACTTGAACGCGGGTTACGGGCAGGACTGGACCTTCTGAAACCGGGCGGCCGGTTCGTTGTTATCTCGTTTCATTCAATTGAGGACCGGATCGTCAAGGAGTTTTTCGCAACCGAACAGCGGGGGTGCATCTGCCCTCCGGAGATACCGGTCTGCGTTTGTGGCAGGAAACCAACACTGAGAATCATCGGACGAGCCGTGAAACCATCGCCTTCTGAAGTAGCAACAAACCCTCGCGCCCGGAGTGCCATCGTGCGGATTGCCGAGCGATTGCCATGAGTATCTCGAGTCCTCCGGGAAGTGAAGAACGCCGGACCGCCCCACCGCCGCGTGTCCGCCGCTATGGAAAACCTGCTCCAGAGCAGCCACGGGGCCGGGTGAGTTCAGCCATTATCTACATCATCGTCGCTGTGCTGGTTGGCGCAGTCGGTTTGCTCTATCTGGTGCAGACCAATCATGTTGCCGGTCTTGGCTACGAAATGAGCCGCCTCCAGGCAGAGCGTACCGATCTGGCCAATCGCAATGAGGCGTTGAACTACCAACTGGCAGAATACGAGGCGCTCAACCGGATCGAGGAGATCGCGGTTGGTCAACTCGGGATGCAGGAAGCCACCGAATACATCTTTCTCACCGTGCCTCGGCCGGAGAATGACCGGTTGCCGCTGATTGAACCGGTGCAGGTAGAGGAACCGGGGTTGCTCGAACGCATCTGGCGGGGCATGACCGGTTCCTCGGTAGCGGTCGCCCCTTCGACAGGACAAGCCGGTGAATAGCCAGGGCGGGCATCGCCTGTCGCCGTTGCGTATCCAGGCGTTGCTGGGAGTGTTTGTTCTGCTCTTCGGCTACATCGTGGTCGAGGTCTTCCGGATTCAGGTCGTCCATTCCAGCGAGATCGGCGAGCAGGCGGTTGCCGAGCGCTTCCGCGAAAGCGATGTACCGGCCCGCCGGGGCGACATTCTTGATGCCAACGGCGTGCGGCTGGCGACAAACGTCCCCGCGGGCCGGGTTTCCGCAATCATCTCGATGATCGAGGACAAGCATGATGTTGCCACCCGGCTCTCCCCGCTGGTTGGCCGGACGGTTGAGGACATCGAATCCGCGCTGAACGAACCGGGGCTGGAGTGGGTGTTGCTCGCCCGGCGACTGTCACCGGAAGCAACGGCTGCCATCGAGGAGATGGATATCGAGGGGATTGTTATCGACCTCGAGCCACGGCGTGCCTATCCGTCCGGCGACTTCCTTGCGCACGTTCTGGGGTTTGCCAACTACGACCACGAGGGGAACTACGGCATCGAGGGCTGGTACGACGATGTCGTCGGCGGAGAGCCGGGCAAGATCGTTGGCGAACGCGACGGCATGGGCAACGTCATTGCCCTCTCGCAAAGCACCTGGGATGCGCCGGTAGACGGATCTGATCTGGTACTGACGATTGATAGTGCCGTCCAGAAGATCCTTGAGGAGGTGCTGGCTGAGACGATTGCCGAGCAGGACGCTGCCGGCGGGACGATCATTGTCCAGGACCCGAACACCGGTGCCATTCTCGGCATGGCCAGTTGGCCATCGTTTGACCCGAACGCCTTCGACGAAGAGGATGATATTTCGGTCTTCGCCAACCCGGCGGTCTCGGCGATCTACGAACCTGGCTCGACATTCAAGACAATCGTGATGGCAATTGGCATTGACGATGGTGTGGTTACCCCGGACACGATCCATTACGACGCACCTGGCTACCGGGAAGTGCCGAACCACCCGCCAATTACCAACTCGAATGGCCGTGTCTGGGGCGAGGAGACGATGACCGAGGTGCTGATCCACTCGTCCAACCTCGGTGCGATTTTCGTCGCGGAACGAATCGGTCAGGAAACATTC
Source organism: uncultured Thermomicrobiales bacterium (assembly GCA_964462545.1). Taxonomy (GTDB): domain Bacteria; phylum Chloroflexota; class Chloroflexia; order Thermomicrobiales; family CFX8; genus CAYWXR01. Next base: position 54,769 of record CAYWXR010000013.1, read on the forward strand.
TACGAGCGCCTGATGGAGTTTGGCTTCGGTCGCGAGACGGGTATCGACGTCCAGGGCGAGGAATATGGCATCCTCACCGGTCCGTGGTTGCCGGACTGGAACCCGACGCTGTTCTTCACGAACGCGTTTGGTCAGGGCATCGCGGTAACACCGGTTCAATTGATCAATGCGGTCTCGGCGGTAATCAACGGCGGCAATCTGATGCAGCCATACCTGGTACAGGAAATCCGGGGCGAGGATGAGACGATTGTGATCAGCCCGCAGGTGGTGCGCCAGGTGATTTCTGAAGAGACATCGGCGATTCTCCGGGAGATGATGAGCGAGGTCGTCAAGCAGAATACCGGTACATTTGCCTATGTTCCCGGCTACGAAATCGGTGCCAAGACGGGAACGGCCCAGATTCCGTCTCCGGATGGTGGCTATATTGATGATGCAACCATCGCCTCGATCGTCGGGTTTGGTCCGGTCGAGGACCCGCAGTTCACGGTGCTGGTAAAGATTGACTGGCCCAAGGAATCGCCGTGGGGCGAAACGGTTGCCGCACCGGCACTGGCCGAGGTGTTCAATCGCTTGTTCAAGCTCTACGGGATTCCACCGACGGAGGCGCAATGATCAGCTTGCGAGAGGTGCTTGAAGGAACCGGAGGAACACTTTCCGGAAACCTGGCCCACGATTTTGTCTTTCAGCGTGTCATCCATGATTCCCGTGCGGTCGAAGATGGCGACCTTTTTGTGGCCATCCAGGGGGAAGTATTTGATGGGCACGATTTCATCCCGCAGGCGGTCGAACGCGGTGCGGTTGCCGCGCTGGTCAGAAAGGAATGGGCGGATTCGCAATCCGTTCAACGCGTTCCATACATTGTGGTTGAGGACCCGCTGACTTCCTTGCAGCAGCTGGCAACCTGGTGGCGTGGCCGGTTTGATATTCCGCTGATCGGCATTACCGGGAGCATTGGCAAAACCAGCACCAAGCAGGTGGTCGCGGCAATGCTCGGTGAGCGCTATCGCGTCCTTTATAGCAAGGGCAACTACAACAACGAGATCGGCCTGCCGCTCAGCGTGCTGGATATCGGCCCGGACACCGACGTTGTTGTGCTGGAAATGGGTGGCGCCTACGCATTTGGTGAGATCACCAGTCTGGCAGCCATTGCCCGGCCGAGCATCGGTATTGTGACCAATGTGACCCATTCTCATGTCGCCCGGATGGGATCGCTGGAGGCAATCGCCCGTACCAAGACGGAACTGGTGGAGGCGCTGCCGGAGGATGGACTCGCCATCCTGAATTACGACGACGAACGGGTGCGCGGCATGGCGGAACATGCCCGTTGCCGGGTGGTGTTTTACGGTCTGGACCCGCAGGCGGATATCCGGGCGACCGATCTGGAGAGTCGCGGAGCTGACGGCACGTCGTTCACATTGATCTACAAGGGCGAGCGAAACCGGGTGCAGATTCCGTTGATGGGGTTGCACAGTGTTCATTCGGCGCTGGCGGGCCTGGCAGCCGGATTTGAACTCGGTGTTGGCCTCGACGAGATGCTGACCGGGCTGGACCGCCCGGATGTCCAGTTGCGGCTGATTCTGACGCCGGGAATGAATAACTCAACGATCCTCGACGACCATTACAACTCGAATCCCAAATCATCCTTTGCGGCGCTGGCCCTGCTTGAGGAACTGGAAGCAACCCGGAAGATCGCGGTGCTTGGCGACATGCTGGAACTGGGTGATTTCGAGGAGGAGGGCCACCGTCTGGTTGGCGGGCGGGTGGTCGATATCGTCGATATGCTGTTCACTCTTGGGCCGCGTGCCCGGATCATCGCCGATGAAGCCCGGTTGCACTCCGAAACATTGCAAATCGCGTCGTTTGACGACAAGGCGGAACTGGTCAGCGCACTTCAGGCGGTGATCCAGCCGGGAGACCTGATACTGGTGAAGGGTTCGCGAGGCCTGAAAATGGAAACCGTTGTCCGTGACCTTGGCATAGCAGCCGGGCGGGTGGACGCCTGATGCTCGAATCAACCAGCCAGGCCATTTTGCCGAGTGGTGCGAACGACAATCTGGCCGTTTCGATGGCGCTCTCGGGGCTTGCCTTCGCAGTAGCCATGATCATTGGCCGTCCGTTCATCGAGTTCCTCAAGGCTCACGGTATCGGCAAGCAGATCCGGATCGAAATCCAGGATCACCATGAGGTCAAGACCGGCACCCCGACAATGGGTGGTGTGATTTTCATTCTGACCGTCGTCATCCTGACCCTGGTCTTCAACCTCTATGGCCGGCTCTCGATGCTCTTGCCGCTTGGTGTGCTTATTGGCTGCGGCATCCTCGGCGGGGTTGATGACAAGCTGAACCTCGTCGGCGGTGCAACCCAGGGCATTACCGCCCGGTTCAAGATGGCGTGGCTGACGCTGTTTGCGGTTGTTACCGCGCTGATCCTGCACTTCCCGCTGGGGCTGACCAGTGTCTACATTCCCTTTCTCGGGCAGTACAGCATTGGCTGGTTCTACATCCCGATTGCGGTATTTGTGATCGTTGGCACGGCAAATGCCGTCAACCTCACCGATGGTCTTGATACGCTGGCTGGTGGAACGGCTGCTGTTGCGTTTGTTGCCTACGGCATCATCGCCTACTTACAGGGGCAGGTCGCGGTGGTGACCTTCTGCTTCATGATGGTCGGCGCGCTGTTCGGCTTCCTCTGGTACAACGCTCACCCGGCCCAGGTATTTATGGGTGATACCGGTTCACTTGCGCTGGGTGGGGCGCTGGCGACCGCGGCATTTATGACCGGGCAGTGGTTACTCCTGCCGATCGTCGGCTTCGTATTCATGATGGAGAATCTCTCGGTCATGATTCAGGTGGCCTATTTCAAGCTCTCTGGCGGGAAACGGTTCTTCCGGCGGACGCCGATTCACCATCATTTTGAACTGATAGGCTGGTCGGAGACCCAGATCACGTTGCGGTTCTGGCTGATCAGCATGATTACCGGCCTCTTTGGCGTGGCATTGGCATTGGTCTAGCGATGATGACAGCGATCCACCAGCCTGGCGATCTGAACGGCGTCAAGGTGCTGCTGCTTGGGTTGGGTGTCAACCAGGGCGGCCTCGGTGTTGCCCGGTTTCTTGCCACGTACGGGGCCGAGGTCCGGGTGACTGATCTCCAGACTGCCGAGCAACTGGCAGGGCCGCTTGCAGAACTGGGCGACCTGGATATCTCCTACACGCTGGGACGCCACGACGAGGCTGACTTCGAGTGGGCCGATTTGGTGGTGCGCAACCCGGCTGTGCCGCGCGAGTCTTCCTGGCTGGAACTGGCCCGAAATCGCGGCATTTCGGTCGAGATGGAGATGACTCTCTTCTTCCGGTTCTGCCGTGCACCGATCATCGGGGTTACCGGCACGAAGGGAAAGACGACCACGACCTCGATCCTCGGCAATATCCTGCATCAGCGTTGGCCCGCAGCGGTGATTGCCGGCAATATGGGACGTACCGCACTTGGACAGCTATCAGGTGTCGAGGTGGATGTCCCGGTTGCTCTGGAACTTTCTTCGTTCCAGATAGAGGCGCTTGATGAACAAGGGCTATCTCCCCACATCGCTGTGTTGACCAACATTTCAGAAGATCATCTGGACCGCTACCGGTCGCTTGAGGAGTACGCCGGGGTCAAGGCGTCGATCACTCGGCACCAGCGTCCGGAAGACTGGTTGATCGTGCCCGCCGGGGACGATCCGGCAAACCGCCTGACTGCTGATAGCGTTGCCCGCCGCGTCCTTGTGGGCTCATCAATGGTTGAGGGAGATTTCGCTCTTTGGGTCGATGGTGACCGGTTCGCCGGGCGTTGGGATGGAGAGCCAGTAGATCTCGGTGCGGTCGAGCAATTGCGGATTCCGGGAACGCACAACCTCGTGAATGCGCTGGCTGCTTCGGCGGCTGCGCTGGCCGCAGGCGTTGATCCGGCAGAGATTCGCGCCGGGCTGTCCGTCAGTACGCCGGTTGCTAACCGTCTGGAGACGGTTGCGGTGATCGATGGTGTAACCTGGATCAACGACACGACAGCCACCACACCGATTGCCGGGATCGCTGCGCTGGAAGCGTTTGCCGGCCGGCAGATCATCCTCATTGCAGGCGGTTCTTCCAAGAATGCAAATCTCGAGCCATTTGCCGATGCAATCCGGCAGCACGCTGACCAGGTAATCCTGCTCGACGGCACAGCGACACCCGGACTCCAGATGCTCCTGAAACTGCATAAGTTTGCTGGGCTGCATGGCCCGTACGACGCAATGACCCCGGCAGTTCAGCATGCGGCGGACCTTGCAGAAGCCGGCGCTGTGGTGCTGCTTTCACCCGGTTGTGCAAGCTTCGGCATGTTTCGCAACGAGTTCCACCGCGGCGACGAGTTTCGCCGGTCAGTTCATCTCCTGATTGGGGATGAGCAATGACAAAGTTGTGGCGCAAACCGCGTACGAGCACCGGACCGATTACCCACGATCCCGACTGGTGGTTGCTGGCGATTCTGATCACCCTGGTGATGTTCGGGCTGGTGATGGTCTATTCGGCCACATTCGGGCTTGCCCAGCAAAACGAGGAATCCCCTCTGTCCTACCTGATCAAGCAGGGCATGTATGTCTGTGTCGGTCTGGTCGGATTGCTGGTTGCGACCAGGATTGACTACCACCGCTATCGGCGATGGGCACTGCACGGGATGATCGCGGCAACGGCCCTGCTGGCAGCACTGGTGTTTGTGCCGGGGTTGGGAACCGACGTGTTCGGAGCCAAACGGTGGATTTTCATCGGACCGTTTTCGCTCCAGCCCAGTGAGATTGCCAAGCTTGCGCTGGTGATTTATCTGGCAAGCTGGTTATCGGGCAAGGGGCAGCGCGTCCGCTCGTTCTCCTACGGAACCCTGCAGGTTGCGGTCGTACTTGGGATGACGGTCGGTCTGGTGATGATGGAGCCGGATCTGGGGACCAGCATCCTGATTGGGACCGTTGGCCTGGCCATGTTCTTTGTTGCCGGCGCGAATCTGGTGCAGTTTGGTGCGTCTATTTTCGTCGGTGCATCACTTTTCCTGACAATGGCTCTCTCCTCGGCGTACCGGCGTGAGCGGTTGCTGGTCTTTCTTGATCCTGATGCTGATGCCCGCAACCTCGGTTGGCAAGTTTTCCAGGCGAAACTGGCGCTGGGATCCGGCGGATTGTTCGGGCTTGGGTTGGGGGCCAGTCGTCAGAAATTCACCTGGCTGCCAGCACCGCACAACGACGCCATCTTCGCGATCATTGGCGAGGAGCTGGGGCTGGCCGGTTGTTTCTTCTTGCTGATGCTTTTCTGCGCGCTGGCAATCCGGGGATATCGGGTCGCCCGTCGTGCACCGGACGCGTTTGGTGCCCTGATTGCGGTTGGTATCACCACCTGGTTGATCTTTCAGGCGCTGTTCAACATTGGTGGCATTGTTTCGGCCATGCCGCTTACCGGTATCCCGATGCCGTTCATTTCGGCTGGTGGCTCGTCGCTGATTGTGTCGATGACAGCTGTTGGCATTCTGCTGAACATCTCCCGCCAGACGATTGAACAGCGAGTCGCGCACCCGGTGGAGCAGGCTACTGAGGCTGATACCGAGCCATTACCAACACCGGTGCGTGCGCCACAAGGAGTCAAGACGTTCGGGCGGGCCAGCAGAATGGGGAGCCAGCAATGAGAGAGCCGATCCAGCTTCCCGCGCCGCCTGCCCGTCTCCACCTGATCGGCATTGGCGGGGTTGGCGTGAGTGGCCTTGCCCGGATGCTGGCCAGCCAGGGCTATCAGGTCACCGGCTCGGACATGAACAATTCTCCGATCGTCGAGGAACTGGTGCTTGAAGGCATCCCGGTCCATATCGGGCATGATGCTGCCAATGTTGGCGATGCCGAACTGGTCATTGCTACCGCTGCGGTGGGTGAGACCAACCCGGAGATTGCTGAAGCCCGGCGCAGGGGTATCACAGTGGTGAAGCGGGCCGCGGCATTGGGAATGCTTGCGAATCCCCGGGTCTGCCTGGCGGTTGCCGGCTCTCATGGCAAGTCCTCAACCTCGGGCATGGCAGCGTTTGCGCTGGATGCAGCCGGGTTACAGCCATCATTCGCCGTTGGCGCGACGGTCAGCGGTCTGCGTACCAATGCCCGCCTGGGAGAAGGCCCGCACTTTGTCGTCGAAGCCGACGAGTATGACTGGTCGTTTCTCTGGCTGGAGCCCTCGGTCGCGATCGTAACCAACATCGAGCATGACCATCCGGATATTTTTCCAGCACTGGATGATGTTATTGCTGCGTTTGAGCAGTTTGCCGACGGCATTCGTCCTGGTGGCACACTGGTCGTTTCCGCCGAAGACCCCGGTGCGAAACAACTGGCATCCCGCGACCTTGCCGGCCGGAATATCGTCACCTTCGGTTGGCAGACCGGCGACTGGCAAATTGCCGGGTATCGTGATGGCGTTGCAACCGTACGGTCACCGGAGGGTCAAACGTTCGAGTTGCGGCTCTCTGTGCCTGGCAGGCACAATGTGAGCAACGCCTTGGCACTTCTGGCAGCTGTTTCAGCATTGGAGGTTGATCCGGCAGTCGTTGTGCCGCACATCAACCGGTTTGTTGGCGTCAGCCGGCGGTTCGAGGTGCTGCTGGATGGCCCGGAGCGTACGGTGGTGGATGATTACGCCCACCATCCAACCGAGGTTGCCGCGACGATTGCCGCGGCGCGCGACCGGTATCCCGGACGGCGAATTCTCGCCGTGTTTCAGCCGCATACTTTCTCGCGGACGCATGCATTGCAGACACCGTTTGCAGTTGCATTGGACGGCGCAGACGAGGTGGTGCTGGCAGAGATTTATCCGGCACGTGAGACGAACGAGCAGGGCATCTATTCGGCAGACATTGCCCGGCAAATGACCACCAGCGTGCAGGTTGCCGGAAGCCCGGAAGATACTGCAAGCGTGGTGCGTGACCGTTCGCAACCCGGCGACGTTCTCCTGGTGATGGGCGCCGGGACGATTTACCGTACAGCGAGACTCCTCGCGGAGGCATATAAATGAGCGGACGCACACGAAGCGGCAAGGCAGAACAGATCGTCGTTGCAGATGGCGATGTGCAGATTTCGATCCAGAAAGACGCCCGTAGCGATCTCTACAGCACCTTCCGGGTGGGCGGTCCTGCCGACTACCTGACACGGGTGTCCTCACTCGAACAAATACGGCTGGCGCTCAGATGGGCGCAGGAGCAGGGCCTCCCGGTAACCATCTTCGGCGGTGGTTCAAACATGCTGGTAGCGGACCAGGGTATCCGTGGCCTGGTAATGGTCGTGCGGATGACCGGAAAGGACGCCGGGGAGCACCTCGAAGTCGTCGAGGAAGAGGGCGGCGTACTGGTGACGGTGCCGGCGGCGGCACCACTCAACTGGTTTGCCCGTACCGCTGCCGAGCGCGGTTGGGCCGGAATGACCTGGGCAGTCGGGCTTCCGGGTAATATCGGTGGTGCTGTCGTGAACAATGCCGGCGCGCACGGTACGGAAACCAAGGACCACCTGGTGAGCCTGCGGATCGTGGACGCTAACGGAGAGGTCCGCGAGGAAACCTGCGAATGGCTCAGTCCGGAATATCGACGTACGCGCCTCAAAGCAGCCGGAAATCCCCGCGACATGGTGGTGCTGGACGCAACATTCAGGTTTTCGCCTGGCGATGCCGAGGAACTCAAGGCGCAGGCCGATCATCATGCCGAGTACCGTCACGCGACCCAGCCAACCGGCGCCTGCGCCGGTTCGATCTTCAAGAACCCTGAAGGAACCTATTCCGGTCTGGTTATTGAGCAGACCGGACTGAAAGGCACCCGCGTGGGCGGGGCCGTGGTTTCTGAAAAACACGCAAACTTCATTGTGAACGACCAGAAGGCGACCGCAGCAGATATTGTGGCGCTGGTCGCGGCTGTCCAGAAGGCCGTTCGGGAGCGAACCGGCATCGAACTGCATCCCGAAATCGAACGGATTGGTGAGTGGTAAATGGCATCGCGAAACGGACGGTACCGGGTCGGCGTCGTCTTTGGGGGCCGGTCTGCCGAGCATGACGTTTCGCTGCGCTCGGCCCTGACCATTATGGAGGCGCTGCAATCTGCCGGGCATGAAGTTGTCCCGATCGGTATCACGCGTCAGGGTATCTGGCTGACGGACGGTGATCCGATGCAGCAGTTGCAGGCTTCATCGCCGCTGTTTGCATTGGGAGATGGCTCGCAACCTGCTGGCCGGGGTGCGGTGATTGACGAGGTCGAAAAACTCTCGATCGAGGCCCGCAGCGATGACCGGCACGGTGTCGTTCCGGCCGGGGCGTGGGCAGGCGATCTTGATGTCATTTTCCCGGTGCTCCATGGTCCGATGGGTGAGGATGGCACCGTTCAGGGCTTGTTCGAACTGGCCGGGTTGCCCTATGTCGGTGCGGGTGTTGCTGCATCGGCGCTCTCGATGGATAAGGCCCTCGCAAAACAGATTCTGGCCCGGGCGGATATTCCCCAGGTTCCGTGGCTGACGGTGCTGCGCAAGGAGTGGCGTCTCATGCCGGAACGCGTTGCTGCGGATGTTGAGCGCGAACTTGGCTATCCGTGCTTCGTCAAGCCTGCCAATCTCGGTTCCAGTGTCGGCGTTTCGAAGGCGCATGATGCCGGCGAACTGCCAGAGGCGATGGATGAGGCCGCCCGGCATGATCGCAAGATCATCGTCGAGCAGGAGGCGCGTGCCCGCGAACTCGAAGTGTCGGTTCTGGGCAATGACGAACCGATTGCCTCGGTGGTTGGCGAGATTGTCGCCGGTCACGAGTTCTACGACTACGAGGCCAAGTATGTCGATGACACGTCCGAGATCATCATTCCGGCCGACATCCCCGAGGCGATTGCCGAAGAAGTACGCCAGCAGGCGGTGCGAGCGTTCCGGGCACTGGATTGCGCGGGAATGGCACGGGTGGATTTCTTCTACCGGGAGTCGACCGGAGAGGTGTTCCTGAACGAGGTGAATACCATTCCGGGGTTCACGGCGATCAGCATGTATCCCATGCTCTGGGAAGCAACCGGACTACCCTTGCCGGAGTTGGTGACCCGTCTCGTGGAACTCGCAATCGAGCGCTTTGATGACCTCCACGACGCAGACTAGTCCGGCCTATCGTGCACCTTCGAGTTCCGGCGGACTGCGCGGCTGGTCTGGCCGGGCATCTCGTAGCGGGCGGTTACCCGCCTTTCTGCTGGCGATGGCTGCCGGTATCCTCCTCTATGGTTTCCTGGTTTCCGGTGACTACGATGTAAACGACGTCTCGGTGCGCGGCGTGCAGCACGGGGACGCGATCGAGATCGCCCGCACTGCGGGCGCGATCGGAGAATCGGTGTTCGGCGTCGAACCGGACCGGATTGCGTCGAGCGTTGCGGCATTGCCTTACGTGCAGCAGGCGGAAGTCCGGGTGGTTTTGCCCTCGAGAGTGGAAATCCGGATTATCGAGCGTGTCCCGGTGCTGGTGTGGTCCAACGGCAATGAACAGGTGCTGGTGGATGCCAATGGCATGGTGATGAAGACCGGCACGTTGGACGGACTGCCGAGAGTTGAAAGCACCTCGCTCAACCTGCAACCGGGGAGCATCGTCGATCCTGAACTGGTGGCGGCGGCCGCGGCGCTGGAGGAAACACTCGGGGCGGAAGTTGACCTGATTACCTGGAACCAGCAGACCGGATTCACCGTTCAGTTGCGCAATGACCGGCTGGTCATGTTTGGCAGCCCCGAGCGCTTCCCCCGGAAGCTGGTGATCTACCAGGAGATGCGTACTGCTCCATTGTCGTGGAGGGTACTGGATCTCAGAGAACCCGATCGTCCATACTTCGAGTAGGTACACAGTGTACGTACACTGTGGTATAGTACGCGCATATTTCATCGTTCGGGCCGCCGGGCTCGAGGGACTGTGCTATACACGCGAACGCCCATCGCTCGACGGCGGGTACCGCGCTTTCCGGAGGACACGATCGTGGCAGATCAGCTTATCGTCGGAATCGACATCGGCTCGACCAAGTTCAGTTCCGCCGTTGCGCTCTACAACCGGTCGGGCCGGATCACCTATCTGGGGCATGGCAGCTCACCATCCGGCGGGATGAAGGGCGGCCGCATTGCCGACCCTGAGGCCCTCGAACGCGCATTGCGACTGGCGCTCGACGAAATCCGGCATCTGGCCGGATCGACAATCCAGGATCTGGTGGTGAGCGTCGCCGGTGCGCAGATGGCACCAATTGAACGGCATGGCCAGGTTCGTCTGGATGCCGGGTATCCAATCAATCATCGAGACGTTGAGAAGGCGATAGAGGCTGCGCACGACAAGGACCCGGAGGGATTGCGAACCATCCACCGGGTAGTGCAGGGCTTTTCGGTTCATGGGCAATCGACCCGGTCGCCAATTGGCCGGCATGCCAATGACCTCGATGTCTACGTCCGGGATTTCGCTGTGACGTCCGAACTGGTGGAGGGGGTCCGCCAGGCGGCAGCATCGCTGGGGATGCGGGTGCATGCGTTTGTTCCGGGCGGGGTTGCTGCGGGGGAAGCAGCCCTGACCCAGGAAGAGCGGGAACAGGGCGTGGTTCTGATCGATATCGGGGGGGCAACAACCGACGTTGCTTCGTATATCGATGGTGATCTGCACGACGTTTCCGGGTTCCCGCTCGGTGGGCACCATCTCACGCAGGATATTGCGGCGGTGCTCGAAATCTCGCTGGAAGCAGCCGAACGGCTCAAGCGCCGGGATGGTATTGCGACATCCAGCGAGTCCTCGCGTGTTCCGGTGGATTGGGGGCCACGGGGCATTGCGCGGATTCAGCGGCAGGCGCGTGATGGAACACTCTCTGCAGATGTTGTTCGCGCAATTGCCGGGGCGAGATTGGAACAGATCCTGCAACAGGCAAAGGAAATTGCCATGCGGACCGATGGACATAACGGTTCGCGGCATGGCAGTATTGTCATTACAGGTGGCTCTTCCAATCTGAAAGGCATCGAGGAAGCCGCCTCCGAGGTATTCGGGTTGCCGGCACGACGCGGAGAGATTCTTCCCAGCGCAGGATTCCCGCCAATTGCCGATCCCGCCTCGGCTACCTCAGTCGGGCTGGTGCGCTATTGCGCCAGCCGGGGGGCCTGGGCAGCCGATTCTTCGCAGGAAAGCGGCTGGCCCCCGGAACCGGTTCGAGCCGGGAACGGCCACAGCGATGAACAATCACGTTGGAACGACACACCGCTCTACAGTGATGCGAGCAGAGAAACGCATCCTCGAAAGCCGTCAGGAGGACGTGATTGGGGTCAGTTCATGCGGAACTGGATGCGCGAGTTCATTCCGGCCCGCACCGATGCATAAGCAGACCGTCGGGGAAGTCCCGGGTCAGGGTAAGGAGTAGCAATGTTCGAGCTACATGACGACGAATTTTCACCGAACTTCGCCCGGATCAAGGTCATCGGCGTCGGCGGCGGTGGTGGCAACGCTGTCAATCGCATGATCGAGGCCAACGTTGAAGGTGTTGAGTTCATTGTGGTCAATACCGATGGCCAGGCCCTGCTGAACTCGCAGGCGCCGGTATCGGTCAGGATCGGTGACAAACTCACCAAGGGTCTTGGCGCCGGAGGCCGGCCTGAAATCGGCGAACGTGCCGCTGAAGAGAGCCTCGATACACTCACCGAGGTAATTCGTGGCGCCGATATGGTCTTCATTACCGCCGGCATGGGCGGTGGCACCGGTAGCGGTGCTTCACCGATTGTCGCCAAGCTGGCTCGTGAGACCGGTGCGTTGACGGTAGGCGTCGTCACGCGGCCATTCGATTTTGAAGGTGCCCGGCGCCGGCGTGTTGCCGACGAATCGGTCGCTAACCTCAAGGAATATGTAGACGCGCTGATTTCAATTCCGAACCAGCGCCTCATCCACCTGGTTGACCCGAAGACCCCGTTCACCGAAGCATTCCGCATCGCGGATGATGTGCTCCGGCAGGGTATTCAGGGTATTTCGGATCTCATTACCAAGCCTGGCATGATCAACCTCGACTTTGCTGATGTGAAGTCGATCATGCGTGATGCCGGCTCTGCCCTCATGGCCATTGGCCGTGGCTCCGGCGAGAACCGCACGGTGGATGCTGCACGCAATGCAATCGAGAGCCCGCTGCTCGAGATGAGCATCGAGGGCGCAACCGGTGTTCTCTACAACGTCACCGGTGGCACCGACCTCACGCTCGCCGAGATCAACGAGGCCGCCGAGGTCATCCGCAACGCTGCCGACGAAGATTCCGAAATCATCTTCGGCACCAGCATCGACGAATCGCTCGGCCGCGATGTCACGATTACCCTCGTGGCAACCGGCTTCCAGGGTGGCAAGTCTGTGCGCCAACGCAGTGGAGTTGACCGCCGGACCACCCGGCAGCAGGCTGAAACCGGCACAGGGTTGCCGGCCCGGACTCCGGTCTTGCCGGACGATGAATGGGCAGAACCTGCCATTCTCCGGTTCCTGCGGGATCGCTAGCACGTTCATTCAGGGGCGCACTTCGGTGCGCCCCCTCACGTATCACCGTTAGACAGGGTAGCGGATGCGATGTCCGTATTGTGGGGGACGGGACACACGGGTCCTGGATTCCCGCGACATTCGTGATGGCGAGCAAATTCGCCGGCGCAGGGAGTGTGCGGAATGCTCCCGGCGTTTCACCACCTATGAGACCACCGAACAACGCGAACTGTTCGTCGTCAAACGTGACGGCCGGCGGGAGCGTTTCGATCCGCGCAAACTCCGGAACAAACTCCATATCGCGTTGACCAAGCGCCCGGTACCGGTTGAGGAGATCGACCGTATCGTCCGCGACATCGAAAATGCGATGCTCGACAGCGGGATGGACGAGGTGCCATCCACCTGGATCGGTGAACGAGTTCTGGACAAGTTGCGGGATGTTGACCCGGTTGCCTACATCCGGTTCGCCTCGGTCTACCGCGAGTTTCGTGACCTCGACGACTGGCGGCGCGAGTTCGCCCTGCTCGACAGCAGCGACAAGAACGGCTCCTGAACCGGGTCTGGTGACCTGCCTGGTCCATGCCAACACCAGTTGATACAGACTTTTCCCAGCCAGTCCGGGATGTTGTACTGTTCCCTGTATCAGGTGCAGCGCAACAGGGGATGGAGTGCAGCATGCCCATGTTCACGATCCGGCGTCACGGTGGCGGGCCAATCGAGTGCATTCCACGTTCGTACCGGGTGGATGCCGAGATGTTCGGCTTCGACGCTGCCTCTCAGCACGGAATCTTCAGGCTTACTGCTCCAAAGGGCTGGATCGTAACACCGGTTGGCGCGTTAACCTGGGAGGTGACCCCGGGTGTCGTTGATCCGGAGATGTCGTATGCGTTGCTGCTGACCCGGGAGAACGGGGAACAACGGTCGCTCCCGGTCGGGATCACGCTTGATCTCCGGTCGACATTCGACCCGCTGATGCATACCTTCCCGGAGCCGAACCGCGCCTCGGTTCTAGGCGACATCTTGCCGTCGCCGGACATTTTCGAACGAACGTTTTCCAGATTACCATCGTGGTTACAAAGCGATCTCTTTACCGGGTTGTATTCCGATATTGTCTTCCTGCGGAAAGATGGCCCCACCCGGGGCGGGTTGTGCAGCGGTATGGCTCGCTGGTCGATCGCCCGATCCCTCGGTGAAGAGCCGGATCCGCGTGATCGTGAGGATGCGCTCCGCCGGATTACCACCTACCACGGCCGGCAATTGAGCGACCTATCGTTCCTGATGGGGGCGCCCTCTTTCCTGCGTGGTTCGCCACGTGCCAGTTACCGGGCTCTCCGCCGGGACCTGCTGCACCATGGCAAGACAGACCGTGCGTTCGATGTTGCCGTTCCCAAACCCTGGCGGAAGGACTTGCTCAAGGCGATGGTGACCCAGGGGCATACCATCGTTCCCTACCGGATCGTCCAACCGTCCCCGGACCGTGCAACGGTTGAGGTCTACGACCCGAATCGCCCGCCGGTGACGCTGGAGACTCCGGAGAAGGTGGAGTTTGACCTCAGGCGGGATCGATACTCCTACCGGCATCTGGTGTCGATGGAACAGAATGATGTCGGGTTGGTGGTTGCCCGGCAGCGTGGATATGCGCGTGCCGGTACGGCGTTCGCTGCCGGATTGGTGGCGATGGGAATGCGTCTCGCCGGAATCCAGGCACGCCAACGCCCGGCAGGCGAACCTGCCGGGCGCTAATCGGAGCGTCAGCGGTAATTAGCTGGTGTGCGGTTCGATTGCCTGGAGAATGCGGGCCTTCGGCTGTGCTCCGACGATCTTCTGCACCGGCTGACCGGCCTTGTAGAGGATCATGGTCGGGATCGAGACAATACCCAGTTCGCGTGCGATATTCTGGTTCTCGTCAACATTGACCTTGGCAATCGTCAGTTTATCGCTCTGTTCCTGGGCGATTTCATCCAGGATCGGTCCGACTACGCGGCACGGGCCACACCAGGGCGCCCAGAAATCGACCAGCACCGGAGTGTCGGACTGGATGACGGCGCTCTCGAACGTGGCGTCAGTAACCTCAACAGGTTTGCTCATGTTGGGGATGCCTCCTTCGGCGTTGAGTTTCGGTGGTGCTCTGTGCTCTACAGGGCTTCCAAAGATTGTAACGCAGCAACGCCGAAAGTATTCCTCTTCGGCGATTACTTGGGAGATGTTCCCGGATATGGGTCGGGTACAATTGTCTGTTGTGAAGAAGACGAGACCGTCGATCGGATTCGACGCCCTGTTCCTCGAACATCCAATGACCGGCATGGGTCAGTATGCCACCCGTTTATGGCAGGAACTACTGCGACGGGAGGATCTGGATGCCCGGCTACTTCGCCCTGCCGACGCACCGGAGGACGTTCTCCGCCTTGGGGCCGGACGGGATGTTGCGGCCGCATCGCCAGCGAACCGCCGCCTGCCCGGCAAAGTCCGCAAGGTGTGGTGGGAGCAGCAAGGGCTGGTTGCCGCTGCGCGACAGGCGAATGTCGACCTGGTCCATGTCCCGTACTTTGCTGCACCGCTTCGCAAGCCGGAACGCCTGGTGGTGACCATTCACGATGCTATCCCACTTGCACTTCGTGAATATGCCGGCGGTCTGCCAAACCGATCCTATCTGCGGGTACTCGCCCGTGCAGCCCGAAGCGCCGACCTGATTCTGACCGATTCACGCCACGCTGCCGGCGACATTTCGCGGTTGCTGGGCATCCCTTCAGAGAAGATTGTGCCGGTGTTGCTTGCTGCCGGCGAGGAGTTCACGCCGGCCGCGCCGGAAGATACTGATCGTATCGCCTCGATGCGCAGCCGGCTTGGCCTTGATCGACCGTTCATCCTGAATGTCGGCGGGTTCGACCGGCGCAAGAACTTGCCTGCGCTGGTGGAAGGCTTTGCCGGAGCGGTAAACCGTCTGGATACCCGCTACGACCTGGTGATCGTTGGTTCGGCTCATAGCAGCAGTTCGCTCTTCACGGACGTCCGCCCGATCATCCGGCGTCACGGGTTGGAAGCGTTCGTCAAATTGCCGGGGTTTGTCAGCGAGCAGGACAAACTGGACCTGTATCGATCTGCGTCGGCATTCGTCTTTCCATCCGTCTACGAGGGGTTCGGGCTGAACCCTCTGGAAGCGATGGCCTGCGGCACTCCGACAATCTCGTCCAACCGTTCAAGCCTTCCGGAAGTTGTTGGAGATGGCGGCATCCTGATCGACCCGACACCAGACGCGATCGCCGGAGCATTGGTACAGGTGCTGAACGACTCCGCGCTCCAGGCAGACATGCGCCGTCGGGGATTGGCGCAGGCTGGGAGGTTCTCCTGGCGGCAGACTGCTGAACAGACGATCGACGCCTACCGGCGGGTGCTGGACTGGTAACCTGCCGGTGTTGAGGTGTGCAAGACCGAACGCCGATCACGTCTCCGAAGAAACAAGGGAGCCTGGATGCGAATCCTGATGGTATCGAAGGCGCTGGTGACCGGGGTCTACCAGAAGAAACTGGAAGAACTCGCGCGGCTTCCTGATGTTGAGTTGATGGTCGTCGTTCCGCCCTACTGGCTGGAAGGGCGCGTTGGCAAGGTCGAACTGAACCGGCTCTATACCGAAGGGTATGAAATGGTTGTCGAGCCGATGCGCTTCAACGGCCGGCACCATCTCCATTTCTATCCGGGCCTGAACAAGCACATCAGGACGTTCCGGCCGGATATCGTCCATATTGACGAAGAGCCGTATAACCTGGTGACAGCGCACACCACTCATCTGGCCCGGCGGGTTGGCGCGCAGCCAATCTTCTTCGCTTTCCAGAACATCTACCGGCGCTATCCTCCGCCGTTCAGCCTGATCGAGCGCTATTGCTATTCGCGCTCACCGGTCGGGATCGCCGGCAACCAGGATGCGGCCGATGTCCTGCGCAGGAAGGGCTTCCGCAAACCGATAGCGGTCATTCCGCAGTTTGGCGTGGACCCGGAAATCTACCGTCCGGTGGCGCGTTCGGCAGAGGCGGATCACACGCCGACCATTGGCTATATTGGCCGGATCGTTCCGGAAAAGGGGCTCGAGACGTTGATCGAGGCAATTGCAAAGGTGCCCGGCAAATCGCGAGCCGTGATCGTTGGTTCGGGAGATCACCGCGCTGCACTGGAGCAACTTGCCGGAAACCTGGGTATACAGGACCGGGTGCAATTCCGTACGGCTGTTCCTCCGGAGCAGGTGCCGGCACTCCTGGCAGAGTTTGACGCGCTGGTCTTGCCATCGCTCACGCGACCGAACTGGAAGGAACAGTTTGGCCGGGTTTTGATCGAGGCGATGGCCTGCGAAGTGCCGGTGATTGGTTCCGATTCAGGCGAGATTCCGAACGTGATCGGCAATGGTGGTCTGGTGTTCGCCGAGGGCAGCGCCGCCGAGTTGGCCAGCAGGATTTCCGAGGTGCTGGAATCGCCGGAGCGGAAACATCAACTGGGTGTTGCCGGGCGCCAACGGGTGCTGGACCACTTCACCCAGGAGCAGGTCGCCCGTCAGACCTGGGAGCTGTACCGCCAGGTACTTGGTTAGCAGGAGATGGAGACAGAACAACATGGCTGAGAAAGTGGTGCTGCCGGCGGAATCTGCCGTGCGACTATTGCAGCCGGGGCCGCTGGCACTCCTGACCAGCCAGCACCGTGCTGATGTCAATGTAATGACCCTTGCCTGGTTGATGCCGGTCAGTCTTGATCCACCGCTCCTTGGGGTAGCCATTCACCCGGAACGGTTGACACATGAGTTTGTCAGCAAGAGTGAATTCCTGGCGCTGAACATCCCGAATATGGATCTGCTGGCAGCAGTGCATCGTTGCGGGCTGGAATCCGGCCGGCAGGGGGACAAGTTCATCTCGTCCGGATTGACTCCGACCGACGCCTGGGAGTTGGATCTGCCGTTGATCGAGGAGTGCGTGGCGCACATTGAGTGCGGGGTGGTCGACCGCGCTTCCTGGGGCGACCATGACCTCTTCATCTGCGAACCGGTCGTCGTTGCTGCTCTCGATGAAGCCTTCAAGGAACGCTGGCTCCCCGAGACCGACGCCGGCCAGATCATCCACCACCTCCGCGCCGACTACTACGCCGGAGTCTCCCGTGGTTATCGTGCCCGTCTCTCCACCGATGAGGACCATGGGTAAGGATTTGCCTCCCGGGTTCGCCACAAACCGATTGTTGGTCCGCGTCGAGATCTCTCCATTCCGCTCCGCTCCAGTCGAGATGACAGGTGAATGGGGTGCGCTCCAGTCGAGATGACAGGTAAAGGAGTCCGCTTCAGTCGAGATAGCGGAACGCGCTGTTCCGTCGAGTCAAGATGGTGAGTTGACTCTGTCATCTCGACCGGAACGAAGCGCAAGCGGAGTGTAGTGGAGAGATCTCACTGGCCGGGGGAAATGGATCCGAGCAAACCGTTACCTGGTATGCATCGAGATCTCTCCATTCCGCTCCGCTTCAGTCGAGATGACAGGTAGATGTGTGCGCTTCAGTCGAGATAGCGGAACGCGCTGTTCCGTCGAGTCAAGACGGTGAGTTGATTCTGTCATCTCGACCGGAACGGAGCGATAGCGGAGTGTAGTGGAGAGATCTCTCCTGACGGGGGAAATGGACCTGAGCAAACCGTTACCTGGTTTGCGTCGAGATCTCTCCATTCCGCTTCGCTCCAGTCGAGATGACAGGTAAAGCTGTCCGCTTCAGTCGTGATGATAGGTGAATGGGGTGCGCTTCAGTCGAGGTGACAAGGGAACGGGACTTGTTTCAACGGTCAGCCGAGGGTGACGAACAGGTTTCGGGTGTCGCCGGGGATGGAGACGCCGGTGGCGCGCCAGAGGGCGAGGAGGCCGGAGCGTTCGGGGTCGTTGAGCCGGTAGGTCTGGTCTGCGAGGGTGTCGGCCACGACTTCGCGGTCGATGTCATGGTCTCGGGAGATGTTACGCCGCAACTCGCGGGCTCGTTCCTCACCGGCGGCCCTGACTGCTTCCAGCCGTCCAACTGCCTCGACAACCGAGGCGGGATTACGGGTGAGCAGGGCACGCGGGGCAACACATACATGCGAGACATACGGCGTGTCGGTCATCAGGAACCAGGCACGTCCCAGGTCTTCCTGATAGGCGTCCGGATCATCGACCGGAATCAGCGCTTCGGCACCCTCGGTGATGAGCACTGTCGAGGCGTCGACCTTGCGACGTTCGGTTACCCAGCCAGTTGTGGTGATGCCATAAAAACGCGGCAGGGTGGCTTCAGCCACGGCACGGCCGGAGACTGAGACATCAGGAGTGGAGACGACCACGTTGTCAACGTCGTCCGGCCGGGTGTGACTCACCATCGTCAGCATCGAAGCGCGGCGGGATGCCACAGCGTGATCGGTGACGATGGCGTGGGTTTCCAGCAACAGCGATGCAATCAGACTGTCAACCAGGGCAACGGCATTCCGCTCGCGAATCTCCGCCGGTGTGGCGATACGACGCAGGTCAAGACCATCTGTCTCGACCCATTCCCCGGCGATCGGAATGGCGTAGCGAGCGGCGGTAAGTCGATTGTCAACGAGTACTGGAACAGAGGTCATTCGTCTGTCTCTTCGCCGTTCCGGTAGGCCGGGTAGGAGCCAAGAATCCGGAAGATGTCTGACTTGGCACGCATGCGTTCGAGCGCCCGCGCGATCTGGTCATCCATCCGGTGCCCCTCGATGTCGATCAGGAAGAAATACTCGCCAAGGACACCCTTTGCCGGGCGGCTCTCCAGGCGAGTCATCTGGATCTTGTCCGATGCGAGTTCGTCGAGCACTGCATAGAGTGAACCGGGGACGTTTGAATAGGCAGTGATACAGAGCGAGGTCTTGTCATCTCCCGTCGGCGGGTGGTCGGTTTCGGTGAGCGCGACAAACCGGGTAACGTTGGCGTGGTTGTCCTCGATGTTTCGGGCCAGGATCTCGCCACCATACAGTTCTGCGGCCCGAGCCGTGGCAATGGCTGCGGTGGTTGGGTCGCCGGCCTTGATGACTTCCTCGACCGAACCAGCGGTACTGAGCGCAGCGGTCTCGTGGGCACCTGGCAGGACGCGGCTGGTGAAGCGCCGGCACTGACCGAGTGCCTGCGGGTGGCTGTGAACCCGGGTGATCTGCTTGATGTCTGCACCGGGTACACCGATCAGGCAATGATGCACCGGCACAACCACCTCGCGGGAAATCTGGAGTTTGGTCTCATGGATCAGCAGGTCGAGCGTGGTGCTGACCGATCCTTCGAGTGAGTTTTCGATCGGAAGAACCGCCGCATCCGCGACTTCGGATTCGACGGCCGAGACGAGGGCCGGAAAGCTTGCAAACGGGATCAACTGGTCTCCAGGAGCCGCACACTTGCGTGCCGCTTCTTCACTGAATGTTCCTTCTGGTCCCAGGTAAGCGATGCGCATTCCGGTCATTCCCTTCCAAAACGTTGGTTATCCTGCCGGGAGTATAGGTTGTGGATTGGTGTATCGGCCAACCAGCGCTAGGGGCAATGACTGCCAAACTCGCGATAGCCACGCACCGGCAGCGCATGCAATTCCCGGCAGACCTCAATCAAACGCGCCTTGCTGTGCTCGAAGAGGATTCGGCCCTTGTCCTCGGAGGCGGTCATCGGATTGCCGTGAACGCCGTGTTCCCGTTCGCGGCGACGCTCCGGGAAGTTGGCGAACTTCTGGGTGGCCGGGCTGAGCCCGGGACGTTCGGGGTCGCCCACCATCCGCTCCCGGTCGATGACATCCGGCCGGAGATAGAACTGGAGTGAGGTTTCCCACTCACCACCATGACCGATGAACCCGAAGTCGGTCTCTGCCTCGTTTTCCAGGATGGATTGCGACATGTCCCAGTACGTGATCGCCAGCACCCATATGTCTTCCTCTGCCAGTTTGGTGCTAACGACCTGGTTGATGGCGCGGTTGCCACCGTGGCCGTTTAGCAGGATCATCCGTTTGAAGCCATTGGCGTGGATTGAGCGGCAAACATCGGAAACGTAGGCAATGTAGGTTTCGACGCTCAGGGTGATGGTGCCGACTTCGCCCATGTTGTAGTGGGTCAGGCCAATCCAGAGCGGGGGAGCAACGATTACCGGGAAATCATCGATAGCGCGGGCTGTTTCGACGGCCAATGCCTGGGTGTGGCTGATGTCCACATCCATCGGACAGTGCGGGCCGTGCTGTTCGACCGAACCGGACGGGATAATTACCACCGGGTCATGCTCGAGGGCTTCCAGCAGTTCATGACGCCACATCTCGTGCCAGTGTGGAGTCTTGCCGTTTGCGCCCCGTTGCCCCCGGCCGAAGACGGATACGTCGCTGACCATAGTGGTGTCTCCCCTTTCCGAACGTTTGCTGCTGCCTAGATTGCGTACCCCAGGATCTCCCGAAGCCGCCGACCGATGATTTCCGGTTCGCCGGGCTGGAGCACAATCGGGTTGATGCCAATAGCTCGTTGGTCAATATACCCCTGGTTCACGCTGATCGATGGTTCTCCGTCGATCAGACCGTTGATGACTTCCTCGACCGAGCGCTCAACAATGGTCTCGTCGAAGCCAATGACCAGTTTTGGCGCCGTGCCTGTGGGGTCGTCTGCCCCCTGGAGGACAACCTGCACGCCAGGCAGCGCATCAATGTGGTCGGCCAGTTCGTTGAGCAGGCCCAGCCAGCGCTGGCGTTCAGCGGCGTGGTCGCGGTTGACATAGGCCTCCAGCGCCACCATCAGGCCGACAATCTCTTCCTTGCCGACCTTCAATGGTCGACCGAGACCGTGGTGCGGTGGGCCGGGCAGCGTGCCGCTTTCCAGATAGCGGCTGCGCCATGTCCAGGTTGCCGGTAGCACGTCCATGTCCTGATGCTGGAGCGCGACTGATTCGATCAGGTCCCCCCGACCGGCGAGAATGCCGGAGGCCTGTGGGCCGCCAATCGCCTTGCCACCACTGAAACAAACGAGGTCTGCGCCCTCATCGATGAACCGCCGGAGATTCCCGACCGGTGGAAGAGCTGCGGCTGCATCGACGATGACCGGCAGGTTGTGACGGTGGGCCACCTCGACGGTATCCGGCAGGTTGACTGCACCCGGGGTGTTTCCGACTGACCAGAAGACGGCCACCGTGTTCTCGTTGATCGCCGCCTCGATTTGCCAGGGCCAGGTGCAGCCCTGTCCCGGATAACCAACGTAGCCGACCTCAACGAGTTTCGCGCCGGATAGTCGCAGGGCGTGCGAATAGGCAGTGACGTGTTCCCGCTGGACGATGATTTCGTTGGGCATGCCGGTGGTGTCCGGCAGGCGGTCCATTTTCGCGACATCCAGACCGGCGATGCAGGCTGCCGCACTGAGGGCCAGGCCGCCAGCCGCGCCGGACGTTACGTATCCGGCATCGGCTCCGGTCACCTCGGCAATGAGTTTGCCGGCAGCTTCCTGGATGTCTTCGATGCGGACACAGGCGGCGGCCGCCTCGCTCATTGCCTGCCGCACTTCGGGAGAGAGAATCCCGCCACTGAGCCGGGTCATCGGACCAGCGGCATTGATCATGGTTCGCACGCCGAATCGCTGATAGATCGAGGTCACTGGGTTGGTTCCTCTCAGGCGAACTCGCGGATGAAGCGGGACATGGCCGGCTTACCCAACCTGCCGGCGATCCAGGCATCGATGGCATCGTTGTCGGTGCCGCCGAGATGGGACAGTTCGTATGTCTCCACCGGGCCCCCAAAGGCGGCGATAAGGTCTTGTGGTGGATTCGCCCCGACACTCAGCAGGGTGGTAGCAGTGACATTCCCTGCATGGTGAACAGGATCGAGATAGCTCAGCGAGCGGGCGACTGCATCCTTGCGATCCGGCCAGGTGCGCAGGTATTCGTTGATCTCCTCGAGTGGATACGCCTCGGTTGCTGCACATTGGTCGAGTGTGCGGTGGAACATCAACCCGCCGGTAATAAGCGAGGAAAACCCGGATCGACGGGCTGCAACCAGCAGCGCAAGATCGTCGCCCCAGACTGCCACCCGTTCCGGGTCGATTTCCGGACGAGAAAGCAGGAACTCCGCTCCGCGAATACAGTCGGCAACGATGTCGCGGTAGATGTACCGCTCGGGGTCGTCGATGTGTTCGGTGAGCAGGCCAGGAAAGGCCGCGGCCCACGGTTCGTCGGCCAGACGTTGTCCCCGGTGGATGATCTGCAAGGTGACGTAACGCATCCGGTCGTTGTAATAGGGAATGGCCTTGACGCTGCCGTAGGTGGGCGTCAGCAGCAACGCCGGGTGTGGTCCATCGCCCTTCGGCACGCTGAAATAGCCAAAGATCCGGTAGGGACCAGGACTGGTGATCTTGAGCGCATAGACGTCGCAATGCTCGTTGGAGCGAAGCGGCATATGGGTGAGTTCCGGGGCCGGGTCAATTGCAGCAAGGCGCTGATCAACTTCGTCCCAGTACTGATCGAAGTCTGCTGGTCTGGAGTGCATGGCGTCTTCCTTACCCTTCGGTCTCGTCGGCCACCAGACTGCCGGCAGCAGGTTTGAGATGTTCGCCCAGGAACTCCTGAACCCGCGGCATAACGAATGCGATGCCGGCATCGTGGGCAGCGTGCGGAGTGGCGATGAACTCGACCGGGCATGACATCGCTTTCACCACGTCGTAACCGGTTTCCGGCGGAACCACGTCATCTTCCAGTCCGATGTACACAAGCATCGGGCAGGTGATATCGGCGGCAAAATTGATTCCGTCGAAGTAGTTGAGCGTCGCCCGCACCTGGTCTCGTTTGTCCGGGTGTATCCGCAGGTAGTCGTTGATCTCTTCGTACGGATAGGAGTGGGTCAGGTCGGCACAGTCCATGAAGCCACAGAGATACGGAGCGCCGGCCGCGCCGACCTTGATGACATCCTTGCGCAGGGCGGCGGTGGTGATGGTGAGTGCACCACCCTGGCTGCTGCCGTGGACGCCAATGCGCTGCGGGTCGACCTCCGGGCGGGAGAGTGCAAAATCCACCGCCCGGGCCGCATCGACATAAAAGCCGCGATAGGAATAGGTGTTCCGATCGAGGATGTTGTGGGTTAGCAGGTTTGGGTAGCCGGGATTGTACTGGCTGTTCGAGCGCAGTTTGCCTCGCGGAGCAACACCGATGGCTGCATAACCCAGTTTCGCCCAGGACTTGGGTAGTGTTGGTTCAGATACATACCCCGGAACCAGCAGGAGAGCCGGGTAGGGCGGTTCGAGATATCGTTCCTTTGGCCGGCAATACCAACCGGCAATCCGCACGTTGTCGAGGCTGTCGTACCAGATTTCGTAGACATCTACCTCGTCGGTCGAGCGCATCGGGACGTGGCGCATCTCCGGATTGAGCGGGATGGTGTTCACGGTCGCCATGATGTCTGCCCAAAACTGGTCGAAGTCGTCCGGCCGGATGACGCTGGTGACATGATCCTTTGGATCGCCGCGCCTGACTGCCACTGGTGGCTCTCCTTTGCTGCTCGAAACGCTGACCCGATGTTGTCTCTAGGAACCGATCACCTGGCCGGGGATCGCTCCGGTCGGGACACCGGCATCTACTACCAGTTCACCATTGACATAGACCTGGTCGAAGCCAACCGGTTCCAGTCGTGGTTCTTCCCAGGTGGAACGATCGGCAACCGTCTCCGGATCGAAGATGACAACGTCGGCCGGGAGACCCTCGCGCAGGAACCCGCGGTCCTTGATCCGGAAGCGTTCGGCCGGGAAACCGCTCATCTTGTAGACGGCTTCCTCAAGCGTCACTGCACCGAGTTCGCGATAGCCGAGACGCAGTGCCCGGGCAAAGCAGCCATAGCCACGCGGGTGGGCGTGCGGACCGTGGTAAATACCGTCACTGGCGACCATCATCTTCGGGTGACTGATGGTACGGGCGACCATGGAGTTGATCTGCTCTTCGGTGCCACCGCGCCGGTAAACCATCAGGCCTTCCGGGTATTCCTCATCGAAGACCTTCATCAGGAAATCAGTGATGGGCATGTCTTCCTGGGCTGCGGCATCCGGGACCGACATACCGGTCCAGCGTCCGGTTTTGGTGTTGGCGAAGACGCCCCAGTGGCCGAGTTTGCGGTCGCGCTCCATGCGCCGTTCGAGGGCTTCATAGATTGCCGCCCGTGATTCGGGGTCCGCCAACCGTGCTTTGACTGCTTTCGGCCCACCAGCCTGGAGGGGGATCGGCAGCATGTTCAGCAGGTGGGTGCATCCAGCCGGATACATGTAGGACTCGAAGGTCAGGTCGCAGCGCTCTTCTGCCTCATCGAGCAGCGGACCAGTGAGGTCATCAACATACTCGTGAGAAATGTGGACCGGGATGCCGGACTCCTCGCCGATAACCATTGTCTCGCGCCATGCAGCCTCTCGGCCGATTTCGTTGTTCCGGATATGGGCGGTGTAGATGCCGTCGTATTCGCCGGCGACCTTGCTCAGTTCAATCAGTTCACGGGTATCGGCAAATGCACTGGGCTGATAGTCGAGGCCCAGGCAGAGACAGGTTGCGCCGGCTTCCATCCACTGCCGGGTGATGCCGCGCATGACCTCAAGTTCATCGTCGGTGGCCGGGCGGGCGTCCCATCCCATTGCCGCCAGTCGAACCGCAGTGTGCGGCACCTGCGGCAAGACATTTGCCGGGGTGTTGCCCCGGAAGAGATCCAGGAACGATTGCGGGGTGGGCCAGTTCGCTTCCAGTTTCAGCGGCCCGTAAATGGCGATGGTTGCCTCCCAGAGGTCGATGGACTGTTCCGGCGTGAGTGGTGCCCAGCCGAATCCGTCCGGGGTGAGCAACTGGGTCGTGACCCCCTGGAGCAGGCTTGCATAGCGATGCTCCCCGCCGAGCAACTCAATCTCGGAGTGAATATGCACGTCGATGAACCCGGGCGTGACCGCCTTGCCGGTGGCATCGACTTCACGAGCGGCCGACGAACCCGAAAGGTCGCCAATCGCAGCGATCTTGCCTTCGCGGATGCCGACATCGGCAATCTTGCCCTGGGCATCCTTCGACCCGTCGATTACCAACCCGTTGCGGATAAGGACATCAAACTCCATAGAAATGGCTCCCTGCCTTGTATTCAGCAATCCCCCTTTGCGGAAGTGGAGGCATTGTAGGAGTCAATGGCCCGGGACACAATCCCCGCCGGAATCCGGAAACGGGCGGTGTAAAATAGGAGGATGATGATTGAAGCGCGTCGGACCAGGACAACACAGGGCGAGGTTGGCAGGCTGTTTGTAGCCGTGCCACTTCCTGCTGCCGTTCGTGACCTGGCGACGCAGGTTCAACAAACGCTCGCCGGCGAACACTGGCCGGTGCGCTGGGTTGAACCCGAACTCATGCACGTGACGCTGAAGTTTCTGGGTGACACACCACTCGATCTGGTGCCGGCTATTGTTGATCGCCTGAACACAGTCGCCGCAAACACGCAGCAATTTCCGGTGCGTGCCGGTGGTGCCGGGGCGTTTCCTCATGCCGGGAAGCCACGGGTGTTCTGGCTGGGGCTGAAGGGCGACACCCGGATGCTGGGAACCCTGGCTGCCGCCATTGACCGGGAACTTGTACCGGTGGGTATTCCTGCCGATGAGCGTCCGTTCCGGCCCCACATCACACTGGGCCGCCTGAAGCGGCATGCTGAACCACCATCCGGCGCCGGTAAGATGCTTGATGGGTTGCCGGAGCAGTCTGCATTGCTGCCGGTGGACCGGATCGAACTGATCCGCAGTGTGCTGGGTCCGGGTGGGCCGACCTACACCGTTCTCGCAACGCTTCCGTTGGGCGTTCCGTCAACAGCATTGCCGGTTGATCCGGTCGAGATCGTTGAACACGGCTAGCTGCCTCAACGTTTTTGCCCCTGCATGTAGCATTCAATCTGAACAACACGAGGAGTTACTGTCATGTCGACGATGTTTGACCGCCTTGCCGAACTTGACCGGCGTTTTGAAGAACTGACCCAGCAAATGGCCGATCCCGAGGTCGCGACCGATCCGTCGCGGTTGATGGCGATCGGCAGTGAGCGTGCCGAACTCGAGGAAGTCGTTGAGACCTACCGCGACTTGCGCCGCCTGGAAACGCAGTTGCAGGAAGCAGAGGCGTTGCTCGCGGCAGAGACCGATCCGGAGATGGTCTCGATGATCCGCGAGGAAATCAACGAGCTTCACGATCAGCGTGAGCCGCTGATGTCGCGCCTGCGGGTGTTGCTGGTGCCGAAGGACCCGAACGACGAGAAGAACGTCATCGTCGAAATCCGGGCCGGCGCCGGTGGCGACGAGGCCGGCCTTTTCGCTGCCGAACTGATGCGGATGTACATTCGCTACGCCGAATCAAAGGGCTGGAAGGTGGAAGTCCTCAACACCAACGAGACCGGAGTTGGTGGCATCAAGGAAGCAGTGTTTGAGGTTCGTGGCCGCGGTGCCTACAGCTACCTGCGTTTCGAGAGTGGTGTCCACCGTGTCCAGCGTGTGCCGGTGACCGAATCAGGCGGCCGGATTCATACCTCAACCGCCACGGTGGCTGTGCTGCCCGAGGCTGAGGACGTACAACTGGATATCAGCGAAAACGACATCCGGGTGGATGTCTACCGCTCATCCGGGCATGGTGGCCAGAGTGTGAACACCACCGACTCGGCAGTGCGGATCACCCACCTGCCGACCGGAATGGTCGTAACCTGTCAGGATGGCAAGTCGCAACTGAAGAACCGCGAGAAGGCGATGTCGGTGCTACGGGCGCGCCTCTACGACCTGGAACTCCAGCGTTTGAACGAGGAACGCGGTGGTGATCGACGCTCCCAGATCGGTACCGGTGACCGCTCGGAGAAGATTCGCACCTACAACTTCCCCCAGGACCGGGTGACGGATCACCGCCTGAAGGTGAGCTTCAGCAACATCCCGGCCATTATGGATGGCGCCATCGATCCGTTTATCACCGAACTTCGATCGCTGGAAGAGGCCCAGCGGCTCGAGAGCGCCGGCATTGCCTGAGCCATTGACGATCGGGAACGCCCGGCGGGAAGCTGCCGGGCGCCTGGCTGAAATCAGCGAGACGCCTGACCTTGATAGTGAACTGTTGATCCGCGAGGTGCTGTCCGTCGACCGCACCGGGCTGTTCCTGCGTGAGCGCGATCCAATGCCGATTGAGGATCAGCAGGCATTTGAGGCATTGATTGCCCGGAGACTGTCAGGAGAGCCAGTCGCGTACATTCTCGGCCGCAAAGCGTTCCGAAGCATTGAACTTGTTGTCGATCCTCGTGTGCTGGTTCCTCGCCCTGAAACCGAGCAACTGGTCCAGATTGCCCTCGAATGGATTCGATCCCGACCAGGCCCACTGCGTGTCGTCGATGTCGGGACTGGTTCCGGTGCGATAGCGCTCTCTCTGGCGTCCGAGCTGCCTGACCGGGATGATGTTGAGATCGTTGCAACCGATGTGTCCCCGGATGCGCTGGACGTTGCCAGGGTGAACAGGGAACGGCTTGGCCTCGACCGGGTGGAACTGGTCGAATCGCACTTGCTTGAAGCTGTTCCGGGCACGTTCGATCTGATCCTTGCGAACCTGCCGTACCTGCGTCCGGACCAGCGCCATGCTTCAACCGTCCACGAGCCGGACCTGGCGCTGTATTCCGGTGATGACGGATTCGACCTCTATCGT
This sequence comes from uncultured Thermomicrobiales bacterium, assembly GCA_964462545.1. Classification (GTDB taxonomy): domain Bacteria; phylum Chloroflexota; class Chloroflexia; order Thermomicrobiales; family CFX8; genus CAYWXR01. The sequence goes on from CAYWXR010000013.1 coordinate 82,918, forward strand.
GAGTTGATTGCTTTCCTGCCCGAACAACTGAATCCGGGTGGATTGTTCGTCGGCGAGATCGACCCGGATCAGGCTGGGTTGGCAACCGGAACTGGCGCGACCATCATCCGGGACCTGGCCGGGCGGGACCGGTTCTTCGTACTGACCGCACTAGCCTGTCGAGGGTAGATGTGCTTCTCAGCTGCCCCGGGGAGACGTGTCTTTCCTCTGTCGGGATTACAAAGCAACATTCCGGGACTTGATCAGACCGTGGACCAGTTGTTACGGAGAAACATGCGTCAATTTCAGGTACGCAAAAACGGGCACGCGAATGGTGCCCGTTTGATTGGTGTCGGTGGTGAAGGCGATTACGCCTTGGCGGCCATCCGGCCCGGCTTGCTGAGGGTGCGGATGCAGCGGGTGCAGGCGTTGACTTTGGTTGCCTGTCCGTCGATTTCAACGGTGGTCTTCTGGATGTTCGGGCGGAAGACACGATTGGTGCGCTTTTTCGAGAAGCTCACGTTGTTGCCGAAGGACAGCGTCTTTCCGCAAATGTCACACTTGCCGGCCACGGTGGCCCTCCTCTTGCTCGCAGGTTTCCATATCAGATTTCAGGTCACGGCAAGGCTTGGAACCGTCAGCCGGACGCAATCGCCAAGAGTAACAGATCTTCCCGGCATTTTCCAGTTGACACACCCGGAAACCTTGCGAACACTTGCCGTATGAGTACCAGCGGAACCGACGACCGCCGGCAGCGGCTCGAACAGATCAGGAACGTCTTGCGTCTGGAAACCCGCAAGGGCTACATGGATACCAGCGCAGTCAACGGCGTGGCCACCTTTGCTGGCGACCGGTTAGCCGGGATGGCTGCCACGTTACGAGGGAATTCCAGGAAACAGGTCGAGGAGCTTGAACGGCAGCTCGGCATGTACGGGTCGATGGATCCCCATCGGCGTGTTGCCGTGGTTGGCGATGCGTTGCTGGTGCTGGATGAGATCCTCGAGCGTTTGCAGTCAGCTCCACCGAAGCCTGCGAACCCCGAACCGGCTCGATCAAGGTCGGCACCGCCCAAACGGCCACCTGTTGCCAGCAAGCCTGCTGCTCCGGCGCGCTCCAAACCGGCAACAATCGGGTTGGCCGACGCGGTGACGTTGCTGCCGACGGTTGGACCAGGGCGAGCCAAGCAACTGGAGCAACTCGGGGTAAAGACCGTCCGCGACCTGATCTACCTGCTACCCCGGCGACATGTTGATTACGGCAATGTCGAGAAGATCGGCAGCTTGCTGTTCGGCCGCATGAGCACGGTACAGGGCGTGGTCCAGCAGGTGAACGCCAACCCGACCCGCGGTGGCCGCACCATTATTGATGTGGTTGTTGCCGACGAAACCGGGGCAATCCACGCGATTTTCTTCAACCCCTGGGTGGAGAAACAGCTTGTTCCCGGAACGCCGGTATCGCTTTCCGGCCGCATCGAGCAGCGCCGCGGAATGCTCTGCCTGAACTCCCCGGAATGGGAGATCCTCTCCGAAGAGACGTTGCATACCGGCAGGATAGTGCCCGTCTATCCGCTGACAAAGGGATTGCACCAGAAGACATTGCGCACGCTGGTGCGAATTGCCCTCGATCGCGGGCTACACCTGGTGACCGAGCACTTGCCGGGGCGGACCCTGCAACGTGCCGGCGTCATTGGCATCCGGGAAGCCCTGGAGTGGATCCATTTCCCGGAAGGATCGACTCCGGATGAAGCGCGAGTACGTCTTCACCGGGCACGCTCCAGGTTGGCATTTGATGAACTGCTCCTGATGCAGATTGGTTTGCTCCAGCGCAAGCACCAGTGGCAGGCCGAACCGGGGAACGCGATCAGGATCGACCAGCGGGCGATGTCGACATTGATGCGGGCATTGCCGTTTACGCTCACCGGTGCCCAGCAGCGGGCGCTAGGCGAGATTCTGGACGACATGGCCAGCGAGTTGCCGATGACACGCCTGTTGCAAGGCGATGTTGGCTCCGGCAAAACCGCTGTTGCTGCCGCTGCCGGGCTTGCTGCCATTCGTGATGGCTATCAGGTGGCAGTCATGGCACCGACCGAACTCCTCGCCGAACAGCATATGCGCAGTTTTGGCCGGCTCTACGAGAACCTGCCAGAAGACTTGCGGCCGGCGATTGCCCTGCTTACCGGTAGCACCCGCGCCGCTGCCCGCCGTGAGATCGCCGCCGGTCTGGAGGCAGGCGAGATCGACCTGCTGGTTGGAACCCAGGCCCTGATTCAGGAGGGCGTCACATTCGCCCGGTTGGGGCTGGCAGTCGTTGATGAGCAGCACCGGTTTGGTGTTGCGCAGCGGGCGATGCTCAGGGAGAAGGGCAACAACCCTGACCTGCTGGTGATGACGGCGACGCCGATTCCCCGGTCGCTGGCTCTGACTATCCATGGTGATCTGGATGTCTCGACACTGGATGAGTTGCCACCGGGCCGGCAACCGATTGAGACGCACTGGATTCAGGCAAGCCAGGCGAGGCGTGCCTACGAGTTCGTCCGCAAACAGGTCGAGGCCGGACGCCAGGCGTTCATCGTCTTCCCGCTGGTTGAGGAATCCGAGATGATTGATGCGAAGGCTGCCGTCGATGAACATCAACGCCTGAGCCAGGAAGTCTTCCCGGACCTGAATGTCGGCCTGCTGCATGGTCGGATGAAACCTGCCGAGAAAGATGACGTGATGATCCGCTTCCGCGATGGCGAGATCGACATCCTCGTTTCGACGTCGGTGGTCGAGGTGGGGATCGACGTCCCGAACGCGACGGTCATGCTGATCGAAGGTGCTGAACGGTTTGGCCTGGCCCAGTTGCATCAGTTCCGCGGCCGGGTGGGACGTGGCAGCGAGAAGTCCTATTGCCTGCTGGTGTCCGGCGATTCCGGTGGCGACGTCAGAACGCGGCTACAGGCAATGGTCGATACCCAGGACGGATTCAGACTGGCACAGATCGATCTTGAACTCCGGGGGCCGGGTGATTTCCTTGGAACGCGGCAGAGTGGCTTGCCCGAACTACGTCTGGCAGATCTGGCCGATATGCGCGATATTGACCGGGCGCGCAGTGAGGCTCGCGCTATTCTGGATGATGATCCGATGCTGGAGCGTGCCGAGCATGCGTTCCTTGCCGGCAAGGTCGAGGCGTTCTGGTCGTCGATGGTCGCGGATGTGAGTTAACCCGATGCGAGTGGTGAGCGGAAGCGCTCGTGGACGTCGATTGAAGGCGCCGCGAAACCAGGCGAAAACCCGGCCAATGGCGGACAAGATCAAGGAGGCACTGTTCTCCTCGCTTGCCTCGCTCGGGGTGCAACCACAACGGATTCTCGATCTGTATGCCGGTTCGGGTGGCGTTGGCATCGAGGCGTTGTCCCGGGGCGGGGAGTGGTGTGATTTTGTTGACCGCGACCGGACAGCGATTGAGACGATTCGAGACAACCTGAAAACGACTGGTTTCGAAGACGTTTCGGCGGTGCATCAGACAACGATCGAGAACTGGGTGAATGCGGCGAAGGAGCCGTATGACTTCGTGATTCTTGACCCGCCGTATGCTGACCCTGCTATTCTAGACACATTGGACTGGCTGTCACAGTCGGGTGCGGTGGAGGACGGCACGATCGTGGTGCTGGGTCACTGGCCACGTCTGGAAATTCCGGATGAGGTCGGCAGGCTGAGCCTGTTGCGTGCGCGCTGTCATGGTGATTCCTGTTTTGCGATTTTTGAAGTGGTGGATTCGGCCAAGGTTGCTGATGTCGAATGAGGGAGCACGCAGTGCGGGTGGCTGTGTATCCGGGTACCTTTGATCCGATTACCAACGGCCATGTCGACATGGCAACGCGGGCAGCGAGGCTGTTTGACAAACTGATTCTGGCGGTTTACGACGGCGGTGAGCAGGCGACCAAATCCCCGCTGTTCAGCCTGGATGAGCGGGTTGACATGGCGCACCAGACGCTGGGCCATGTCGAGAACATCGTCGTTGACACCTTCAGCGGGCTGCTCGTAGACTACGTCGAAAACGTTGGGGCGTTGACGATTGTGCGGGGGCTCCGGGCAGTTTCTGACTTTGAGTTCGAGTTCAAGCTTGCTCACATGTACCGGCATCTCTCCCCGGACCTCGAGATCATCTGTTTGATGACCAGCTCGAACCATTCCTTCATCAGCTCCAGCATCATCAAAGAGGTTGCATCCCTTGGCGGCTCAGTCGACGCACTCGTTCCCCCGCAGGTGGCACGTGCCTTGCGGGAGCGGTTTGGCCACGCTGCCAGCCGATGAGGCAATTTGATATTCGGTGTGTTGCGGTGCATATCGCCCTGCATCGCAATTCTGGAACGATAGGACGAGCGACAGATGGGACATGAACCCCGTGGAGAACCACAGGATCGGCATATTGTCGAGATTTCCCGTCTGCTCGACCTGATGGAAGAACAGGTCCGCACCGGTATGCGGGTTCCGCTGACCAACCGGGTGGCCGTTGATGAGGATGAGTTTCTGGCGATGCTCGATCAGCTCCGGGCATCCATTCCGGCCGAAATCCGGCAGGCCCGGCGGGTAATCCAGAACCGGCAGGATGTCATCCTGCAGGCCCAGGAAGAAGCTCAGCGGATTATCGCCCAGGCGAAGGAGCGGGCTGAGTATCTCACCAGTAGCCAGGGCGTTATGGCCGAGGCCCGGCAGCGCAGCGAAGACATGCTGCGACAGTCACGCATCCGCAGCCAGCAATCGGTTGAGGAGCTTGAGGAATACGCCCTGCGGGTGATTGGCAAGGTCGAAATGACCATGCGCGATTGCCTCGAAGAGATTGAGGGCGCCCGGCGTGCAATTGATGGCAGCCGCCCGGCTTCACCGGTTGAACCGAGTTGACCCGGCCCTGATACAGACGATATACTCCGTTGGTTGTGCGTCCGATCCAGGTCGGCCCGTCTCACCCTGGATATCGATGTTGAACTCCGCTGTTGGAGAGGGGTGGCTGGAATGGCGCACTTGAAGAACGACACAGTCATCAACGTCTCCCAACTGCTCAAGGAGCATGTTGGGGAGTTTCGTGTGTATGACATGGAACTTGGCTGGTTCGCGCTGGATAGCGATATCGTTGCGCGGGATATTGTCGGCCAGTTGCGCTTGACCCGTATCGTAACCGGCTTGCTGGCTACGGTCGAAATGCAGGGAACTGCACTGGTTGAGTGCGTGCGGTGTCTGGAGATTTACGAGGAGCCGTTCCAGACGACGTTTGACCAGGAGTTTCAGCCGTCGATTGATGTCCGCACCGGGGTAGCGCTGGACGCACCGGACCCCACCGAGGATGTTGGCATCATCAGCCCGGCTCATGAACTGGACCTGGCAGAATCTATTCGCCAGGAGGCCCTGGTCGCGTTGCCAATGCGGCCGACCTGCGGCGAGAATTGTCCGGGGCCGGATGTTCCGGAAGATGCGGACGCAGACGCCGGCGATCCGAGACTGCAGGCGCTTGAAGAGTTATTGAACGACGAACACCCGTAGATTGATCGGTTGATCCCAGGGGACAGAGGAGAGGCATCAGGAGATGGGCGCACTACCAAAGCAACGAATTACCCGGGCGAGGCAGGGATTCCGCCGGCAGCACCACAAGCTGTCCCCGCGGCACATTGTCCAGTGCCCGAACTGCCGGGCTTACAAGCAGACCCATCGCGTCTGCCTTTCCTGCGGCTACTATGCCGGCCGTCGGGTGCTCGATATTGAGGTAACCCGGCCGGCTGCTTCCGACCGCTAATTCTATGGCGCATTCCTGCTATCCCGAAAAGGTGGCATAAGAATGCGCCATAATGCTATCTTGCAGGCACACCACACGCGCTCGTAGCGAAGACCGGGAGGGTTCAGCCTCTCCAGTCTCCGTGCATGGGTGCTATCTGATGCAAAGTGTTCGCCGCGGATCAGGCTCGGCTGCCACGGCTGGACAGGTTGGGGGGAAGCCGTAGATGTACCGCGCGGCAATCACCGGTTGGGGCATGTATGTTCCTGAACATGTCCTTACCAACGACGATCTTGCCAGGATCATGGATACCTCTGACGAGTGGATCCAGACGCGTACCGGCATTCGTGAACGTCGAACCGCCAGCGCGACCGAGACGACGGTCTCGATGGCAACGGCAGCAGGGAAATCTGCACTGGCATGTGCCGGCATTGACCCTGAAACCATCGACCTGATTATCGTCGCAACCTACACTCCCGACCAGTACATGCCTTCGGCGTCCAGTTCCGTTCAGCATGCGATCGGCGCAACCCGCGCAGCAGCATTCGATATGAATACCGCCTGCTCCGGGTTCGTCTATGCGCTGGCGACCGGTTCCCAGTTCATCCAGGCCGGCACCTATTCGCGTGTGCTGGTGATCGGTGCAGATTACGTCTCCCGTTTTCTTGATTACACCGACCGGACAACATCCATCCTCTTCGGCGATGGCGCCGGTGCGGTTGTGCTCGAACGCAGCACCGAAGATGAAGGCGTGTTGGCCATTGAGCTTGGCTCAAATGGCGCAGCCGGTCATCATCTGACGTTAGGCAGTCCGGAGTCGTTCGTTGGTTTGAACGGTTCACGCACCATCGAGCGCCCGTTCATGAAGATGAACGGCAAGGAGGTCTTCCGGTTTGCCGTGAAGATCATGGGCGAGGCTGCAGCCACCGTGACTGAACGGGCCGGATTGACGTTTGACGATATCGACCTGCTGATTCCTCATCAGGCGAATCTGCGGATTATTGATGCCGCTGCGAAGCGTCTCGAATTGCCTCGTGAACGGGTGTGGGTGAACGTCGACCGGTATGCCAACACATCCTGCGCCTCGATTCCGATCGCCCTGGTAGAGGCAGAGCAGGTAGGCAAACTGGCGGACGGCATGAATGCAGTGGTGATCGGATTTGGCGGCGGGCTCACCTGGGCCGCAGCCGCTATTCGTTGGGGTGCGCAAGGAGTCAGCCGGGAGGTGGTCAGGTGATTGCTGGAGTGTCCTGGATCTTCCCCGGACAGGGATCCCAGAAGGTCGGCATGGGCAAGGACCTTGCCGTTATGCGTGCCGAAGCCGCAGACGCCTTCTCCGTGGCAGACAATGCACTTGGCATGTCCATTTCAGGCATGTGCTGGAACGGCCCGGAAGATGACCTGACGGCCACCCGCAACCAGCAACCTGCCCTGGTTGCGACCAGCATCGCGATGTTCCGCGTGCTTGAGGCCGAGGGCAAGCTGCCGGAGCCGGATTACGTGGCCGGTCATTCGCTCGGTGAATATTCTGCCCTGGTGGCGGCTGGTGCACTGGACCTTGCCGATGCTGTCCGCCTGGTGCGCCGTCGTGGTGAACTCATGGAGCAGCACGGAGCCGGTGGAATGCTGGCGGTGTTGGGTGTCGACCCGGATGTTGCCCAGGTGATTGCCAACGAAACCGGCACAGAAGTCGCCAACTTCAACTCGCCCGGTCAGATCACTATTTCGGGAAGTGCCGACGCGCTAATTGTGGCCGAGCAGGCTGCCAGGGAACGAGGCGCCCGGCGGGTTGTGCGCCTGCCGGTGAATGCAGCATTTCACTCGTCGTTGATGCAGCCAGTTGCCGAGGAACTTGCCGACGACATTGCCCGGACCACGTTCAACCGTGCGCGTGTACCGCTCATCAGCAATGTCGATGCCGAGCCAATTGTCCACCCGGATGACCTGCGCAATGAACTGGTCCAACAGATCACGGCATCGGTGCAGTGGATTCGCGTGGTTGAGACGATGTCCGAACTGGGTGTGAAGCATTACTACGAAGTGGGGCCAGGCAACGTCCTGAGTGGTCTGGTGTCCCGGATTGACCGCTCGGCCAGGACCTATCAGGCCGATAAGGAGCTGGCAGATGTCGTGGCCGGCAATGGGGGAGAGCAACGATGACAGAATCCGGAGAGAGCCGCCGGGTGGCAGTGGTCACCGGTGCTACCCGCGGTATCGGACGAGCCATTGCCATCCGGCTGGCTGAAGATGGTTTCGATGTGGTGATCAACTACCGTGGCGATATTGGCCCGGCAGAGGAACTCGGCAAGGAGATCGAAGCCCGCGGTGGTCGAAGCCTGGCGATCAAGGCAGACATTACCAACGCAGACGACGTTGCCAACCTGATCGAGGGAACCATCAACGAGTTCGGCAAGATCGATGTACTGGTCAACAATGCCGGTATTACCCGCGATACGCTGATCATGCGCATGTCTGAAGAGGATTGGGACGCCGTTCTGGATACCAACCTCAAGGGTGCATTCCTCTGCTCGAAGGCCGCCATTCGCCCGATGATGCGCCAGCGCTCCGGAGCGATCGTCAATGTCACTTCGGTGGTGGGGCTGGTCGGGAATCCTGGCCAGGCAAACTATGCTGCTGCAAAGGCAGGCATGGTTGGTCTGACCAAGACGCTGGCCAAGGAGGTCGGTTCTCGTGGCATCCGGGTCAATGCCGTTGCACCGGGCTTCATCGAGACTCGTTTGACCGATGTCCTGCCGGAGAACCTGAAAGAGGGCGCAAAGGAGCAGGTTCCACTCAAGCGGTTCGGCACTCCGGAAGAGGTTGCCGGCGCGGTTGCCTTCCTCGTCTCTCCGTCCGCGGCCTACATCACCGGCAATGTGCTGTCGGTTGATGGCGGTCTCTTCATGGCTACCTAGGCAGTCGGGACCAGAATGTTCAGAAAAATCCTTATCGCAAACCGTGGCGAAATTGCGTTGCGGGTACTGCGAGCCTGTCACGACCTCGGCGTTCAGGCGGTTGTCGCCTACAGCGAGGCGGACCGCGACTCTCTGCCGGTGCGTCTGGCAGATGAAGCGGTATGCATCGGGCCTGCGCCATCCAACAAGTCGTACAACCACATCCCGGCGATTATCAGTGCAGCGCTTGCGGCCGGTTGTGACGCAATTCACCCGGGATACGGATTCCTCTCCGAAAATGCCTACATCGGTGAAATCTGCCGGGAGTGCAACCTGACCTTCATCGGGCCGGAGCCGGATGTCATTAACCTGATGTCGGACAAGGCATCTGCCCGCCAGGTGGCACGCAAGTCAAACGTGCCGATCCTGCCGGGTACCCAGGAGCCGATCGGCACCGGTGTTGACCTGCATATGCTCGCCCGCGATGTTGGCTATCCGATGCTGATCAAGGCTGCTGCCGGAGGTGGTGGCCGCGGTATGCGGGTTGCCAATGACGAGCGTGAGTTGATGCGCCTTCTGCCGCTCGCTCAGGCCGAGGCACAGGCTGCTTTCGGCAATGGGTCGGTCTATGTTGAACGCTATCTCAACAACCCGCGTCACATCGAAGTGCAGATCCTGGCAGACAAGCATGGCCGGGTGTTGACACTCGGTGAGCGCGACTGTTCGCTCCAGCGCCGGCACCAGAAGCTCATCGAGGAAGCCCCGGCGCCAGGTCTCTCACGCAAGTTGCGTTCGAATATCGAGAAGGCATCTGCCCGTCTGGCGAAGGACATCAACTACACCGGCGTGGGCACCTTTGAATTCCTGGTGGATGACCGTGAGAACTTCTATTTTATGGAAGCAAACACCCGCATCCAGGTGGAACACCCGATCACCGAAGAGGTAACCGGCATCGATCTGGTTGCCTGGCAGATCCGGGTCGCTGCCGGTGAGGAGTTGCCCTTCGAACAGAAACATATCCGGATGCACGGTCATGCCATCGAATGCCGGATTAATGCCGAGAACCCGACCAACGACTTCGCACCTTCGGCCGGTGTGGTTGAGGACTACCTGGCGCCGGGGGGACCCGGTGTGCGGGTGGATTCGCACCTGTATCCCGGTTACCGGGTGCCGCCAACCTATGATTCGCTACTTGGCAAGGTGATCACCTGGGGCGAAACTCGCGAGATCGCGATAGCCCGGATGCGACGGGCGTTGACCGAGATGGTCATTACCGGGGTAGATACGACAATCCCGTTCTATGGGATGATTCTGTCCCAGCCGGAGTATGTTGCAGGTGAACTGCATACCGGACTGATTCCACCGATTGTGGAACGGTTCAATACCCACCAGGAAATACATCATGGTGGATTGGGACATCGCCGCTCATGACGGCAAGCAGGGTGTATCGTCGCCAGAGTGCGGTGGACAAGATTGTAGGAACCATGCCCAGTGCGGCAACACGACATCGAGCACGAACCAGAGCGCTTCAGGTCCTCTTTGAGGCCGATGTAGCGCCACGTGAACTGGATGAGGTGCTGGAGCGGTATCTTGCGGCTGCCGGCGCACAGGAGCCATTCCGCGAGTACCTGCGCATCCTGGTCGAAGGTGTCCGTGATAACCTTGCGGCCATTGATGCCGAAATAGCCCGGGCAGCACCACAGTTTCCGGTCGAGCAACTGGCGGCTGTGGATCGCAACGTGCTGCGAATCGCGCTGTATGAACTGCGCTTTCGGGACGATGTTCCGGTACGGGCGGCCATCAACGAAGCGGTCGAGATCGCAAAGCGGTATGGTGGTGACAGTTCGCAACGGTTTGTGAACGGTGTTTTGGGTAATATTGCCCGCGGGATGTCGACAACGGAAGAGTCGTAGTCCCGGGCACTGGATTGTTTGAACATCGCAGGTTGTGCATAATATCCGGCGTCGCCGGACATGTGTGACAAGGGGGCATCGCCCCGCAACCGGATGAAACGCACCGGCAACTGTGCCGGCGATGAAGGTCGTAATTTGCCCGTTGAGGCAAGGGGGAGAGGTACCCGCATTGGCAGCGATTTTTGAGCGGCTGCAGTCCATCGTGGCTGAGCAGTTGGGTGTCGATCAGGAGCAGGTTGTCCGGGAAGCCGAGTTTGTCGCGGACCTGAACGCCGACTCGCTGGACATGGTTGAACTGGTCATGTCTCTCGAAGAAGAGTTTGGCGTCGAGATTTCGGACGAAGACGTTGAGTCGATCCGAACCGTCGGCGATGCCGTTGATTACATCGAAGAACACCAGTCATAACCTTTTACCGGGTCCCCTGGTTTTCAATCGTGACAGCCAAATGGGCAGATGTTGGTGTGCAAACTGACGGCCGGCAAGGCGAGATCCTTGCTGGCCGTGGATCCTGCAGGGCATTGTTGAACGGTTTGATGAATGAACCTGCGCTTTGGCCGGAACGAACGCAACCGGTGGAAACCCTTCCACCGGACGCACTAGGAGTGTAGAGACCCATGGCAAGCCTTCTGGATCGAGTTCCGTTTCCTGGCAGAGGTGGGCGTAACCCCGAACCGGAGCCGGAGTACGATGGCCCTGAGTCGTTCGGTGAAATGACGCTTCAGGAGCATCTCGAGGAACTCCGCTCCCGGATGCTCTACAGTTCGATCGCCATCCTGATCGCGCTGGTGGCTGGCCTGGTCTTTGCCATGGATGTGCTCGAGATCATCGGTGAACAGGCAAAAGTTCCCGAGGCAGGCATCCAGACGATCAACCCGACAGAAGGTTTTGTTTCCTACTTCAAGGTTGCAATCTATATCGCTGTCGCCCTCGCCATGCCGGTGCTTATTTACCAGTTGGTGGCGTTTGTTGCTCCGGGTTTGACCAGGAGTGAAAAGCGGTATGTCTTCCGCGCAATCCCGTTTGTCGTGTTCTTCTTCGTCTGCGGTGTTGCGTTTGCCTTCTTCCTGGTTATCCCCCGGGCGCTGGACTTCCTGTCCGGCTTTGGTTCCGGCGTGTTTGGCTGGGACCCAACGGCTGAATCCCTGATCTCGTTCTATTTGCGACTGATGATCGGTGTGGGCATCGTCTTTGAGCTTCCGCCGATGCTCTACATTCTGGCGAAGATTGGCGTTGTCGATCACAAACGGCTGACCTCGATCCGGAAGTTTGCCTTCCTGCTCTGTATGGTTGCTGCCGCGATCATCACGCCGACGCCGGACCCGTTCAACATGATGCTGGTCGCCGTGCCGATGTATTTCCTCTACGAGTTCGGCACCCTGCTCACCCGCTTCGCCCGCCCGGATCGCGACACCAAGGCTGCCTGATAGCCGTTCGCAGGGCGCCTGTTGCGTATGCGGACTTTCCGGAACGTCGTGAAGTCATTCCGGCTAACGATGTGTAATCCCAACCGCAAACCTGTCATCCCGAACGCAGTGAGGGATCCGTA
>CAYWXR010000014.1:0-81875 GCA_964462545.1 uncultured Thermomicrobiales bacterium
CTACCACCACCAGGCGGCCGGACCCACCAGTCCCGCCGCCTTTTTTACGTCCCCCAATTGCTACCAACCAAGGCAGAATGCACTGTTCGCCTGCATTACGAAGCGATGCGCCGGACATCGGGCTCGACCTTCGGCAGTCTGTTGAGCACGCGTTCTTCTATCGCATCCGCTCCTGCTTTCGCACCGCCAGCCGTCCTGAATCCTTCTGCCACCCGGGCAGCTCCGGACGACATGGTCATTGCCTTGAGTACAGCAGTACGCAGACGTTCAGGGATTAGCTTGCTGGCAGGCAGGCGAGTACCTGATCCGGAGACTTCGACTCGTCGGGCTACTTCAAACTGGTCTCGTCCAAACGGGACGGTGCAGACAGGTACCCCGTGCATCAATGCTTTCTGGGTCGTGCCCATACCGCCGTGGGTGATGGCAACAGTCGTTCGGCTCAACACGAGGCTATGAGGAACGAACTCAACCACCGTTGCGTTTGGTTGCTCCGGAAAAGACGGCGATTGGCCAGCAGGGATCGTCGCCACAACGTGGTTTGGCTGGTCCCGGAATGCTTCCAGTGTGGTCTGCACCAGGCGAGCATCGTTATGAAACTCGGAGGAGGTGGTGACGAGGATGATCGGTTTGTCGATCCTGTCCAGCCACTCCGGAGGTTCGGCCGAAGGTTCCCAGGTTGGTGCGCCAATCATCAAGACGTCCGGACCCCACTCGGTGGCCTCATATTCGAATGGTTTCGCTGTCGTGACCAGCATCAGGGGAGCCTTGCGGAACAGGGAATCCACCGAGGTCACTGCGCCGAGTCCATGATGGGCGCGGAGGCGGTTGATAGGTGGCAGGTAGTTTCGTTCGATCATGTCGATCACCAGTTTTCTGGCCAGCGCATCCCGTACCGTACCGATGCGTCCAGCCATTGGTGCGAGTCCCGGTCCGAATGGTGGCGTGCCCTTTGAGAATAGTGGCGGAGTGTATGGAGAGAACGAAACCCAGGGAATTCCTGATGCCTCAGCCGCAGCAGCCGCTCCCCAAGTATTGATATCGACAATCGCAACGTCAGGCCCGACCGTACTTGCCGCAACGCAAAAATCTGGACCATCGATTTCACCGCGGCTGCTGAACAGGTGCGATGCAAGTTTCAGGTTCTCTATGGTGTTCCGGGCCTTGTAGTCCTCGAGGGCGAACTGCTCAATACGTGGGTCGATCGCCTCCGTATGGAATCCAAGGGCGCGCATGAAATCGACCTGGGAGGACAGAGTTCTCAGATGGATGGTGTGGCCACGTGCCTGCAATTCCAGCAGAAGCGCGGTCATTGGATAGAGGTGTCCGATTGCCGGAGAAGTGTAGGCAAGGATGTTCGCCATCAGGGTACCTCCTGGTTAACGAGAGGTTTCAGCAGTTCGAGGAGGGCGAGTTCGGTTTGAGCGCGAGTCAACCCGGCATCGCGGCGCAGGAGTTTCCAGGTGTAGACATCGCAGATCGCGACGAACTGGGCGAGCCGCACGGAACGTGCATCTCCTTCGATATTCGAGAGCGTCTGGTGAAAAACGTGTTCGCACCATTGCCGGTGGCTGGCTCTTGCGAGGTTGATTACTTGATCAACTGCCGGGTTCCGCCCTTCCTCGGCCAAAAGCCGTAGGACAGCGTCTCCCATTTCTTCGTAGTGATCGAGGAGCACAGATACTGCCGTGTCCGGGTCGCCAGGTGGCGCCTGGCTGCGCTGCTTGCCAATGCGTGTACTTTCGCGTTCCACCGCAGCAGCGAACAACCGTTCCTTTGAGCCGAATTTCCGGAGAATTGTCTGGACGGTGACACCCGCGCGTGCAGCCACTTCATCCAGCGTGATCTGGTCGGATACCTGTTCCCAGAACAGTTGAACATATGCGTCCACGATGCGCTCGGCGGTTTCCGCAGATGCCCTCGCACGGGTAGACATGTCGTAGGTGCGGCGTGTGTTGTTCATATTCATGTTAGTGAGAGTAACATGAATATGGTTGATGTCAATCCGTTGCGTTAGAAGAGCCGCATCTGGTCGACCCGTTCGGTAGCACGGAGCGCGTCGATGTTGGTGTGTTGAGAGACAACCGGGAAGTCGTAGTCGAATTTCTCCGGCGTTTCATAGAGAGGCCGGAACCGTTCGGCGGCCGCACGCAACCGGCGGAGGAGGTATTGCCGGTCTTCGTCATTCTGGTAGTGCTCCAGGCGGGCAATGTCGCCACCGACACGTTGGTAAACGGCCACTCGCTCACCGATGCGTTCGCTGCCGACCGCTTCGGCAAGGCGGCGGGTGGAGGCACTGCGGAACGTCTGGTCAGTGATCGTTTCCGTTCTGGCAATCGCCGCCGGTGGCAGGGCACCTGCGAGAATGGCTTCGGCGGCCCGCAAATAGATTTCTCGTGCGCCGGGTTGGGACGACTCTCGTAGAAAACTCCGTGCTATTGCCTCAATGAATCCCCGGAGGAATGGTTCCTCACGCCGGCTGCGAAGGCTGCTGCCCTTGAGTTGCAGGGTGTCGTCGTATCCGAGCAGCGCGTAGTTCTTCAACCGGAGTGAGAGCATCGAAACCCAACGCCCGTCATGGGCAAGGTTGATGCCATCCGGCAGGCTCCTGCTTACCCGCTCGACGAGGCGCAGTTCATCTTCGAGCGATGTCACACCGGGAGGCGGTTGGAAGTACACACCATCGGTATCGATTTCAATGGTGAGCGCCTTGAGCGATTCGAGTTCTTCAGTGACCTGGGTGATGATCTCGTGCCCTCGCAGGGTGACCTGTTCGGCGGCGCCAAAATCGTTGAAGTACCCACGGGAGTATCCAAGGTAGCCGTAGAAGGAATTGATGAGTACCTTGAGGCTGGACTGGACCCCGTTCCAACGAGCCCGGGTGTATCCAGTGTTCCGGGCTGCCTCTCGCTTTGCGGTCAGCCGCTCGTTGGTCAGCGATTCGAGCATCGGCAGGAACACGCCCAGGCGATCCGACTCCGGAGCAATTCGGTCAGTCAACATAATGGCCGGGTACAGGCTCTCCACATCACACTTGACGACCGGTGCAAAACGTCCAACGCGGCGGATCTCGGTGTACCCGCCGGGATAGGGCCGGGCAGGGCCGGGCTCGGGAATACTCTCACGACGTGAGACGTACGCTCGTACCAGCAGGTCGTTGACTTTCTCGCCGGGGCCACCAATGGCTACATCCTGCAGTGCCGATGGGAGCAGTCGTGCCTGGTAGAACTCTGTCGGTAGAGAGAGGCGACTGAGCATGTCTGTGTCCAGCAGGTCATCAATGGCGTAGTTGACCAGACACTCAGGATCGTTCTGCCACATCCTGTTGATTTCCTCGCCCGGAACGTGGGTGCGACCTTCTCGCTCCAGGCCGAGTGCTGCCACTGATTCCTTTAACCCGTAGCTCTGGAGGATGCCGGCGTAGTCATATCGCTGAATCTGTTGATATGTATCGATAATGTGCCGGCCCCGGACAAACGATGCCTCGAACGGAATAGTCCGCGCGCCGGCCTTGAAACGCCGGGTGCCGGCCAACCGCAGGGCTGAACCGTCCCGTCCCCAGTTCAGGTGGCGTCCCACCCTGCGGCCCTGTGCCTCGAGATAGGGGATGTCGAAGTTGAAGATGTTGTGCCCTTCGATAACATCCGGGTCGTTTTCCTGAATCCAGTCAGCCAGCGCGTCGATCATTTCTGCCTGTGAGAGTTCATCCGCCCGGATAATGACCGGGTTTTCTCCGTTCAAGGAGACGCCGATCATGATGACGGCTGCGTCGTGTGCGTTTGGGTCGAGTCCGGTCGTCTCGATATCCAGTTGGGCACGACGAAGTTGGTCGAACTCCAGCCCTTCGAATTGGGCCATCCCGGAAGAAATCAGGAACTGGTCAGTCGGACTCGGGAACCCCAGAACCTGGTCTCGATGGTGTTCGCGCAACGTGCGCCATGCTTCCCTCCATTGACGCCAACCGGGGAAGGTGACCAACAGGTTGAAGTAGCCATCACCGGCAAGCGGACGCTGCCTGGCAGCATTGCGCACCATTCCGGAGAGTGATTTCGGAATGATCAACCACGGCTCAAACGGGTAGCGCTCGGTGCGGGTTTGAGCGCCATTGCGCATGAAGATATCAACGCTGCTATCTCCGGCAAGGGCTATGGCAACGATTGCGTCTCCTGCTGGTTGTCTGGATTCTTGTGGTTCCACTGCTCTGTGATTCGCCCTTCCCGATGCCTATCCCGGGGTGCGGGATTTCAACAGTTACCAACTTCCTATGGGTTCTGTTTTCGGCCAGACCTATCATCCAGATGTTGGTCTTTGGGGGCAAATGATGCCCGGATCTGAACCGGCTCCGGTGGCCAGGTATCTCGTGGCCCCGTCCGGTGGGAGTGAAATGCATGCGTCGGAGCGGCCGGTTATTTATCGTCCTTGGAGTTGCGCTGGCACTCATCGCCGTCTTGCTGGCGATCGTCGCTCTCACTGGTGATGATCCTGACGATACCACGTCTGGCTCGGGCAATAATGAGCCGGAGCAACAAGTCGTCATTGTCGTGGCAAAGCGTGAAATCGCGGCTCACGAACGTCTTACCGAAGACGATGTGTCTGAATCACGAGTCGATGCTTCTCGTGCGCCGGCGGGTGCTGTGACAAGCAAACTTGAGGTTATCGGCATGGCATATGCCGATGATCTGACCGAAGGCCAACCGCTCATGCGTGCCCGGTTGGAGACCACCGGCCTTTCCCAGCGTATTCCCGAAGGCATGCGAGCCTACGCGCTCCCGGTCGACACCATCAACCTGGTTGGTGGGCTGATCCGTGAAGATGATCGTCTGGACATCATCTTCTCGACACGGGTGACGCTGACACGAGTTACCCCGAGCGTTCCGTTCGAAGCCACGGACCAGTTGACAATTGACACGATCACTGACGTCGAGACCGGTGAGCAGGGTGTGACCGTCCCGATTCCGGGGCAGGATATTGGTCCGACCTATCCATACCCCGGCGAACCAGGCTCCCGGTTTCTTGTGGGCGATCTGGATGCCGGCAGCCCGGTTACCAAGGTGGTCTTGCAGAACGTGCGTGTGATCCGGACCGTACTTTCTCCATCGACGGATTCGGAAGGCAACACGACCTCCACCGGACTGCTGGTTCTCGAAGTGACTCCGGAGCAAGCTGAGGCGCTGCGGTTCATGACGATCAACGGAACCTACCAGATCATGCTGCGAGGTAGCGAAGACCAGGAGCTGGCAACGACAAACGGCACGACATTCAACATGATGGTCGATGAACTCGGACTGCCTGTGCCGAAGACGGTGCGGCTGCCAGAGGCAGGAACGGAATAGGCATGGCAGGAAAAATCCGCGTAGCAATCGTCGACGATGTCCAGGAGAGCCGGGATAACGTCGAGCGCCTGCTCAGATTTGAGCCGGACATCGAGATTGTCGGATCTGTCTCCCGGGGTTCGGAGGCAGTAGAACTGGCCCTCGCCCGGAACCCGCACGTGATCCTGATGGACGTCAACATGCCGGACATGGACGGCATTGAGGCGACTACGGCGATCATGGCCCAGAAGCCGAACATCGGCGTCATCATGATGTCGGTGCTCAACGAACCGGACACCCTGCGCCGGGCCATGCTGGCGGGCGCAAGAGAGTTTCTGGTCAAGCCGTTCAGCCTCGACGAGTTACTGAACTCGGTTCACAGCGTCCACAACCTGGTTTCGCGCCTGCCGCAGGTTCAGGTTGCCCAGACGGTGCCGGCCGCGGCTCCGGTGACTGCCGAAAAGCCAAGTGGCCGGGCGACGATCATTTCCGTCGTCAGTTGCAAGGGTGGCGTTGGCCGTTCGACCGTGGCATGCAACCTGGCGGTGAAACTCCGGGAGTTGAGCGGCAAGCGAGTGGCATTGGTTGACGCAGACCTCTCGTTTGGAGATGTCGGCGTCCTGATGAATACCAGCGATGCCAAGACGATCCTCGATGTGGTGCCGTTCCGGATGCACATTGATGCCGAAGCACTCGAGTCTGTGTTTGTCGATCATTCCAGTGGCGTTCAACTGCTGCTCGCACCAACATCTCCGCAAGATGCGGAGGTTGTCGCTCCAGACATGGTGCGATCGATCCTCGATGTCATGACCGAGATGTTCGATTACGTTGTGGTCGATACGCGTCCCGGATTTGATGACCTGAACCTGGTGGTCTACGACATTTCTGACCTGATGATGCTGATGGTCACCATGGATATGACCGCGATCAAGGATGCACGTCAGTTCCTGGAGATTTCCGAATTGCTCGGGTATTCCGGCGACCGTATCCGGGTGGTGTTGAACCGGAGCAACAACTATTCCGGTATTCCCTCTGAGGAGATCGGCGAGAGCCTGCGCCGGCCGCTCTGGGCACAAATCCCGGACGAACCGGGGCCAGTATTGCGAAGCATCAACGAGGGCGTGCCGATTGTCTCCAGCGCCGGCGACAGCAAGACGTCGCAGGAGATCACCAGAATGGCCCAGGAGTTCCTATCAGAACAGGACCCTGAGTCAGTTAGCCAGACAACCAAGGAAAGTTCCCGCCGGCCGTCAATCATCGGAAAACTCCGGGTCGGTTGGAAACCCGCGTCCTGACCGGGGCAGGGCGCATGCACCAATTGGTAGAGTGGAGGGCTTCGGGAGATGTCGTTACTCAAGCGCATCGGAACAACATCAAATCTTGGAGCGACCGAGGCTGACGAACAGCCTGCTCCAGATGAACACGTAACCGGTCAACTTGGCATCCAGACATCCCGGCTCAGTGCTGCACGTGCGGCGCAGACGCCGGGAAGTGGTCGTCTTGGCGAGGCGCCGGCATTGCGCCGGCCCGGGACACCGGGTCATGCGGCGGCACGACAGGACTCGTTCAGCGACCTGAAGCTCCGGGTTCAGAACCGGTTGATCGCCGAGCTTGACCCGCGGATGGACCTCTCCAACGCGGAAGAGGTTCGCCGGACGGTCGAGGAAACCTTTACCTCGGTCCTCGAGTCCGAAGGTTTGGTGCTGACCCGGGTTGAACGGTCCCGTCTGTTTGAAGCGATTGCGGCCGAAATCCTGGGCTTTGGCCCAATCGAGCCGTTGCTGAACGACGACTCGGTCTCTGAAGTCATGGTGAACGGTCCGCGGCAGGTCTATGTAGAACGCAACGGCAAACTGGAACTGACCGACGTCACCTTCCAGGATGACGACCATGTGATGCGGGTGATTGACCGGATTGTTAGCCCGCTCGGGCGCCGGATCGATGAGAGCTCACCGATGGTTGATGCCCGTCTGCCGGATGGCTCGCGTATCAACGCCATTATTCCGCCGATCTCGCTGGTTGGTCCGGTGCTGACCATTCGTAAATTTGCCAAGGATCCGCTGACGACCGAGGACCTGGTGCGGTTCGGGACGATGACTCCGGAAATGGTGCAGTTTCTGGACGCCTGTGTGCGTGCCCGGCTGAACATCGTGGTCTCCGGTGGTACGGGTTCCGGTAAAACGACGACCCTGAACCTGCTTTCCTCGTTCATTCCGGATGATGAGCGAATTGTCACGATTGAAAACGCGGCTGAGTTGCAGTTGCGACAGGATCACGTGGTGACGCTCGAATCCCGACCACCGAACATTGAGGGACGTGGCGAGGTTTCCATTCGGGATCTGGTTATCAACTCATTGCGTATGCGTCCCGAACGGGTTGTGGTTGGTGAGTGTCGTGGCGGTGAAGCGTTGGACATGCTCCAGGCCATGAACACCGGTCACGACGGATCAATGACCACTGCCCACTCGAATGGTCCCCGCGACACACTGTCCCGTCTTGAAACGATGGTGCTGATGGCAGGTGCCGAACTACCGGTGCGAGCCATTCGTGAGCAGATCGCTTCGGCAGTTGACCTGATCGTGCACCAGTCTCGCATGAAGGATGGTAGCCGCAAGATCACGGCTGTCACCGAGGTTCAGGGCATGGAAGGTGATGTGATCGTTCTGCAGGATATCTTCACCTACGAGCAGACCGGTATCGAAAACGGCAAGATCGTTGGCCGGCTCAAGCCAACCGGTATCCGTCCGAAGTTCATTACCCGGTTCGAGCAGCATGGCATCTACCTGCCCCCGAATGTGTTCGGTGTGCATGATCGTCTCTTCTCCTAGATTTTCCGGCCGGTGACGGGAAGGTAACGCATGGATTCGCAGTTGATCAGTGTGCTGGCGGCGTTGGCCATCTTCGGGGCCGCTTTGCTGGTCTATCTTGGTATCCAGTCCTCCCGCGCCCGGGCTGCCACACCGGAGATGGAAGACCGACTCGACCGTTTCGGCACCCGCCCGGAAATGGCGCAAATAGAGGAACTGGAGCCAAGCTCTAACCAGATCGTCGCGGAACACCTCGAACGGGCGGTCCAGGGCCGGGATTTCAGCCACAAGACACGCCTCTCGCTTGCCCAGGCTGACCTGCGGATGACGGTGGGTGAGTGGCTGAGCATCCGTATTCTGGTGGCCGTCATTGCCGGATTGCTCGGACTCCTGGTGGGCCGGTCGTCTGTCGGCCTGGCTATGCTGTTCTTCCTGATGCTCGCCGGCGTCGGTTGGATGGTCCCGCAAATCTACCTGGATTCCCGCGCCAAGAAGCGCCGGAAGATGTTCGTTGACCAGTTGGGCGATACCATCGGCCTGATGGCGAACTCCCTGCGAGCAGGTTACTCCCTGCTTCAGACGATGGAACTGGTGTCGCGCGAATCGCCTCAGCCAATGAGCGACGAGTTCCGCCGGGTGGTGCGGGAGGTTGGTCTCGGCTTCTCGACCGCCCAGGCACTGGACAACCTGATGCGACGAGTGCCGAGCGAAGACCTCGACCTGCTTGTCAGTGCGATCAGTATCCAGCACGAGGTTGGCGGTAACCTGGGACAGATTCTGGATGTGATCGGCGAAACGATTCGTGAACGCGTCCGGATCAAGGGTGAGATCAACGTTTTGACGTCACAGCAACAGCTCTCCGGGTATGTCATTTCTGCGCTGCCGATCGTGCTTGCGTTTGGCCTGTTCATGATGAACCGCGACTACATGCTCGGAATGTTTGTCTGGCCGTGGATCTGTCTACCGATTGCCGGACTGGTCCTGGAGGGGATCGGATTCGTGGTCATGCGGAAGATTGTGGCAATCGAAGTCTAGGCGGTATGCAACCTTACGATCCCGTTGAGGCGACACCTGATAGGAACTGTGCATGTTGTGGTTGGTCATACTGCTGATTCTCATTGTTGCGGCGGCGGCGCTCGTCTCGATGGGAATGCGCTCTTCACGGGCAACCGTGCGAATCGAGGAACGGCTCGCGCAATACGCCGATGTTCCCGTATCGCTTGAAGAGCTCGAACTGTCGCTTCCGTTTGCCGAGCGGGTGTTGACGCCATTCCTGTTGAAGGTAACGCGGACGGCAGCGAAACTTACACCACGGTCCAACGTCGAATCGCTCCGGCAGAAACTCCTTGAGGCAGGCAGCCCGTCGCGCATCGGTCCGAGTGAGTTCCTGGGACTTCGGATTGTCGTTGCCGGCGTGGCAGGTGGATCGTTCTTCCTGCTGTTCGTTCTCACCGGTGCTTCGCTGTCGCAGTTGCTCCTGTTTCCGATCGTTATCGGCCTGATGGGATACATGATCCCCGGCGTCTGGCTGAACCGGAAGATCAAGGATCGCAAGCAGGAGATTCAGCGAGCGCTTCCTGACGCGATTGACCTGTTGACAATTTCGGTAGAGGCCGGCCTTGGCTTCGATCCGGCGTTGCACCGGGTCGCCGAGAAGTGGGACAACGAACTGACTCGTGAGTTCCGGCGCATGCTCAATGAAATCCGTATGGGTATGAGCCGTCGTCAGGCAATGCGGGAGATGGCGAACCGGGTCAACGTTGATGACTTGAATGTGTTCATCGCCTCGATCATTCAGGCTGACCAGTTGGGTGTGAGTATTACCCAGGTGTTGCGGGTCCAGTCAAAGCAGATGCGACTCCGGCGCCGGCAACGTGCTGAGGCAATGGCTCACAAGGCGCCGATCAAGATGCTCTTTCCGATGATCCTGCTAATTTTCCCTGCGATGTATGTCGTGATTCTGGGCCCGGCAATTCCGCAGATTCTGAACAATTTCCCACGATGAGCAGGCGGAAGACGACATTCCAGGCCGGTAGCTCGATCCGGAATGCGACGCGAGGGACGACGGTTGCAACGGACGTTTCAGTTGCGACATCGTTTCTTGCACGAGGGCGCGGGTTGATGTTCCGGTCGAGTTTTCCCGAAGGCTCGGGATTGGTGATCGATCCGTGCAGTTCAATCCACATGTTCTTCATGCGTTTTCCAATTGATGTCCTGTACATGAACGAGGCCGATGAGGTAGTCCGCATTCAGCATAGTATTCGCCCATGGCGGATGGGTCCGCTTGTTACGCGTGGCGCCCGCTACGTGATCGAATTGCCCGAAGGGGCGGCCAAACGTTCCAGGACCGAGGTCGGCGATAGACTGGTCTCCGGATAGATCCACTTCATTGCCATAATGTCACCATACGTGGTAGGTTGCAGTTGCAAACGTTCTGGCGGGGCGCTGCAAGGAATCACGTATGCTCGAACTCTGGAGACAAGGCCTTCGGACGGTCGTCCGGGTGCTAATGCCTGAGGTGTGTGCCGGATGTGGCATATCCGGCTCATGGATCTGTTCCAATTGCTTTCAGCACGTTCAGACAATTGAACAGTCGCTATGTTGCCGGCAATGCGGGATGCCCTCTGATCGGCCGGTATCGCGGTGCCGTCGTTGCCGGGACTGGCCGCCCGGGGTGCTGGAAGTGCGCAGCGTGTTTCTCTTCGATAGCGCGTTGCAGCGCTCCGTCCACCGGATGAAGTATCGCGGTGAGTATGCCCGTGCAGAGTGGCATGGGCCGCAACTTGCCGCGCTGCTGAATGTTTCTGGTTGGTCGACGCCAGATATCCTGGTGCCGGTTGCACTGCACGCAAGGAAACAGAAATCACGGGGCTACAATCAGGCGGAGTATCTCGCACGTCACTTCAGTGCTGCTGCCGGCGTGCCAACTGTCGACGCGCTGACTCGTATCCGGAACACGTCCAGCCAGGCCGGTTTGACAGGTGACGCCCGGCGAACAAACGTTGTCGGCGCATTTGTCTGCAATGATCAGGTGGCTGGCAGGCACGTCCTGCTGGTGGATGATGTGGTCACAACAGGAGAAACACTGTTGGCGTGCGCCGAGGCATGCCGCGATGCGGGTGCAGCATCTGTGCGTGCAGTGACGGTCGCGACTGCCGTCTGACGGATTAGTCTTTTACTATTCGCCAGGTAAGGAGCAGGCCGAGTGCAGCACCGGCCGAGAAGATCAGGGCCACGATGGATACGACAAGTTGCACGGTGGTCATAGTCGCTCCCGTTGCCGAACCCACGCTTCAGCGGCCTGAAGAGCCCATCGGTCTGCTTCGTGAATCGCGTCCAGGGTAAGCGGGCCAGAAACGGGTTGGTGTTGCTGGAGGACATCCTCGACCAGTGAGGCAATCTCCAGGAATCCGATGCGCCGATCAAGAAAAGCCTGAACCGCTACCTGATCTGCGGCTGAAAGCACTGCCGGGGCAGTCGAACCGATGCGGGCGCTTTCTCGTGCCAGTCGCACGAGTGGAAATGTCTCGAGGTCCGGTTCCTCGAACGTAAGTTTCCCGATCTTGATGAGGTCAATCGGAGCAGTGGGCCCGGTGACCCGGTCGGGCCAGGTAAGCGCGTACTGGATCGGAAGTCTCATATCGAGATCGCCCATTTGGGCCAGCAGCGCACCATCCTGATATTCCACCAGGGAATGGACAATCTGCTCCGGATGGATCACCAGATCGACAGATTCCAGCGGGCAGTTGAACAACCACATGGCCTCGATGATCTCGAGACCCTTGTTCATCAGGGTCGCCGAGTCAATGGTGATCTTTGCACCCATTGACCAGTTGGGGTGCTTGAGTGCATCTTCGGGGCGAACGGTGGCGAGTTCCATGACGGATCGGCCCCGGAATGGACCGCCGGAGCCAGTCAGGATCAGGCGTTTGACCAGGTTCCGGTTGTAGGTTCCGCCTTCAAGGCACTGCCAGAGGGCTGAGTGCTCACTGTCAATTGTTCTCAGGGCGTTTGGGTGGCGGGCTGCCTCTGCCATGACAATCTCACCGGCCGCGACGATCGTCTCCTTGTTGGCGAGAGCGACGACCTTGCCTGCCCGGAGCGCAGCGATCGTTGGTTCGATGGCAGTATGGCCGGTTGTCGCAACGACGACGATATCGGCCTCTTCCAGCGTGGCGAGATCGATCAGGGCTGACGGGCCATTCAACTGCCTGACATTGGAGAGGTTTGCGCCGTGGTCAATACAGGCGTATTTCGGTTGGTAGCGGTCGATCTGTTCCTGAAGGGCTCGCTGGTTGTTTCCGGCACCGAGACCGACAACGGTAAACCGGCCAGGTAATGCGTCGATGACCGAGAGGGTACTCGTTCCAACCGACCCGGTGGAACCAAGAATAACCACGCCCTGTTTCTGGCCGGGGTCGCTCATCATGGCCAGCCCATCCATTGCAGGAAGACCGCCAGGTAGTAGGTGAGCGGAATGGTCACCAGCAGCGCATCAATGCGATCCAGCAGGCCACCGTGTCCCGGAATGATCGAACCCATATCCTTGATCCCGATTTCCCGTTTGATCATAGACTCGCAAAGGTCGCCGATCATCGCGCCGAGTGAAATCACAGCTCCAACAACCAGCATGATGGCAAACGGAACCGGCAGTCCAAATACGACGCCAGCGATGCCACCGGTGAGCGTGCCGGCAACGATGCCTGCAACCGCCCCGGCGCGTGTCTTGCCGGGACTGACATGCGGTATCAGTTTGGTCTTGCCCCACTGCCGGCCGATCAGGTAGGCGAACACGTCCGTTAGCCAGGTCGTTACCAGCACAACCAGCAACCATGCGAGACCAAGCGAGGCTCCACCATCACCGATGAGGCTGTCCGCTTCCTCGACCCATCCGGCTTCGGAGGGGCCCTGGATACGGCGAATCAACACAAAGTGCATCATGGTAAAGCCGACATACAGTACGCCGCTGAGACTGAACACCCAATCAGTCAGCGAGCCCTGTACGTCCTTCTTGACGAGATGCTGGGCTAGCGAAACGAGTGTGTAGGCGGTCATGGCGCCCATCAGGGCCAGGAATGGCGCGTCGGTGCCGGCAATGATAAAGAGCGCCACAAGGATGAGCGTGCCTGACCAGGTTGAGGGCCGTACCCCAATACGCTGGAACGATCGATAGAGTTCGTAGAGTGCGCCAAGTGCAACCAGTGCGATAACAATTGAGTAGACCGGGCTGCCCAGCAAGGCAGGAACGATGGCGACCAGAACCACCCCGACCGAAGATATCGCGCGCTGCTTCATGGCCTAGATCGATTTCTTCTGGTGCTGGCTGACGCTGGCGGTGAGACCTCCAAAGCGGCGATCTCGCTTCTGGTATTCAGCGATGGCCGCATCGAGGTCCTGTTCTCCAAAATCCGGCCAGAGTTTGGGGCAGATGTAGTACTCCGCGAATGCTCCCTGCCAGATCAGAAAATTGCTGGTGCGCATTTCACCGGATGTCCGGATGATGAGGTCGGGATCAGGCATGCCGGCAGTATAGAGATACTGCTGGAATGTCGATTCGTTGACGTCTTCCGGGGCGACGCCATCGGCGATCATCCTTCGGATCGCCCGGATGATCTCATCACGGCCCCCGTAGTTGAATGCCAGGGTCAGCGTAATCGAGGTGTTATTGCGGGTGAGTTCTATTGCGTCGTGAATACCCTGAATGAGGTCTGGCGACAGACCCTCCAGCGAACCAATATGCTGGAGCCTGGCACCCTTGCGATGAAGTTCCTCGGTTTCCACGACCAGCGCTTCGCCGAGAATGCGCAGGATGCCCTCCACCTCTTCTGCGGGACGGTTCCAGTTCTCGGTCGAGAATGCCCAGAGGGTTAGGTATTTGATGCCCAGTTCCGCGGCACGGGTGGTGATGGTACGGATATTTTCCGTTCCTGCCTCGTGACCGGCGATTCTGGGCAGTCCACGGGATTGAGCCCAACGGCCGTTGCCATCCATGATGATGGCAACGTGCTCGGGGGCTGACTTTGCAGATTGGGTCATATCGCCGGGACGTCCAGACATTTCGCCTCATTCCGGAAGCCGGCTAGACTTCGAGAACCTCTTCTTCTTTGGCCTGGCCGATCCGGTCGGCCTCCTCGATGAAGTGGTTGGTAAGTTCCTGAATGGCCGCTTCGGCTCGTCGCTCCTCGTCCTCGCCGATCTCCTTTTCTTTCAGGAGTTCCTTGAGGGAATCGATAGCGTCTCTCCGGATGTTCCGGATTGCAACCTTGCCGTCTTCGACCTTCCCCTTGAGCTGCTTGACCAGATCACGGCGGCGTTCTTCGGTGAGTTGCGGGATGGTAAGGCGGATCACCGAACCGTCGTTATTCGGGGTCAATCCCAACTCGGAGGTTTGAATAGCCTTGGCGATCGCACCAAGCGAACCTTTGTCCCAGGGCTGGATGACCAGCAGGCGCGGCTCGGGAGCCGAGATACCTGCCAATTGGTTAAGCGGGGTAGGGGTTCCGTAATAGTCAACATTCAGGCGTTCGACCAGCGCCGGTGATGCGCGGCCAGTTCGGATCGACCCGAGGTCGCGAATCAGTGCGTCGATGCTGGCTTGCATGCGCTGTTCGGCGTCAACCTTGATTTCGTCAATCATCCGTGGACTCCTTCCAACAGCTTCTGGGCATGAAGCCGTGCCTGGACCTATTTTGCAACCGGGTCACCGGCGCAAATGAGCGTGCCCACTTCATCTCCACGTGCCGCTCGCTGGATATTACCATCCTGCTGCACATCAAAGACGATGATCGGGACATTGTTGTCCCGGCAAAGTGCGATAGCGGCAGCATCCATCACGCGGAGATCCTTCTCGAGGACTTCCTGATAGGTAAGCTGGTCGAACCGCACAGCATCGGGGTTGGTTTTTGGATCGGCGCTGTACACACCATCGACGCCGTTCTTGGCCATCAGAATCACTTCTGCTCCAAGTTCTGCGGCGCGGAGTGCAGCAGCGGTGTCAGTTGTGAAATAGGGATTACCGGTGCCGGCTGCCAATATGACAACCCGGCCCTTTTCCATATGGCGGATCGCACGTCGCCGGATGAATGGCTCGGCAATCTGGTGCATTTCGACCGCGGTCTGGACTCTGGTTGGCACGCCGGCCTGCTCAAGCGCATCCTGCACGGCCAGCGAATTCAAGACCGTCGCCAGCATCCCCATATAGTCGGCAGTGGCGCGATCCATTCCCTTGGTGCTGGCAGCCATTCCTCGCCAGATATTGCCGCCACCAATGACCAGGGCGATTTGCACACCCTGCTGGCGGTGGACCTCGGCAATATCACGAGCAAGGTTGTTGACAATGGTTGGGTCTATCCCGAGTTCTCCGGCGGCGGCTAGCGCCTCGCCGGAGAACTTCAGAATGATCCGCTTGTACTGGCGCCGTTCACATGCACCCGCGTCACTCACTCGGCTGCAGCTTCCTCGGCAGCTTCATCAGCGGCGGTCTCGCCGACCTCGAAGCGGGCGACCCGGCGAACAACGATGTTCTCGCCGACCTTGGAGATCACATCGCGGACAATGTCGTCGATGGTCCGGCGCGGTTCCTTGATGAAAGGCTGGGCCAGGAAGACGGCAGACTCAATGAAGCGCTTCTCGTCGCCAAACTCGGAGATGCCGGCGGCTTTGTCTTCATCGGTGACTTCTTCGAGACGGATGAAGCGCGGCGGCATGGCGGCAGCCTGCATTGCCAGGTCGTGGGCGAGGGCCTTGAAGTCGTCGGTGCGGGCAACGAAGTCAGTCTCGCAATTGAGTTCGATCATGGATCCAATGCGGCCACCGGCGTGGATGTAGGAGTGAATGATGCCCTGGCTGGCTTCGCGCCCGGCCTTCTTTTCGGCCTTTGCAAGTCCCTGCTGGCGGAGGATTTCGGCAGCCTTTTCAAGGTTTCCGTTGGCCTCGTCGAGCGCTCGCTTGCAGTCCATCACGCCGGCGCTGGTCATGGCGCGCAACTGTTTGATCAGGTCTGTAGACATGGGCTGCTGTTCTCCTGTCTGGTTCAAACATTTCAGTTCGTGGGTCGATGCCTCCCTGTTTCGCGGTGAGACAGGGAGGCGGGGTTACATGTCCGCGTCAGCCGTTGGCCCGGCTACGGTCAGGACTGTTCGGTGTCGTCGTAGCCGTAATCGGCCGCGCTGGCTTCCTCGTCGGCGATGGCGATTTCGTGCCGGGTCTGGCCCTCGATCATCGCATCGGCAAGCCGGGAGAGGATAAGACGCACAGAGCGAATGGCGTCGTCATTGCCGGGGATGACGTAATCGATAGGATCCGGGTCGCAGTTGGTGTCCGTGATCGCAATGATCGGAATACCCAGCCGGCTGGCTTCCTTGATGGCAAGTTCTTCACGTCGCGGATCAACGACGATGATCGCAGAGGGCATCTGGTTGAGGTTCTTCAGACCACCGAGCGTGCGCATCAGCTTCTCGAGTTCCTGCTCCTTGGCGAGCATTTCCTGTCGCGGAAGGAGATTCAGTTCACCCGAGAGGTGCTGGCGTTCCAACTGGCGGAGATATTCCAGCCGGGTACGGATGGTGCGGAAGTTCGTCAGCGTGCCGCCAAGCCAGCGCCGGTTGATGTAGAACATGCCGCAGCGTTCTGCTTCATGCTGCACGATCTCCTGGGCCTGCTTCTTGGTGCCGACAAAGACGACCTTGCCGTTGTTTTCGACCAGATCGGAGAGGAAGTTCTGTGCTTCCTTCAGCAACTGGGCTGTCTTGTGCAGGTCGATGATATGGATGCCGCTGCGTTCGCCGAAGATGTATGGTCGCATCTTCGGGTTCCAGCGCTTGGTCTGATGGCCAAAATGAACGCCTGCCTCCAGCAGGGCCTTCATCGTAACCTGGGTTTCTTCCTGGAGTTGGTTGACCACGCTCCGGTACCTCCTGTGTTTCAGCATCCGCAAGCTTCATTCCGCGCTCCGACCCGGAAGCACCGGGAACACAGGAGACGGTCTGCTTGCGTGCGTAATAGGCCCGGCGCGCGCCGGGCCATCGCATAGTGTATCACAGGCTGGAAGCGTGGCTCCCGGGGTTACTCAACGAGAGAGAGGTATTCCTGAACGACGTAGCCCTCGATGCCGTCGCCGGATACTGGCCACCAGGTAAAGCCCTCGGACGAGACTGCCTCACCGATAACATCCAATAAGGTTCCGTCCAGGAATACGGTGATAATCTCGGCGTCGGTCGATGGTTCCGTGCGGACATTCACACCGGTGCCGCCGGTGTTGAACACCTCAACGGTTGCGCCGCTATAAATGCCACCCTGCTGTGGTGGGTCCGTGTCTTCAGGCTGGTCAACCGGCGGCTGGGTTGCCTCTCCGCCAGGCGACTGGGTCGGGAAGGTAATGCCACCCGGAGTGCTCGGTGTTTCAGCAGCCGGGGCGCTTGGTTCCGGTGTTTCGCCAATGGTCTGGATGGTGATGGTCTGGGTCGGATTGGTGGCAATCGATCCATCATCCGGATCGTCGTCGCCGATGAAATTGGTAATCCACCACCAGAAGAGGAACACCATCAGGATGACGCCAAAAATTGGCGCAGCAATGCGCAAATAGTCAGTCCAGTAGCGTTCTTCCGGGTAGTAGTTGTATTCACGGCCGGAGGGGTTTGGCGGATCGCCGCCTGCCCAACTGTCGCCGGGAGGATCATCGTATGGTGGCCGGTCTCCACCCTGGCCGGCTGCACCGGTCACCGGGTAGACCGGATTTCCGAAGTCGCTTACCAGAATTGGTTCGCGGGTTGACTTGCTGGTGAAAAATGCCTCTGCTACCGGTTCCTGGAATCCGGAGGCGTAGCCAGAGGATGCTGGTGTGGTGGCCTCATTCGACTCGGACGCTTCCCAATAGTTGCCCATTCCGCGCTCGCAATCGAGGTCCTCATCGTTTACTAGATGGCTCTGCTGTGGTGAGAACAGGAGCGGGTTTCGACACCAGCCTTTGCGCCACATCGGCGCGGGCTCAAAGTGCTTGCAGGTGCCGCACTTGCGTCCTGTCATCGTTATGCCCCCCTATGTTTACTACGACCTTACCCGTCCCGACCGGGCTCCCCTGGTGTAGTTCCCGATGCAATATCCAAGCGTACCCGACAGAACTGACGACCCGTCAGGATCGGACAGCGTGACTATCGTACACCGTTTGGATAGCACAACACGAGGAGTATATCACGGGTTTTCAGGATTCCTGATCTTCACGGGGCAAATGAAACGATCAGGAATCTTCCTTGCCGCCCGTCTCGGTGTCGTCTTCTGCCGAGTCTGACGCCGAAGATGCGTATCGCCGTAGCAGCGAATAGGCATCCTGGGCTTCTGGTGCCGGCTCTTCCCTGGTCTCGGGCGCAGCTTCTGCCGAAGGTGCTTCTGTAGACGCAGACATCATCTGAATCTGACCTTCGTAGCGTGCACCCTCGACGATCACCAGGCCGGCAGTCGTCACCTCGCCTGTCACTGACCCGCTCGACGTGATTTCCAGGCGTCCACGGCAGAGGATGGTGCCGCGAAGTACACCGGACACGATGATGCTTTCCGCCTCGACCGAAGCGTCGACTTCGGCGCCATCAGCAATGAACAGAACGCCGTCACAGTTGATCGAGCCATTCAGCCGACCTTCGATGCGGAGATCACGTGAGGTGTTGTAGGTTCCCTCGACGTCCGAATGTGCGTCGATCACCGACGTGCCACGGTCATCTGCACTTGAATATGCAACAGCCGCCGATTGTTCGTTTCCCGGGTAACTCACCGTTCCGACCCTCCCAGCGTGTCGTTTCTATTCAGCAGGTGAAGCCGGGGTTGTCATGCGAAGGGCGCCGGTTACACGGGCACCTTCGTGAACCACCAGCCTTGGTGCTGCGACATTGGCAGACACCTGCCCCGATGGTAGCACCTCGAACCGGCCAGAACACTCTACTGTTCCCTCAAGCTGACCGGCGACGGTGACTCCACCTGCGTGGACATCGGCCATCACCACGGCT
This sequence comes from uncultured Thermomicrobiales bacterium, assembly GCA_964462545.1. Classification (GTDB taxonomy): domain Bacteria; phylum Chloroflexota; class Chloroflexia; order Thermomicrobiales; family CFX8; genus CAYWXR01. Next base: position 19,111 of record CAYWXR010000014.1, read on the forward strand.
CCTTCTGCCACGAACACATCGCCATCCAGCCGGATCTGGCCAGAGACGCGGCCGTGGATGTGCAGTGAACCGCTGGATTCTACCGTGCCATCCAGTGAAGTGTTGGCGTCGATAACGCTTGCATCACCAGGTTCCGGGGCCATACGCGCCGCCGGGGCATTCTGGCTGGGGGCAGGGGTCGAGGTGCTACTGCTTCCGGTCATTTCGGCTGCCTGTCTGATAGGGCTCCACACCTGTTGTGGTGGAGAATAGGTCGTGCGATCGCTTTCCACTCCGGGGGTTGGTTCGGGATCATCCCAGCGAGATGAACCGGCACCGGCTCGCTCTCGCAGCGCAGCAACCTCATCGTCGAAGGACTCTTCCTGATTATCACGCCTGAACACCAGGCCGCTCCTTTCGGAATTGAGGGACATTCCGGGTCGCAGCTGGAATGCGACCGGGCCAAGGATGAGTAGCCTGCGAAGCCAGGCGCGGACAGATTGCCACGAAACCGGCTGGGGTTCGATCGACAGAAACGGCACATCGAGACTGCGCCGGTAATGACGTTCGCCGATGGATGCCGGGCTGGTAACTACCATGATGCGGCCGCCTCTCCAGAGACAATTCAATCGCGGCTCATACCGAATACCACTGGCGGATCCGGCTTGCTTCGGGCATTCCTGTGGCTAGTATAAGGTGTACGTACACCTTTGTCGAGGGGCAATCACGGGTAAGATCGGAAAAAGCAACAGGGTACAGCACGGCAGGCTGTACCCTGGAAGGTAGTACGCCCGGCAGGATTCGAACCTGCGACCTCTTGCTCCGGAGGCAAGCGCTCTATCCACTGAGCTACGGGCGCGTTGATTTGTCGCATGCATTATACGTCAAACCGAAAGCGAGCAAAGGTCTTCATGCTGCAGCATCTTGCGGGACGGGCTTATGTTGCACCCGGCGGGGTCAACATCGGAGTGGTGATGGCCGGTGACGACCGGGCAATCATGATTGATTCGGGTCTCAATGACTCGGCAGCCCGGAAGGTGCTGCGTTCCCTGCGGGATCAGGGGCGGGAAGTTGCCGCGATTATCACGACCCACGGACACGCAGACCATTTCGGCGGTAACGCCTTCGTCGTGAAGCGGACAGGTGCAAGCGTGTATGCGCCGGTGATCGACGAGGTGATCCTGCGGCATCCGATGTTTCAACCGGCAATGCTGTTTGCCGGTGCGGACCCTCCGATGTCAATGCGCGGAAACTTCATGCTCGCAGAGGCGTCTCCGGTGGATGTTGTGTATGAACCGGGTGCGCTCATGGTCGAAGGGGTCGAATTTGAAGTGATTTCGCTGGCCGGGCACTCCGGAAACCAGATGGGGTTACTGGTTGATGGTGTCTTTTACTGCGCTGATGTTGTGCTGCCGGCGCGGGTGATTGACCGGTACAAGATGCCGTATCTCTACGCGGTGGGAGACCACCTGGTTGCACTTGAGACGGCTTCCGGTATCGATCATGAGTACGCAGTTCCGGGGCACGGTCCGGTACTGGAGGATATCCGGCCGCTGGTGAATGAGAACCGTGAACTGGTGCACGATGTCGCAGAGCGGATTGTCCGGATTGCGGGGGAGCAGTTGCCGGCAGGTGAAATTCTGGCCCGGTTGCTCGAGGAACTGGGAGCCGACCCGCAGGACCCACCGTCGTACTATCTGCTGCATCCGACCGTCTATGCGTTTCTCTCCTGGCTGGAACGAGAGGGGCGAGTGAGCCACACCATCGCAGGCGGTCGATCTCTCTGGCAGGCAACTCGATAGACGAGCTACGAGGCAGAACGGCTATTCAGCCCGGATGTCACCATCGACCATCGCGGCGATCCTGTTACCGAGATCGACGCTGTAATTGGTGCCGCGGTCTTCCGGGTAGATCTGGGCTGTGTTGGCCAGATAGAGGCCGGGGATCGGTGTGCGGTGCGATGGAATCCGGGATGAGTAGTTCAGGCTGATAATCGGCTGGGCAGCGCGCTCGCGGAAGATCCAGTGCTGCTTGATCGATTCACGGCTGAACTCCGGGTTGATGAGTTTCAGCAGTGGAACGTATTCATCCAGCAAGGCTTCGTCGTCCATCGTTACGTATGGATGGTCCCAGTCAACATACTTGCTGACATACACATAATGGTTGCCATCGTAGTGCTCCGGACCAATGAAGTTGGTGTGTTCGATGATGCCGGTAAAGGGGAGGCGCTCGTCGGCAATGTTCATCCAGTAGGTGTCGCTGAGCGGCTTGTCCAGACGCAGCAGGGTGCAGACCGCGCCCTGGTACACGGCCGAGGTGAGTTGACTCCGGTATGGCTCGGGCATGTCCGGAAAGATTCTGAGGAGCACGGGTGATGGAATGGTTGCGATAACCCGGTCAACCTCGTATTCCTCGCCGTTGACATCGGTCAGTCTGAAGCCAATCGTGTCGCCATCAATGCGATTGAGCGCCGTGATGCCGGTCTGGATGCGGATATCAACGCCAGTTTCACGGCAGGCGTCGGCAAGCCTGTCGATCAGGACGTTGAAACTGCCCATGATGTAGCCGAGTTTTTCCTCTCCAAAGAGCCCCTCGCGTGACTGGGTGCGCAAGTAGATCTTGTTCCAGAACCAGGACATGGCGACCGTTTCCGCCCGGGGGCCAAACTTCGCCCGAAGTTGCATGCCCCAGACTCGGTCAAATGCCTTCTTGCCGGCGTATTTCCGTAACCACTCCCAGGCGGTTACCTGTTCGAACTTCTTCCACTTGTCGGTCTTGGGCGTAATTCGCTGCAGGTACAGGGTGACCAGTCCGAGGCGAATGCGGTCGATGAACGGGATGATCGGCAGTTTCAACAGGTCGGTGGCTCCGGAAAGCGAATAGATATTGCCGCCAGCGAACATGCCATTCTTCGAACTGAGCCAGACGAGCGAATCACTGATACCAAGTTCGTTGATGAGGTCGACGATGGCCGTGTCGCTCATGAACAGGTGATGATAGAAGTATTCGAGATGTCCGCCAGGAACCTCAAAGGCGGCAGCCTGACCACCGAGGCGTGGCGCGGGGTCCCAGAGCGTTACCTTGTGACCGGCCTGGGCGAGGCGATAGGCTGTTGTCAGCCCGGCAATGCCGCCACCAATAACGCCGATGCGTGCTCCGGTCGTTCCCAAATCTGCGCTCACGGGCGGTGGACTCCTGTCGTTTGCTCAGCAGGCTGGCGATGGCCCTTGCGACCAAATGTAAAGAACCGCTGAATTTCCCCGTTTTCCCATGCCACGAGCAACTGGGCGCCGTTGAAGATCGAGGAATAGGTGCCAACGACAATGCCCACCAGCAGCGCCAGGACGAACCAGCGAGTGGATTCGCCACCGAACAGGTAGAGGGCCGCAAGAGTGAGCACCACGGTGATCGAGGTGTTCAGTGAGCGAACCAACGTCTGAACAATGCTGTAGTTGACCGTTTCCTCGAAGTTCGGTGCCGCGCCGAGTGCCTGGTTTTCCCTGATCCGGTCAAAGATGACGATCGTGTCGTGCACCGAGAAGCCCATAATCGTCAACATCGCTGTGACAAACAGGGCATCGATCTCCACATCCATCGTCCATCCAAGGATTGAGAACAGGCCTATGACGATTAGCAGGTCGTGGAGCATCGAGACGATGGCGGCTGTGCCATAGAGCAACGGTTTGGTGGTGTTGCGGAAGGCAAAGGCGATGTAGAGCAGGATACCAATGGATGCCAGCCCGACGGCATACAATGAACGGTTTCGAACGGCATTACCCACTGACGGCCCGACGGTCGTCATGCTCAGTTCCTCGATGTCCTCGCCGAACGCTTCCCGGAAGGACTGGAAGATGGCGTTCTTTTCGTCCGATCCCTCGTCGATGGAGGACATCCTGATCAGGATCGTGGTGCCATCGGCGATCTGTACGATGCTTTCGCCGTGACCATGTTCGGCCAGGACCTCCCGGACTTCAGCGACTGTCACCGGATTGGGTGCTTCGAGTTCCCAGGACGTGCCACCGGTGAAATCAATGCCGAACTTCAAACCAAACACAGCCAGCGAGATCAGGCCCGGCAGGAGCAGGAGAAACGAGAGCAAGAACCATTTATTACGGTTGCCTACAAGATCAATCATCTGTATTCCTCGTCATCAGCAGTGCGTTCATGGGCCTAATCACCAGCCTGCCTGCCGGCACTCGGTCGAACCGGCGTGCGCTCGACGCCGAGCCACCAGTGGTCGTTGAACCAGCTGACGTTCAGGAGCAACCGCATGAAGGTGCGGGTCACCACAATGGCAGTGAACATCGAAACAGCCACACCGATGAAGAGGGTCAGGGCAAAGCCCTGGATGATGCTGGCTCCGGTGAACTGTCCAAACCAGTAGAGGATCGCGCAGGTAATCAGGGTGGCGATGTTGGAATCACGGATCGATGGCCAGGCATGGTCGAAGCCATCCTCGACTGCTGCCGGGACTGGTCTGCCGCGACGTAGCTCTTCCTTGAGCCGGGAGAAAATCAGCACGTTTGCGTCTACCGCCATACCGATCGACAGAATGAAACCGGCAATACCAGCCAGTGTCAGGGTCACCGGGATCAGTTTGAACAGGGAGAACACAAAGGTGGTGTAGATCAGGAGTGCGACAACCGAGATGACACCCGGAATCCGGTAATAGAGGATCATCATCAACGCGACCAGACCAAGACCAACAAGACCGGCCGTAATGCTCTTGTCGATTGAATCCTGACCGAGGGTCGGGCCAACGGTGCGGCTCTGGACGACCTCAAGCGGCGTTTCCAGTGCGCCGGATTTCAACTGGACGGTCAGTTCGCGCACCTGTTCCGTATTCATCCCGGTAATGGTGCCGCTGGAAGAGATGGCTGCCTCGATATTGGCAGTACTGATGACGACCTTGTCGACAACGATAGACATCGGCCGGCCAATGTTGGAACTGGTGAAGCGGAACAGTTCATCGGCTGCTTCGCTGTTCAGTTCGAACGCAACGACTCGCCGGCCAATGGCATCGGTTGCGATATAGGCATCACTCAGACCGGCGCCGGTGATGATGGTGCGGTAGGTCGGTGGATTGGTGCCGCTGGCCGGTAGGCCGGTTCCGACCGATTCGGCTGTGCCGGTTGAGGTGTTGACCCGGGTTCCCGGTGGCAGGAAATCGCCCTGCGGGTCGATGAATTCGAGGAGGGCGGTCGCCTGGAGTGTATCGATTGCCTGTTCAACATCGTCCGCGCCCGGCAATTCGACAATGATCTGGTTGTCGCCACGGGTCTGGATCAGTGGTTCCGAGACACCGAGTTCGTTGACCCGTCGCTCAAGGGTGTCACGGGTACCTTCGAGCGCATCCTTGTTGACGTCCTGTCCTTCCGGCGGCCGCGCTTCAAGGACTACCTGGAGCCCGCCCTGCAGGTCCAGCCCCTGGTGGATGTAGACATTGTTGTCTGATTTCCAACCGCCGATATCGAGGGTATCGGTTGGGAGCGTGATCCAAACGGAGAAAATCGTCAGGAAAATGATAATGACGAAGGTGTATACCGGTTTGAACTTCAACTCCCGATGCTCCCTGTCAGGTCCGGCCCGATGCCTGTGCAAATGATGATCCGGACTATTGCGGCAAACACCCGAGTCTACGTTGCCCTTGGAGGAGTGTCAATCAGACGGGTGCCGGTGCCTCACTGGCTGCTATGAAGATAAAGCCCGTGGCGGGTGATGTAGTTAGCTACGCCGGCAGGGAGTTGAAAGTGAAATGGCTCGCCCGCTCCGATTTGCCGGCGGATCTCCCGTGAGGAGAGTTCAATGAGCGGAACGTCGATCAGGTGAATCCTGCCGGTTGTTTCCGGCACCTTTGCCTCGATGTCGGATACCGAGACCGTGACATTTGGTCTGAGTGCAACGCCAAGCCGGGCAAGTGAGGCGATCTTCTCCGGTTGATACCAGGTCGGAAAATCACGCAGCGAGTCCTGTCCCATCAGGAAGACGATATCTGTCTCCGGGTCGAGCGTGTCCTTCAGGATCTCCAGCGTCGTTGCAGTGTAGGAACTGCCTGGCCTGTCCAGATCAATGGTGCAAATCTCGAACGGTTCGTAGCCCCCGATTGCCAGTTCCAGCATGGCCATCCGGTGATGGTCGGCAGCGAGTTCCTGTTCGGGTTTGTGGGGAGGGCGGCCTGCCGGGAGAAAGAGCACCCGTTCCAGTTCCAGGCGGAACATGAGGATTTCGGCAATGATGAGGTGTCCGACATGGATGGGATCAAACGATCCGCCGAATACTCCGACGCGCTTGTTGTGGGGCACCCGGCGACACCTGCAATCCTGCCTACATATGCTCGCAGTGAGCATACCGTCCATCGAGGCAAAGTATAGCAACGGTTTGCTGGCCCAACCTCTTATACTTCTCCCGGGAAGAGGTGGGACATGGCACTCAATAAGGATGACAACAGCAAACGGCGGGCATTCCGCCCACCGAAGCGGCCACGGCGAACCTATCAGCGACCCTCGATCCCGACGCCTGATCTCTGGCAGTATCGACACGGCTTTGGCGTTGCGTTGAGCCGTGCTGCATGTGCAGTGGGATTCGGCATGGTTCCCGGAATGTCAAACCGGTTCGGCGATGCGGCCCTGGTGGTGGTTTGCGTGTTGCTTGGTGCCGCAGTTGCTGGAGCCGTCTTCCTGCTGTACCGCGCCGGCCGGGCGCTGGAGTGGCAACTTGTGGCCGATGCGATGACGCTCATCGTTCTGTTGCCTGCGTTGATTACCGCCTCAGGCATTGAAGTGGCCGATGCTCGATACGGGGGGCGTGGCGAAAACTTCCTGGCTGCCGCGACAGCATTGGTGTTGTTGTTCGTTGTGGTGACAACCGTGGCGACGCGAGGCTGGGCTAATCTGCGTACATCCGGGCAGACAGGCTCTGTACCGGCTGCCTTTTCGATCACGATCATCCTGCTCGGGACAAACCATTTCTCGGCCGGCGGAATGTGGCGTGGCCTCTCCATTGCCTGGATGGTGGCTGCTGGCGTCACCCTGCTGGCGACGTTGGCACCGGCCCGCTACCGGCCCTATATCGTGCCGGGTTCGTTCATTCTGGTGGCTGTTGGTGTGGTGATGCTCAACGCCAGCGGATCCAGTCAGTCCATCAGTTCCGGTGCCTCTGCTGTGGCGGCCCTGGCAACGGCAATTGTGGCGGCAATCCTGATCTTTGTGCCGTTGCTGCCGGTTCAGGGCGGACGAACAAGGCCGCCGGAATAGTTCCGACGGCCCTGGTCTCAGTCGATTATCCTGTCAGCTATCAGGATTTCTTGCGGGTGCGTGGCGGCTTCTTCCCGTTGGTCGCCTGATCTTCCTTGTCGGCTGCGTCCATCTCAACCAAAACCTCGCCGAGATCCGGTTCGTTCTCGTCACGCTCATTGACAACGGCGATTGAAACGACGGTCGCGTCATCGGTCAATCGCATGACGGAAACACCCTGGGTGGAACGCCCGTAGAGAGAGATCTGGCCGGTCGATATCCGGATGACGACGCCTGCCGAGGAGATCATCATGACTTCCTGAGTGCCGTTGACGATGCAGGCACCGGCAACCTTGCCGTTCTTGCTGGTGAGCTTCATCGCGGTGATACCAAGACCACCACGCCCCTGGATACGGAACTCTTCCAGTTTCGTCCGTTTTCCAAAACCTGCGTCGGAGATGCAGAGCAGTTCGTGATCACGGTTCTCGTCGTTGATGACATCTGCCGCGACGATGCGGTCGCCCTTGGCCAGTTTGATGCCGATGACGCCGGCAGCGTTGCGACCCATTGGCCGAACATCACCGATTGAGAACCGGATCGCCTTGGCCTGTTCGGTGACGAGGATGATTTCGTCGTCGTCGCCGGTCACCCGGACCCACGCGAGTTCATCACCTTCGTCAAGCGTCACCGCGATGAGACCGCTCCGGCGGACCGATGCAAACGCGCCGAGTTCGGTGCGCTTCACCCGGCCGCTGCGGGTGCACATAAAGAGATACTTGCCCTTGTCGAATTCACGGATGGGCAGGACCGTCGTGATCGACTCTTCCGGGTTGAGGTCAATCAGGTTGACGATTGGCAATCCCTTGGCCGTTCGCCCGGCATCCGGGATTTCATGTGCCTTCATCTGGAACACCCGGCCGCGATCGGTGAAGAAGAGCAGCGAATCGTGGGTGTTGGTGGCGATGAGGTGCTGCACACCGTCCTTGTCGGTCATCGTGACGCCGGTAACACCACGGCCACCACGGTGCTGGGTGCGGTATGTGCCGTCGGAAAGACGCTTGATGTATCCACGCTGGGTGAGCGTGACTATCACGTCAACTTCCGGGATCAGATCCTCATCACTGAGGTCTCCGGTGGCGTCGGTAATCCGGGTGCGGCGTTCGTCGCCGTACTTGTCCTTGAGCTCCTGAAGATCGTCCTTGATCAGGGCAAGAATCTTCTCCGGATGGGCGAGCAGGTCTTCGAGACGGTCAATTTCCTTGAGGATCTCGGCGTATTCTTCCTCGACCTTGCGGCGTTCGAGAGCAGCCAGCCGGCGGAGTTGCATGTCGAGAATGGCGGTTGCCTGCACCTCGGAGAGCGAGAAGTTCTTCATGAGGTTGTTGCGGGCAGATTCCGCTGTGCGGGATTCCCGGATGGTCTTGATGATGGCATCCAGGTTATCCAGCGCGATCTTGAGACCTTCGAGGATGTGGGCGCGGCGCCGGGCGCGTTCGAGTTCATATTCGGTGCGCCGGGTGATCACTTCCTGCCGGTGGTCGATGTAGACCTGCATCATGCGCTTGAGCGGCAGAACACGTGGTTGCTCGCCATCGACGAGCGAGACCATGTTGACGCCGAATGTCTGTTGCAGCGCGGTGTGCTTGAACAGGTTGTTCAGGACCTTGCGCGGCTGGGCGTCACGCTTGAGTTCAATGACAATGCGCATGCCCGAGCGGTCGGATTCATCGCGCAGGTCATGGATACCCTGCAGGCGACCGCTACGAACGTGTTCGGCGATCTTCTCCAGCAGGGTGGACTTGTTGACCTGATACGGCAATTCAGTGACGATGATGGCGTAGTAGTTGGCGCGCTCGGTTTCCTCGATGTAGGCCTTGGCCCGCATCACCACACGGCCACGGCCGGTCGCGTATGCCGCCGCGATGCCTTCACGTCCGAGGATCGTGCCGCCGGTCGGGAAGTCCGGCCCGGTGACGATTTCCAACAGGTCCTCGACGGACGCTTCCGGATTATCGATGAGGTAGGAGATACCATCACAGATTTCGGACAGGTTGTGTGGCGGGATGTTGGTCGCCATACCGACGGCAATACCCGAGGCGCCGTTGATCAGGAGGTTCGGGAGTTTGCCCGGCAGGACAATCGGTTCGCGTGCCGAGTCATCGTAGTTTGGCCGGAAGTTGACGGTATTCTTGTCAATGTCGGCCAGGAGTTCCTCGGTGATCGAGGCAAGCTTGGCTTCGGTGTATCGCATGGCCGCTGCGCCGTCGCCGTCGACCGACCCAAAGTTGCCCTGGCCATCGACCAGTGGATACCGGAGAGAGAACGGCTGAACCATGCGAACAAGCGCGTCGTATACGGCAGTGTCGCTGTGCGGGTGGTAGGCCTTGAGCACCTCGCCGATAATACCGGCGCATTTGCGGTATCGCCCGTTTGGCCGCACACCGATATCGTGCATTGCGTAGAGGATTCGTCGTTGTACTGGCTTGAGACCATCGCGGGCATCGGGCAACGCTCGCTGGACGATGACGCTCATGGCGTAGTCGAGGTACGCCCTGCGCATCTCGGTGTCAATATTGACTTGTCTGATGTTTCCTGTTTCCACCTGCGCGAGCTCCCTGATAGTTCGTACGTTCGCATAGCAACAACCTGTCAATTGTACCATTTTTGGCATTTTCCCGCAGATTTCACGCGGTCCCGGAGGGTGGCGTGACCAGGAGTCAACTCATCGTCCAGCGGGATCAGTCGATCATCGTTACCCAGGGAGACAACCAGCATGAAGTAGCCGCCGTGGTGCGAACCTGTGCCGAACTGCGCAAGGTGGTTGCCGGTAGCTTCCTGTACCGGTTGTCCCCGATATCTCTTTGGGGGAGTGCGGCCCGGGGACTTACTGCCGAATCAATCCTGGCAAGCCTCGATCAACACGCTGTAACCGGCATTCCTGCTCCGATGGCGGCGATCATCTCGGAGCAGATCGGACGCTACGGTGTTCTGCGGCTGACAGTCGATGGAGAAGACGCGGTGCTGCAATGCCGAGACCGGACGCTGCTTGCGGAGCTGGATCTCTACCCGGGGTTGGCCGAGAACGAGGGCCGATTCCCTGCGCGGATGATCGGCAGGGTCAAACTTGCTGCCGCCAGGAACGGCTGGCCAGTAGTGGATGACGCTGTCGCTCCGGTTGGCACGCTCAGGGCTCGACTGAATCCCGAGGTCAGACTACGCCGTTACCAGCAGGATGCGGTCGAATCGTTTCGGCGTGCTGGTAGCGGAGTCATCCTGCTGCCCTGTGGTGCTGGCAAAACAATGGTGGGTGTCGCGGCCATCTGCATGGCCGGTGTTCCCACGCTAATTCTCGGCCCGTCCCGTAGCGTGGCGGAACAGTGGAAATCGACCTTGCTCGATCGAACCAGTCTGCGGCCGGATCAGGTTTCGGTGCTTTCCGGTGGCAGTTCAGGCACGACTCCGGTGACGATTGCCACCTACCACGCTGCATCAATGGGACAAACCGCCGGATTGCTGATTGATGTGCCCTGGGGACTGGTGATCTACGACGAGGTGCAATCACTGCCGGCGGATGTGTTCCGGCTTTCGGCAGCGTTGTCGTCGCCCAGACGCCTGGGGTTATCGGCAACACTGGTCCGGGAAGATGGACGCCAACGCGAAGTCTTCGCGCTGGTGGGTCCACCGGTGTACGACATTCCCTGGAGTGAACTGGAAGGAGAGGGCTGGATCTCACCGGCTGTGTGTTCCGAAGTACGGATCCCCGAAGCTCCGGACGATAACGAACGGTTGCGCTACAAACTGGCGGCGATCGACCGGTTGCTGGCGCAGCACACCAACCAGCAGGTGTTGATTGTCGGATCGAGTCTGGATGGGCTGCACCGCATTGGCCGGCGGTTTGGTATCCCGGTGCTTGATGGCCGTTCGAGCCGAGCCAGACGTAGCGAATTGCTGGAGGCATTTCGCAGTGGTGAAATCCGGCAACTCGTGCTTTCCCGCATTGGATCGGTGGGTATTGACCTGCCCGGGGCCGAGGTGTTGATCCAGGTTTCCGGAACATTTGGTTCTCGTCAGGAAGAGGCGCAGCGTCTGGGCAGGATTCTCCGCCCTGCAAGTGGCAAGGTCGCCCGGTTTTACACGCTGGTTTCTGATGGCACTCCGGAAGTGCGGTATGCCGAGAAGCGCCAGCGATTTCTGGTGGAACAGGGCTATCGTTACGACTTGTTACCGGCGTCGGCGTTGCCGCGTTGAGGGCTCTGCTGGAATCCGGTATTCCAAAGGCGGGCGCGGGGCTTCCACTGATCGGCATGAGCCTGGATCAGTGACTCCAGTTCGCGGAGTGCCTCAGGAAGTTGAACCGGCAATGCAAACGGGCCGCGAGAGACCAATTGGATCGACCGCCCACCCGGGCGGAGGATTACTGCCGCCACTCCGACCGTTCCTTCCGGGTCGGGGAGCGTGAGCATCGCAGGTGCGTTGAAGAAACTGACCTCTTGCAAAGGGCCATCTCCTCGGTCAATGGTGATCACTGAGGACGACGGAACGTCCAGCAGTTCCGGAAGACGGTCTGGCAAACCGATGGAAGCTGTCAACCAGGTATTCCCCTGACCGGTCACCCGATTGTCAACGACTGTCTCCGGGTTCCTGACTGCCGGCATTGGCTTGCCGGCGGCACGAACGGCGCTCGCTATTGTGGGATGATCCACCGGTTCGTGGAGGACATGAGAGAAGTTCACTGCCAGGTCTTCCTGCGGCAAGATGATTTGCCCGCCGGGCTTCTTTCCGGGTGGAAAGTGCCGGCGGGCAAATGGAAACCGTACGGAATGGAGGCCGGATCGCAGGATTCGGGACAACTGCTTCCGCCTGTTCCTTTCGGTGCTACCCGACCCTCGTGCCGCACTCCTGGCAGAATTTCGCACCCGGAGTGACTGCCGAGCCGCATTGTGGACATGCATTGGCCGTCGGGGCTGGTGTGCCGCAGTTGGAGCAGAACTTCGCACCCGGTGCCAGGGTATTCCCGCACTCGGCGCAGAACCGGGTTCCACCAGCCGGAGCGGCTGCAGCTCCACCGGCGGCAGCGGCAGGAGTACCCTGCTGCTGACCACCTTGTTGCATCGACTGGCGCATCATCTCGCTCATTGCCATGCCCATGCCGAGGCCGGCACCGAGGCCAGCGCCGTCAGCCAGGCTGCCACCTTCTCCACCCTGTCCCATCTGACCCATTGCCTGGGCTGCCTGGTACTGCATGTAGGTGTTCATGTCGCCAAGCGCTGCCATGCCGGATCGCTCGTCGATGCGCTTCTGGACCTCTTCCGGAGGCGTGATGGCAAGAATCTGGAAGGTGAGCAGTTCGAGGCCAAGGCGATCGAAATCGTCGGCCAGTGCATGCTGGGCCATGGTCGCGATATCACGGGTCATGGCCTGGACATCGAGGATGCTGGTCATGGTATTGCCGAGCATGTCGTTGAACTCGGTCAGCACGATCGAGCGCAGGAAATCCTCAATCTGGGTGGTGCTGTAGCTTCCGCGGGTACCGACCACCTGGTTGACGAAGACCTGCGGGTCCTTGACGCGCATCGAGTATGTGCCGAAGGCGCGCACCCGGATCATGCCGAATTCCTTGTCACGGTAGAGCACTGGCTGCGCTGTGCCCCACTTCATGTCAATGAACTCGCGGATGTTGACGTAGTAGACCTCGGCCCGGAACGGACTCTTTGAGCCGAACGGCAGGCCAATCAGACCGGTCAGCAACGGGATGTTTGCGGTGGACAGCGTATGACGGCCGGGACCGAGAACGTCGAGTGCACGGCCATCTCGGAAGAACACGGCACGCTGCGATTCTCGCACCACGCATTGTGATCCGAGCCGGAACTCGCCCGAGCCGTGCTCCGGGATGCGATGGACTAACTCGTCTTCCCTCGCGTCCGGATATTCAATCAGATCAAGAATTGCCATCCTCGTCCTCCTCTCCGGAGTCGGTGATCGGGTCGCCGGCTTCGAGTTTCTTGAACTCTTCGTCGAGCATGCCAGACTTCAGTGCTGCCAGTTCCCGTTCGATGTCGCCATCGATCTGGAGTTCGGCAAATTCCCATTCAATATCGGCCTGCTCGAGTTCGAGCATTGCTTCTGCCTGTGCTTCTGCCGAGCGGATCTTGCGCTCCATGCGGTTCAGTTCGCTTGCGGCGCTCAACTCAGGCAGGGTCGAGAAGGTCTCGTTAATGCGCTGCTGTGCCTGGGCGCGGCGATGACGGGCAATAAGCAGACCCCGCTTGGATTCCGCCTCCTGGTACTTGGCCTCAAGCACCCGGAGCTGGCCCTTCAGCTTCTCGACAAGCTGCTTCTGTGATTCAAGCTGACCGCCATAAACTACTGCGAGTTCGGCTGCATCATTTCGCCGGCGGAGCGCCTCGCGGGCGAGATCGTCGCGGCCACGCTGAACCGCCAGTTGTGCTTTTTCATGCCACTGGCGGGAATCGCGTTCGGCGTCCTGGAGATCGCCCTCAATTTCCTTTTCCTGGGCGATCATGGCAGCGACCTGGGTGCGTGCCTCGGTGATGCTGCGGCTCATTTCCCGGAGCAGTTCATTCATCATCAGTTCCGGGTCTTCCGCGCGGTCGAGCATGTCATTGACATTTGCCCGGATCAAGCGAGACATTCGGTCGAGAATTCCCATAATAGTGTTTCCTTCCCTGCACGTGCCTAAATGGCGTCACGGCCCTCTCTGGACCAAAGCTGAATTTCCATCGCGTGAATTGTTGCTCCCCGCAACGCCAGGCTATCCGTTCCCCAGTCGTAAACGTGCAGGACTTCCGTGGCGCTGAATGGTCGATAGCGCGAATAGGTAACCGAAGTGGCAGGGGATGCACCCTTGCTGCCAATAACCTCCGACGTGCCTGTCTCCTGAAGTTCACGTTCGAAGGTTACTCCACCAACGGTCAGTTTCTCTTCACCAGCATTACCTTCCGGCCGGACCCGCTCCAGCCACTGGAACTCTCCGGCCGCGCTCGACGGAACACGCAGCCAATAGTTCCCGGGACCGCCATTGAGCTGAAAGTCGCGCCAGCTACCGGATGGCAGGTCGATGGTGATGCGGCCGACAACGGTGTAGTTCTGACCACCAAAGGTGATCGCTTCGCCATCATGCAGTTCATAGGCAGTTGGCCTGCGGTCAATTTCAGCTTCCCGCTGCCCCGGCGCCGGACCGAGCAGTTCGGTCATGCGTTGCTGTTCGAGCGCCTTGCCGGTTTCCAGAACTTCGCCGCGACGCGCAAATCGTTCGTGGAGCGACTCGACCTGGGCCTCGAGATCCTGGACGGCTGCGCGGAACTCGTCTGTACCTGCGGGTGCTCCCTCGATCTTGCTGATGCACGCTGCCAGCGGGGCCAAACCTTCGCCAAGCGACTGGTCAAAGAGTGCAATCTGTTCCAGCGCGGCCTCATCAATGCTGTTCTGGGAGAAGAGCGGCGCGTAGCCATAGGTGGCTGTGCGGACACGGTCGCGGAAGGTGACGAGTCGAGTGTGCGGCTTGTTGATTGCCCGCACCGAGGCAAGGTCCCGGTCGTCGGCATAGCGTGTTGCCAGTCGTCCGAGACGTTCTGCAAGCTGGCCATAATCGTGTGCCAGCCGTTCACGGATCAGACGATCTGATTCGCGGCGCTGTTCTTTCCTTCGGTAGCCGCCATACCCGGGGATGCTGTTGAGAAAACTATCCATCCTGCCTCCCGACCCTTATGCTGTTGCTTTCAACCTGGAACCGCTCAGGGCAGAAACACTTCTGCGCCACAGAACTGGCAGCGGATCAGCCCCTTGCCTGCGAGCGAGAGTTCCGCACCGCAATTGGGACAATTGCCGCCGGCCCTCAGTTCCGAGGCCTGTCTGGCGACCAATCGGCCACGATCCCAGTCGACGTATCCGGAGAATAACCCTTTTGATACCAGATCATACAGATCCTGACGCACAGTTTCCCGCGTTCCGCCAGTTTCAAGCGCCAGATCTGCGATAGTGATATCCCCGGCAGACTCGATGATGCCCAGCATTTTTCGTTGCCGGGCCACATGCGCCATTGCTGCCTCTTCCCGGCGGGCGCGGCTGAGAATGATAAACCCGCCGCCCACCAGCGGTACCACCAGGACACCGATGCACAGGATGACCCCCAGAAGAGCGCCGCCGATCTCAAGGTCGTTGTTGCTGTCCAGGAGTCCCGAGGCGATCCAGGCGCCTCCAAGCAGCAGGGCAAGGACTCCTGCCGCTATCAGGATTATCCCCAGAGTTCCACTGGTGCTTTTCATGGTTGCCGTTCCATTACTGACATCGCGGCGCGTGCGACCTCATCCGGAGAGATCAATGTCAGGCAGTCGCGTTGACCGCATCCATTTCGTCTGCCTAGCCGATATCCAGTGTACAGGCAGGGCGAACATGGCACATCATGTCTGATGATCGTTGACCTGGTTTTGCTGACTTGCGGATAAACTGCCGCACCGTACGGCCCCCATGCGAGATGGTTTGAAGGACCGAATATGGCCACCAGTGGTCGCTTCAATGCGGCAGCCAGGTGCGCCGGGAAACTATCGCCGGTAACCACAACCTCTGCCCGGTTCATGTTAGATACCAGTTCCGCAAGTGATGTCTTGCCGGTGAGGTCGATCGCCGACGGGGTTTTCCTGATGGTCTCCGTTGCAGCAGGTGTGGCATCGGAAGCGCCCATCACCACCGTCCGGATGCCACGCTGGTCCAGTAAGGAGGAAAGTTGGCAGAACTGCTCGACTGGCCAGTTGCGTCCTGGAGCGAACGGTCCCGTAACCGGGAAGATTGCAGCGAACGTTTTCGGCAGATCGGTAGAAGCGGCGGGCAAGTCGAACGTTTCCAGATTGAGACGCGGCGGGGGATCGACCTGGGCACCTCCGACGGCTGCGGCAACGTCGAGCATGTACTCGACAACATGGCGAATGCCAAACCCCAAATCAGTGGCGCGGTGGGTGAGGAATGTTCCACGGCCGTTATCCAGACCGGCAACGACCGGCGCTCCGGTTACTGCAGCCAAAGCACGGAACTTCGCTGCTCCTGCAGGAGTGGTAAAGCTGTGGAAGATCAGGACGGCGTCGTACCGTGCCCGTCGCAACCGTAGCGCGAGGTTCCCGAGGCTGGTAGACCCCTTGACCAGACTCGTAGGCGAAAGCCGGTCAAACTCCTGCTTGGCAAATGGTATTGCCGTCAATTGGGAATCGAGAAACGGGACTAGGTTGCAGGATGCAGGGGTGGTCAACACATCGATGGTTGCGTGAGGATATGCCGTCCTCAGGGACCTGATCGCCGGTTCGGTCAACAGCAAGTCTCCGAGGTCTGCCAGTTTGATGGCAAGGATGCGATCAGGATGCAGCATCCGCAGCATCCCGGATTACCTGAAGCGTTGCCTTCGCTGCCTCATGCCAACTGAACTGTTTGCTGCGTGCCAGGCCGGTGGAAACCAGGTTCGGCACCCGTCTGGCATCAAGTGCTTCGCGGATGCCACCGGCAATGGACTGTACCGATACCGGATCCACCAGCACTCCAGCTTCGCCTGCAACCTCTGCCAGGCTTGGCAGGTTGCTCACAACCACCGGGGTTCCGGACGACATCGCCTCGACGACTCCCATCCCGAATCCCTCGAACAGAGATGGCAGCACAAATGCTGCCGCTTTCCTGTAGAGTGCCGGCAGGTCGTCGTCGGGAAGATACCCTGTCCGGACGATGCGGTTGCGCAGCGGTGACGATTCGATACGAGCCTCGATTGGTTCACTCAACCAACCTGAGCGTCCGGCGATGACGAGCATCAGATCGGGTTGATCATCCAGCATTTCGAATGCCTCAACCAGGCGCTCGACGTTCTTCCTGGGTTGCACCGTGCTGACGAACAGGATGTACGGTTGGCTTATGCCATACCGCTCCAAAATTGCATCGTCTGTGATGTCTGACACTGGTGAATACCGATTGCTGTCGACGCCGTGATGAATAACGGTGATCTTGTCAGGGGAAACTCCATAGAATGACACCAGGTCATCTCGTGTTTGGCCGGAAATAGCGATGATCCGGGCGGCGGCGCGAGCATTCCAGCGGGTTGTCCGGTCGAGTATGAATCGCTGGCGGCGCGGGTGAGCATCCGGTTCGTGCAGGTAACCGAGATCGTGCACGGTTACAACCGTCACAGGTGGATGCCAGGCGGGAATGACATGAGACGGGACAAACAGCGCATCCGGCTTGTCCCGGCGCATGGCGTTTGAAAGCCCGACGTGCGTCCATAACCGCGCTGGTCCGCTGGTAACAAGCGTAGCACCGGGCACCTCAACGACCGGGTGACCTTCTCGAGCGTAGAGTGTAATAGGCGGTGCGTCCGCAAGTGCAGCCAGATGCCGGATGATTTGTACGGAATAATTCTCCGTTCCGGTGCGGCCACCGGCAATCATCCTGCTGGCATCAATGGCGAGATTAGTGAGTGCCATGCTTCGCGGTCATTTCCCGGATCGTCTGCAGCACTGTATCGGTGTCAATTGCGAGCATACATCCACAGCCGGGAGCACGAGCGGGAGAAAGGTCTCCACAGCAAGGGCATGACCACCCGGCAGTGACGATCCGGTGACGGTTGCGATCTCCCCATGGCCCAAAACGTTCCGGACTGCTTGGGCCGAAGAGGTGGACTGTTGGAGTTTCGCACGCAACCGCGATATGGAGTGGTCCGCAGTCCGGGCCAGCCACAACCGTGGCTCCGCGAAGAATCTCGATCAGCACATCCAGTGATGTTGCTCCCGCAAGGTTCACCGCCCCTTGAACACCGTCAACGACGCTTGCGGCAAGCGGCGCTTCGGCAGGGGATCCGGTGATGACAACCGCCGTACCGTCTTCAATGAGGGCTCGTGCGATTGCGCTCCACCGGCTGGCTGGCCAGAGCTTCACATCTGCGCCGGAACCGGGATGAATGACGACGTAGTCGTTGCGTATTCCATGTGCGGCCAGAAGATTCCATGCCAGCGTGCGCGATTGCGGGTCAATCGGCATCGACAGGCTGGTAAGCGGGAATAATCTGCCTTCGGCTGCAATCGTCGCCGCGCGCTCGGTAGCGTGTAACCGGTCAGGAATGTCGACCGGTCCGGAGGTACCGTAATCGGTTGCGGTGATTATCCGGGCTTCAGTTGACAGAGAAGCAGCAAGTGCCGACCACCAGTCATCCGGGCGAAGAATGTAGACAGCACCTGGCCGGATTCCGGCGATCAGATTTGCCGCATCTTCCAGCATCCGGTACGGCTCAAACGGGTTTGCTTTCTCCCGTCCACGGTCAAATGCCGGAAAGGAAAATGTGTGCAGCTCGTCAATGGGCCACGTCCGCCGGGCGATCCCTTCAGACCACGACCCGACGATCGCAACCAGACGTTTGTCCGGGAACCGTGACCGTAACAACCTGACGGCTGGCTGGGAAAGCAGGATGTCTCCGAGGTGATCTGGCTGGATGACTAGGATGCTGTCGCCGGCAGGAACCCGTCGATCGGGCAGCAACGGGAGAACCTGCTGAACAACCGCATCACGAATGGCGTGACGCGAGAACCTCATCAACTTGCCGCCTTCGCTGAGGCGATAACTCGATCAATTGCGGCATTGGCCATCGCGACACTAATGTCAAGCGTTGAGGGACGACCGCGCAGCAGGTTTGGCTTGCGCAGGTCAACATCCGGCAGTTCCCGGGAAGCCGGTAGTGCGAGAATCTCGACGTTCGTACCTCGCGGACCGTAGCGGTCAGGGTTTGTTGGACCAAAGATGACAACTGAGGGTGTTCCGGTGGCAGCCGCGAGGTGGCTGATACCGGTATCAGTGCCGATGTAGCAGGCTGCGCCGTCTATTGCAGCAGTGGCGGCCATCAGGTCCAGTTTGCCAGCCAGTGAAAGGCATCCTGCATCGCCGGCGAGTTCCACCACCCGGTCGCAGAGTTCGACATCACCCGGACTGCCGGTCAAGACCGGGGTGTAACCGCGTTGCCGGAGGTCACGGGCGACCTGGGCATAGCGTTCCGGAGGCCATCGCTTGTCGAGCATTTCCGCGCCGGGATTCTGGGCACCTCCAGGGTGCAACACTGCATAGGGGCCATCGATGGTATCGACCACGGCAGCCGCCCGTTCGGCAGCTTCCTGGCCCGCGTCAAGGGATGGAATCCGGGAAACCTCTCGACCTCCGGCGGCTATGACTGCATCGAGGTAGATGTCGATTTCGTGACGGATGCTACCGCCGGATTTCTCCAGCGTCACGATGTGGTTTGCACCTGCGCCGCGTGCTGCGGCCAGCAACCAGCGGGAACGGTCCAGGATCACCAGCCAGTCATGACCGGCGGTGCGAAGGTTCCAGACCATGCCCGGAACCCGCGACGGGGTAATCTGGTCCGGTGAGAGATACACCTGCGAAACATGTGGTGACGCCCGGAGTACCGGAGCCGAATGGCGTCCGGTAAATGCATGAACATGAGCAGCCGGAAATGCGGTAGCCAGTGATTCGATGGCCGGCAGGGCCATGACACAATCGCCAATGCAACACGGTTTGAGAACCGCGATCGTGAGTGGGGCAGGTCCGGCTGGGCGGCCGCTCATCGCTAGAGTTCGACGTCTGAAACAGCGAACATCAGTTGACCGCGGACAGCAAGTTCACCGTCAACAGTGGCTGTTGCTGAGCCGATGCCGACCCCCCGGCGCATCTTGCCCATCTCAACTTCCAGGCGCAGGGTGTCGCCGGGGCGGACCTGTCGCTTGAAGCGGACGCCATCGATGCCGGCGAAGAACGCGAGCTTACCGCGGTATTCGTCCATACCAAGCAGACTGACAGCACCGACCTGGGCCAGTGCCTCAATGATCAGGACACCAGGCATGACGGCATACTTCGGGAAATGGCCCTGGAAGAACGGCTCGTTGATCGTCACGTTCTTGATGCCGACTGCCCGGACTCCGTATTCAATCTCGATGATCCGGTCCACCAGAAGGAACGGATATCGATGAGGAATGATTTCCTGTATCTGCTGGGCGTCGAGCATTGGTGCCGTCCTGTCGCTCACGGGCGCGGATGCTCAGGCTGCAACCACGCTTTCAAAAAACTGCCGCCGGTGCGGTCCTACTCCCACGAATCGTACCCGGGCGCCAACCAGTTCTTCAATACGCTTGACGTAATCGCGGGCAGCCTGCGGCATATCCTCAAGTGAAGAGACCTCGGACGTGTCCGTCATCCAGCCTGGCAGGGTCTCATATACTGGTTCAACCTTGCCATAGTCCTCAATCAGTGCCGGCGGTGTGGCAATGACCTCGCCGTTCAACCGGTAGCCAACGCAGATCTTGATCTCTTCGAGTTCATCGAGGATATCGAACTTGGTCAGCGCCAGTTCGTTGACACCGTTCAGACGGGCGCTGTACCGGGCGAGGACCGCGTCAAACCATCCGGTGCGGCGAGGGCGTCCGGTGGTGGTTCCGAACTCCTGCCCCTTCTCCCGAAGGTGATCACCGGTCTCGTCATCCAGTTCGGTCGGGAATGCACCGGCGCCGACGCGCGTGGTGTAGGCCTTGTATACAGCAATGATGTCATCAACCTGGGTCGGGCCAACTCCGGCCCCCTGGCAAATGCCGGCCGCAGTTGGCGATGACGAGGTGACGTACGGATAGCTGCCGTAATCAATGTCGAGCATGACTGCCTGGGCACCTTCGAGCAGGACATTGTCACCGCGCTCGATAGCATCCTGCACCAGTGATTCGGTGCTGGCGACATACGGCGCCAACCGTTCGCCGAAGGCTGCCAGCGACTCGGCGACCTCGTTCAGGTCGAATGGTTCGTGGTTATAGATGCTGGTGAGCATATCGTTCTTCTCACGAAGAATCGGCTCAAGCCTCCGGCGAAGATGTTCGGGATCAATGATGTCGGCAACACGAATCCCGCGCCGTGCGGCCTTGTCGGAATAGCACGGTCCCATTCCCCGTTGGGTGGTGCCGATGCGATCTGCTCCGCGGCGTTCTTCTTCCAGACGGTCAAGAACCGGGTGATATGGCATTACCAGGTGGCAACGATCCGAGATGCGCAGTCCGGAAATGTCGACGCCGCGTTCCTGGATCTGGTCGAGTTCGTGGAGCAGGGTGGCCGGATCAATTACCACGCCGGCGCCAACAATACAGATGCAGCCGGGATGGAGGATGCCGGAAGGGATCAGGTGGAACTTGAAGATACCGTTGTCAGTGACAACTGTGTGGCCGGCGTTTGCTCCGCCATTGGCCCGAACCACCATTTTGGCGTTTGCAGCAAGTGCGTCAATAACCTTGCCCTTGCCTTCATCGCCCCATTGACCACCGAGCACGATTGAGACCGCCATGAACCGGCTCCAAACTCTCCTGGGCAGCGGAGGACCACGCGATCCTCGACCCGATGCCAACCGGGGATTGTATCATGCGACCGACGCAGACCTGGCGGGATCGCGAAGCATCTGGAGCTCCCGGAAGAGCCGCTTTTCCTCTTCGGTCAGTTGGGTTGGTAGTTCAATCTCCACGCGCACCAGCAGGTCGCCACGCTGACTCGATCCCGGCTTCTCCGGCCAACCCTGGCCACGCAGACGAATGATTCGACCGTTTTGCGTTTCCGGCGGGATCGTGACCGCAATCTTCTTGCCAGACAGCGTCTGGAGAACCTCTTCGCCCCCCAGAATTGCCGTATAGAGGGGCACGTTCAACGTTGCCCGGAGTGTCTTGCCGTCCAGTTCATATTGCGGGTGCTTGCGCAAGGAGACCTTCAGAAAAACATCACCCGGCTTGCCACCATCGACGCCCGGATGTCCCTTGCCGGCGACGCGAACCCGTGATCCCTCGCGGACGCCTGCAGGAATCTTCACCTCGATGGCGTTACGACTCCGGCTGCCGTCGGGATGCGTCGTGGAAAGTTCGAATGTTCGGGTGGTACCGCTCAGCGCCTCCTCAAGGCTGAGCGTCACCGGAACTTCCTGGTCCTCTCCTCGTTGCGGTCGACGACGGGTGGCACGCGGGTCAGTTGAGGTGCGAGCCTGTGGGCCGGCACCGCCGCCTCCAAAGAGCAGGTCGAAGAAATCAGAGAATCCGCTGGCTTCCTTGCCGTTGAACTCGAACCGGACATTGCTCTGGCCCATGCCGGCATTCTGCTGGCGGAACTGGCTGAACCACTCGCTAAAGTCGCCAAAGTCACCGCCTGTGGAGCTGGTCTGCACTCTGCTCCAATCGGCGCCAAAGCTGTCATACCGGGCGCGCTTGTCACTGTCAGACAGCACCTCATAGGCTTCGTTAATAGCCTTGAAGCGGTCCTCCGCGTCCGGGTCCTTGTTGATGTCAGGGTGATATTTCCGGGCGAGTGCCCGGTATGCCTTTCTGATTTCATCGGCGTCGGCGTTTCTGCTCACGCCGAGCACCTGGTAATAGTCCTTGAAGTCCATGATCCGACCCTCTGGTGCGACGAGTTATATGACTTACAGTATAGACTATGAGTCGTTACGACGCAAGGTGTTACGGTTCCCGCATGGCCTGTGCTATGCGTCGTCTTCGCCTGCGGCTACGCAGCAACCAGATGATGGCGATGACCAGTCCGACCACGAGAAAGAGCACCAGCACCGGTGCTATCAGCGCGATGATTGATGATCCAATTGCTGCGCCATCCTCGGCGGCGCTGACCAACGGATTGCCGACGCCCCCGGTTGTCGCTGTAATGGCTGGACGGATGGCCATTTTCACCATATGGACAATGCCGGCGACCAGCAGACCGAGCGCCATGGCAAAAATCGGATTGACGAACTCGACCGGTTCGGTGCTTGCCATCAGCACCACGGCGCCGGAAGAGGGGCGAACGGCCGATTGGATAAGGTCGTTCATGCTGTCAACCAGCGGTACCTTATCTGCGAATAGTTCGATCAGCAGCAAGATTGTCAGCACAGCCAGCCCACCTGGTGTCGCGATAATGTCGTAGGGTGCAGCCAGATTAACCAGACCGAAGTACCGGTCGGCTATACCCAGCGCCAGGAGCGGGATGTAGGCGTTCAGGCCGGCCGGCATTGCCAGCCCCAGTCCTGTCAGCAGTTCAAACATTGATTACCTTGCTGCTGTAGCAGCGATCCGATTCGATCAGAATCGTGCTTCGGATTGCCCGTATGGCGGCGACATCGGGTTGTCCAGGTCTGGTTGAGACGGTGGCATCGGGCCCTTGCCGTCGATCTCTCGATAGGCCTGCCCCATTGCATGACCGATCATCACGTAGGAGATTGTGGTGGTTACGTAGACCCCGACGAAACAAAGGATCAAGCCCATCGGTGCGATAATTCCCGCTGCGATCAACCAGACTGCCAGCGCGATAAGCAGAGGCTTGATGCCACGCCGTATCTCGTTCAGGATGCCGGAAAAGTCCAGCATTGCCGAAAACTCGCCTCTCACAGCATACCGGGCGATCGGTACCGGCAGAAACAGCGAGGCATAGATGATGGCGACCATGAAGGCGCCTATGCTGAGCATGACGACCAGGGCAGTCGCCGCCTCAGAGTTTGCTGAAAACGCGAGAGCGAACGAGAAGCACACGATCAGCACAATGATCGGCAGACACCAGATCAATGCGCCGACCCAGGCCATGAACCCCTTTGACAGGTAACCGCCAAAGTCATCCCACTCTGGCAGGCGGTCGTCTCTGCCTTCATAGGTGTTCTTGACGATTGTTAGTCCCCAACCAAGCAGGACGATTCCTCCGATGAATGGAATCAACGAGATTAGCGTGCCGAGCAGCACTTTCCTGATCCATTCCGGATCCTTCATGAAAGCTGTGAACGCTCGTCCAATATCCACCAGCCGTTCCCCTCCTACCAGTTGAACCGGTGATGTTACTTCTGTCTCTGGCTGCGTATGAATGCCATGCCTGGATTCCATCGGATGCTACTACCGGGAAAAGTCCCGGTCAAACCCGGCGGAACCGGCCGCCTCGATTCCCGGCTGATCGCCAGAACCACCATCCCAGCAAGCCTGTCAGCATGAGTGTGAGCATCACGAGGGCAACTCGCTCGGCAGGAGTTGCGGGTGAATAGAACTGGTATGGGATGAGCCTGCCTGCCAGATCGAAGCCGAACCGCTCTCCGATGAGGGCGTAGACCTTGTTGATCCCGTCCGGATGGTGGTACCAGCGTTGGGGATTCGCAAATCCGATTACCGTGATGACCAGCCCAAATATCCAGGCCAGTCCAGCAACTGCACGATGAATACCGGTTCCACGATGTATCCAGGTTGCGAGCGGGGCAGCAAGGAGAGGAACCACCGGGACAAGGTACCGGGCTGCCGGGCCCCATTCTCCCCACCAGACCTGATAGGCGCCGACAACCAGAAGATATGGGGCAACTGCGAGGAGGGCGATACTCGCCGTCCGCTTGTTTGATCTGGCCCAAACCGGGATTGCTGCAATTGCGATGGCCATAACCGGCGCTACAACCAGCAGCCCCCACTGGGCATCAAGCATCAACCCTGCGAGGCCGTTCAAGGTGCCGGAGAGACGGCTGAAGCCAGCATGGTCGGCGGTGTTCTGGGTGAATTGGCCATATAGCCAGAGGTTGTAACCGATGATCGAGAATCCGCCGATAGCAACCGGCAGCAACGCCGGGGCCCCATTTCGGCTTCGGGTCTGGATGAGCCGGTATAGCAGGATCGCTGCAAACACCGCCGACATGACGGCAAAACGCTGATGAAGCCAGGGCAGGAAGCCGATTGCTGCCCCGGTCAGCAACCATTGCCAGGTCTCGTTTCCGGATGCTGCCATGCGCCGGATAGCATAGATAATGAGCAACGCCGCCGGAACCTCCGGAAAGATGAGCAAAGCGTATGGTGCGAGCGGCATTGTCATCGACAGGGCCACAGCGGCCAGCGCTGCCGTTTTTTCACTGACGCCGCCTTCTCTGGCAAGCAGGAACATCTGGCCAGCGAGGACAGCGCCGGCGAGTGTGACGACCAGCATCGCACCGATCCTGCCGGCGATTGCATAGGGGAGCGCAATCAGGATCGAAAGGCCCAACCCGTGCTTGGTATGCAGGCCGGGCCGTTCGGATATTGCCGGATGCGGCGGGAGATCGCGTGGGAATGCTGGCCAACCCTTCCAGTCAGCCGGCAGCGGTTCCTCGGGGTAGAACGCTTCATACTGGCGCTGGATGTAATTGTTGGTCTCATCCAGGTCACGGTCGCGAACCATGCTGATGGCAGTCATCACATAGAAAGGCTCGTCACCAGTGATCGGGTTGAGATATTCGAGGACCCTGCCGAACATGGCGAGATAGAAGAGCGCAACGACTCCCATCACCACCAACCAGGCGGTGCGCCGGTTGCTTTTCACGCAATCGCCTGGCGGTTTGCCAGCCACTGGGTGGCTGCGCGATACAGCAGGAGTCCAATGGCTGCGCCGGCAGCATCAAGCAGAACGTCTTCTAGCGTCGCGAAACGTCCCGGTACAAACGACTGGTGGAACTCGTCTGAGATGCCATAGAGCACCGCAAGCAACCAGGCCAACCCTGCCCGGGCAGCCCACGTTTCCACCAGGTCGCCCAGTGCCCGAAATAGCAGGACACCAAGAACGGCATATACCACCAGGTGGCCGGACGCAGCGATCAGTTCGGGTGAAATACCGGGAGCTTTGGGAATGGTGCTACGGGACGACATTGCAAAGATCAGGGCCATCCAGAGCAATGGAAGCAGCCAACGCGTCAGGCGCTCCAGGGTCATTGATACCTTCAATCAGGTCAGTCCGGCTGCAGCATAGGCGTTCAGCAGCTTGCCGGTTAGATAATCAAAGCTGAAGTGCGATCGTATGCGCTCCATCCCGGCGAGGCTCATTTCGTCGAGCCGTTCCGGTTGGGAGAGCAGAGCATATACCTGGCCCGCAAAGTCTGCGGGATTGGCACCGGACAAGGTTACACCGGCGCTCGAAATGGTACGGGAGACGTCGCCGACGTCCGAACCTACGACCGGACACCCGGCGGCCATCAATTCCAGAAGCTTTACCGATTGCTTTGAGCGGGCAATCAGTGAATCCTCATAGGGGTACACTGCGACGGTTGCGCCTCCCAGCAATTCGGGGATCAAGTTTCTTGCTACATATCCCAGTGTCTCTACAGTAAGGAGGCCGGGGCTATCAGGCAGTGAGGTTCCTTCAGGGAGGGAGCCGATCAGGCGGAGCGTGGCGGGGGAGTCGAGGTTCGTCGCCAATGCGTCAATGAGTTGCGGCAGCCAGTCCGTTCCGAACTCGGCGAACCGGGAGTAGAGAACGATCACCGGCGGGTCAATTAATGAGGGCGGAAGTGTTCTTCCGATAGCAAGTTGGCCCGCCCAGATATCATCCAGGCCATTCTCAACTAGAAAGACCGCCGGGTCCTGATTTGCGCGCATTGCGATGGTTCGTTCGAACAGGAACGTACTGGCAGCGGTAACGGCGGTCGCCCGTTGCAGCAGATCCTGTTCCTGATAATGGAAGACCTTTCGCTGCGGCCAGGAGTATTGCCCGGTGTCGTTCCAGCCCCCGTCACCTTCCCAGTCATCAGAATCGACAATCACAGGCAGGTTGTTGCTGGCGAGCTTTGCTGTCATCCCTCCGAACCCCTTGGGCTTCATGACGTGGAGCAGGCGAGGCTGGAGCCGTTTTATCCAGTCCAGTTGCTGTCGGACTGCGGAAAGCGGAAATTTCGCCGATGTCGCTGCGGTGTTGATGACCGGGATGCCGTCGATGACATCGATAATTCCTGCCTCGCCGGGCATATCCCACGGTGTGGTTATGATTGCCGCCGAGACACCGCGTGTCTGCAACGCCCGGGCAAAAGGCAGAGCCCTGGCCTGGAGCGTCCCCAGGTTCCACATCGCGAAGGTTCCGAGCATAACCACATCAACCGGTGGCAACTGTTGCTGATTCATTGGCTGATGGTACCCAACGGCGCTGGCTGTATTCCAGAACCATGACGTGCTGGATTCGAGAGACTGGCAGGTCGATGGGATAGGAAAGGGAGCGTACGTTTGTACGCTCCCTTTATTGCGTCTGTATTCAGCGTTGGGCTAGAAAATTGCCGGCCGGACGACAGTCACCAGTTTGCCCTGGATTTCAACGTTTTCCGGGTCAGTGAAGATCGGGTCCATCGTCACGTTGGCCGGTTGCAGGCGCACCCGGTGTCCTTCGTGATAGAACCGCTTCAGGGTCGTCTCTTCCTCGTTGCGGAGCCAGACAGCGACGGTCTCACCGTTTTCTGCCACCTGCTGGGCCTTCAGCACCACGACGTCGCCATCGTTGATGAGTGCGTCGACCATCGAGTGTCCCTTCACCCGTAGAGCGAAAAGCTCTCCGGTGTTAGCACCCAGAACGTCGCCGCTCAGTTCAATGGTGTCGCTGTGTTCAATACCTGCCAGATCTCCCGGCACCGGAATCGGCAAACCGGCGGCAATCTGGCCAATGATCGGGATATTGATGATGCCGCGCCGGGTTTCCGGCCGGTTCACCAGTTCGATGCCGCGAGAGATGTTCCGGTTGCGGCGGATGAGATCACGTTGTTCCAGGACCTTGAGGTTGTAATCAACGACACTGGTCGAGGAAATTCCGAGACCTTCCTGAATCTCCCGAATGGTTGGAGGGTAGGAGTGGTCGGCACTGAAGTGTTCGATGAACTCCATAATGGACTGCTGCCGGCGCGTTAGGTTCTTCATCAGAGTTTCCTCCCTGCGCGTGGCTGTTCGTCTAGAGCCACCCACACATGTCGTACCCCGAGTATAGTATCGAACATCTGTTCGTGTCAAATATGGTCAAGTTGGCATGCTGGTGCTTTTGGGCTATTCGTTCGGGAACCTGCGGTTCGTAGACTGTTGCTGACGATGTCAGCATTCCGGAGAGCAGTCGAAAGCAGCATGCTGGTGAAGCCGTGAACATACTTGACCTGATAATCGTGGTGCTGTTCGGTGTGGTGATTGCTGCGGGGTTTTTCGTTGGCGTCAGCAAGGCGGTGAGCGCGATTGTGGCGATCTACTTTGCCACGGTGATGTCAGCCACATTCTACGAACCACTTGGGAACCTGTTCCGTCGCATTCTTCCGGAAATGAACGAGTCGACCTCGAAACTGGTGGCGTTCCTGCTGCTGTTTGCCCTGGCCGGCGTCGGGATTGCCTATGTGATCGGTCGAACGGTGGAATCAATGACCGCCACCAACCGTTTTGCTATCCTCAACAATATCGGCGGGGCGGCTATCGGAGGCATTGTCGCCGCGGCTACGATCACGTTGTCCATTGCAGTTACTGTGGTGTTTGTGCAGGCCCTTGCCCAGACATCAGTTGACGCGGCAGAAGGATCGATGCTGGCGACGATCGGCTCGCTGGTTCGCGGTTCGGCACTTGCTCCGGTTTTCCTCGACCTGATGCCGTATGTGACACGTTTTGTTGAGCCGTGGTTCCCGGGAGGATTGCCACCAATTCTGACTGCTGTGCCGAAACTGTAGGTAATTTGTGGCACAACCATCGGCCGGACAACGTGACTTCTACAATCCTGGATACGCTCGAGTTTGATCAGGTCCTGGCAATGCTGGTCCGGCATTGCTCGTTTTCGCTTGCAGCCGAGCGTGCGCTCGAACTCGGACCAGCCTCAGATCATGCAACGGTTTCCTATCTTCTGGATGTCACCCGGCAAGCCTACGACCTTGTGGAGAGCCGTCCGACATTTGGTGTTGGCGGAGTACGCGATATTCGCGAACAGGTTAGCCGGGCGGCTCTGGGGTCAATTCTTTCTCCCACCGATCTGCTGGCAGTGCTGGATACCGTGTCAGCGGCACGGGCGATGCGGCGGAACTTCCGGCGCATCGAATCCTCGATGGAAGGAGACGCCTACCCGGCGTTCTCCGAGTTCGTCGACCATGTCGCTGACCTGCCAAATCTTGAGGAAGACCTGAAACGGGCAATAGGCGAGAATGGCGAGGTGCTGGATGGTGCCAGCGAGGATCTTCGCCGCATCCGGAGCCAGCTGCGCACCGCACATAGCCGGGTGGTCGAACGAATCCGCCGTTACCTATCCAGCACCGATCATGCCCAGGCTCTCCAGGAGTTGATTGTCACCACTCGCGACGGCCGCTACGTCGTCCCGGTGCGGGCAGACCGGCGCTCGCAACTGGCAGGAGTGGTCCACGATACGTCGGCAAGTGGACAAACGCTCTACGTCGAACCGTTTGAGGTCGTGGAGCTCAACAATCGCTGGCGCGAGCTGCAGGCCGCTGAACGCCACGAGGTGGAGCGGATTCTCTCCTGGCTAACTGAACAGGTCGCCCGCGAGGAAGACAGCCTGCTCATCACGCTGGACGCGATGGCCGCTATCGACCTTGCGCTGGCAAAGGCACGGTTTGCCGTTGCCGAGCGTCTGACCCAACCAGTGATTCCTGAGCCAGGGGTTCGTCGCATCATCCTCCACAAGGCGCGTCATCCACTGATCGACCGCAAGGTAGTGGTGCCGATTGACGTCCAGTTGGGCGTCGACTTCCGCATTCTGGTGATCACTGGCCCGAATACCGGCGGCAAGACTGTCGCTCTGAAGACTGTCGGGCTTGCCGTGCTGATGGCGCAATCAGGCCTCTTCATCCCGGCCGACCCGGGGAGCGAACTCAGCGTCTTTGACGGGATATTTGCTGATATTGGCGACGAGCAGAGTATCGAGCAAAGCCTTTCCACCTTTTCGTCGCATATGACCCGGGTAATTGCCACGCTCAGGTCGGTGACATCGGAGAGTCTGGTGCTGTTCGACGAACTTGGTGCCGGCACCGATCCCCAGGAAGGTGCAGCGTTGGCCAGGGCATTGATCGAGGAACTCCTGAATATCGGTTGCCTGTCAATCACCACCACGCACTATTCGGAACTGAAATCGTTCGCCTACATGACGCCCGAAGTGGAAAACGCGAGCGTCGAGTTCGACCTTGCGACGCTTTCACCAACCTACCGATTGCTGGTCGGTATTCCCGGCAGGTCGAATGCGCTCTCGATTGCTGCTCGTCTGGGGCTCCCCGAGCAGGTGCTGGAGCGGGCACGAGCCTATCTGGATCCTGAAACAGAACACGTAGACACGCTGCTTGCCGAGATTGTTGCCCGCAGGAACGCTGCCGAGGCAGCGAGTCGCGAGGCAGCGCAGGCTCGTCAGAGTGCCGAGGCTGCATTGCGGGATGCCGAGCGACAACGTGCTGCAGCACAACGTGAGGCTCTGCTGGAAATAGAGCAGGAACTGGCCGAAGCCCGGGCTGCAATTCGCCGGTTGGAGAAGATGCCCGAGCAGGTACCGGTGCCGGAGGCACGGAAGCAGGCGCCAGCAGCGAGGAAGGAACTGGAAGCGGCCACCCGCCAGGTTCGCCAGACCCAGCGCAAGCGTCAACCGGAAATCATGAAGAACCAGACGTTGAAACTCGGCGATATCGTTTCACTGACAACACTCGGCGGAGAAGGAGAGATTGTCGGGTTTTCGCCCGACGGCCTCGAGGCCGATATCCAGATGGGCGCGTTCAAGCTTCGCCAGCCGATCGATGATCTCCGGAAGGTCAAGAAGGTCCGCCAGCAACAGTCCTCTGCGCCACGTATTTCCACGCCTCCGCCCCGCCAGCGAGTTGATATGGAACTCAACCTTCGTGGACAGCGGGCAGCCGGTGTCGAAAAGGAACTGGATGACTACCTGAACGACGCGTACCTGGCCAACATTCCGTGGGTGCGGATCATTCACGGGAAAGGGACCGGGGCGTTGCGCGAAGTTGTGCGGCAATTCCTTTCAGGACATCCGCTGGTTACCCACTACGAAACCCCGCCACCCAATGAGGGTGGAGACGGCGTGACGATCGTGTACCTCAGGGAGCAGTAAGCGTGAACAGCAGCGACAAGGTTGTCCAGGTGGGTGTTGCTCCGAATGAGGCAATCGGTCTGCTGTGGAAGCAGGTGCTGGAGGACGAGGGCATCGTCGTGATGCTGCGTCCCGGAGGTATCGGGCAGGGATACTTCTCCAACGCGCTGAACGAGCATTACATCTTGGTGCATGAATCCAACGCTGAAACGGCGCTGGAGATTCTCGATGAACTGCTCGCCGAAGATGAGGCCGAGTTCTCCTCAATGGACGATGATGAGGACGACGCCTAGCGTGTTAGCGCAGGTTCCCGGGCGGAGATAGCAGTCTGCAGGACGGTCGCCAGCGCAGTCCACCGGTCGGCAGTGAGATCGTCGACAATCAGTCGAACCTGGTTTGGTGTAACCCGCACGCCTGGCCCCAGACGGTTCCGCAGGAAGTTCTGGTTAATCCGCGATCCGATCACCGGGCGAATGATGATGTCCCCGTCGCGCTCGACTATCGAGGTCACGCCGGCATCACTGGCTGTATGTCGCATCGCTACCAGGTCCACAAGGCGTGCAACCGGTTCCGGTAACTCGCCGAACCGGTCACGCAGTTCGTCGGTGACCGCCCGCAGTGCGCGTGAATTGCGAGCACTGGCAATGGTCTGGTACGTCGCGAGCCGGATGCTCTCGTCGGCGATGTACTCCTCGGGGATGCGTGCATCGACGGCGATGTCGATCGTAACCTCGTCCGGGTCCATGATCGGATGACCGGCGCGAATCTCCTCGACAGCCCGGGCGAGCATCCGGGTGTAGAGATCCAGGCCGACAGCTGCAATGTGTCCGGATTGTTCCGCTCCCAGGACGTTACCAACGCCACGGATTTCCATGTCGCGCATGGCAATCTGGAACCCTGCTCCAAGGTCGGTCGCTTCCTGAATTGCCTCCAGTCGCTCGGTCGCCTCGTTTGAAAGCGGTATCTCAGCCGGATAGAGCAGGTAGGCGTAGGCGCGGTTGGCGCCCCGACCAACCCGTCCCCGGAGTTGGTAGAGCTGGGTGAGGCCAAGCGTGTGGGCGTTGTCAATGATCATCGTGTTGGCATTGGGAATATCAACGCCTGATTCAATGATCGTGGTACAGATCAGGACGTCGAACTTGTGCTCCATGAAGTCGACAATGATCCGCTCGAGTTCCTTCTCGTCCATCTGGCCATGACCAATACCGAAGGTTGCCTCAGGAACCAGATCCCGTAACCAGTTGGCGACGCTGAAGATGCTGTGCACCCGGTTATGGACGACATACACCTGTCCGCCGCGGGCAAGTTCGCGCAGGATTGCCTCGCGCACGACAATGTCACTGGACGGCGTCACAAATGTCCGGATCGGAACCCGCTCCTGCGGTGGCGTGGTAATCAGGGAGAGGTCCCGGATACCGGTCAACGCGAGGTGGAGCGTTCGTGGAATCGGTGTCGCGGTCATGGTCAGGATGTCGATTTCGGCCCGCATCCGCTTGATGTGTTCCTTGTGGGTAACCCCGAACCGCTGCTCCTCGTCGACGATGAGCAGGCCAAGGCTCTTGAACTTCACATCCTTCTGGAGCAAACGGTGAGTGCCGATGACGATATCGACCTCGCCGGTTTCCAGTCCCTTGAGAATCTCCCGCTGCTGGTTGCGAGTTCGCAACCGGGAGAGCATCTCGATGTTGACCGGGAAAGCGCTGAGCCGTTCGTTGAATGTCGAGAAGTGCTGGAGCGCCAGCACCGTTGTCGGCACGAGGATTGCCACCTGCCGGCCATCGTTGACCGCCTTGAACGCCGCTCGCAAGGCGACTTCGGTCTTGCCATACCCGACATCGCCACAGACCAACCTGTCCATTGGCCGGCTGGATTCCATGTCTGCCTTGACGTCATTGATTGCCCGTTCCTGGTCGGGCGTTTCAGCGTAGGGGAACGATTCACCCAGTTCGGTGTCCCAGACAGAATCCGGCGGGAAGGCGTGACCCTGGGCGGTCTCCCGGGATGCGTAAATCTGGAGCAGTTCCCAGGCCATCTCGCGGACGGCGCCGCGAACCCGTGACTTGCTGCGCGACCACTCGGGCGAAGAAAGCCTCGTTATCTTCGGAGTGCCGGCGGCACTCTGGTACGGAGCGAGACGGTCGGCCTGGTCGACCGGGACGTACAGACGGTCGCCGTCGGCGTAATCGACCTGCAAATATTCCCGCTCGACGCCGGTTGTGTTCATCGTCACCAGACCACGGTACGCACCAACACCGTGCTCGACGTGGACGACGTAGGAACCTTCCGCAAATCGCGCTTTTTGTGACGGGCGGGTGGGACGAGGCCGCACCGGGGGGCGGACCGCCTTCCGGATGCCAAACACCTCGAGGTCGGTCAGCAACATGCCGCGTTGTTCAGGAATGGCCAGACCGCCATCGGTTCTGGCATGGACGACATCCACCGTGCCTGGCGCCGGCGGATTCGGGATGATTGATGCGCCGCGCTTGGTTACCCGTGGATAGATGTTGTGCTCTGCGAGAATATCGGTGAGGCGTTCCGCCTGTTCCGAGGCAAAGACGATGCTCCACCCATCGGCAAGCAGGCGGCTGGTCTCTGCACCGATCTCATCCATGCGCCCGCCAAGGAGCGGCGGATCACCGAACGGTTTGCCGGACGAGAGCTGGATGGCACGGTCCTCGTTGGCAGTTTGCCCGATGGACCAGACATCGTACCCGGACATCGACCTTCGGAGCTGCTCCAGACTTGCAAACGGTCGTTCAAAACCGAGCGGGATCTCGTGCGCCTGCTCAAGGGTTTGCCTGACTTCCTCGGCGCGGATTTCCAGTTGCTCCGCCTGCAGGCGAAGTGACTCCGGTTCGATCTCAACAATAAGCGCGTTCTCCGGCAAATAATCGATCAGTGTTGACTGGTTGTTGGGAAATGCCGTCGCAATCAGGTCAACCGCCTCGGGAATCTCACCCTCGGCTAGCCGCTGGATCATTTCGATCCATTCATCCCTGACTTCCGGCCGCAAGATATCGGCGTCCAGCTTTGAAAGAGCCTGCATTCCTGCAGCAATGTTCGAGAGATCAAACTCGAGTGCCGGCAGGATCATCAGGTCGTCGAGTTTGCCGGTCGATCGCTGGGTGAGCGGGTCGAATCGACGGATGCTGTCCACCTCGTCACCGAAGAACTCGATCCGGGCACCTTCCTGTTGTCCGGGAGAGAGGACGTCGATAATGCCACCGCGCCGGCTGAAGGTGCCGGGAAGACTGGTGAGCGGTTCGCTAACGTAGCCGGCATCCACGAGCCAGCGCTGGAGCTTGTCCATCTGGACCTGCTGACCGGGACGAAGCCGGAGTGAATCCCGGTCAAACGACGCCGGAGACCGCACAAACGCCGCCAGCGCCCTGACCGTTGTCAGGACGACAGGATGCTCACCTCCGGGGTCGCGTAGCACGCCAAGTATCTCGACCCGCCTGGCGGAGAGGACGCTGTCATGGGGCATCTGTTCATATGGCAGCGGGTCCGGTGCCGTCCATAGGTGAATGTCGGTGCCGGTCGGCAGAAAGCTTTCCAGAGAAACGGCCAGGCGGTCGGCAACTTCCTGGCGGGGCGTGATGATGAGCATCGGGCGGGGTTGTTTTCGACGCAGGGCTGCGATGGCCGCACCGCGAGCGGCGGTGGGTAGTCGAGGGCTGTTCCATTCCCGGGGATGACCTTCGAGGTGACCTTCCGGCAGGTCAATCTGGTCGAACCACGAGACAATGTGGGAAAGTGACAAACGAACAACCTCGTCCCTGCGTGCGGTGCTGCCTGGAATTCCGGACTGCGGATGCCTGAAAAAATCAGGCTGTTCAGTATATCCAACTCCGGATATACTGGCGCGAACAGACTGCTGAAATGATATTGGCGGTGCACGGTGCGGCAATTTCTGGGTGGAATTAGCCGGAATCAGAACGTGAGGCTAGCCCTGGCTGGCGGCCTGCTCGGTTCATTGCTGCTGATCTTCTTCCTGCTGGTACGTGGCCAACGGGATGTGATCGTTCTCCAGGTACAACCTCTTGACGATCCGTCGGTGATCCGCGTGTATGTCGGCGGAGAGGTGGTCAATCCCGGCCTCTATTCCCTGCCTCGCGGAAGCAGGACGCTCGATGCCATTGAGGAAGCCGGCGGGTTGCGCACTGACGCTGATACGTCGGGAATCGGGTTGGCGAGCCCCTTGCGTGATGCTGACCAGATCATTATTCCGGCCCGGTCCGCGGCGACTGCTGTCACCTATGGCATCGGCCAATTGCCGTCCTCTGCAACCGAACCGGTTGACGTATCTGCCCCGATCAATATCAACCGGGCAACCGTTGAAGAACTGCAGCGTCTCCCGGGAATTGGCCCGGTGATTGCCCAGAGAGTTATTGATTACCGGTTGGCCAACGGATTATTCCAGACCGTGGAGGATTTCGCGGCGGTTGATGGAATCTCCGATGCGATGGTTGCAGAGTACGGTTCAACGATCACGACCGGAAACTAATCGTGGGCATCGGGCTTGGTGCCGGGTTGCTGATCGGCGCCCGGGCGGGCCCGGAACCGCTACTTCTGATCGCGCTGCTTTTCCTGCTCGGGCTCATGCTATGGCTGCGAGTTGCTCCACAGACCACAACTCCGGTCATTGTCTGCCTGATGGCAGGCGGCATTGCCGGCGGAATCGTCGGAATGTTTCGGGACAGCAAGCCACCTCAGGAAGTCGTCTTCCCGGAATCAGCAACGATTGTTGTGCAGATACGCTCCGACCCGAAGGTATCCGGTGGCGGCAGCACGGCCCGATCAATCTGGCACGATAGCGAGGGACACGCACATGACCTGCAATTGCTCCTGCCGGTCTGGCCGGATGTGATTCGTGGTGACACCGTTGAGGTCACCGGCAGGAAGATCCTGACAGGTGCCCAATCCGCGTTCGTCGTGGAAACAGCAATCGCGGTTTCTCCTGCCTCGCGGTTGGATCGGTCTCGCCACGCCATCCGTAATCACAGCGCCGACGCGATGGTGCGCTACGTTCCGGGATCAGCCGGTAGTCTGACGCTGGGTTTACTGACCGGCGATGACTCGGGATTGTCCAGCCGTGAACGGCAAGACCTGCGCGCTTCCGGTCTTTCACACATTACGGCGGTCAGTGGTTGGAATGTTTCGATCATTGTGGTGACCATTGGCGCACTTTTCCGGGCGGTCGGTGCCAGGGCCTGGTACTGGCTGTCGCTACAACTCCTCGTGGTTGGTGTCTACGTCTGGATCGTCGGGTTGGAGCCGCCAATAGTCCGGGCTGCGATCATGGGAGCGGTGGGTCTCACTGCGCTCCACTTTGGTCGCCCGGCGCATCTCTACACTCATTTGATCCTTGCGGCCGGGATCATGGCGACGTTGAATCCCGATATCCTCGAGTCCTTGTCATTTCAGTTGAGCTTTCTCTCAATGATCGGTCTGGCGGTCGCAGCAACCCTTTGTGCCGGAATTGAAGGGTGGAAGGCTGTTCTGATAATGCCGGCAGTTTCGGCACTTGCAGCAACTATCGCAACCGCACCGCTGCTGGCTGCGACGTTCGGTTCGTTACCGTTGCTATCAGTTCCGGCCAATTTGCTGGCCGGGCAAGTGGTATCGTGGGCCGCCTTTGCCGGGATGGCGGTTGTAGGGACTACCTGGCTCGGACCGGTCGCCGAGATTGCTGGCTGGATTGCTTGGTCACTGTCGTCGATGATCCTGAAGATTGCGTCCGGGGTCGCACGGACACCAGGTGCCTACTATGAGTTTGCACCACTTTCATCCGGCGCAACGCTGACCATCTATGCTGCGCTGGGAATACTGGCAGGTCCGTTCTTTCCGGAAACCAGGGAGGCAGGCAGGAACCTGCTTGCCTGGGCGGAGGTCGAGCAGCGTTCTGCCAGCCTTGTGGCGGCCTGTTTGCTGGCATTTCTTCTGGTAGGAGTGGCTTTGATCTGAATTTCCTGTTTCGGGTGGACAAACAGCGAAATGCCTCGTAGAATACGCTCTTGTGGCTACCGAGCCCCCATGGTCTAGCGGCCTAGGACGCCACCCTTTCAAGGTGGAGATCGCGGGTTCGAATCCCGCTGGGGGTACCAGCATGAAACGGGTCATCAACCCTCCCGTTATCAGACGATAAAGGCTCTCCAATCACCGGAGGGCCTTTATCGTTTTTGCGTACCCGAATGCCCCGGCAGCAGTAGGCGAACATGGTCGTCTGGGTTACGATGCAGCGCGACAGAGTTCGGGAATCAGCAGCAATCAACGAGACAGGGAGCCTGCATGGTACGGATCGGGGTTGATACCGGTGGCACATTCACAGATGTCTGTTTGATCGACGGCAGCGGAGCAACCAGGGTATTCAAACTTTCGTCGTCGCCGGACGACCCCAGTAACGCAATTGGCGCCGGAATTCTCTCCATCCTCGACCGATCCGGGTATTCGCCGGCAGACGTCCGTTTCGTCGGGCATGGCACAACGGTTGCGACCAACTCCCTACTCGAAGGGCGAGGCGCGAAGACCGGTGTTATTACCACTGACGGCTTTCGGGACCTGCTCGATCTTGGCCGGCAGATGCGTCCATCGCTCTATGACCTGCAGGTTGAAAAGCCCAGGCTGCTCGTCCGACGCTACCTGCGCCATGAAGTGCCGGAGCGCATACTGGCAACCGGCGAGGTTCATGTCCCGCTCGATGTCGAGGCTGTACGCGCAGCCGCACGACGCCTGGCGGAGGATGGTGTTGAGGCTGTCGCCGTCTGTTTCCTGTTCAGTTACCTGGCGCCGGAACACGAAGACCTGGCCGGAGCAATTCTGGCCGAGGAACTTCCGGAGGCTTACATCAGTCTTTCCCATGATGTGCTTGCGGAGTTCCGGGAATACGAACGCCTTTCGACGACGGTCATCAACAGTTTTGTTGGACCGGTCATGAGCCGCTATACACGGCGACTGAAGGATCGACTCGCCGGGGCAGGCATTCCGGTTGCACCGTTTATAACCCAGTCCAATGGCGGGATTATTTCGCTGGATGTCGCAGCAGCAACGCCGGTGCGTACCATCCTGTCCGGCCCGGCTGCGGGAGTGGTCGGTGCAACAACCGTGTCTCTGGCTGCCGGATTCCCGGACATTATAACGTTTGACATGGGCGGAACGAGTACCGATGTTGCACTGATTTCGGGCGGCATGGCGGGCCTGAAGATGGAACAAACGGTCGCTGGTTACCCGATCCGCACTCCCATGCTGGATATCAACACCGTTGGTGCCGGCGGTGGGTCCATTGCCTGGATTGATGGTGGCGGACACCTGAAAGTCGGGCCGCAGAGCGCCGGGGCTGTGCCTGGTCCATCTGCGTACGGAAACGGCGGGCATGAAGCGACGGTAACCGACGCAAACGTTGCGCTCGGCATTCTCAGTCGCAAGACCTTGCTCGGTGGGGAGATGACGGTTGATGCCGGGTCGGCAGATTCAGCAGTAGACCGGGTTGCCGGGCGCCTTGGCCTGACGCGGGAAGAAGTTGCAGAAGGGATCATCGGACTGGCAACGGTCAATATGGCTCGTGCCATCCGGGTCATCTCGGTGGAACGTGGTTATGATCCTCGTGACTACGCGCTTGTTGCCTTCGGTGGAGCCGGGCCGCTCCACGCCGGCCGGTTGGCACGAGAACTGGAGATTCCCACGATTCTTGTGCCGGCGATTCCCGGCATCCTCTGTGCGTTCGGTCTCCTCGCGGCCAATATGCGGACAGATTTTTCGCGCACCCTGGTTGTGCCGGCGGCGGTTGAATCACTGGAAACGATCAACGCCGGATTGCAGGAGTTGCGTGAGTTGGCCGAAGCGTGGTTTGAGCAGGAAGCGATTGCTTCTGACGATCGGGTTCTCCAGCCAGTGGCTGACATGCGCTACGTCGGACAGAACTATGAGCTTTCGGTGCCACTGTCCAGTACTTCGCTGGACGAGGAGTCGTTGGCAGAGGCACTGGAAGCTTTTCACCTGGCGCATGACCAGAGCTATGGTTACAGTGCTCCGACTGAACCGGTTCAAATCGTCACGTTGCGGATGGAGGCAACCGGGCTGGTCCCGCCGCCCGCATTACCGCTGGTTGCCACCGATGGCACCCTGGAAGAAGCTCGCATCGAAAACCGAACAACCTGGCTCTCCGAGTCTGGAGGCTGGACGGATGTTCCTGTTTATGACCGGGGCAGGTTGTCTGCCGGACTCCGTTTCACCGGACCTGCCATCGTTGAACAGATGGACTCCACTACGCTCATCCTGCCGGGACAGGAAGTTGAGATCGATCAATACGGAAATCTCATCATTCGGGAGATGGAGAAGGGTGGCGAACGATGAGCAACGAAACCACACCTGCGCTGAACTCAATCACGGTGGAGATCATTGGCTCGGCGTTCTCTTCCATCGTCGAGGAGATGGGTACTGCGCTGATCCGGGCGTCGTATTCAACCAACATCAAGGAACGACGGGATTGTTCGACGATCCTCTTCGATGCCAACGGCCGCACCCTGGCACAGGCTGAACATATTCCGATCCACCTGGGATCGCTCATGGGTATCGTCGAGGAGGTGCTTGCCCGGTACCCACTGGAAGAGATTGACCCCGGCGACATGTTCATCGGCAACGATGCCTACACCGGCGGCGGCACGCACCTTCCGGATATTGTGGTTTTGTCGCCGGTATTCCACGAGTCTCACCTGGTCGCTTTTGTGGCGAACCTGTCGCACCATGCCGATTTCATGGACCGGGGCCATGCCCACATCTACCAGGAAGGGCTGCGGATTCCGCCGGTCCGGATTTTCCGGAAGGGTGAACTCCAGCAGGATATACTCGATTTCATTTTGCTGAATTGCCAGGTGCCCGATGAGCGTCTGGGCGACCTGCGTGCCCAGTTTGCCGCCAACCGCCTGGGAGTCCGTCGGTTCCTGTCGCTGTGTGAGAAGTACGGCACCGATACGATCGAGGCAGCCGGAGCGGCGCTGATGGACTATGCCGAGCGCCAGACCCGGAATGGTATCCGGCAAATTCCGGACGGTACCTACACGTTCTCTGATCGATTCGATTGCGAAGCGCTCGGCGAGGCGGAACTGACCTTCAACGTTGCCATCTCCGTCGAAGACGACGAGATCACCCTCGATTTCCGCGACAACCCGCCACAGGTGCGGGCCGGGCTGAACATGGTTTGGACGGCACTGCTTGCGACCTGTTATTACGGAGTGAAGATTGTCGTGGACCCGGACATCCTGCCAAACGCCGGGTTGTTCCGGCCGATCAAGGTGCTGGCGACACCGGGAACAATCCTGAACTGCACCGAGCCGGCGGCCGTCAACAGCCGCACCCAAACCTGCCAGCGAGTGGTCGACCTGATTCTTGGTGCACTTGCCCAGGCCGTTCCGGAACGGGTGATCGCTGCCTGCACGGGGGCCAACACCAGCATCTCGTTTGCCGGCGTCGACCCGCGAAATGGCAAGCCGTTCGCCTATCTCGAAACGATCGGCGGTGGCTTCGGCGCCCGGGCAACCAGAGATGGTCTGGATGGTGTCCAGACGCACATCACCAACACATCGAATCTCCCGGTGGAGAGTCTTGAGGTCGAGCACCCGTTCCTCCTGTCCCGCTACGAACTGGTTCCGGACTCCGGTGGACCGGGCACATGGCGAGGTGGTTGCGGCATCCGGCGAGACATTGAACTACTCGACAGTGAGGTGGCGTTCTACGGAACGACGTCCCGCCGTCTGAGTTCTCCGTGGGGATTGTTTGGTGGGCATGAAGGTGGGCGTGCCTCGATCGCCATCGATGGTGAGCCGTTGCCGATCTCGGCACGTGGAAGCGCTTTGCTGCAACCGTTTCAGCGGGTGAGTGTGATCACCTCCGGATCCGGTGGATATGGTGATCCTCGCTTGCGCGACCGGGAACTCGTCCGCCGCGATGTTGAGGATGGGCTGGTCAGCCGGGAGCAAGCGCGTTCAGCGTATGGTTATGAGCCGGAGGAGTGACGTAGCCGCCGGCCAGGATCCAGGTTGTCTATGGCAGGTGTTGCACGCGAATGAAACCGGATGCCAATGAACTTCCTGGACCTGTTTATCATCATCGTGATTGCCTTGACGGCACTGAGCGGATACCGCCGGGGATTCATCCTCGGGGTGCATGAACTCCTGATGCTGGCCATCGGCCTGCTGGTTGCCTCGGCCACGTATCCATTGTTCGCCCGCTTGCTGGATCGATTCATCGACGCCCAGCCGGCAATGCTGAACATTGCCGGCTTTGTCATCGCCATCATTCTGGTGCAAGCGATTACCTCGATGACACTTGGGCTGGTGGTCGGTGCAATTCGTGGGGTGGCTGGCATTGTGCCGGGCGTTACCACGGCGGACCGCATCGCCGGCATCATCCCCGGATTCATTCACGGGCTGTTGATTGCGACGATCATCCTGATCCCGATTGCGTTGTTTCCGGTGCCGGGTGGAATCAGGGAGCCGTTCAATGAGTCGCAGTTTGCTCGCAAGTTCTACCAGCAATCATCCGACCGGCTCCTGCGGGCCGTTACCTTTGCCGGACTGGACATAGATGACTTTGTCGCGATCACTCCGCGGCAGACCGGTGCCGGATACACCCTGCCGTTCCGGGTTACTTCTGGCCTGGAGGTCAACGAATCGCTCGAGATGCAAATGTTTGAACTCGTGAACCAGGAGCGGGTTGCGGCTGGCCTCGCACCACTCGTCTGGGACCCGGAGCTGGTGCCGGTGGCACGGGCACACTCACAGGAGATGTTCGAAGAGGGGTATTTCGCCCACGAGTCGCCCATTACCGGCTCACCGTTTGACCGCCTCGCAGCGGCCGGCATCACCTATCGCACTGCCGGCGAAAACCTCGCATTGGCGCCAACCCTGGAGGTTGCCCATCAGGGGCTGATGGATAGTCCGGGTCACCGGGCGAACATCCTGGAACCGTCATATGGAAGAATCGGGATAGGCGTCGTAAGCTCACCGGGCCGGGGTAGTATGTTTACCCAGTTGTTCCGGGATTGAGCCTCAATCAACTGTCGACCGTTCGGGATGGAGTTGTGTCAGATGAACGTCATTCTCCCCGTTGCCGGGTTGGGTACCCGATTGCGTCCCCAAACCTGGAGCCGGCCCAAGCCGCTGGTGTCTCTGGCCGGGCGGACTGTGCTGGACCACGTGCTCGACCGGTTGAGCCCGCTCAATATCGAACGGGTGGTCTTTGTCACCGGCTACCTCGGCGACCAGATTGAGGAATACGTCCGGGCAAACTACGACTTCGATTCCGTCTTTGTCGAGCAGAAGCATCCACGCGGACAGTCGGACGCGATCATCCGGGCCAGAGGCAAACTTTCCGGCCCGACGATGGTGATTTTCCCGGACATGGTGTTTGAGGCTGACATGACAGACCTCGAATCCTCAAACGTTGATGGCGCCATTTTCGTCAAGGAAGTGCCGGATCCCAGCCGGTTTGGTGTGGTCGTCAAGGAAGGTGAGCGCATCGCAAAGTTGGTGGAAAAGCCGGACGAGCCGATCTCCAACCTCGCCGTTATGGGTGCGTATTATTTTGCCGATGTCGATCGTCTGATTGAGGCGATTGACCGGCAGATCGAGCAGAACCTCCAGACCAAGGGCGAGTTCTTCATCGCCGATGCGATTCAGTTGATGATCGATGATGGCGCTCATTTCACGGCACCGGTTGCGACGGTCTGGGAGGATTGCGGCACCCGCAACGCCCTTCTCGATACTAATCGGTACCTGCTGGAAAAAATCGATGAAACACCACAAATCGAAGGATCAGTGATCGTTCCACCTGTGTACGTTGATCCTTCTGCAACGGTGGCAAATTCAATTATTGGCCCCTATGCCAGCATTGGTGCCGGAGCGACGGTCTACGATTCAATCGTACGGGATTCGATTGTTGATGAAGGTGCCGAAGTACGCACCTCGATCCTTGAGCGGTCGATTATTGGCCGCAATGCATTTTTCAGTGACGATGCGTCGAGTGTGAATATTGGTGACTCTTCGGAGGTCCTGATGCGCTCGAGCGCCCGGAGGAACTCATGAGCAGTCCGGAAACTGCCTGGCTTGAGCTTTCAGTGGCGGCCAACGCCGAATCGGTCGAGTCCGTCAGCGAACTGCTCGGTCGGTTTGGCTACAACAATGGTGTGGTGATCGAAGAGCCGTACCGTCAGGATGAGGACGGCGAGAATTTCGAGATTGATCCCACTCGCCCGGTCATTGTGCGAACCTTTGTCGCCGACGATGAGAATGGCCGCAAGCAAAAGGAGGAGATCGAACGTGGTCTCTGGCATCTGCGACAGATCGGCGTAGTCGGTGAACTGAGCGAAAACCGGACAGCATCCGAGGATTGGGCGAACGCCTGGAAAGAGCACTTTCATGTTCTGCGGCTCGGCCGCCGGTTCGTCGTGCGCCCGACCTGGCGAACGTTTGAACCTTCCGCGAACGACCTGGTTATCAGCCTTGACCCGGGCATGGCATTCGGTACCGGGTCGCATCCTTCCACGGAGATGTGCCTGCGTCTTATGGAAGACATTGATTTCGCCGGCCGCTCTGTTCTTGATGTCGGAGCCGGTTCCGGCATTCTCTCGATTGGCGCCCGTCTTCTTGGCGCTGCCTCGATTGATGCGGTCGAGATTGATGAGTACGCCGCCCGTGCGCTGGCCGCAAACATCGAACTGAATGACATGGCAGACGAGATTCCGGTGATCGTAGGCGACATTGCCAATGTGCTTCCGGACGAGGCTGTGTACGATGTTGTCCTTGCAAACCTGATTGCCCGGATCCTGATTGAAAACGCCGAGAACATCACCCGTCGGGTCGCTCCCGGTGGGCAGATTGTTGCCAGCGGCATCATCGAGGAACGGGAACACCTGGTGCTTGAGGCGTACGCGGCCTGCGGATTTACACCCGCAAAGCGCCTGCAAACCAAGGACTGGATCGCGCTGACGCTCGTCCGGGCCTGAGTCCGATGACGCTCCACCGGTTCTTCGTCGAATTTCCACTGGATGGAACTGCCGGTGGAGTGCTTTCGCCTGCTCAAAGCCGCCAGATCAGGTCTGTTTTGCGGCTCCGTGAGGGCGATGAGGTCATCCTGTTTGATGGTTCCGGAATCGAGGCAACTGCCACCCTGACAGCCGTCAACGCGGGTGGAGTGGACGTTGAAATTGCCTCAACCTGTCGGCCTGATCGCGAGACGGCCCTGAATGTTACCGTCGGACTCGCGTTGATTCGGGGCGAGCGGTTCGAACTTGCCTTGCAGAAACTCACCGAGGTTGGCGTGCGGGCAATTGTCCCGCTGGCGACAGACCACGCTGTGGTGAACTATCGCCGGCCCGGTGAGTGGCTGAAGAAGGCCGACCGGTTCCGCCGGATCATTGTCGAGGCGATGGAGCAATCTGAACGGGTGACCGACGTCGTCCTTGAGGAACCGGTATCTCTCGATGATTTTCTGTCGCGGTTCAACGTCATCGCCTTGACCGAACGGGCGGATGCGCGTCCACTTTCACGCTTCAGGTTCGACGATCAGGTCACGCTGGCGATTGGTCCGGAAGGTGGCTGGTCGGCGCGGGAGCGGGAGTTGATCGCCTGCAATGCGACGCAGGCATCGCTTGGCGGCCTGATTCTCCGCGCTGAGACTGCTGCGATTGTCGCGGCAGCGACGGTCATCCAGAATCATCCCGGAAACGAGTCCGCATGAGCGCGTTCAGTGAACATGCACGCGGTACGGCCATTGCCCTGCAGGTGCAGCCAAAGGCGTCACGCACCGAAATTGCCGGCGCGGT
Source organism: uncultured Thermomicrobiales bacterium (assembly GCA_964462545.1). GTDB lineage: Bacteria > Chloroflexota > Chloroflexia > Thermomicrobiales > CFX8 > CAYWXR01. Next base: position 63,985 of record CAYWXR010000014.1, read on the forward strand.
TGGCGACATGCTCAAGGTAAGGGTAGCCGCTCCGCCGGTGGATGGCGCCGCCAACCAGGAACTGGTCAACTGGTTCGCCAAACAGCTAAAGGTGCCGAAGTCAGCCGTGCAACTGCTCTCCGGCGAGCGTGGCCGGCGCAAGGTCATCCTGATCGAGGGGCTGGACGTCGCTTCGGTCAAGGCGGCGCTGGACGTTGTCTAGTTCGACCGTCCACGCAGCAGGACAATCGTAGTCACGAAGACAAGCAACGCTGCGAGCAGGCCGATGGCAATCGAGCGCTGCCGCTGCTGGTCTGCCTGGGCGACGGATTCCGTGATCGTCTCGTCCCGGCGCAGGGTAAACCAGAGGCGGATCGTTTCACCCATTGCCCGGAAGACCACCCGTGGGCTGCCTCCGGAGGATTCTCCGGCAAGTCGCGGATAATGCCGTACACCGATCTGGGTAACGGTTGCACCACGCCGCCGGGCGCGGGCAAGCATCTCGGTGTTGATGAGCGCGCCAGGGGCCGTCAGTTCCAGACTTCTCAGCAAATCACCCTGGTAAATCTTGAATGCACAGTCGACATCGCGCATCTGCACGCCAAAGAGCATCCAGGCGACCATGCCGAAGAGCTTTCCGTAGAGCTTGCGGTAGAGCGGGTCGCGCCGTTCGATCCGGTATCCGGCAACGATGTCGTAACTGTCGACATACGGGAGCAGTGCAGTGATATCGGCGATGTCAAATTGCCGGTCAGCATCCATGAACATGATCAGGTCGCCGGTGCTGGCAGCGAACCCGGAGGTGAGTGCAGAGCCGTAGCCGCGGTTGACCGGGTGATGTACTGCCTTGACCCGGCTGTCCGATGCTGCCAGACGGTCGATGATATCGCCGGTCGCGTCACGGCTGCCGTCGTTCACGACCACGATTTCGAACGCGGAAACCACTTGCGGAAGCACTTCAAGGCCCCGATTTACCACGGCCTCGATGTTGGCCTCCTCATTGTGTGCCGGCAGCACCAGCGAGAGTTTCCGGTCGAGCATCTATCCTCCAGTATCGAATCCGATTCGGCGGCCGTTACGGGGCCGGTTCGTTCCATGTGCCCAGTGGAGTATAAGCCGCGCACAGCGATAACCGGAGCGGCTGAACGTCCCGTCTTTGACTATGGCAGGAGCCTCAGGCGAACATCGCCCACCCGGATTTCGTCGCCGGGTTGAATTGCTGTACTAACTGAAATCTGGTTCCCGTTGACCCAGGTGCCGTTGGTGCTGCGGAGATCACTCACCCACCATTGACCTCCCTGCCAGGAGATCTGGGTGTGCTCGGCCGAAATAAATGAATGCTCAACCGGAATGGTGGCCCGGCGGTCGCGGCCAATAATCGTCACCGGGTCGAGTGGCAGGATCTGGCCGGCATACAGGTTCGATTCGCCCGGATCTTCCACCGAGAGTGCCCCGGATGGCATCTGTTGCACCGGCACTGATTGTGTGCCTGCTCCGGCGGCAAAGCGCATCTCACGGGTCATAACCCGTACTACCTGAAACACGAAGAAATACAACAGGAAGATGAAGACGACCCTGAGCAGCAAGATAAACCACTCAAATGGCATGTCTGCGCTCATTGTGTCCTCCGGTCAGGAGCCGGCCGCACCGGGATCGGCCTGGCCATGCGCGGTATAGGGCAAGAGTTCAAAGGTGACATTCCCGACGGTTATCCTGTCTCCATCCGAGAGCCTCGTGTCGGAGACGCGAGTCCCGTTCAGCAATGTGCCGTTGGTGCTTCCCAGATCCACAATTGAAAATCCCGAATCACGATACTCGAAACGGGCATGGTGACGGGAGACCTCGGCTGTGTCCAGCACAATGTCGTTATCAAGCGCCCGGCCAACACTGAGAATCGGGCGTCGCAGAACAATTGTTGCACCTGCATCGGCCCCATCGAGAAAACGCAGCATTTTGGGCGTAACATTCCCGGTTCGCTGGACGATCCGCATCACCTCGGTTTTTTGCACTGCTTCCTGTTCGTCCCTGCTGAAGTTCGGTAATTCCCGGATCTCGCTGGAGACATGAATCTGCCGGCGATTGACGTTTTCGACGCCGGTAATCTGCACCCGAACATGGTCGATGAACTCGTAACCGCGGCTGCTGGCCAGTTCAATCAGCCAATCTTCCATCTGCCGGCAGAGCGCCGGAACGAAATCGGCGAAGACCACCATATCCTGAGGGTGCATTTCGACCAGGTAATCGTTGGGGACAATAACCCCCTCGACCGATACTACCTGGCTGGATTCCATTGACCGTTCCAACCGCCTGCCGATTTCGGCTGGCTGGATCGGGGATCGAAAAACCCGGCCGACGGATTCAACCATCAGCCGTTCGAAGAAGTTCTCGAATCTGTCCAGACGGTTCATGTCGACTTGCGCTTCCTGACGCTGCCGGCAGGGCACCCCGTTGGTGATAGACCGCATACGTTCGATTATAGGTTTCTGTCAAAATGACGGGCAACGTTCCCCTCGGCAGCGACCCGGGGCATCGGTATCCGCAATCCCGGCGCAAGTGCGCCGGCAAGGGCAACGAGCGAGAAAATCTCCCATCCGAACGAGATGTAGCCGCCGTATCCAAGTGCCGGCATCTCGAAGAGTCGCAGGAAATCAACGTACGGAACCGAATAGGTCCATTTCGGCATGGCCAGAATGTTCCACATTTCCCAGAAAAACCCGCAGAGCAGCGTTCCTGCGGCGACATTGAACACCGGCTTCCAGTCGCCCAACCGCAGGTGGTAGCCAACCGACCTTCCACCTTTCAGCGTCGCCAGCGGATCGACGATGAAGAAGACCGAAACCCAGACCAGCGGGAACGCATACTTTGGCCAGATCAAGACCAGTGCGAGCATCACCCAGCCGCCAACGTGGAGTATCAGGAGTGTCCGCTGCGACAGGATTCTCCGTCCGAAGAACCTGAGTGGGTCGAGTTTGAGTGATGCGACCAGTTCTGAAGCAACGAAGACTGCCGGTATGACGGTCGAGAATGCGAGCGATGCTCGCAGGCGATAACCGATCCAGCTATACGGTTCCGGCAGGTGGTAATGCCAGTTCTGCAGAATCTGGTTGAATGCTTCGAAGAGCCACCAGAGTGGCACTGACAGCAGAAACAGGATTCCGACTCGCCAGCGGTGGCGGGAGATCAGTGACGTGCCGGTCCGAACAGCCACCAGCCCGTCGACAGTCAGGATGAAGCCGAGCCAGAGCGGGAAAAAGTAGTAATCGGAAACCGGTCGAACCTGAAACCAGGCTATCGGCCACCATATTGCGATAAGTGCGACTCCGGCAAGAATCCAGATGGGGATCCGGACAGTCGCGCCAGTCGTGTCATTCATGGGTGGAGTATACGGCGGGTCACTGACAGGAGAAGCAGGGAGCGAACATGCCGAGGAACATAGAGCGATCAGCTGATACGGTGCGTCTGGCACCATCAATTCTGGATAGCGATCTGGCCAGGTTAGGTGATTCCCTGCAGCAACTTGAGGACGCCGGAGCAGATTTCGTCCACCTGGATGTCATGGACGGCCAGTTCGTGCCCAATATTTCAATTGGTATACCGGTCGTTGCATCGGCCCGGAACGCGACATACTTGCCGCTTGATGTTCACCTGATGATTGATCAGCCAGAACGGTACATCGACCGCTTTGTCGAGGCCGGTGCCGACATTGTGACGATCCACGTTGAGGCGACGCCGCATCCTCATCGCGCTCTCCAGATGGTGCGAGCGGCCGGTGCCATGTCTGGTCTTGCCCTGAATCCGGGTACTCCGGTGGAGTCAGTCGTTGACCTGCTCGCGATGTCTGATCTTGTGCTGTTGATGAGCGTGAACCCCGGATTTGGCGGGCAGCAATTCATCGAGCGCACCAACAGGCGGGTGAGCAAACTGCGGCAGATGTTGGATGACCAGGGATTGAACGCCATGATCGAGGTTGATGGCGGCGTGAACGCTGCAAATGCCGGGCGTCTGGTAGCAGCCGGAGCGGATGTGCTGGTGGCCGGGTCCGCGGTGTTCCGTCATGAAAGCGGCGTTACCGCTGCAATCAACGAGCTTCGGTCGGCGGTGCGTCGCTAGCAGTCTTCCCGGCACGAATCCCGGCAACCACCACAATCGTCAGGAGGCAGAGCACGGCTGCGATCAGGAACGTTTCGTGGATGACATCCAGTGTCAGCGGAATGATCTGCTCGTCGAAGTACTCCTGTTGCCTGACGAAATAGTCTGTTGTCGATTCACCTGGAAGTGGCGACGGTGCATCCAGAGTGGCCACCTTGCCATCCAGACGGTCGAGGCTGAAACGGGTGATGGCAGCCAGGCCGAATGTCATACCAAGCAACCTTGCCAGCAGAACCAGTCCCGAAGCAGCACCATAGCTTTGCATCCTGGCGACACCGATGGCAGCGTCGGCAAGTGGGGCAATAACCAGTCCCAGACCGATACCGGTAACGGCAATTGTTGCCGTCATCACCGGCATTTCGAGGCTGTTTGGCCAATTACTCATCAGGACATAGCCGATCGCAGCCAGCACCAGTCCGGCCGACGCCGTGAGCCGGGTGCCGGCAGCGTTGACCAATCGCCCGCCGATGATCGCGCCAGTGGTCATGCCAAGAGTGAATCCCCCAAGAAGCACTGCCGTGCGCATCGAGGCATCCTTCTGATCTGCAAGCAGCGCCACAACAAGCGGGGCATTAACCATCGAGACGACCAACGCCGCACCCGCAAGCAGATTTGCGCCGGCAGCGAACCGGAAGACCCGTTGACGAATCAGGTCGACTGGCAACAGCGGCACTGCCGCGCGCCGCTCGCTGAAGACAAATCCGACCAGGGCAGCGAGGCCTGATGCGAGGAGATACCAACGGTACGGCGCAACCGGATTAACCGAGCCGCCGAGGGTGGCCGCACCCTGTCCTGGCGAGATACCACCTTCGCCGCCGGTTGCCAGCGCCATGGTGACGGTCAACAGTCCAATCGTTGCGAGGAGGGCACTGGCCGGGTTGGGCAATTTCCGAACCCTGAGTTGGTGCACTTCCCGATTGGCGATGATCAGGGCAACTGCGGCAATCGCGCATATCGGCAGGTTGGTCCAGAACACCCAGCGCCAGGACCCGAAGATGCCTTCAACTGCCGATCCGTATACCGGACCAAGGACCCAGCCGAACGTGTCAGCAGCCGCGACGAGGCCCAAGGCGGCGGCCCTGCGTGCCGGAGGCACCACATCTGCCACGAGTGCCATGGATACCGGCAGCATCGCGCCACCACCCAGCCCCTGGATCGTGCGTCCGGCGATCATTCCGCCTAGTGAATCTGTCGAGGCTACCACGATTGAACCCGCAGCAAACAGGCCGAGGGCCACAGCGAACACCGGCATCCGGCCGACTGCATCCGAGATGCGGCCGGTCAGCGGGACGGTGATGGTGTAGGCAATCAGATAGGCAAGGACAATCCAGGCATAGCGATCGGCATCAACCGGGTTGATCCGGAGGTCGGTAATCATGTCCGGCAGGAGTGGAGCTACCGAGGTGAGATCGAGCGCCGCCGTGAACACTACCGCCAGAATGGCGATAAGCAGGCGACGCTGCCGGACGGGTTGTGCTGTCGATGTGCCTTCCACCGTCAGGATCAGATCGGTGGTTCGATGGTGACGTCGTCGTTATGGTCGCTGAAGTGCAACTCCCAGGTGGTTGGTTCGTCAGCTCCTTCTTCAGTTGCACTGAGGAACAGGCGCACTACCTCATGGTTATCTTCGGCGATCCAGATGGTCACATCGATGTCGTCACCCTTGATTGATCCGGCGGTGATATCCGAAATCTGGTCCTCGGAGACAATCCCGGTAACCCGATGGGCGCTGCGGCCATCGATGTTCTCGGCATCATGGAGTTCCGGGTCGCGGATGTCCTGCATGATCGGCGCGAGACCCCGGTCCGGGTCAAAGAGACGGGCCGGGTTGTAATTGAAATCATCCGGTGACGCTTCCCAGCGTCCGGTCACGAGATTGGTCCACCAGGAGTCGTTGCCAATGGCGATGAGGTTGACGTTGACCGTTGCGATCAGCACGTTGAGTTGCGCTTCGGCAGATACTGAATCCGGCCGGGCGAGTTCGCCCTCGGCATTCAGCAGGAGAATGGATTCGTCAGAATCCAGGTAGCTGTCGCCTGTCGCCTCGAGGGTGAATTCCAGAGTGTTGGTCTCATTCCAACGCTCGGCAGCGAGATCCAGCACAGATTCGGCAGTCAGCGCTTCGGTTGTGGGGGTGGCTTCGTCGTCGTCACCGGTACAGGCGGCGACCACAAGCATGATGACCGCAAACAGTGCGATCACACGGAAGTGATTCAACATAATCTACATTGATTCCTGTCATCATTGACGAACGGTTGTTTCCTGCTCAGTGTACCCCGCATGCGGATGTGACCCGGATACATGCTGGCACCGGGCAGGGAATATGCCGATTATCGTATGATTTCGTCGACTTCCGGCAACGATCGGAATGACGTGGATTGCAGGGCTATTCAGGAGGGCACCGTCAGGGTGGAAGAGACTCGACTGATCGTGGGCGGGGCAACCGACGCCGGTAACGTCCGCGAGATGAACGAAGACCTGCTGTACATTCCTGATCAATCGGTTATCGATGCGAAAGACCGGGTCATTCTGGCCATCGCCGACGGTATGGGCGGCCATGACCGGGGCGAAGTCGCTTCCCGCGTTGCGATCGATACCTTGCTGGAAAAGTTCAAGGATGAGACCCAGAACGACATCGTCCTGCTGCTGAAGCAGGCCTATCGCGAGGCCAACAAACTGGTGTTTGAGGATGGCTCCGCCAAGGGCGAGCACGCGATCATGGGCACCACACTGGTCACAGCAGTGATCGCCGGCGATGACCTGACCATTGCCAACGTCGGTGACAGCCGCGCCTACCTGTTGCGTGCCGGACGCCTGAACCAGGTGACTACCGACCACTCGCTGGTTGCCGAGCAGGTCCGTATGGGCGTCATGTCCGAGGATGAAGCCCGCGAAAGTTCGCACAAGAACATCATTACCCGGGCCATCGGTCATCGCGAGCGGGTCGATGTCGATATCTTCGAGATCAAGCTCCTTCCGGAAGACAAACTCCTGTTGTCTTCCGACGGAATCCACGACTATCTCAACGACGACCAGATTCTTGATGCAGTCAAGCAGAACGATCCGGAAACGGCGACAACTGCACTGGTGAAACAGGCAATGGACGCCGGTTCGACGGACAACCTTTCGGTGATTTGCGCGTGGCTAGCGCCGTTGAGCGTCATCGAGCCGCCGGCAACCGAACAGCTTTCGGGAGCACCCAATAAACTCATCCCGATCCTGGTTGGCGTTGGTCTGCTGATCCTGATCGCCATCTTCGCCTACATCTACTTCCTCGCCTAGGGGTTGGTGGTGTCCCGGCGGGTCATTGACGCGCACACCCATCTCTTTTCGCCTGATGTGCTGGCGAACCGGGAGCGCTACGTGGTGCGTGATTACTGGTTCGGCGAACTGTACGGTCCACCTGCTGCCAGACTGGCCACACCGGAAGAATTGCTGGCGAGCATGGATGCATCCGGCATCGAGTGCTCTGTTGTCTGCGGATTTCCCTGGTCCGACCCGGGAATCTGCCGGCAGGAGAACGACTATCTGGCCGACCTTGCGAGGAACTCCGGTGGGCGGCTCGCCTTCATGGGCATGGTTGTGCCGCACCTTCCCGGTGCATCTGAAGAGGCAGAACGTTGCTTCGGACTTGGCGCTGTTGCCATCGGTGAACTGAATGCCGACGCACAAGGCTTTGACCTGCTCGACCCGTTATCAGTTACCCCGGTAATGGATTCCTGCCGCCAGGCAGGCAAACCGGTCATGTTGCATTCCAGTGAGCCGGTGGGCCATGGTTATCCCGGCAAGGGCACGGCGACGCCGGCGAAATTCGTTCACTGGTTGCAGACCTGGAAGGACCAGCCGGTTGTTCTCGCGCACTGGGGTGGAGGACTGCCGTTCTATGAACTGATGCCGGAAGTCCGCGAACTGACCGCCAACGTCGCCTATGATTCTGGTGCATCGACCTATCTGTACCGGCAGGATGTCTTCCGGCACGTGCTCAATCTGGTCGGCCCCGAGCGGGTCCTCTTTGGGAGCGATTTTCCGGTTCTCGGCCAGACACGCCTGTTGAACCGCGTCCGCCGGCAATTTGAAGACGACCCTGCGCTCGACGCCCTGCTTGGCGGCAACGCTGCACGGATTTACGGTCTCTCGGCAGAAACATGAGGTAGACAATGATCGCCGGTCTTCGAGGCACTGTTGCCAGGCTTGAGGAAAATGCTGTCGTTGTTGACCTGCACGGGTTCCTGGTGCGCGCATTCACCTCGACCCAGACTCTTTCGCATCTTGAGACCGGGCAGCAGGTTGAACTCCAGACCCACCTCGTTGTCCGTGAAGATGCCATGCTGATCTACGGGTTCGAGACCGAAGCTGAATTGCAACTGTTCCAGTTGCTTCTCGGCGTCAACGGGGTAGGGCCGCGGGTCGCCATGAACCTGCTGTCGTTCGACCAGCCATCGGTGCTGTACCAGGCGATTGCTAATGAAGATGTTGGTCTGCTCTCGAAGGTTCCGGGCGTTGGCAAGGTCACGGCCGGCCGGATCATCCTCGACCTGAAGCGCAAACTGCCCGACAATCTTCCGGGAGCGGTTGCTATCGCGGACACGACCGACCGCGATGCATTGGAAGCACTTGAAGCATTGGGCTACTCCGCTGCCGAAGCCCGCTCAGGTCTCGCTGCGATCGAGCATCGTGACGGCATGACCGTTGAGGAACGTGTCTATGCAGCCCTGCAACGGTTGTCGTCCTGATCTGATCCTAGCTGTTCTTCAGCCGGCGCTCGACGGCGGCAGCGTGGGCTGTGAGGCCCTCGGCTCTGGCGATTACCGATGCTGCCGGCCCGGCAGCGGCCAGCCCACGGTCGTTCAGGCCAATCACCGATATCACCTTCACAAAGTCGGAGACGTTGACCGGCGAGAAGAACCGGGCTGTACGGCCGGTCGGCATGACGTGGCTTGGGCCGGCAGTATAGTCGCCAATCACTTCAGGTGACGACTCGCCCACGAAGATGCCGCCGGCGTGACGAACGCTGTTGATGTGATCCCACGGTTGGTCGATCAGCAGGCAAAGATGCTCCGGTGCGTAGGCGTTGGCGATGTCAAAGGCTTCGGAAAGCTCCTCGACCACGATGATCGCGCCATTCTTGCGGAGCGATTCACGAGCTATAGCCTCGCGCTCCAGGGTTTGCAGTTGCACCTCGAGTTCGGCCGCAACCGCGTTTGCCAGGTCAGTTGATGTCGTCAGCAGAATGGCGCTGGCCATCTGGTCATGCTCTGCCTGGGCGAGGAGATCGGCAGCACAGAGCTCGACGCTGGCGGAATCGTCAGCAATAACCAGTGTCTCGGTTGGACCCGGCAGGGCATCGATGCCGGCGGAGCCGTAGACCTGCCGCTTGGCCAGCACCACAAAGATATTGCCCGGTCCAAGAATCTTGTCGACCTTGGGGATCGTCTCCGTACCGTATGCCATCGCTGCAATGGCCTGCGCACCGCCTACCTTGTAGACCGCATCGACACCGGCGATCCGGGCAGCAACTGCCGTGATCGGGGCGATCCGGCCATCCTTTTCCGGTGGGGCACAGACAATAACTTCAGGGACTCCGGCGACCCGTGCCGGAACAGCGGTCATCAACAGGGACGACGGGTAGGGAGCCGTGCCACCGGGCGCGTAGAGGCCCACCCGGTCGAGAGGGCGGACCAACTGTCCCAAAGCACCGTGCTCCGAGAAATCAATCCACGGATCGATATGCTGCTTCTCATGAAAGGCTCGAATACGTTCTGCCGAGAACGCCAGCGCGTCCTGAATCTCCTGAGGAACGACTGCCAGCGCGTCCTCGAACTCCTGCCCGGATACCTGCAATTCGTCCACGTCGACGCCGTCGATGCGAGAGGTGTACTCACGTACTGCAGCGTCCTGGTCGCGGCGGACATCCTCCAGAATCCGTTTGACCACCTGCTCGGCCGTCAGGTCCTCGCCGAAGATCCGCTGTACGCCTTCCCGCATCCGCGGCGACAGTTCGGCGGTTTCCATCTCTCGGCTGGAGAGGATGAACTCCCGGCCAGCGCCGGCATCGGTGAAGATTCTGATGGTCACGGGCGTCGAGCCTCCATGCGTCTTTGTTCGACGGCTTCACAGAGCCGGGCAAACGATCTGGACTTGTTGGCGAACATGTAATCCGGCGTCGAAACGGTGATGCCGGTCGATCCTGCGGCCCGCAGGTGGTCGACTGCAGCCAGCATCCGCTCCTCAGGCACGATGACACTCACCGAGTGCCAATTGCCACCACGTGGGTCTTTCGGGAAGACCGGGGAGACGGTCGGGCCACGTTCGCCGGCGACATCGAGATTACTGATGATGTGGTTGGCGACCTGCTCGGCATCATCTCCCGAGACGTTGGCGGTCACCACCCGGTAGCGCCGCGCCTCAAGCTTCGCCTCGCATAGCTCAATGATCTTGCGGGCCTGCTCCAGGCGTTCCGGGCTTTGTGCGATGGTGTCCAGATTGGCGATCATGCAGGCCTGTGCCCGGAGAACGACTCCACCTTCGATCACCCGGAGATGGTTATCACGCAACGTCACGCCGGTCTCCGAAAGATCTGCGATGACATCGGCGTAACCAAGTGACGGTGCTGCTTCGAGAGCCCCGTGAGCTGCAATCAGTTCGAAGTAGTTGACACCGTTCCGGTGGAGATAATCGCTGACCAGATTGGTGAACTTGGTGGCAACACGCAGGGTCCGGCCCTGCCGCTTGAACTTGATCGACAGGTCTGCCAGGTCGTTGATGCCGCCGATATCCAGCCATGCATCCGGGACAGCCAGTACAAGTTCGCAGCGACGGAACCCGAGATCGAGGATCACAACATGAACTGCAGGATCGTCCGACGCATGTTCAGACACCAGGTCGAATCCGGTAATACCCAGGTCGAGGCTGCCATCCGCCACCTTGTGGGCGATGTCTTCCGGACGCTGGAAGAGCACCTCTGCGCCTTCAACAGTCGATATCCGTCCAACATACATCCGGGGATTTGGCCGCCAAACTCCAAGACCGGCACCGGCAAGGAAGCGATTGGTAGCTTCCTCGTAGCCGCCCTTGCTGGCGAGCCCGACCCGCAATCCACCATCCCGGGTCATGATTGCACCTCACTTCCCGAGCGATTCAGGTCGATGCGTTCTTCGGCTCCGTTGGTTACACGGACAAACAGGTCGTATCCCTGACGTTGGGCAGACCTCCGGGCAGCGGATTCAGACCGCTTTCGGGGATCGACCGCGGCAAACCAGCCTTCGTTCCGGAGTTTGCCGGCAACGTTGATAGCTGCCGCAGGATCGTCGCCTGACCAGACCAGTGCCCGGCGAGACTCTGGCGCATGGCGTTGAGGATTAGCCGAAAGTGCCCGTTCAAGGCCCATCGAAAACCCGCAGGCAGCCGTTGCCGATCGTGCACCCAGCACCTGGGCGAGGTCGTCATAGCGACCTCCACCACAGATCTGTTGTCCGCCCTGTTCGGCATAAATCTCGAACAGCATGCCGGTGTAGTAGCGCAAGCCGCGTCCCATCCCGAGGTCGATGGTCACGGTTACCTGCTCGCTTCCATCAATCTGCAGAAGATCGATGATCGCTTCAAGTTCATTCAGTGGTTCGTCGCTCAGGTTCCGGGATGCTACCAGGGCACGCAGCCCCGGCATGACTTCTGCGGGATCGCCGGCCAGACGGGTGAGTTCACGGACGAACCCGAGTGCGTCGTTCATCAGTGCTTCGTCGTACCGGCGCTGCCGCTGTTCGAGAAGTCCCGCGACGATCTCTTCCGGGGAGCGAGTGCCCCCTTCGAACCGCACACCGGACTGGCGCAGCAAGGCGATCACACCCTCCTGGTTCAGACCTTCCAGGCTCTCGATGCCTTCCATGCCTGCTGGCGGCGTGATCAGGTAGTCGGGAATGCTGATGTCCGCATCCTGCTGGTCGCGCAGGCGTTCCATCGTCCAGATGAGCCAGTCCTGGGCACGTTGGTCAATCTGCAGCCCGGCGAGAAAGGCACTAACGATCCCGATATGCCCGAGAACGATATGGGGGATCGCTATGCCGGCAGTCCGGCAGGCATCGAGCGCCAGACGGATCGTTTCTGCATCGGCCAGCAAACCCTCGGCCCCGATCAGTTCACAACCGAAGTCAGTGAACTGTCGGGACCGTCCAGCCTGCGGACTCTCGTAACGGAAGACGGGCCCGCAGTAGGCGAGCCGCACCGGTAGTGGATCGGACTGCATGTTCTCGATGTATGCGCGGACGACCGAGGCGGTGTGCTCCGGTCGCAGCGCCAGTTCCCGTCCACGATGGTTGAAGGCGTAGATCTGTGCCAGACGTTCTCCACCGGACTTTCGCAGGAACAGATCGGTATGCTCGATAACCGGTGTTTCGATGAAGCGGTAATCGTGCTTCCTGACCAGCTGTGAAAGCTGCTCCTGAAGGTGCGCAAGCGCTTCACGTTCAGGTGGCAACCGGTCGTACACACCACGTGGGCGGTCGACCGGTCGCGCGGAATAGACTCTGGATTCGTCAGATGATGACAATGTAGCTCCCGGAGAAGGGCCGTTGGCCCCAGACTTTGTCCAGCGTCGATTTTGCTATGTGCGGATCGTTCCGCCAACCCTACGCTTGAGGTCCCGTTCGATTTTGGTGCGGATTCGTTCGATTTCGTAGTCTGCAAGCTGCCGGTCGGGAGCTGAAAGCACCACGCGATACGCGAGACTCTTCTTGCCTTCGCCGATGGCTTCGCCACGGTAGATGTCAAACAGTTCGACCGATGTGGCCAGCGGCCCGGCAGCCGATGTCAACGCGGCCTGGACATCTCCTGCCGGCGTGGCTTCATCCACGACGACCGCAAAATCCTGCTTCACCGGTTGATACTTCGAGATCGAGCGCACCGGCCACGGATTGCCGATAAGTCCCTCGAATCCTCGCAGGTCGATCTCGGCCACACATACCCGCGAATCGATGTCGAAGTTCCCGGCTACCTTTGGATGCAATTCACCGACAATGCCGACCTGGTCACCGTTCACCACGATTGCCGCGGCGCGCCCCGGATGGAGCGATGGGTGAACGACACGGGTGAAGGCGGGAGCCGAACCTGTCAACCGGTCCAGCAACAGTTCAACCACGCCCTTGATGTCGAAGAAGTCATACTCCTCGTCGCTCTGGCGATGCAGGCCGAACCGTGAACGGGCCCCGGCCATGACTATCGCGACACCACGGCGTTCGTCAGGCAGGTCGTCCTTGCTGGTTGGCTGGTAGGTCCGGGCGGTCTCGAAAATCGGCACCTGCTCGACGTACTTCAGGTTCTCGGCAGTGATCTTCAGCAGCGACGGGATCATCGTCGGCCGCATCAGTTCCCAATCAGCGCGCAGCGGATTGACCGCACGCACATAATCGCTTTCCGGCCGTGGATAGCCGCCGAGGACTTCAGGAACGGAGTCCTTGCCCGGCGAAAGCGATCGCAGGTCTTCCTCGCTGATCATCGAATAGGTCTGCACCTGCTGGAGTCCCGCCTGAACGAGCGCATCCTGAACGACATAATCAACGATACGTGCAGGGTCACGGCGCACCGGCGTAGCGCTGCCGGTTGGCAAGGTTTCGGGAAGCTCGTCGTAGCCGTAGATCCGGGCGACTTCCTCGACCAGGTCTGCTTCCATCGTGACATCCGAGCGATAGGTCGGGACGATGACGTGAATTTCCGGGCCGTCGTCTCCATCGCGCACTTCAGGCTGGAAGTCGAGTCGTCTCAGAATTGCCACAGCTTCATCCAGCGGCACCACCATGCCCAGCAATCGCTCGATCTCACTGTACGAAGTCGAAAGATGCTTTGGCTGGACCGGCTCGGGGTAGTTGTCGGCGACAGCGGTAACGGTGATACCCGGATCAATCTCCTTGAGAATCTGGACGATCCGCCGGATGGCCTTCCAGGCGAGTTCCGGGTCAACGCCACGTTCAAACCGGCTGGAAGCATCGCTGCGTAGTTTGAGATCGCGCGAGGTCTTGCGCACTGAAGCAGGGTGGAACGACGCTGATTCCAGGAGGACCCGGGTAGTGTTCTCGGTAACCTCGGAATCAACACCACCCATGACACCGGCGATTGCAACTGCCTTTTCGGCATCGGCGATGACCAGCATGTCCTCGGTCAGTTCGCGATCGACGTGGTCAATGGTTTCCAGCCTTTCGCCCTGCCGGCCCCGGCGAACGATAATCCGGCCTTCCGCCAGTCGATCTGCATCAAACCCGTGGGTAGGCTGGCCGATCTCGTTCATCACGTAGTTCGAAACGTCCACTACATTGTTGATCGGCCGGATACCAATCGCCTCAATCCTGCGCTGAAGCCAGGACGGAGACGGAGCAACGGTGACGTTTTCAATGATTGCCAGTGCGTATCGTGGGCACAGGTCCGGCGCCTGAATTTCTACCAGTTCCGGCCTGGCCGGCACGGCGCTGATATCAGCCAGTGTCACATCCGGTGCCGGATGGTCGATGATCGCCGCCAGTTCCCTGGCAATACCGAGTACCGAGAATGCATGGACGAGGTTCGGGGTGATCTCGAACTCAATGACCTCGTCGCCGAGATACTCCTTGAGCGGCATTCCCACCGGGGCGTCTTCGTCGAGGATCAGAATACCGGCGTGTTCGTCGGACAGTCCGAGTTCCTTTTCCGAGCAGACCATGCCCTCGGAGCGAACACCGCGGATGGTATTTGGCTTAAGCGTGACGTATTTCAGCTCATCGGAGTAACCGTCGATCAGGCGCGCGCCGGCGATGGCCAGCGCAACCTTGTCGCCTTCGCGGATGTTCGGGGCGCCGGTGACGACAGTCAGTTTGTGCTCGCCTGCATTGATAGTCGGCAGCACCAGACGGTCGGCATCCGGGTGTCGCTCAATCTTTTCAACCAGACCGACGAACACCTTGTCCCAGTCGGCCCCGATCTCGGTGATGCCTTCTGCGGCGAGGCCGGCCATGGTCATCCGATGAGCGATTTCAGCGCTGGAGAGATCGGTCTGGACCAACTCCTTGAGCCAGCGAACCGGTACGAGCATGCTGCCTCCTAGATATAACCGCGGTTGAACTGCGCCATGAATCGCAGATCATTGCTGTAGAAACTGCGAATATCGGTCACGCCATACTTGAGCATGGTGATCCGGTCGATACCCATGCCGAAGGCGAATCCGCTGTAGACCTTCGGGTCATACCCGACCCCGGCAAGCACGTTGGGGTGAACCATGCCGGCACCAAGGATCTCGATCCACCCAGATTGCTTGCAGGTCTTGCAGCCCTTGCCCTTGCAGAACGGGCAGTCAATTGACATATCAACGCCCGGTTCCACGAACGGGAAGAAGTCGCAGCGGAAGCGCACTTTCCGGTCGGCACCGAAAATCTGGCGTGCAAACTCCGCCAGCGTGCCACGCAGGTCGGCCATGGTGATGTGCTTGTCGACTGCCAGCCCCTCGATCTGCTGGAAGTGCCACTCGTGGGTGGCATCTTGCGCTTCATACCGGTAGGTGCGACCCGGAACCACCACCCTCACCGGCGGGTCCTGCTGGAGCATGGTGCGGACCTGCATCGGCGAGGTATGTGGCCGCAGGGTGATTTCCACATCGTCGGTGTCAATGAAGATGGTGTCCCACACATCGCGGGCTGGGTGGTCCTTCGGGATGTTCAACATATCGAAGCTGTATTTGGCGAACTCGACCTCGGGCCCCTCGACTGTCTGGAATCCAAGATGGGCAAAGACGTCGCAGATTTCGCGAGCCATCGCCGCCAGCGGATGGTAATTGCCGGCAGTCACCGGTCGCCCTGGTTGGGTGATGTCGATCGTTTCTGAAGCGAGTTGTGCCTGCAAGGCCTCGTTGCGAATCTCTTCCTGACGGGCAGCAAACGCGGTTTCAAGTTCTGTCTTGAGTGCATTCAGCGCCTGCCCGACGGTGCGGCGATCTTCTGCCGCAAGCTGTCCCAGACCACGCATGGCATGGCTGATTGTTCCCTGCCGGCCGAGCACGTCGCGATGCCAGGCGGCGAGGTCTTCCTGTGACGTTGCAGATTGCAGGCCGGCGAGCCCTTCTTCGCGAATCCGGTTATGATCCGGCGCGGACATATCTACCCTCCAACATTTCCGAAAAGCGGCAACAAAAAAACCCTTCGCTCAGGGGCGAAGAGTTTCCACGCGGTACCACCCTGTTTCGGCCCGATCCGGACCGATCTCGGTCACCGGGGCAGCGGACTGCCGCGGTGTGCCCTGCTAATGGTGGGCGGCCAGAAACGACTACACACCCGGAATCCGGGCTTCACCGTACGGCTCCGGAGTGAACGTTGCGGCGCTGCTCCTTGCGGGCTTCCAGTCATGACCCGCATTCCCTGTCGGAGATTTCGCTCCGCAACTCGTCTCCCTCGACGCCGTTGCTGTATCGTCATGAGTATAAACAAATCGCTGTCAATCGGTGGAGGTGACATCGGGATGCTGGGTTACGAGATGGGTGCGGGGATTGACATTATCCGCGGGCGGGAAATTCTCGACTCGCGGGGCAACCCGACCGTCGAGGTGGATGTCCGCCTGGACGACGGGTCGGTGGGCCGGGCCGCGGTGCCCTCTGGTGCGTCGACCGGAGCATACGAAGCAGTTGAACTTCGTGACGGAGACAAGGGCCGGTACGGCGGCAAGGGTGTCCAGAAGGCAGTCGAAAACATCAACACCACCCTTGCGGAAGAACTTCGCGGGATGAACGCCTTTGACCAGCGTGCGCTGGACTCCCGGATGATTGAAATCGACGGGACGCCGAACAAGGGCAATATCGGTGCCAATGCGATCCTGGGCGTGTCGCTGGCGGTTGCCAGCGCCGCAGCGAACTCCGTCGGCCTGCCGCTCTACAAGTACCTGGGTGGTCCGTCGGCAACCACGCTGCCGGTCCCAATGGTGAACATCCTGAATGGTGGCAAGCACGCTGAAGGCTCCAGCGTGGATATGCAGGAGTTCATGATCATGGCGGTTGGCGCTCCGGATTTCCGCGAGTGCATCCGCTGGTCGGCCGAGATCTTCCATTCGCTGGGCAAAGTGCTGGCAGCCAACGGCTACCACACGATGGTCGGTGACGAGGGCGGATACGCCCCTAGCCTGGGCTCCAATGCCGAAGCGCTGGAACTGGTTGCCGAGGCTGTCAAAAAGGCCGGATACGAACTGGGCAAGGACATTTACATAGCCCTCGACCCGGCATCCACCGAGTTCTTCGAAGACGGCAAGTACGTGCTGTCTGGTGAGGGCCGCACGCTGACTGCTGACGAACTCATCGACTGGTATGCCGATGCTGCCGGGAAATACCCGATCATCTCGATCGAGGATGGCCTTTCCGAGGATGACTGGGATGGTTGGAAGAAGTTGACCTCTCGCCTGGGCGACAAGGTGCAACTGGTTGGTGATGACCTCTACGTCACCAACACTGCCCGCCTCGACCGGGGCATTCGCGAGGCCGCCGGCAACTCGATCCTGATCAAACTGAACCAGATTGGCACCCTCACCGAAACACTGGATGCGGTCGAAATGGCCCACAGGGCAGGGTTCACCGCGGTGATCTCCCACCGTTCCGGAGAAACGGCTGATTCCTTCGTTGCCGACCTGGTGGTCGCAACCGGCGCCCGCCAGATCAAGACTGGCTCGATGTCACGTATGGACCGCATCGAGAAGTACAACCAGTTGCTGCGGATCAACGAGGAACTGGGTGAGGCAGCCCGCTTCGCCGGCATCTCGGCATTCGGCCGGCG
>CAYWXR010000014.1:81975-85924 GCA_964462545.1 uncultured Thermomicrobiales bacterium
TCAATCAGGGACTGGCCGGTCATCACTGCTGGTTGGTCTACCCCGAGCAGTTGCAGCACCGTCGGCGCTACGTCGGCCAGACGCCCGTGACGCAGGTTGACGTTCTGTAACGTGGAACCTGCCGGTGACACCAGCACCACCGGGACAGGATTCGTCGTGTGTGCGGTCATTGGCTGGTTGGTGTCGGCTGTCAGGAGCTGTTCGGCGTTGCCATGATCAGCAGTGACCAGCGCCACCCCGCCGGCAGCAAGCGTCGCTTCCAGCACTCGTCCAAGCTCACGATCCACCGCAGCGGTTGCGGCAACGGCGGCCGGAATGACTCCGGTGTGTCCCACCATGTCGCAGTTGGCGAAATTCAGCACGATGAAGTCATAGGCACCGCTGGCAATCGCCTGACAGACGGTATCGGCAATGCCAGGAGCACTCATCTCCGGTTGAAGGTCGTAGGTTGGCACTTTCGGTGAGGCGACCAGACCACGATCTTCACCGGGGTACGGTTCCTCGGTTCCGCCGTTGAAGAAGTAGGTGACGTGGGCATATTTCTCGGTTTCGGCCGAGTGAAACTGTCGTAGTCCGGCTTCGGAGACCACCCGTGCCAACGGATACTGCACGGTTTCAGCCGCATAGGCAACCGACGCCGGAAGGTCGGGGTCGTATTCGGTGAGCGTTACCAGACTCAGGTTTGCCGGCGGCGCTTCCAGTCCGGAATCGGCCGGTGCAGTGCCGGTGAGTGCTGCGCTCAACTGCCGGGCACGGTCGGCCCGGAAATTGAAGAAGACCACAACATCGCCGTCCTTGATCCGATCGGCCGGGTTGAGCGGATCTCCGACAACAATCGGAGTCATGAACTCATCGGTGACACCATCGGTATAGCGTTGCCTGACTGCTTCGACCGGGTCGAGCGTGATCTCGCCGGCACCGTGGGTAAGAAGGTCCATGGCGATCTTCGTGCGTTCCCAGCGATGGTCACGGTCCATTGCATAATACCGGCCAACGATCGTGGCCAGCCGGCCCGTGCCGATAGATTCCATCGAGGTCAGCAGGGTCGCGAGGTAGTCAGCACCGCCATGCGGCGATGTATCACGGCCATCCAGAAAGGCGTGGACAGCGACGTTGGTCAGGCCCTGGTGGTTGCACAGTTCCAGCAGAGCGATCAAGTGGTCGATGTGTGAGTGCACCCCGCCATCGGAAACCAGGCCCATCAGGTGCAGTGTTCCTCCAGATTCTTTCGCTCTGGTGGCTGCATCCACGAGCACCGGGTTGCTGAAGAGCGAGCGGTCATCGATGGCCAGTTTGATGCGGGTGAGCGTCTGGTTGACGACAAATCCGGCACCGAGGTTGAGGTGGCCAACTTCGGAGTTGCCCATCTGGCCGTCGATCAGGCCAACATCCAGACCACTGGTCCGTAACGTTGCATGAGGGTATTCCGCCATAATGCGGTCGAAAGTCGGGGTGTTGGCAAGGGAGATGGCATTGCCGGGTCCCGGCGGGGCGATACCCCAGCCATCAAGAATCACCAGTACCACTGGCCGGTGTGCGTTCGCGGTCGTCACGTCTGCTCCATCCAGGTCGGGCGTTCAGCCCGCCGAATCTTTTCCATCAATCTGGCGGCGCGCCGCTCAAATGCTTCGGCGGCCTGCCGGTCACCGGCCAATCTTGCGCCGTCGGCCGCCCGTTCGGCGAGTTGCAGCGCGGCCCGGTGATCCCGTACCCGGTGCTCAAGAAACTTTGCCAGTTCCTCGGCCGAGTGCAGTCGAATTGCCCTGCTGGAGCTTGTCAGCCCCTGTTCCCAGAGCGCCAACGCCTCGTCGTAGCGCCGGGCGCGCTTCAATACGGTCGACATCTCCCGAACAGCCCGGTGTCGCAACTCTGCCGGCACCAGCGGTGAGTTTGCTGTTTCCTGTACCACCGGCAGCGCACGGTCGATTGCCCCCAGGCGGAGGTGCATCAGAGCCACGCCAAGCCGGTCGACCGGATGTGCCGGCGATTCGAGGCCGGCCTGATAGGCATGTACCAGTCCGGCAAGCCGGGCGAGCGACACAATATCCTGCCGGTTGTGTCGGAAGACGTTCTCAAGCGCAGCAATGTGCCGGTTCTGGAGCCAGGAGAAATAGAGTTGCGGAATCATCCAGCCGGGCGCATCGTCTACCCGCCGGACTCCCAGTATCTGCTCTTCAACAGTCCCCAGTGAGCAACTTGGCAAGCGGTGCTTCCAGACCGAACGCACGGGATGCAGCAGGTCAATGTGCTGTTCCGGCACCTGCCAGCGATGATGGTGCATCCGATAGCGGGTTTCGAGCAACGGGATATCAAATGTCCGGCCGTTGTAGGAAATCAGGCAGGTTGAGGTTCGTGCTTCCTGCTCGATCGCTTCAAGCAGTGCCCGTTCCTCGCCGGGATGACGCATGAAATACTGGCGAACAGTGAACCCGTCATCCTGAAAGCGGCCCACTCCGACCAGAAAAACGTGGGTTCCGGTGCCGCCGGACAGCCCGGTGGTTTCGGTATCGAGGAAGATGGTGGTTTCGACGTCACCGGCAATGCCGGCATTGCTCAAGAGGGACCTGGCAAGTGCAACTTCCGGGCCATTCAGATGGACCTCGGTGACCACCGTTTCTCCGGAACTGGTCGGGATCAGGCGGCCACCGGCAGGCAGCGGCCAATCCGGACTGGCCGGGTGAACTGCCGGCTCCGGTTGGCTGGCGCGTTCCATGGCGCCAAAGCGATCACGAAAGCTGCGAATGCTCATGCTGGCTGCTCCATTGCTTCATTGTACGGGGACAGGGGAGGTTTGACACCGCATTTCGCACGGCCCTAGAATCGGGACATATTGAGGAACGATCCGGCGTTGAAAATGCCCGTCGGGGCGTTCGCCGGATGTGTTTGAAGGGACACAACCTTGGCGTATCAAGTGACACTGATTCCCGGCGATGGTATTGGGCCTGAAGTGTCAACCGCCACCCAGCGCGTGTTGGATGCAACCGGGCTGAAGTTTGAGTGGGATGTTCAGGAAGCCGGACTGGCGACCCTGGAAACGGTTGGCGATGTTCTCCCCGAATCCGTGCTCGATTCAATCCGCAAGAACAACCTGGCACTCAAGGGACCGCTGACCACTCCGCTCGGCACCGGGTTCCGCAGCGTGAACGTCAGCCTGCGACACGCACTGCAGCTCTTTGCAAACCTGCGCCCGGCCCGCACCATGGAGGGCGTCCGTTCTGTCTTTTCCGATGTCGACCTGGTGGTCGTTCGTGAGAACATGGAAGACCTCTACGCCGGCGTCGAGTTTGACACCGGAACCGAGGAAGCCAAAGAGATCATCGGCGCCATCAACAAGCTGAGCGACCGCAAGGTGCCGGAGAGCGCCGCTATCTCGATCAAGTCGATTACCCCGGAGAACTCCGAGCGGATCGTTCGCTTTGCGTTTGACTACGCACAGAAGAACGAACGCAAACTGGTTACTTCCGTCCACAAGGCGAACATCATGAAGTTCAGCGACGGCCTGTTCCTCAAGGTTTCCCAGGAAGTCGCCAGGGACTACCCGGATATCGAGTTCAACGACCGCATTGTTGACAACATGTGCATGCAGTTGATGCAGCGGCCGGAAGACTACGATGTGCTGGTGATGCCGAACCTCTACGGTGACGTCGTCAGCGACATTACCGCCGGCATGATCGGCGGCCTCGGTGTTGCCCCGAGCGGCAACATCGGCGAGAACGCCGCCATCTTCGAGCCGATTCACGGTAGCGCCCCGACCCATGCCGGTAAGAATGTCGCCAACCCGAGCGCGACCATTCTCTCCGGCGCCATGATGCTGCGGCATCTTGGCGAACTGGAAGCTGCCAAGGCAGTCGAGCAGGCCGTTATGGACGTCATTGCCGAGGGCAAGACCGTTACCTACGACTTGCGCCCGGACCGCGACCAGTCGAAGGCCGCCAGCACCAGCGAAATG
>CAYWXR010000015.1:0-57471 GCA_964462545.1 uncultured Thermomicrobiales bacterium
GTCTGCCGGGCGTTTGGTATTCGCCGGGCGACCGAGCAACAGCAGGCGATCGCCCGGGAGCGTATCGAGGAACTTGTCGCCAACGGTCTCCTTGATGACCAGTCAGGGCACCTCACCGTCGCTGTGCGTTAGGGCAACGCGCTTGCCTGTCATCCCGGACGCAATGAGGGATCCGTATCTTCAGGATTACGGATCCCTCATTCGTCGCGATGACATGGTAGACGTATCGTGGTGACAGGTCAGGCTTTGTCAGGATGACCAGGCACACGACGAGTCAACCGGGCAGCATCCGCAAGGCTACTCCTCGGAACGCCAGACCTCACGCAGGTAGATGCGGGAGATCGAGGGGATGGTCTTGTAGCCGTGGATGTATTGCTGCGCCGGCCAGTACTGGTTGTAGTTGAAGGTCACCAGCACCGGGACCAGGTCGTCCATGAGCAGGCGCTGTAGCTCGTCGTAGATCCGCTTGCGCTCGTCAAAGTCAGCGGTGGTTCGACCCTCGTCGAGCAGGCGGTCGACCTCTTCGTCAGACAGTCCGACCGAG
This sequence comes from uncultured Thermomicrobiales bacterium, assembly GCA_964462545.1. GTDB lineage: Bacteria > Chloroflexota > Chloroflexia > Thermomicrobiales > CFX8 > CAYWXR01. The sequence goes on from CAYWXR010000015.1 coordinate 545, forward strand.
TTGTTGGTGGATTCACTGTGGAATGCACCATAGAGGTAGCCATCCGGGTCTGACTGGTGCGTCAGAATGATATTCAGCAGGTCATAGTCGTAGCTCTGGTTGTAGGTGTTGAGCAGGTTGCCCCATTCGAGTTGCTCGATCTGCATGTTGACGCCGATTTGCTGCAACTGGGCCTGCATGATCTGGGCGTTCGAGAGGTCGAAGGCATACTGCGGCGATACCTTCATCACCACATCAAAGCCATCCTCATACCCCGCCTCGGCCAGCAGTGACCGGGCGCGGTCGAGGTCCGGGGTGTACGACTCGAACTGGTCGGCCGTCAGGGACCAGACTGCATCTGCCACCGGGATATAGCCGGTAAGCTGACCGTCGCCGAAGATCGTGGTATCCATCATCTCCTGGCGGTCGATAGCGTAGGAGAGTGCCTGGCGAACCCGTTTGTCGTTGAGTGGCTCCCGCCGGCAATTGATCAGGGTCAACGGGCGGGACGCGGTTAGCCCCGAGAAGAGCTTGTAGCCTTCGTCACGGAGCGTCCAGGCATTCTGCGGGTCGAACATGCGCGAGAAATCATGTTCGCCGGCGCGGACGGCTGCCACCCGCGACTGTTCGTCCGAGGCGATCCGGATTTCGTGTTCATCGAGATAGGGAATACCTTCGCGCCAGTGGTCCTCGAACCGGGTCAGGCGGGCGAACTCATTATTGACGAACTCTTCCAGACGGAAGGGACCGGTACCGACCGCGACAGTAGAAAGATCGCCGTATTCCTCGACCACTTCTCGCGGGATCATCGCCGCGCCGGGCATGGCCAGGTAGGAAATGAGCGGTGCGAACGGTGTGCTGAGATGGAAACGGCAGGTGGTATCGTCGACGACTTCCACCTCTTCGAGCGGCGTGAACCAGGACGCGCGCAGGCTACCGATCGACGCATCGGCCGCCCGTTCGATCGAAAATTTCACATCCTCGGCCGTGAATTTGCGGCCGTTTTGCCAGACAACATCATCCCGCAGTTTGAACTCGTAGGTCTGGTCATCCAGCACATCAAATGATTCGGCGACCGAGGGGAGTACCTCGAGGTCCGGCGAGAACTGGAAAAGCGTGTCGTAGACGTTTTCCCAGACCATCTGACCGGCGAAGCTTGCCCCAAGGTGCGGGTCGAGGCCGACCGGGTTGGTATCGAGTGCCGATACCATCTTGCCGCCGCGTACCGGTTCGCCTTCTTCGGTGGAAGTTCCTTCAGTAGGCGTGCTGTCGTTGCCTCCGGCGGCGGTTGGTGAAGCTGCCTCGCTGGCTGTTGTGGCCGTTGGCGAGGTACCGCCGGATGGTTCCGGTTCGCTACCACAGGATGCGATGAAGGCCGAGAGCGCAGCCATGCCGACGCCCCCACTGGTGAGCCGCATGAACTTGCGCCGGTCGATACGACCTTCATTACGGAGTTGAACGAGTCGATCTAGCAATTGTTGCTGGGTTCGCATGGTTCCTCCTTGTGTCTGGCTGGATGCCGGCTTTGGTTTGTTACCCGGCCTCTACTCAGGTTCCTGCTATTTCCGCGTTCCTCCTCTTTCTCACGACATACGGGGATCCAGTACGTCACGAAGCCAATCGCCCATGAGGTTGAAGCCGAGGACGGCGATCATGATCGCCAGTCCGGGGAAGATGGCCATCCACGGGGCCTGCTCAACAAAGCGCCGGCCACCGGAGAGCATCGACCCCCAGCTCGGTTCCGGTGGTTGTGCCCCGAGGCCGAGGAACGAAAGTGCGGCCTCGGTGAGCACGGCAAAGGAGAAAGCGACCGTCGCCTGGACGATCAGTGGTGCTGCGACATTCGGCAGGACATGCTTGAACATCGTCCGGTAGGTGCTGGCGCCGATGACCTTGCTGGCCTCGACATATTCCTGCTTGCGGGCGGCCAGGACCGGCCCGCGGACAATGCGGGCGAATGACGGGGTGTAGACGATGCCGATGGCAATCATCACGTTGCGGAGTTCCGCCCCCAACACCGCCAGCAGGGCAATGGCCAGCAGGATCTCCGGGAAGGCAAAGAGAATATCCATGCAGCGGCTAACGACGGAATCCACCCAGCCACCAAAGAACCCGGAGATCAGGCCAAACACACCGCCGACGACCAGCGCTATCGAGACCGAGATAAACCCGACCTGCAGGGAGATGCGTGAGCCGTGGATGATGCGGCTGAAGATGTCGCGGCCGAATTCATCGGTGCCCATCGGGTAGTAGACGCTTGGCCCGACCATCCGGTGGGCGCTGTTCATCTGGTAGGGATCGTGTGGCGAGATGATGCCGGCAAAGATCGCTGCTATGGCGACCAGCACCACCAGGACAACCCCGATCTTTCCGCTGGTGCTGTTCTTCAGTCCTCGCTTTGCCCGGTTCCAGAGGGAACGGGAATTGTCGTACCTTGCCTGGCTTTCGAGTTGGACGCCGGGCGGGCTGATTGTGCCCGCCCCGGGTTGAATCTGGCTCACTGTGTACCTCCCTGGTCTGGAGTGACCTGTCGGCCCGTCCTCGGGGACTACAGAGACGGTCAGGAATATCTGATCCTCGGATCGATGTAGGAGTAGAGGACGTCCACCAGCAGGTTGACCAGCACGAAGGCGGTGGTTGTCATCAGCACGACCCCCTGGATCATCGGGTAGTCGCGTTGGGAAATGGCGTCGATTGCCAGACGGCCAATCCCCGGCAGGTTGAAGAGTTGTTCGATGATGATGGCCCCGCCGAGCAGACGACCCATCTGGATACCGACGACCGTGACCACCGGGATCAGGGCGTTGCGGATGGCATGGCCCATCACTACCCGTTGTTCGGTGAGACCCTTGGCCCGGGCAGTGGTGATGTACTCCCGGCGCAGCACCTCAAGGAGTGCCGAGCGGGTCATCCGCATCGTGATAGCTGCCAGTGCGGCGCCAAGTGCGACCGAGGGCAGGATCAGGATCTGGATGTTTCGCCAGGGGTCATCAGTAAACGAGGAGTAATTTGCGGCGGGAAACCATCCGAAGTAGCGGGAAGAGATCAGAATCAGCATCGTTCCCAGCCAGAAGTTGGGGATGGAGAGTCCGAGCAGGCTGACTCCCTGGGCTGCTGCTTCGGTGCGAGTGCCGGCGCGGACTGCGGCGATGATGCCGGCAGGAATGGCGATGATCAGCGCAAATCCAACCGACATGATGGTGAGTTCCACGGTCACCGGCAGTTTGCGGAAGATCTCGTCGCGAACCGGTTGACCGGTGCGGAGGGAGTTACCGAGATCACCACGGGCAACGCCGGATATCCAGTCCCAATATTGCAGGTGGATCGGTTTATCCAGGCCAAACACCCGCCGGATTTCCTGGGCCCGGGCGGAATCCATGTTGGTTTCGTTGGCCAGCATCAGGTCGACCACATCACCGGGCACCAACCTGATCAGGAAAAAGGTCACCAGCGAGATGCCAATAAGCACCGGAATAAGTGCTACCAGTCGCTGGGAGATGTATCTCAGCATCCGTCACCTCATGGAGTATCTTCGTTCTGTTTCGGCCTCGCCAAACCATCATAGAACAAACACAAGCACGGTGCAGGCACACTGTGACGTGGTTATCCAGATCCATGAAAGCAAGGATTGACCTCATAGTTCACTGCACTGGAAGGATATATTCGCCAGATTTGCGAATAAGACATTTCATGGAGGCGCTGCCCTTCAGAGAGGGTTATTGATCCGGGCGGTCATCTCGTGGAAACTGATGGACAACAGACACTCTCAGGCAGGGCATTGTCGGAAAAGAGGAAGACGTGGCTGATAGATACGATGTTGTGGTTGTTGGTGGCGGGCCAGCCGGTGCAGTGATCGCGTCACGGCTTTCCGAAGACGCTGACCGGCGGGTGCTCCTGATCGAGGCCGGCCCGGATTTCGGGCCTGATTTTGATGCGTGGCCAGCCGGATTGCTCGACTATTCAACGATCCAGCCGGATCTTCTGAGCTGGGGATACTACGACAAGGAACGCCCGTCGGGGATGCGGCTGCAATTGCCACGTGCCCGTGTGCTCGGGGGCAGTTCGACGGTCAACGGGTGCATCTGGCTGCGTGGTTCACGCAGTGACTACGACGATTGGGCTGCCGCCGGTAACGATGGCTGGTCGTGGGCGGACATGGAGCCGTGGTTCAACATGGTCGAGGCCGACCCGATCGAGGGTGGTCTGCATGGCCGCTCGGGGATGGTGCCAATCTGGCGCCCGGATGACGACATGATTTCGCCGATCGATCGTGCCTTTATGGAGTCTGCCCAGGAAAACGGCCTGCCGTTTCTTGAAGACCTCAACGCGACCGCAGACCAGCAACCAGGTGTTGGCAAGACACCGAAGAATGTTGCCGAGGGACGTCGTATCAGTGCCGGGTTTAGCTACCTTGCCCCGGCACGCGAGCGCGAAAATCTGACAATCCTGCCGGATACCCTGGTCGACAAGGTGCTGATCGAGAATGGCGTAGCCCGGGGCGTGCTGACATCCGAAGGGCAGACCATTCATGCCGGCGAGGTAGTGGTCACGGCAGGGGCCTACAGTTCGCCGGCGGTGCTGATGCGTTCCGGTATCGGGCCGGCCGACCATCTTGAAGATGTCGGCATTCGCTGTCTGGTCGACCTTCCGGGCGTGGGTTCCAGCCTGATGGATCACCCCCAGATCGCCCGGCAGAGTGGCTACACCAGTTTCTACATCAAGCCGGAATATACGCCGGCACAGCGCACCTTCATCCAGACAATGGTCAGGGCACGCAGCAGGTTCGCCGGCGGGGATGTTGACCTGCACCTCTATCCGGCCGAGATGATCGATGAGCGGTTTGGATGCTGGACCTTTGCCTTCGGGGTCTCCCTGCAGTATGCACGGTCGCTCGGGACCGTACGGCTGACCGCTGCCGACCCGGAATCTCCGCTGGATATTGACCACAACCATTTCTCCCACCCGGACGATATGGAAGCGATCTGTGATGGCTATGAACTGATGCTGCGTGTTGCCAGCACCCCGCCGCTCGGGACCATGCTCGACGGGCCGTGTCTGGAAGGTGAGCACCTGACCAACCGCGATGCGCTGAAGGAGATGATCCGGCGGGAATCCGGCACGACCTATCACCCCTCGACCACCTGCAAGATGGGGCAGAAGTCGGATCCGTTGGCGGTGGTGGACACTGCCGGTCGTGTGTACGGTGTGAGGAACCTGCGGGTCGCCGATGCCTCGATCTTCCCGTTCGGGCCGCGTGCGAACCTGCACTTCACGATCATCGCGGCAGCAGAGAAGATCGCCGCCGGGATGCGTGCTGAGAGGTAGTTGACCGAGGCCTGGAGCGAGACTCCTCGACGTCGCCCGGGATGACAATCTTGCGCCGCAGTCGCCGGCGGGTACGCAGCGTGAATAGAGAACAACAAAGGCACCAACCGGTGCCTTTGCTGCGCTATCAGGTTGTCTGCCGAAGGGTTAGACCAGCGTGGCGGTGACGTTGATGTCGACGTTGCCCTTGAGGGCGCCGGAGACCGGGCAGCCCTCGCCGGCGCCATTGGCGGCGGCTTCGAAGCCGGCCTGGTCGAGACCCTCGACCGAACCACGGACATCGAGGTCCATGGTGGAGATCTTCGGCCCGCCATCCAGCGAGAAGGTGCAGGTTGCGGTCACTTCAAGCTTCGAGGCCGGGGTGCCGGCCTGGGCGAGTGCGTGGGAGAGGGCCATCGAGAAGCAGGTTGCGTGTGCTGCGGCGATCAGTTCTTCCGGGCTGGTGAGTCCGTCCGAATCTCCGCTGCGAGCCTTCCAGGTCACTCCAAGATTGGAAAGTGCCCCGCTACCGCTCTCGGTGATATTTCCGCTACCGGACATCAGGTCGCCTTCCCAGACCACCGATGCCGTGCGCTTTGCTCCAGCCATGTGTCCTCCACTTCCTGTCAGGTATTACGCGGATTCCCGTTCCTACCATTGAACTACAAGCGGAGGACTCTGGATACAGGTTAGTCGCTGGCAGCGGCCCGGCGTTCCTGTTCGAGCAGGGTTTCCTTGCGTTCGGGGCCCCATCGATAGCCGCCGGTGCGGCCGTCGCTGCGCACCACACGGTGGCAGGGGATGATCAGCGCTGCCGGGTTGTTTGCACATGCCTGGGCAACCGCCCGCACTGCCTTCGGCTTGCCGATCTCCCGGGCGATCTCCTGGTAGGTGCGGGTTTCTCCCGGAGGGATCCGGCTGAGCGCATCCCAGACCTGCCACTGGAATGCTGTTGCCTGGAGATCAACCGGCAGGTCAAGACTCGGACGGCGACCCTCCAGATAACTGAGTATCTCGTCGATTGCCTCACAACGCGGACCGTCGGTGATCCTGGAGATCGTGGCGTTTGGATACTCCTGGTGCAGGCGGGCCTCCAGCGGTTCGTCGGTATCGGCGAGGCAGACCAGACAGACACCCCGTTCGGTGGTGCCGACCAGCAGCCTGCCGAGCGGTGAATCGACAATCATGTAGGAGATAGTCATGCCGGCCCCGCCCCGCCGGTAAGTTGCCGGGGTCATTCCCAGCCGTCCCGGAGCGCGTTCGTAAAGCCTGCTGCTGGAGCCAAAGCCTGCTTCATACATGGCAGTTGTCACATCCTGGCCGTTGCGAAGTTGGGACTTCATGCGTTCCAGTCGCCTCGCTTCGGCGTATTGTCGTGGGCTGATGCCCATGAAATTCTTGAACGTCCGTTGCAGGTGGTAGGGGCTACTGCCAAGCTCGTTGCCAAGTTCTTCCAGCGTGATCTGCGAGCGGTCCGGGTCGTCCAGGATGGCGGCTGCCCGCAATACGAGATCGAGTTGCGGATCGCGTTGTGCTTCCTGCGGCTTGCACCGCTTGCAAGGCCGAAAGCCGAGCCGTTCTGCTTCGGAGACGCTGGCCAGAAACCGGACATTCTCCCGTTTGGCATGTTTGGCCGGGCAGGAGGGCCGGCAGTAGATACCGGTGGAACGGACGGCGGTGACGAAAACCCCGTCGAACCGTCCGTCCCGCTCGGTCACTGCCTGCCAGCAACGTTCATCTGGTGGTAGCGCCGGTTGATATGGCGGAGATTGAACAGTTTGCATCGCTACCTCCTGGTGCGTGGGCTGCCGGCAATGCTTTCACCTGCGCGGATCATCATGCGACCGACAGATTGACGGAAGGTTGGGCCGGATGCGAGTGGCGGAAGTTGCTGCCGCCGGTGCGCCCGGCGCAGTTCCGCGAGCCGGTTCATCTCTGCTTCGAGTTCCATCAACGGCGATGGGACATTATTCATCGGTGAGCTCCTCCTTGAGCGTATCCAGGTGATGACTACCTGAATGGTAAGCCTCGAGGAGGGGTATCGCTATCCGATTCTTGCGCGGAAACCTGATCAGAAGCTGAAAGAAAGTCCGCGGAGTGGTGGGCTGGTTTCGACGTTTTTCCCGAGTACAAGCACCCGGAAACGGCCAAGTCCGCGTGGATCAATCAGGTGCATCAGAGCGTGCCGGGCGACGATGTAACTCTGTGCATCGACCGTTTCCTGCATCTCGAGCAGCACCTGTTCGATGCCAAGCCCGGCCAGGAAGAACTGCTGGGTGGTGAGCCCCAGTTCCGCCATGCCGCCGGATTGGGCAGCCTGGCTGATGGCGGTGAAGTTGACGTGGGCCGTCAGGTCCTGGTTGCCGACCAGCTGGTAGGGATCGTCGGTCACGTCGTGCCGGCTGTAGGCGCGTAGTGTTCCTTCGAACCGCTGGGCACTGTACAACTCAGCGGCCGGATAGCCATAGTCGATCAGGATGGCATAGCCACGGGCAATCTGGGTGCCGATGGTGGCTGCCCACTCTGTCGCCGCCGGTGAAACTTCGGCCCGTTGCCCCTCGGCGAGTTCCACCCCGCTCAACAGGTCAACCAGCGCCGGATCAGACAGGGGACCGGTTACGTCGTGGAACCAGTCATCCTGCCAGGTGGTGTAGATTTCGCGGATTTCCCCACCTTCCCGGATCAGACGGTGGATCGGGAAGGCATCGAGCAGTTCGTTGGCGAGGAGTACGCCCTCGATTGGTTCACCGCTCGATAGCTGTGCCTGCTGCCCAAACCCGTGCTCGTTGAGGAAGGCCAGTGCGTCCTCAATCCGGGTGGCGCTGATATCGGCCAGTTCGTAGCGCATGGTGGCGAAGAGTTCCGGGTTGAGGTGGTGGATTTCCGAGAGGATGTGGGCGGCGAGCATACCGCGTCCTGCACCATCCTCCCGGATCGTGAACCCCGCTGGTTTTCCGAGCCGTTCCCAGCACTCCACCATTTGCCGGGCGAGCGTTTGTCCGAAGATGGGGTCGGTTTCCGGAGCGGTCAGGAAGTCACCGGTAAAGCCGGTACGTAGCTCACCGCTCACGTAGTAGCCATGCTCCGGGTGGCCAACGGCCAGTTCCATGAACCGGGCAAAGGTGATCTTGCCGTGTTCGGCAATCTCCTCCCGGAGCAGGGCAACGAGTGCGGCGTTCGAGCCGTCCTGACGTTCGCTCACCGGTACCAGCCCGGAGTTGCGATAACTTCGGCGCCCAGCCGGGCCAGGCCGACCCAGTAACCAGGATCGTTTGGCGAGTAGTTCAGTTCCATGCGCGTCTTTTCAAAGTACTGGACGATCTTGCCGTCCTCTTCCAGTTGCGGGGAGATTGGCAGGCCAAACTGGGCTGCTCCACCCCGGTTGTTCCAGAACTCGAGGAACGGGCCGTTCAGGTTCTGGCCGGTTTCGACGATGTAGACATTGCCCGGCGTTGAGTTATCGACAAAGTCGCGGTCCCAGAAGCGGTCGCGGGTGACGAACCGTCCGAGGTCTCCCAGTTGAATCTCCTGATCAGTGCCGGCGTGTTCCGGGTAGAACTCGAGACGGGCGCGTTCAAAGTACTGCACCTGCCGGCCGCCCATCCGGAACGGTTCGGTCAGCGGGAAGCCGAGCAGTTCGGCAGCGCCGTGTTCCAGCCAGTAGGTAAGGAACGGCTCGGAGATCGTATGCCCGGTTTCCGGGAAATACCAGTAACCTTCACGGTTTGTCGGTGCCACCCGTGCCATCGGCAACAGGGTTGGCTGGGAAAGGGCCTGGTAGACCGTATAGGCAAACTTGCGCGGCCACGGCTCCGGGTTGCGGCCATATTCAGAAAGCGTGTTGTGCAGGCGCACCAGACCGTAGCTCTCGTACTGTCCGCCGGCGGCCGGGAAATCCTCATACTTGAACCAGAAGATGCGGTCGACATATGGTGCTCGCTGGCGGACCGAGGTGTAAACGGCGCTCATAAAGGCCGCCTGCTCGCGTTCGCTTTCGGATGGCGCCATCATGCCGTACTGGTCCCAGTCGGCCGGTGGTTCTGCCGGGATTCCAACCTCGGTAATCCAGATCGGCGTGTCATCCAGGAAGCGATTCTGCAATTCGCGGACCGTATCAAGGTAGGCGAGGATCTGGGTCGGGTCGAGGAAGTAGGGGTGGACAGCCAGCGCATCGAACGGCAGCCGGCCCTTCTCCGAGCGGTAGCTCTGGACCTCGCGTGAACCGTAGACCGCCTCCAGCCACTCCATATCGTAGGTGTAGACCTTGCCATGCTGGATGGTGTTGTCTTCGGTGTCGTAGAGCACGCCGCCAAGCACGACCTGGATCTGCGGGTTGACCGACTTGATGGCGTCGAAGCTGTCGCGCATCAGGCGCCCGTAGTTGGCCGGCACCACTGCCTTCTGCTTACCCTCGGTTGCCACCGAGAGGATAACGCTGGCGTTCGGCTCATTCAGCAGCTCGACTGCATGAATCTTGCCGGAATAGCGCTGGGTGAACTCCCGTACCCGTTCGACATACAGCCCGATGTACCGGTTTGATCCGCCATCGACCATTGGTTCATTGATGTGGCTGAACGTCCAGTCGGGATCACCGGCGCCGATGATGCCGCTGCCGGCCACCACGAGCACCTTCAATCCATATTTAGGGGCAACCTCGTTCAGGAACCAGTCGTACTTGGCCCAATCTATTGGGCCAGGTCCTTCGCCCGGGCCGCGCCGGTCGGCGTGGACTTCCATCCGGATCCATGTCGCGCCCATATTGGAGATGTCTGCTGCCATCCGTTCGAGGAAGGTGCGGTTGACATCGTTGGGGAACTGGTCGGTATCGGTATTCCAGGTGTACCAGGGGTCCATCGCGACAATGCCGTAGAAGCCGGGATCATTCCGGCCGGTTTGCGGCGAGGACATGGATTCGCCGGGGAGGATCTCCACCAGATTCATCATCAGGAGCGGCACGATCAGTAGATTCAGCGCGTATTTCGTTCCAAATATCCGGGGCAACTGGAACTCCTTGCAAACCATCAACGAGCGATTACCGTCGTGTGTACGTACATTGTACGTACACCCTGCGACTGATGCCAGACAATGCGTCACAGAGGTGTCGGTTTTGGCTTCAACAAAGGGAAAACCTGGCTTTGCAAGGGTTAGGGGGACGGTGATATCGGTCGAGGTGGGCCACGTCTCCCGAACCGGGCGCATCCGGTACCCGGAAAGCGTCCGGAAGCTACCCTCTTGACAACCGGGCAGATGGCCCTATACTGGCCTATTGTGCCGGTAGAGATCATTCGGGTCTCGGCAGGACAGGGAAGTACACGATGGCAGATCTGTTTGGACACAGCATGATCGAGGCGGGCCGCGTGAGCGGTCTGATTGATCGTGTGCGTGATTCCAGGAGTCTGTCCATCGGCATGGAGCGTTGACCTTCTAACGTCATCACATCCAATGCACCGCGGGCGGACTCACGGGGAACGAGTCCGGGCCGCGGTTTTTTGTTGTCTCCGGCATCCGGAACCACCAGGGGTTGAAGCAGAGCATGAAAGGACATGTGCTGGTGACTGGCACGTTACAAAAGGAAACTGAGACGCCAACCATAACTCCGGGTTCGGCGATTGCACAGGACATTTCACGGAGTTTGCTTGTCAACCGTGAGCGTGAGGCCGCGGTGTCGGTGCGCAACGTCTCCAAGGCTTTCTCCTCGCGCAAGCGACGAATCTTCTCGAGGAAGCGTGAGGAACCGGAAAAGGTTGTCAAGGCGCTCGACAACATGACGTTCGACGTCCGGCGCAACGAGATCTTCGGGATTCTCGGTGCCAATGGCTCGGGCAAATCAACGTTGATCCGTCTGATGTCGACCCTGCTGATCACCGACGAAGGTGAAATCAAGGTGTTCGGCTACGACGTCCGCAAGGATGAGGATGAGGTCAAGCGGTTGATCAACCGGGTGTCGGTTGAAGCGTCGTTCTTCAAAAAGCTCTCGGCGACCGAGAATCTGCTCTATTCGAGCCGGCTCTATGGCGGTCACGGCAAGGACCTGCGCAAGCAGATCTCCGATGTCCTGATCCGCCTGGGCATCCCGAAGGAGCGGATTGGCGCGCCGCTGGAACAGATGTCGCGGGGTATGCAGCAGAAGGTGGCGATTGCCCGTGCGTTCCTGACGTCGCCGGTGTTGCTGTTGCTCGACGAACCGACAACCGGACTCGACCCGCGTTCCAAGCTTGAGGTGCAGAAGTTTGTTCTGGAACTGCGTGATACCCACGATGCGACGGTGATTATCTGCTCGCACGACATGGATGAGGCCGAGCGACTGTGCGACCGGATCGCCATTGTCGATGGTGGCAAGTTGGTTGCCATTGGCACGGCGGCTGAACTCAAGCAGTCAGTCGCCGAACGTGACGGGCTGGTCGATCCGACGATGGAGGATGTCTTCATCGCGCTCACCGGCCGTGAACTCAATGACCACCAGACGCCGGAAGCGGCGTAAGGGTGGGGCCGGACAATGACCCGGTGGTGTCAACGGCGACCCACCGGCGCGTCCAGGTTCTCCCGGCACGTCCTTCCGGTATGTGAGGCTTGAACAGAAAGAGACGCTGAATGTCTTTGAATACTGGTTCCCTGGGCAAAGGTAGCCCGAGGGGGATACTGGCCCACTACGGGCGCGAGGCGAGGGCATCGTTCGCCTTTGTCGAGCGCAACTACTATTTGATGAAGCGCTACTGGGGATGGGAGATCGCCTTCCTGATCTACACCGCTGCCTCGTCGCTGTCGATCATGTTCATCGGTGAGGCACAGGGGTCGGATGGTTCCCAACTTATCCTCTTCCTGGCGATTGGCACATTGGTCTGGGGCTATCTCAACGCGGTCTTTGCCAATGTTGCCGAGATGATCGCCTGGGAGCGCTGGGAAGGCACGATCGAATACACGATGATGGCGCCAGTTTCCCGGTTGACGCACATGCTCGGTGTCTCGATCTTCAGCATCATCTACGGTGTGGCCCGTTCGGTTTGTCTGTTGCTGGTGCTGGCGCTGTTCTTTGATCTGGATCTGGCGGGTGCCAACCTGGGGGCGGCGCTGCTGGTGATCGTCATCGGGAGTGTCTCGTTCATCGGCTTCGGGATCATGGGTGCGGTGCTCCCGCTGCTGTTCCCGGAGAAGGGCGAGCAGATGACCTTCATCATCTCGTCGATCCTCCTGCTGGTGTCCGGTGTCTACTACCCGGTATCGGTGTTGCCGCAGTGGATGCAGTGGTTCTCGACGATCTCGCCGGCGACGTATGTGCTCGAGGCGATGCGCGGTGCGATTCTGGAAGGCCAGAGCAGCACCGAGTTGCTGGGCGGTATGATACCGGTAGTCATAATCGGTTTGATCACGATTCCGCTTGGCATGTGGATCTTTGGCTACTTCGAGCGCTACGCCAAGCGAACCGGCCGTCTGAAGCGCAGCGGGTAGGCTGTGGTCGTACCGGTCTATGGCACTTCTTCAGTCAGGTGAACGTTATCCCGGCGAGGGGACGATGCGGCAAACAGGCGCCGTTCGATCCCTTGCCGGGGTGACATGAAAGCAGGTGGCTAATGGCAGACGACATCAGTGCCTTGCAGGACCGGTATCGCGGCGTATTGCTCGGCAAGGCGGTCGGTGATGCGCTCGGTGCGACACTCGAGTTCATGACTCGCGAGCAGATCAAGGCCCGGTACGGCGAACTGCGCGACATCATTGGCGGTGGCTGGTTGCACCTGCCGGCCGGTGAAATCACTGACGACACCCAGATGGCGCTCTGCATTGCCCGCTCAATCGTCGATTGTGGCGGCTTTGACCCGGCCGATGTCAGCCGGCGGTTTGTCGAGTGGTATCACTCCGCCCCGAAGGATATCGGCAACACCACCCGTCATGCGTTGGCCCAGTTGGCCCGGGGCGTGCCCTGGGATGAAGCCGGCCAGAATACGCACATCGCCATGCGGCCGCGGGATGCCTCGAACGGATCGGTCATGCGCTGCGCACCCGTCGCCCTGCTCGACCGGGTTGACCGCACTGCCAACGCCCGGAACTCTGCCGATTCCTCCCGGATAACCCACGCCAACCCGCTCTGTGTTGAGGGCTGCATTGTGCTCAATGCCGCCATCGCATCGTTGCTCAATGACCCGCATGTTGACCCGGTTGCGATTGCCGGCGCTGTCACCGAGAACGAAACCGTGCTGTCTTCACTACAGGGCGTATCCAGTGCTTCCCCGGAAACCCTCAAGGCCGGTGGGTATGTACTGTCAACGCTGCAATCCGCCTTCTGGGCAGTGACCAGCCACCGGACATTTGAGGATGCCGTTGTCGCGGCGGTCAATCTGGGTGAGGATGCTGATACGACCGGTGCCGTGGCCGGTGCTCTGGCTGGCGCGAAGTGGGGTGCATCGGCGATTCCCGAGCGTTGGCTGGATACGTTGCTTTGCCGGGAGGAACTGGAATCACTGGCCGACGGAATCTTCGCCCTCTCCGGGTGATGGCGTGGCCAGTTTGATATAGCGGCGGACGCTCATCCGGTTTCTGGGGTCATCGGCCAATCCCAGGATTTCCAGCAGTTCAACCTCGTCGGCGCCTGCTCTCGCCCGCTCAACGGCGAAGGTATCCCGCAATGACTGGGGCGTCACCCGCTTGGTGATCCCGGCATGGCGGGCCACGCGGTCGGTCAGTTTATTGACCGATTGCGGCAACATCTCGAAGAGACGCTCTTTCGGCGCGTATTCGGCGATGAAGGGCTCATACAGGTCAACAAACTCCCGCGTTGCCTGGAGTTTGCGCTCCTTGTCTGCCCAGCGCGGGTTTTCGTAGAAGACGTAGACCAGCGGCGCTTCCGGGTCGGTCAACTCCAGGTGTTCGTGCCGGAGTTGCAGCAGTTCTCCCCGTGACAGACCCAGATTCAGCATCAACCAGCAGATGACAGCCGAACGGCTGGAGTCATTTCGTGCGGCCTGCATGAACGCTTCCTGCTCGAAAGGCAGGAGTGGCCGAGGCGTCTTCAGTGGGATGTGGTCCGGATAGAACGACTCGGTCGGATCTTTCTCCAGCATTTTGGCCGTGTTGACCAGCCACTTGAAGAAGCCACTGACCGAGGTCAGGCGCCGCTTGCGGGTTGAACGTGAATTCGCCTCGCCCAGGTAGCGGGCAACATCCCGGCTGGTGATGGCATCCAGCGTTTTCGGACCAACCACCTGTTCGAAGATCGAGAGGTCATAGAGATAGGAAGCAATGGTGTTGTGCGGGTGCTGGCCCTGCTCCAGGTGCCGGCGATACCAGTAACGGGCGACCGAAAGCTTTGACGTTGGCTGGAGTGGGGCAGGTGGTGTTCGCAGGGGGCGAGCATGCGTGTCCGTCTCGAACAGTGACGGTTGCAACTCGATCTCGTTGGCGTCGTCGTGCTGTCCAGGCACTGGTGACATGCAGGAACACCTCCCGGTTCACCGACACTGTACGAAACAAATGTTCTACTGTCAAGCGGAAAATGCCGGGCAGGTGCCAGAAGATGGAAACGGCACGCGCCAGTGGCCACGTGCCGTTCGGTAACCGGTTGCTGGTACGGGTTACTTGCCCAGGTCGTCGGAGATCTTGCGCAGGCGCGGGATGACATGCTCGGCGTAGAGGCGCAGGAAGCGTTCCTGGTCCGGGCCCGGAGCGTGGAAGATCAGATGACGGAAGCCGTATTCAATATATGGCCGGATCTTCTCGACATGCTCATCCGGGTCGGTTGAGACAATCCAGCGGCTGGCAGCACGTTCGATTGGCAGGTTATCGGCGAGTTTCTCCATCTCGACCGGGTCCTCGACGCTGATCTTCTCCTCGGCGGAGAGCGCAAGGGCGCCCCAGTGGCGGGTGTTGTTGAGTGCCTGGTCATGATCAGTATCGAAGGAGACCTTCATTTCAATGGTCATCTCGATATCGCTCATGTCACGACCGGCCTTCCCGGCGCCTTCCTGCACGGCCGGCACCAGCGTGTCGGTATAGAGTTCCGCCGGCTTGCCGCTGGTGCAGATGAAACCGTCTGCCAACCGTCCGGCCAGTTTCGCTGCGGTCGGGCCCGACGCTGCGATATAGAGTGGCACGCCTTCCTCGGGCTTGTCGTAGATGGTGGCGTTGTGGGTCTGGTAGTAGGTTCCCTCGAAGGTCACCCGGTCCTCGGTCCAGAGTTTCTGCATAAGGGTGATGGCTTCCCGCAGGCGGGCGAAGCGCTCCTTGAACCCCGGCCATTCAATGCCGATCGAGGGGATCTCGTTCATCGCCTCTCCGGTGCCAACACCCAGAAAGACGCGTCCCGGCGCGAGGCAACCGAGGGTGCCCATTGCCTGGGCGACGATTGAGGGATGGTAGCGGAAGGTGGGTGTGACAACGCTTGTCCCGAGACGGATGGTGCTGGTCCGTTCAGCCAGCGCCCCCATCCAGGCGAACGAGTAGGGCGAATGTCCGTTGGTGTGTCGCCACGGCTGGAAATGGTCGCTCACCACCACCGAGTCAAAGCCGACCTCTTCGGCGATAACCGAGAACTCGAGCAGTTCCCGTGGGCCGAATTGTTCAGCAGAAGCCTTGTATCCCACTGTAATCATGGTTGCGCTGTCTCTCAATCTGCGTACGCTGCTGTCTCCGCAAGTTGGATAGTAACCGGACTTGTCCACTTCGAGAATACCCTACCGGCGTTCCGGCTATCTGTCCGGAACAGTAAAACAACCAACAGGCCATCCACATTCCAGCGGATGGCCTGTTCGCTGTTTCTTTCACCGGCCAGGTGGTGCGCCGGTGCGTCAGACGATTGGTGTCAGGGCGTCCTGGTGGCGGGCCGGGATGCCATCCGGTGAAACCTGTGCCGCCAGGCGGTGCAGCGCATTGGCCAGACGGCGGATGCCTTCGTCGATCTCGTCATCGTTTGGCAGCGTGAAGTTCAGCCGGATGCTGGAACGGCCACGTCCAGATGCTGCATCGACGTGGAAGGATTCGCCCGGTGCGAATATGACACCCTCACGGGCTGCCTCCGGCAGGAGATCGCGCACCCGCAAGCCATCGTTCAGTTTGCACCAGAGATAGATGCCGCCATCCGGGCGGTCGGCAGTGATCAACCCGTCGCCATAGCGGTCGAGCGCAGCCAGCATCCGGTCGCGCTGGATCGGATAGGCGCGGTTCAGCATCGCCAGGTGGTCGCGCAGCAGGTCCCGCTCGAAGAACGCCCAGACGGCCCACTGGGCCAGCGCATTGGTGTCGAGGTCGACGATCTGCTTCATCAGCGTGATGCGTTCGACCACCGGCTTGGCGGCGGCGACCCAGCCGAGCCGGAAGCCCGGGAAAAGCATCTTCGAGACGGTGCTGAGATAGATGACATTCTGCCGGCCGGCCGAGCGGTCGAGTGCTGCCAGTGTCGGCAGGTGGCGTCCCTCGTAGCGCAGTGCGCCGTAGGGGTCATCCTCAATGACCGGAATCTGGTAACGGGCTGCCATATCGAGCAGGCGCATGCGCCGGCCCATGCCCATCACCGTTCCGCTCGGGTTCTGGAAGGTTGGCAGGGTGTAGATCAGCTTCGGCCGGCGCCGGGGGATGAGGTCCTGGAGAAGGTCGACATTCATGCCGTCCTCATCCACCGGGATCGGTAGCAGGCGTGCTCCGGCTGCCCGGAAAACCTGGGCTGCGCCGAGATAGGTGGGCGATTCAACTGCAATCAGGTCTCCCGGCTCGATCAGTGTTCGCGCCAGCAGATACAACCCCTGCTGCGACCCGGCAACAACAACGACGTTTTCCGGGTGCAGGTCGAGCTGTGAACCGGCGTCACGGGCGAAATCGGCCATCCATCCGGCGAGTGCTTCCCGCAGCGGGCCATACCCTTCGGTCGGGGTGTGCTGCAGCAGGATCTGACCGTGGTTGTGCAGCGCCTCATCCATCAGTTCGCGGATCGTATTGATCGGGTAGAGCTGCGGAGAGGGAGTGCCGGTTGCCAGGCGGATAACATCCGGGCGGGCCGAGACGATCATCGCGTCGTGGAGCATCGGGTCGTTCATAACCTCGGTTGCCGGGGTGAAGAGTTGCGGCCAGGGGATGGGCGTGTTGCGCGTGCGTTCTGTAGCCGTGAAACTGCTGCGCTGGGGCGGATAGACCCCGGTTTCCAGTTCGGCCACCCATGATGGTTCATGTCCGCCAGCGACCGGGTGCGACCTGGATTGACTGCCGGTGCCGGGGCGTCGTGAGCGATGGGTGACAATCGTTCCCCGGCCGACCTGCCCGGAGACGAGCCCATCGGCGGCCAGTTCCCGGTACGCATTGACGACGGTTGTCCGGTTGACCCCGAGGAGTGCCGCGAGCCGTCGTTCCGGCGGCAGGCGTTCTCCTGGTGCCAGTTCGCCCTCAACAATCGCCTGGCGAATCTGCCTTGCTATCTGGATATATATTGGTGTCGCGCTATCGCGGTCGACAACGATTTGCATCATGCTCTTCGCACTGCCCTTCGTGGAACACCGGTTGGCTCCCATATTGGATGGTTCCAACGATCAATAGTGCCACGATTGGCCTCCACCGCCAAGAAAATGGATTGGAAGGCGGGGTTCGTCACTTTGCACATGGCATTCATAGCAGTATCCTCGGATCCGGCATCCACTTGTGCAGGGTGCCAAAGAGCATTGAAGGACGTTCCATGTCGGAAATCGTGGTCGCAGATATCGTTGCCTGGGAGCCGGACATACGCTGGGAGGGCGACGATTCTCACCGCCTGCTGCCCCTGACCTGGGCAACTGCCGTGCTGCCGACTCCGCCGGCCCTGTCGCCGATCCGTGGCGGAGAACTGGTGATCGTCCCGCGCAAGTCGCTCGACGACTTGCGTCGCAACGAGATGATCGGCTGGCGAGATATTTCCCGGATCCTGACCGGGCAGTCCATCAGCGGCATCCTGGTGGATGAAGAGTTTTCCGGCGATCCGGTTCCGGGCATTCCGGTGCTGCGGGCACCGGCCGGATCATTACCCGATGCCGAACACCGTCTCAACCGGTTGATTACCGAGCACCGCGCCGCGCTGTACCGGCTTGGTTCAGACCTTTCGCGTGCGCTCTCGGTTGCCTCGATTGCCGGGGCAGATCTGGATGCGCTGCTGGCTGTTGCTGGCGAGATCGGTCGGCGTGACCTGTTGTTGCTGGATGGTGCGGGACGTGTTGCTGCCCGGTCGCGACATGCTCCACGTCGATTGCCGTTCAAATTGACGGAAACCCAACCGGATAAATTGGTCAACGGCCCCAATGGCTGGATTTACCAGCGCACCCGTCTGCAAAACGGAGACCTGATCGCCCTTGCTGTCGGGCCGGGTGCCGCAGATGCTCCCGAAGCTGGCCGTCTGGTGCTGGCCCAGACGTTGACGGCAATCGAGGCGTTCCTCGGCACCGGCGGGTTGCGTCGTTCATCCGACATGCCATCCAGCCGGGAAATGTTGCTGGCGGACATCCTGCTCGGCAACCTGCCGCTTGCCCAGGTAGGATCGCGCCTCCAGGCGCTGGGTATCGATCCGGACGAGCCGTACAGTATCGCCCTGTTCACCGGCAGGCAGCCGGGCTTTGATGGACGCATCCGCACGGCACTACGCCGCGACATCCGTGAACGGGTTTGCATCATTTCCCCGACGGAACTGGCGGTGGTAATTTCCCAGGTAAACCATGCGGGCTGGTGGCCGGAACTTGAAGCAACGATCAGTGACCAGCCGGACGTTGTTCTGACCCGGAGTGAGCCGCGTAACGGTTATGCCTCTGCCCAGCACGCTACCCGGCAGGCACGGCGTCTGGCCAGTCTTGTTGCTGCCGGCCTCACGGTCGAGGGCAGTGTGTATGAGTTGCTGTTGCCGGTGCAGGACCCGCAGGCGTTCCCACCGGGGGCTGACCGTCTGACCGCCTTCGCCGACCGGTTGCTGGCGCCACTGGAGCAGCACGACCGCGACCGTGGCAGCAATCTGGTTGATACCCTGCGCGGCTACCTCGCTGCCGGCGGCTCGACGACTGCTGCCGCCGATCTCCTCAATGTCCACCGGAATACCCTGGGGTACCGTCTTGCCCGTATCACCGCACTGACCGACGCAGACCTCAATAACGACGACACCCGCCTTGCCTACAGCCTTGCGCTCCGGATCCGCGAACTGGCCGGGGTGATGGGGTAGAAGCCTCGCTGCTCCTGTCTTGCTAGGATTCACCAGCAACGCACGTTGAAGATGGCAGAAAAGGGGTAGGCATGCGCGAGGAATCAAAGCAGTTTCTGTTCAACCTGCTCGGGACGGCGAGTCCTTCCGGGTTTGAGGAGGAGGCCGGGCGGGTCTGGCGGGCGGAGGCAGAGACGTTTGCCGATGAGGTGACAGTTGATTCCTCGGGGAACTCCTATGCCCGTCTCAAGGGCGATGGCCCGCGGGTCATGATCGAGGGGCACATCGACGAGATTGGTGTGATGATCAGCCATATCGACGATGATGGCTTCCTCTGGTTCAAACCAATTGGTGGCTGGGATGACCAGGTACTGGTTGGCCAGCGTATCCGGATTGCCGGCAAGCATGGCCCGGTCGTCGGGGTGATCGGCAAGAAGCCGATCCACTTTATGGATGGCGAAGAGCGCAACAAGGTTTCGAAAATCAAGTCGCTCTGGATTGATATTGGTGCGAAGAGTGCCGAAGAGGCCTTCCAGCGGGTGTCGCTCGGCGATGCCGGGGTAATCGAGCAGCCCATCCTGGAGATGGGCGACGACCTGATCTCCTGCCGGGGGCTGGATAACAGGGTTGGAGCGTTCGTTGCACTGGAAGCGTTGCGGATGTTGGCTGACGGGGAGCGCCCTGCGGCCGATGTCTGGGCTGTTGCGCCGGTGCAGGAAGAGATTGGCCTGTATGGTGCCCGGACCAGTGCCTTTGGCCTTGAACCGGACCTGGCGATTGCCATTGACCTGACGCTGGCGACCGACCATCCGGATTCGAGCATCCGTGACTGGGGGCTGGTGAAGATGGGCGGCGGTCCGGCGTTTGCCCGGGGGGCGTCAATTCATCCGCAAATGTTCCGGATGCTGGTTGAGGCAGCCGATGCCGAGGGAATCACCTACAGCGTCGAGACGGCACCATCTTCCAGTGGAACAGACGCCGATGCAATCTCCCGGGTGCGGGCGGGTATCCCGACCGGACTGGTATCAGTGCCGGGGCGCTACGTTCACTCACCAAGCGAGACGATCAGCCTGACCGATACCTGGAACAGCAGCCGGGTGATTGCGGCACTGGTCCGGCGTCTGGACCCCGACCTCGATTTCCGGCGGGTCTGATCGTTTGCGCCATCTCCTGTCATTACGGGGTCTGACCCGCAGCGATCTGGATAACCTGTTTTCCCGTGCAGATGCCTTTGTTGAAGGAGTGCGGCCTGACCTCGACGGGGTCGCTCTCCTTTTCTTCCCGCCAGCCAGCCTACGGACGAGAGTGTCGTTTGAGCGGGGCGCGGCCGAGATGGGATTGCAGCCGGTAACGCTGCCACCCGAGGCGCTGGACAGCGGGGAAGACCCGGCGGATATCGCCCGTTATGCCGCCAACTGGGCGACGCTGGCAGTTGTCCGGCATCGTGAGATGGCGGTGCTGGAACGTATGGCCGGGGCAGATGCATTGCCGGTGGTGAATGCCATGACCGGCGTGAACCATCCCTGCGAGGTGCTTTCCGATCTGTATGCGATTGCACAGACACGCGACATCTTTGGCTTGCGTTACCTGTTCATCGGTCCGGATGGCAACATCGGCCGGGGCTGGCAGGAGGCGGCGCAGGCGTTCGGGCTGGATATCCGGCAGTGTTGCCCGCCTGAACTGGCTGTTCCCGGCATGATCTGGTCAGACGACCTGGCCAACGTTATCCGTTCGGCAGATGTGGTCATCACCGATGGCCCGGGTGGTCATGGCGATGCGATGATGCCATTCCAGGTGACGGCAAGCCTGCTCGATACCGCGCCTTCTGGCGTGATGCTCAACCCGTGCCCACCGTTCATCCGCGGACGTGAGGTTGCTGGCGATGCCATCGAGCATCCGGCGTTCGTTGGGCATGCTTTCAAGCAGTACCTGAAACCGGTGCAGCAGGCAATCATGGTGTGGGTGCTGGACGGCTGACCAGTCGGGGCCGGCCACGATGTCAGGAAACGATGAACGGTTCCCGATTCCGGGAACCGTTCTTGCTGCCTGGTCTCAGGAAGATTGGTAGATGTAGGTCAGGATATCGACGAGGTTTTCATCGCTGAGCTGAATGACCGGGTCGTAGGTTGTCGGGTGATCGCCACCGTCGCGGAAGAACGGGAGCCATTCGGAAGGCTGGTAGGCGGTGCCGCGGAGCCTGGTTGCCTGGCCAAAATCATGGCAGTTGATGCACCAGGTGCCATAGAGCACGTCACCACGTCCGAGGTTGCCGGTCAGTTCACCTGCCTCCTCCTCAGCCATTTCGGCTGAAGCTGTCTGGGTGATGGCCGCAATGGCCTGCTCGGTCTTGACGGCTTCGGGGGTAAGGTCTTCCAGATTTACCCGTCCGCAGCCTGCAAGCACCAGCGAGAAAACTGCAAATATCAGGCAAGCCCGTAGTGTGTGACCTCGCATCAGAGACCGTTCTCCTCTCAGCACCTCAGAGACCTTCCGCATGGTGAGCCCAACACCGCGAAGCCACTTGCCCGGCCAAACGACCAGTACGGCAAGGTAGAACGGAACAATACCGACATGGCGTCGTTGCCAAGCTCGGAAGGCATGTCCGGCCAGGAGTGTTCATGGTTCGCGCTGGATTCAACCTGCGTTACTTTATACACGTAGCATGATGCTGTCAAATATCAGCATGCGTATCCGGCAAATTCGTGCCAGATGCAGTATCAGTCAGCCAGGTTGTGAGGTGCCGGGGGATCAGGAAGGGGCGGGAATCTCGTTCCAGCGGCCGATGGCCCGGTACTTGGCGTAGCGGGCGGCCAGCAGGGCATGAATGCCACCTTCTGACATCATCACCGACTGCAGTTCATCCAGCAGTGATTCGAGGAGATCACCGGTTGCCCGGGTGATGGCTTCGCGATCTTCGTGCGCCGGTTGTGGCTCAGGGACGATCGCGTCGATCAGCCCGAATTCCAGCAGTTCCGGGGCGGTGATCTTCATTGCGGCGGCAGCTGATGGCGCCTGGGATGCGTCTTTCCAAAGAATTGACGCGCTGGCTTCCGGGCTGGCAACGGTGTAGACCGCGTTTTCGAGCATGACAACCCGGTCGGTCAGGCCCAGGGCGAGCGCCCCGCCGCTGCCACCTTCGCCAATCACCACGGCGATGGTCGGGACCGGCACATCGGAAAACGCCTGGATGCTCTCGGCAATTGCCATTGCCTGGCCATGCTCTTCCGAAGTAGGTCCGGGGTCGGCGCCCGGAATATCAATGAAGGTGATGATCGGCAGATGGAACTTTTCCGCGTGACGCACCAGACGGATGGCCTTGCGATAGCCTTCCGGCCGGGCCATACCGAAATTGCGCTCCAGATTCTCGCGGGTATTACGACCCTTCTGGTTACCCATCACCAGAACGCTGCGCCCCCGGAAGCTGGCGACACCACCAACCAGCGCGCGGTCATCGCCGACATGCCGGTCTCCCCGCAACTCAATGAAGTCATTGCAGAGCGCACCAACGAAGTCGAGCATCCGTGGCCGCTGGGGATGCCGGGCGAGTGTCACCCGATCCCAGGCCGACATAACCGGTTGATCAGCCTGCATCGGTAACTCCCACCGTGTCAGATTCCTCCTGCGTTGCCTGGTGAATGCCAACAGTAGACTGCCGGGCATGCTGGTAGATGTCGATCAGCTTGGTCAGGGTGGACGCCAGTTCCGAACGCGGGACAACCTGGTCGATCAATCCGTGCTCCAGCAGGAACTCGGCTGTCTGGAACCCTTCCGGCAGTTTCTGCCGGGTCACCTGTTCGATGACGCGCGGGCCGGCAAACCCGATGCGGGCGCCGGGTTCGGCAATCACCACATCGGCCGAAGTGGCATAGCTCGCCGTTACTCCGCCGTAGCAGGGGTCAGTCAGCAGTGAAATATGCGGCAACCGGGCGTGACCCATGCGAGTCAGGGCAGTGGTTGTCTTTGCCATCTGGAGCAGCGAGAACAAGCCTTCCTGCATCCGGGCACCACCGGAAGACGAGACGGTCAACAGGGGAATCTCCTGCTCAATACAGCGTTCGGCAGCACGGGTGAGTTTTTCGCCATAGACCGAGCCCATGCTGGCACCCATGAAACTGAAATCGGCAACGACGATCGCCAACGGGCGGCCATCGATCATGAGTTTGCCGGAGAGGAGTGCCTCACGGACGCCGGATTTCCGGGCGGTTGCGTGGGCTTTCTCCAGATAGGATTCCTCACCCACCCGGAAATCGAGCGGGTCGGCAGTGGCCAGTTCAGCATCCCATTCCTGGAAAGTGCCGACGTCGGCCAGCATCAACGCGCGGTCAAGCGCCGGCAGGCGGTAGTGATATCCACACCGATGGCAAACGCGCAGGGCCTTGAGGTGTTCCTTGGTATAGCTAAGTTCCTTGCAGGACGGGCATTTGACCCACAAGTCGTCCGGAACCAGCGATTGTCCGTCCTCACGCTCTTCCGGATTGAACTTCGGTTGTCGCCGAAAGATCTCTCTCATACCTGCCTGGTTACCGCTCCCCAAAACACACCGGCCCCATGATCTTCCAGGTGCTGGAAATCAGGGCTAGAGACGTATTCTAACCATTTGCCGCAGTCTTCGCAGAGCACACGGCAGGATTGCCGGTTCACGACCGGTGTTTCTATACTCGCCGGGCAGGAGTGTGGTTGGCGTTTCGGCAGGTTGAAGCAGGGATGCACGTCAAACCAGGCCTGCGTACCCGGTAGACAAACAAGTGTAAGGAATACAGATGACCGCGGAATCAGGTGGTGTGCGCGTCGGCGTCGACATCGGCGGGACGTTCACCGACATCATGGTGCTTGATGCTGGCGCCGGCAACTTCCACATTGGCAAGACGTTAACCACACCGGATGATCCCGGCCGGGCCGTGACTGATGGTCTGGCGGAAACATTGCGTGCCGCCGGGTTGACTCCCGGAGTGGTGTCGCGCATTGTCCACGGCACCACCCTGGTGACCAATGCGATTATCGAGCGCAAGGGTGTGAAGACCGGGCTGATTACAACTGCCGGGTTCCGGGATGCCGTCGAGATTGGCAAGGAGCACCGGTACGACCTCTACGACATCTTTCTGGAACTGCCTGAGCCGCTGGTTCCGCGCCGGTTGCGTCTGGAACTGAACGAGCGCCTGCTGGCAGACGGCACGGTGATGACGCCGGTCGACCGCTCCGAGGTGCAGGCGCTGGCTACCCACCTGCAGGAGCAGGGTGTCGAGGCGGTGGCTGTCGCCCTGTTGCACAGTTATCGCAACCCCGAGCACGAGCGCCAGGTTGAGGCGCTGCTGCAGGAGTTTGCCCCGGAGTTGACCGTCTCGACTTCGTCATCGGTTGTCCCGGAAATCCGTGAGTACGAGCGCACATCGACAACGATTGCCAATGTCTATGTCCGGCCGATCGTCGCGTCGTACCTCGGCCGCCTTGAACAGGCGCTGGCGGACCTGGGGTTTGCCGGCAGCCTCTTTATCATGCTGTCGTCCGGGGGGATTTGCACCGTTGAGACGGCCAGCAAATACCCGATCCGCCTGATTGAATCCGGGCCGGCGGCAGGTGCACTGGCTGCGTCGGAATATGGACGGCTGACCGGTAGGGAGAACCTGCTCTCGTTCGACATGGGCGGCACAACGGCCAAGGCGTGCCTGATTGATAACGGCGAGCCGTCGACAACATCGGACTTCGAGGTGAGCCGGGTTTACCGGTTCAAGAAGGGTTCCGGACTACCGATCAAGGTGCCGGTGATCGAGATGATCGAGATCGGCGCCGGCGGCGGGTCGATTGCCCGTGTTGATGCGCTCGGCCTGCTCAAGGTGGGGCCGGATTCGTCCGGCGCTGATCCCGGGCCGGCTTGCTACGGTAACGGTGGAACATTACCGACGGTGACCGATGCCGATCTGGTGCTTGGCTATCTCAATCCACGGTATTTCCTCGGCGGCAGGATGCAACTGGATGTTGCTGCTGCGAAGGCGGCAATCATGGAGCACGTTGCCGGACCGCTCGGCCTGAGCCTGCATGCTGCTGCATGGGGCATCCATCAGGTGGTGAATGAGAACATGGCCGGGGCCGCGCGGATGCACGCCGTCGAGAACGGCAAGGATCCCCGCAGTTATCCGGTATTTGCCTTTGGCGGCGCCGGGCCGGTGCATGCCTACCGGGTTGCCGAGATCCTGAAAGCCCCGCAACTGGTCGTGCCGCTAGGTGCCGGGGTGACATCCACCGTCGGTTTCCTGGCAGCCCCGCTGGCGTTTGACTTTGTGCGCACCCTGTTTGCCCCGCTCGACCGGATCGACTGGGCCGAGGTGAACGGTCTCTTTGCCGAAATGGAAGCCGAAGGCCGCGAGATCCTGGGTGGAGCCGGTGTCCAGCCGGACGACATCCGGGTGCAGCGCACCGTCGAAATGCGCTATGCAGGTCAGGGCCACGAGGTTCCGGTGCCGGTTCCGGATGGTGAACTCGGGCCGGAAGCGCGAGACGCGATTGTCTCTTCTTTCGAATCCACCTATCGGCGTCTGTATGCACGCACCGCGACTGGCAACCCGATCGAGGCACTGACCTGGCGGGTGGTGGTGTCGGCACCGCGGCCGGATTTGCCGTTGCACCTGCTGGGCCGTTCCGAAGGACTGAGCACCATGTCGCTGGATGCAATCAAGGGCGAGCGCCTGATCTATCTTCCGGAAGATGGCGCATTTGTCGAGGTGCCGGTGTTCGACCGGTACATTCTCGGCCCCGGCACGCGGTTTGGCGGGCCGGCGGTGATTGAAGAGCGCGAATCGACGCTCATCATCGGCCGGAAGTCGCGGGTCGTGGTCGATGATCTGTTGAACATCGTGGTTGATCTGCCGGCGCAGCAACAGGAAAGCGGGAGCGCGGAATGAGCCAGTCTGTAGCGATTGATCCGATCCGCCTGGAAGTAATGTGGAACCGGCTAATTGCGGTGGTCAACGAGCAGGCAACGGCCCTGATGCGTACCTCGTTCACCACCATTGTCCGGGAATCGGGAGACCTGTCGGCCGGTGTCTTCGATACCCGTGGTTACATGATCGCCCAGGCCGTGACCGGCACTCCCGGTCATATCAACGCGATGGCAACCTGCATCCACCACTTTCTGGCGGTCTATCCCGCAGAGACACTGGTGCCGGGCGACGTGCTGATTACCAACGATCCGCAGAAGACCTCGGGCCATCTCCATGATTTCACCGTTATCACTCCGGTGTTCCGGAACGACCGGTTGGTCGGGTTCTTCGGCAACACCTGCCACGTCCTCGATATCGGCGGTCGAGGGCTGGGGACCGATGCGCGCTCGGTTTATGAAGAGGGCCTGTTTGTCCCGATCACCAAACTGTATGACGCCGGCGAGGAAAACCGGGAACTGGTGAAACTCATCGCCGCCAATGTGCGGACACCCGAACCGGTGCTGGGTGACATCCATGCGCAGGTTGCCGGAAACGATGTTGGTGGACGGCGGTTGCTGGAGTTCATGGATGAGTTCGGTCTGGAGAGTCTCGAACCACTGGCCGACGAGATTATCAATCGCTCGGAACGGGCGATGCGCGAGGCGATTGCCGCCCTGCCGGATGGCTCGTTCGAACACGCTGTCTACTCCGATGGCTACGAGGAACCGGTGCGGTTGCAGGTCCGGATCGACAAGCGAGGCGATGAACTGTGGGTCGATTGGGCCGGCTCCAGCCCGGAAAGTCGTCTGGGGATCAACGTTGTCCTCAACTACACCCACGCCTACACCACCTACGCGCTGAAATGTGCGCTGGCTCCGGACGTGCCGAACAATGAGGGATCGTTCCGCCCGGTTCACGTGTCCGCGCCGGAGCGTTCAATCCTCAATGCCATCCACCCGGCACCGGTCGGGGCTCGACATATCATTGGTCATTTCCTGCCGGGCGCGATCTTTGGTGCGCTCGCCGAGGCATTGCCGGAACAGGTGATGGCCGAAGGTGCGGCCAATATCTGGATCAATCAGTTTTCCGGACGCGATGAGCAGGATGATGTCTGGACCTATGTCTGGTTTTCAGCCGGTGGCACCGGTGCCCGGCCATCCAGCGACGGGATCAACGCGACCGCGTTCCCCAGCGGGATTTCCGGTGTGCCGGCCGAGGTGATCGAAAGCCTGTCGCCGGTGATTCTCCACCGGCGTGAATTGCGCCGTGATTCCGGCGGGCCAGGCCGTTTCCGTGGCGGGCTTGGCCAGACGATGGAAGTCTCGATTCGTGGCGACCGTCCGTTTTCCCTGTCGCCCCTGTTTGACCGGACGCAGTTCGCGGCGCAGGGGTACCGGGGCGGAAAGCCGGGTGCATTCGGGCAGATAGCCACGTCACACGGTGAAGTGTTCAACCGCAAGGGTGTCCGCGATCTTCCGGGCGGGACCTCGGTGCGGCTCGATTTGCCGGGCGGTGGCGGGTTCTTCAATCCGTTCACCCGCGATCCCCAGGCTGTGCTTGAAGACGTGCTGGATGACCTGGTCTCGGTTGAGGCTGCCCGTGAGGAATACGGTGTGATCATTGATCCGGCCAGCATGACAATTGACCACGAGGCTACTGCCGCCTTGCGTTCCGGACAGGAACACGCTCCGGCATAGAGCGGAACCTGGAAGCTGCAACCGGCCGTCACCTTTCGAAAAGAGAGGTGGCGGCCGGTTTTGTTTTCCCGGGAGGATGCGTCCGATTTCGCGTTTCATACGTATGCGGGAGTAGAAGAACCAAATTGATCACGTTCAAGCCAGCGCCCAAGGGCAAACGGATGCATTTGGGCAACCGGTTGACTGACCCTCGGGGCCTGCAGCAGGGCTGGTTTGACAGAAACCGGCGGACGTTCATACAATAGCCCCATTCTCAGGACGAGTACTGAAAACGGTCGACGGGGATGTCGTTTATTCCTCGAGAGCCGCAAATAGGCGATTGGTGTGTTTTCGGACTGCGCTGTTTGCGTAGTGAACGAATTCCGGGTCCGTGATAACACGACGGGTGTTTTCGCGGACGGTATGGACAAGCACCCCCATCCGGCGACCCGATCGCGGTTCATGCGTGAACCAGCATGACGGTTGTTCGTTGGGCATTTCGACCGATCGATCGTTCTGACCGTGAAAGTGGGAGAAGGGAGAGTCTACTCGGGAACGTAATGGTGAGTTTGCCGTGGCCTATTGTTACGCGGCCTGAAGAGACAGGCCGATGGAGGAGATGTTCATGACACTGCAAAACGGCAGCCTCGAACAGCTGCGCGAGGAGGTTTTCGCCGGCCTGCTATCCCGCCGGTCCGTCCTCAAGCGCGCTATGGCTCTGGGTCTGAGTGCACCGGTCATTGCCGGCCTGTTGGCTGCATGTGGTGACGACGACGAGGACGAGCCAGAGGCTACCTCTCCACCTGCTGCCACCGCCACTTCCGCCCCTGAAGAGGAGGAGGAAGAGGAGGAACCTTCCGAAGATGAGGAAACTCCTGAAGAGGAGGAAGAAGAGGAAGAGGCAGAAGCCACCGCTACTGAGGAAGAGGCCGAAGAAGAGGAAACCGCTGAAGAAGAGCCAGCAGGCGAACGCGGTGGATCCGGAAACCTCAACATTATCTACTGGCAGGCCATTACGATCCTGAACGCCCACCATGCCCAGGGCACCAAGGACTACCACGGCTCGCGCGTTGTCTATGAACCACTGTTCGAATACGACGACAATCTTGAGCCGATCTTCTATCTCGGCGTTGAGTATCCGTCGATCGAAAACGACACGCTCGACCCGGATGGACGCTGGTGTATCTGGAAGCTTCGCGAAGGCGTGAAGTGGCACGATGGCGAAGACTTCAACGCCGAGGATGTCAAGTTCACCATCGACTGGATTCTCTCCGAAGGCAACACGCCGACGACCTTCGCGATTTATCGAGACGTCGAATCGGTCGACATCATCGACGACTACACTGTTCGGTTTAACTTCGCCGAGCCGTACCCGCTCTGGTTCGACATCCTGCGCGGTACCAACGGCCTGATCCTTCCGGAGCACATCTTCAAGGACTACATGGGCGAAGCCGCTCGCGAGGCGCCGGCCAACCTGGCTCCGATCGGTACCGGTCCGTTCAAGCTGACCGATTTCCGACCGGGCGACGTGGTGCTCTTCGAGAAGTTTGACGACTACTGGGATCCGGGCAAGCCGCACTTCGACACCATCGAGATCAAGGGTGGTGGCGATGCTGCATCTGCTGCCCGTGCCGTGCTCCAGACCGGTGAGGCCGACTGGGCGTGGAACCTTGTCGTCGAGCCGCAGGTGCTCGCACAGCTGGTCGAGGCCGGCGAAGGCGAACTGAATATCACCCCGGGCGTCTCTTACGAGCGCATCCTGGTGAACCACGCCGACCCGCGCACCGAGGTTGACGGCTACGTTTCCGAGCCGACCACCCAGCACCCGATCTTCAGCGATCAGCGCATCCGCAAGGCGATCGAACTGGTTATCCCGCGGCAGATCATCAAGGACACGCTCTACGGTGAAGGCGACGAGCCGACTGCCGAACTGTTGCCGAACATGGGACCGTTCGAGAACCCGAACATCACCTGGGAGTACAACCCGGATGAGGCCAAGCGGCTGCTTGATGAAGCCGGCTTCGAGGGCTTCGACCTGCTCTACCAGACCTCTGACTCGCCGGTTCGCCAGCGAGCCCAGGAGCTTTACAAGGCAGAGCTGGAGAAGCTGGGCTTCAACGTTCAGTTGAAGTCGGTGACTGCAGCCGTCTACTTCTCGGGTGACCCGGGCAACCCGGACACCACCAGCCGCTTCACGGCTGACCTTGAGAAGTTCACCACTGGCCCATCGAGCCCGGTGCCGATTGCATACTGCGAGCGCTGGCGATCCGACCGGACAGCATCGAAGGCCAACGACTGGTCCGGCTCGAACTACACCCGCTACCAGAACCCGCAGATCGACGAGTGGCACGATGAACTGCGTGGCACGATCGACCAGGCACGCCAGGTAGAACTGGTGCACCAGATCACCAGTCAGGTGTGGGAAGACGTCGTTGAAATGACGATCGTTACTGTTGCCGGCCGTGCTGCCAAGCACAACCGCATCGGCAACCACACCAACTACATCTGGCAGTCGAATCCGATCCCGCAGTTGAAGGATTGGACGCTCAACGAATAGAAACCGCTCCGGTTTCTGTTCCAGCAAGGCCCGGCCGGCATTTGCCGGCCGGGCTCCATCATCCGGACCCCGGAATGACTCTTGACGGCTAGCAGCGGTTGCGCAATTATCGAAATCCGATGGTATGATTCGCGCCAAGATTCGTTGCGCATCATTGACGTCGTCCCGACCTCGGCATACCCTGTGTTGTCCGGGCCGGGAAGCAATTGGGGGAGTCCCCGGGGCTACAGGTAACCCGGGAACTGTTTGGGGCCGATAGGCTGAACCAGAAGACCGAAAGCAGGTAGGATGGGTCGTTATCTTGTTCGCCGTATCTTGACGGCGATTCCGACACTCTTCTTGATCAGCCTCGTGATCTTTACCGTGCTGGCGATGGCGCCTGGTGATCCATTGTCGGATCTGGCGCTGAATGATGCTGTGCCGGTTGAGTTGCGACAGCAAATGCGCAAGGATCTTGGACTCGATGATCCCATTCCGGTGCGGTATGCAAAGTGGTTCCGTGGCATGGCCACCGGTAGCTTTGGTATTTCGTTCCGAACTCGCGCACCAGTGGTTGACCTGTTGATCCAGCGTTTGCCAACCACGCTCTGGATTAGTGGTTCTGCGCTGATTCTCGGGTTGTTGATTGCGATTCCGGTGGGTGTTCTTTCCGCCGTGAAGCAATACTCCGTCTTCGATAATGTGGCGACCACCCTGGCCTTCTTCGGATTCTCGATTCCCACATTCTTTACCGGCCTGTTGCTGATCCTGTTATTCAGCGTGAAACTTGGCTGGTTCCCCATGATCTACAGGTCAACATTAAGTGAAACCGGCTGGGACTACATTGTTGCCCAGTTCAAGCAGTCGATCATGCCGATTGCGGTGCTGGGTGTCTTCTCCGGTGCAACCTTGACCCGTTTCGTGCGCGCCTCGATGCTGGAGAATCTCCACCTTGACTATGTGCGAACCGCACGCGCCAAGGGCTTGCGAGAGGCGAAAGTCATCAACCGACACGTGTTGCGCAATGCGCTAATTCCGGTGGTGACGATTGTGGCGTTGCAGATCCCGGGTGTGATCACCGGCGCGGTGATTACCGAGCAGATCTTCCGTATCCCTGGATTGGGCCGGCTGCTCATTGAATCGATTTCAAACAACGATACGCCAGTAGTCATGACGCTTACATTCCTTTTCTCGGTTCTGGTGGTGATCTTCAATCTGGTTGCTGACATCCTGTACGGGGTGCTGGACCCGAGAATCAAATACTCCTGACGAATCGCCGGTTAACGAGTCTTTGACCATGCCGAAGCAAGGGATACGAGAGTGGCAGAAGTAAGCGAAACCCAGGCCCAGAAGCCAGCAAGCGCGGGAGCGCAGCTGACACTGATGTCGGCCCGAAAGCCGAGATCACTCTGGAGTGACGCCTGGAGTCAATTCCGCAAGCACAAGCTGGCAATGGCAGGAGTGATTATTCTCGTGCTATTGCTCCTGACCAGTTTCCTGGGTCCGTTTGTCTGGCCGATGACGCCGATCGACGTGACCAAGTCAATGCAGGGACCGTCGCTTTCTCACCCGATGGGTACCGATGACCTGGGCCGCGACATCATGGCCCGCGTCTTCTGGGGTGGCCGCGTGTCGCTCTCGGTGGGCCTGGTGGCGGTGTTGATCGCTATCTCCGTGGGTGTTCTTATTGGTGCAGCCGCAGGATTCTTTGGTGGATTCCTCGATTCACTGCTGATGCGCTTCACCGACATGGCAATCTCCCTGCCGACATTGCCGTTGTTGTTGCTGTGTAGCTACCTGTTCCGTGATTCGCTCACGGCCAGGTTTGGATCAACACTCGGTCCGTTTGTGTTGATCGTGGGGCTCATCGGTCTGTTGAGCTGGATGCCCACTGCTCGCCTGGTGCGTGCATCGTTCCTGTCGATCAAGGAGAAGGAGTTCATCGAAGCTGCCTACTCGATCGGCACCTCGCGCTCGGCCATCATCTTCAAGCACATCCTGCCGAATGCATTTGGCCCGGTGATCGTGGCGGCAACCATTGGTGTGGGTGCTGCGATTATTACCGAGTCGTCGCTGTCGTTCCTGGGCCTCGGCTTCCCGCCGGATACCCCGACCTGGGGCCGGTTGCTGTTCGACGGCCGGAACTACATGGAGTTTGCTGCGTGGCTGGTGATCTTCCCGGGCACCGCGATCTTCCTGGCAGTGCTC
Organism: uncultured Thermomicrobiales bacterium; assembly: GCA_964462545.1. GTDB lineage: Bacteria > Chloroflexota > Chloroflexia > Thermomicrobiales > CFX8 > CAYWXR01. The sequence continues at coordinate 33,287 of CAYWXR010000015.1, forward strand.
TCGATTAACTATGTAGGTGACGGTCTGCGTGACGCATTCGACCCGCGGCGAACGCAGGGCTAAATGCATCCGGATCCGCAGGTCCGCACGTATACTCGGTAGAACTCAGACGGTGGAAGCCCGGATAATGCCAGATTTGGCTTATCCGGGCTAAACTGAACAGTGGTACTAACAGACGGGACTGGTTTTTCGGGTCGTTGCGTTGAAATCCACACGCCTGCCCATGTCATGACCCACTTTATGAAGAACCCACTGCATGCCTTCTCTTCAGAATTGTTCTGAGGAGGAACTGCTATGCTGCGGTGTAGATGGACGGGGCCGGAATGGCCGGAAAAAGCAGCGGATGGGTGAAGGGGACCCGATGCTGCGCGGAAAGGAAAGCGGGACGAACAACTCAGGACGGTAACACACGTAATCCTGGAAATGGCGGCCCGAACGCGGGCCCATGGAGGAGATGTACATGACCTTGCAGAACGGCAACCTGGAGACACTGCGCGAAGAGGTGTTTGCCGGACTTCTTACCCGGCGCTCCGTCCTCAAGCGTGCTATGGCTCTGGGTCTCAGCGCACCGGTGATTGCCAGCCTGCTGGCAGCATGTGGTGACGATGACGACGAGCCGGCAGCAACAACTGCTCCAGCTGCTGATCCCACTGCTACCTCAGAATCGGAATCCGAAGAAGAGGACGAGGATCCGGCTGACGAAGACGAGGAAGAAGAAGCTCCTGCCGACGAGGATGAAGAAGAGACCGAAGAGCCAGCAGGCGAACGCGGTGGGCTTGGAAACATCAACCTCATCTACTGGCAGGCGGTGACCATCCTCAACGCTCACCACGCCCAGGGCACCAAGGACTACCACGGCGCCCGTGTGGTGTATGAGCCACTGTATGAGTTTGACGACGACCTGAACCCGATGTTCTTCCTCGGCGTCGAATATCCGTCGGTTGAGAACGAAACCCTCGACCCGGATGGACGCTGGTGCATCTGGAAGCTTCGCCAGGGTGTCAAGTGGCACGACGGTGAAGACTTCAACGCCGAAGACGTCAAGTTCACCTACGACTGGATCATGTCGGAGGGTAACTCGCCGACGACCCTGGGTGTGTACCGCGACGTCGAATCCATCGATATCATCGACGACTACACCGTGAAGATCAACTTCGCCGAGCCGTACCCGCTCTGGTTCGACATCTTCCGCGGCCACAACGGTGTCATCCTGCCGGAGCACGTCTTCCGCGATTACATGGGTGAAGCCGCCCGTGAGGCACCGGCCAACCTGAACCCGATCGGTACCGGTCCGTTCAAGGTGACCGACTTCCGACCTGGTGACGTGGTGCTCTACGAGAAGTTCGACGACTACTGGGATCCGGGCAAGCCGCACTTCGACACCATTGAGCTCAAGGGTGGTGGCGATGCTGCATCTGCTGCCCGTGCCGTGCTCCAGACCGGTGAGGCCGACTGGGCGTGGAACCTTGTCGTCGAGCCGCAGGTGCTCGCACAGCTGGTCGAGGCCGGCGAAGGCGAACTGAATATCACCCCGGGCGTCTCTTACGAGCGCATCCTGGTGAACCACGCCGACCCGCGCACCGAGGTTGACGGCTACGTTTCCGAGCCGACCACCCAGCACCCGATCTTCAGCGATCAGCGCATCCGCAAGGCGATCGAACTGGTTATCCCGCGGCAGATCATCAAGGACACGCTCTACGGTGAAGGCGACGAGCCGACTGCCGAACTGTTGCCGAACATGGGACCGTTCGAGAACCCGAACATCACCTGGGAGTACAACCCGGATGAGGCCAAGCGGCTGCTTGATGAAGCCGGCTTCGAGGGCTTCGACCTGCTCTACCAGACCTCTGACTCGCCGGTTCGCCAGCGAGCCCAGGAGCTTTACAAGGCAGAGCTGGAGAAGCTGGGCTTCAACGTTCAGTTGAAGTCGGTGACTGCAGCCGTCTACTTCTCGGGTGACCCGGGCAACCCGGACACCACCAGCCGCTTCACGGCTGACCTTGAGAAGTTCACCACCAGCCCGTCGAGCCCGGTGCCGATTGCCTACCTGGAGCGCTGGCGCTCCGACCGGGTGGCACAGCGCTCGAACGACTGGTCCGGCGCGAACTACACCCGCTACCAGAATCCGCAGATCGACGAGTGGCACGATGAGCTGCGTGGCACGATCGACCGCGAACGCCAGATCGAGCTGGTGCACCAGATCACCGAGCAGGTCTGGAAGGACGTGGTCGAGATGACCGTCGTCACCGTTGCCGGCCGCTCGGCCAAGCACAAGCGGATCGGTGGACACCAGAGCTACATCTGGCAGTACAACCCGATCCCGAGCCTGAAGAACTGGACACTGAACGAATAGTTCCATCAGGTTTGCTCAAGCGGGGCCGTGCCTTCGGGCGCGGCCCCGCTTTCTTTTTTGGAGCGTGTACCAATTGACCGAATAATGGAAACCCGGACGAAGATCCGGAATCTCTGGCAAAATGCTCCCGGAACGGATCCGGCATGTGACCGGCCATCGCAATCAACCTGGGAAGGAACGCAGGGTGAGACTCCGCTCGATCAGCACCGGAGAGACCTATCCGGCCGATGAAATGCGCCTGGCAGACAGTTCTGGCGGTTTGCTGGAAGTTGATCTGGGGCCGGTGACTATCACCCGCGAAACTCTTGATGCACGGCTCGGAGCGATTGACCATCCCCTGCGCTCGGGCGTCTGGCGTTATCGCGAGTTGATGCCGCCTTTCCCGGATGATGTGATTGTCTCCAAACCTGAGGGTAACACCAACCTCTATTACGACCAGCGACTGAACGATATCGCCGGCACGGATGTCTGGTTCAAGCATGAGGGGGAAAATCCCACCGGTTCGTTCAAGGACCGCGGGATGACGGTTGGAGTCAGCCATGCCCGCTGGGTGGGTGCGAAAGTGGTTGCCTGTGCCTCGACCGGCAACACCAGCGCCTCGGTTGCTGCTTATGCTGCAACGGCCGGCCTGCCGGCGGTGGTCTTCGTCCCTGAAGGCAAGATCACGATCGCCAAGCTGGCCCAGACGATTGCCTACGGTGCGAAGATCGTCCAGGTGCGCGGTGATTTTGACGACGCGATGACCATGGTGCGCCAGGCGACCGATCGCTATGGCCTGTATTTGCTCAACTCGGTCAATGCATTCCGCCTTGAGGGACAGAAGTCGATCTTTCTGGAATCACTCCAGCAAATGAAGTGGCAGACCCCGGACTGGGTGGTGGTGCCGGGTGGAAACCTCGGCAACAGTAGCGCTCTCGGCAAGATTATCCGGGAGAGCCTGGCCGCCGGGCTGATCGACACCATGCCGCGGGTCGCCGTGGTGCAGGCCGAAGGGGCTGCCCCGCTCTATGCCGCATACAAGACCGGGTTCGAAACCTACTCGCCGGTGCAGGCATCTACTGTTGCCGATGCCATCCAGGTGGGTAATCCGGTGAACTACGCCAAGGCCCGAAACGTTGTCCTTGAAACCGAAGGACTGGTGCTCACTGCCAGTGATGCCGAGATTCTGGAAGCGAAGGCAGCCATCGACCGGGTAGGGATTGGCTGTGAGCCGGCCTCGGCGACCGGGCTGGCCGGCATTCGCAAGCTGGTTAGCTCCGGACAGATCAAACCGGGCGAACGTGTGCTGACCTATCTCACCGGCAATCTGATGAAAGACAGCAATGCCATCGTCTCCTGGCATCTGGGCGAAAATGCCGGGCCGGGTGCAAACCGCCCGATAACGATTGATGCCACGCTGGAGAGTCTTGACCGGATGATGGCAGATGTACTGTAGCGTTGCCGCACCCGGATCATCTGCCAATCTCGGCCCCGGATTTGACTGCCTTGCGCTTGCGCTGGACCGCTGGACCCGGGTCGATGCCCGGACGACCGATGGTGACGAGATTATTGATGCCGGCTCGCCGGATCTGCTCGGTGGCAGCAATCTGGTCATCGAGGCCATGCGCACGGCCGAAAAGCAGCTTGGACTGAAGTTACCCGGCTGCGAGATTACCGTAGCAAGTGATATCCCGATTGCACGGGGGATGGGCTCCTCGGCCGCAGCGATTGTTGCCGGCATCAAACTGGCTGCGATCCTCGGTGGCATGCCTGATGTGCCGGATGCTGATGTCATTGATATCGGCGGGGCAATGGAAGGGCACGCCGACAATGTGTCGGCCTCGGTGCTGGGTGGTGTCACCGTCTCCGCGCCTGCGGGCGACCGGTTTGTCAGTGAGTTGCTCACCTCGTCCATTCCCTGGACTCCGGTGCTCTTTGTGCCGGATCTTGCGGCGTTCACCAGCAATGCACGGGCAGTGCTGCCAACACATATCCCGATGGCGGATGTGGTGGCGAATGTCAGCCGTAGCTCGTTGTTGACCGTTGCACTTCGCACCGGAAACGATGAGCATCTGCGGATCGGGATGGAAGACCGGTTGCACCAGCCATACCGGGCAGAAATCTTCCCGCATCTCAAGCCGGTGATTGCGGCTGCTGTTGAGGCAGGTGCTGCCGGTGCGGCGCTTTCCGGGGCGGGGCCAACGGTGCTGGCGTTGAGCCGGCCACAGTATGTTGAGGATGTGCGCCTGGCGATGGCCGAGGCTGCAGCCGCCTGCAATGTACCGGGCCGTAACCTGTCGGTGGCGATGGTCAGCCGTGGGTGTCACCGTTTGTAACCGGGTGTGTTCGTTCGTTGACATTGTCTGATACACTCATCCGTTGGTGAGCGGTTCACCGGACATCTGAATGTGTGTGTCCTTTCAGTGCCGCCGTCGCGGGCGCAGAGCGCAGGCCCCGGGCAGCGAGCGGCACTTCTCCAGTGGAAGGAGTTGCGCGGTGGCGAAGTATCCGCCAGATCCTCGCAAGTATGAACTCATGATCGTTGTAGCACCGACGGTGGGCGAAGATGGCCTGTCGACGGTGATCGAGCGTGTCTCGGGCTACATCACCGACAAGGGTGGTGAAATCGAGTCCGTCAATCACGACAGCCCCTGGGGCCGGCGCCGGCTGGCCTACGAGATCAACAATTTCCAGGAAGCCTTCTACGTCCTCTACTATTTCCATGTCGAACCACGGTTCATCGACGAAATCGAGCGGGATCTCCGGCTCGAGGAAGTCGTTATCCGCCACTTGCTGGTGCGATATGATCCGTTGACAGAACGTGTGGTCAAGCAGCCGAAGGCAGGCAGGGAAGAGCGCCAGGCCGCTCCATCCGCTGAAGCCGAGGCAGCACCGGCGGCCGACGCCGCGGAAGAGGCCGAAGCCGACGCCTAGTGCGTCTGGCCGGCTTCCGGGACCGCATCCAGCACGAAGGGGACAGCATCATGTCGCGAAGTTTTAGTCGAGTCGTGCTTGTCGGCAATCTGGGTCGAGACCCGGAAATGCGCTACTTGCCGTCAGGAGACCCGGTCGTCAATTTCACGATGGCCGTCAATCGACGCCGGCGCGGCCAGGACGGCAATTTCGTTGACGAGACCGACTGGTATCGCGTCAACTGTTTCCGCCGGAACGCCGAAATCGCTGATCAATATCTGCGACGGGGGACTCGTGTCCTCGTCGAGGGGCAGCTGCAAATCCGGCAATATACCGGAAATGACGGTGTGGAACGCACCAGTGTCGAGGTGAACTGCGATAACTTCATCATGCTCAGCGGGCGCGATGAAGGTGGCGAGGGTGGTGACCTCCAGCCGCGTCAGAGCGGTGGCTACGGTGGCAATGACCAGCGTGGTGGCCGGCAGCAGGAGCCGCAGCAGCGACGCCCCGAACGGGATGACTTCGACGACTTTGATGACGTTCCGTTCTAGCATCTTGCAGAACACAACAGACTGAACCAGACAGGGAGTTAGAGAACATGTCAGAAGATCGACGCAGTGGTGGACGATCAGGCGGCAGGCCGCCTCGCCGGTTTGGTGGCGGTGGCGGCGGTGGTGGCCGCTCGTTCGCACGCCGGCGGATGGACCCGCTGACCGCTGAAGGCATCGTGCACGTTGATTACAAGGATGTCGCGCTCCTGCGGCGCTTCATCTCCGACCGCGGCAAGATCGAACCGCGCCGCCGGGTAAGCACCAGCGCCAAGCATCAGCGCTCGCTGGCAATCGCCATCAAGCGCGCACGGCACCTGGGACTGCTGCCGTTCACCGAAGGTGTCCGCGATGGCCGCGAGCGCGGTGGACGTGGTGGCCGCGACCGTGGACCACGGCCGGGCGGATTCGATCGCGGACCGCGTCGTTTTGAGCAGGATGGCCCTCGGCCTTCCGCCCCACGGCAGGATGCCCCGCCGGCTGCGGATAGCTCCGACGCCGAGGCATAGCACGGCCCTACGGGTCAGGCCTGCCGGCAGGTGATACCAGTCCGGCGGGCACGATCCCGGGACCACCCACGTGGGGGCAGGTTACATCGTATGTTAGATCGATTACGCAACCGGCTCGGCATGGGGTCGGCGACATCCCAGCGCCATGTTACCCGGCGGGAGCAGGAGCATCGCCAGCGGCAGATCCTGCTTATCCTGACCGGCGCTGCTGCTGTGGTCGTCATTCTGGCGCTGGTCATCGGCGCGGTTTACCAGTATTACTGGTTCCCGCGTCAGACGGTTGCCACGGTAAACGGATCCAAGATTCGCAAGGTTGACTACATCAAGCTGCGGCAGTATCTCGTGCGGCAGGAAATTGCCCGGACCGCCCAGCAGTTGCAGAACGCGACCCAGGATACCGGGCCGCAATTGCAGGCCACGCTGGAAACCTTGCAGGCTGAGCTGAACGACCTGGAAAACAACCGCGTCAATGCCCACCCGGAGACGGTGGAGATGATGATTGAGGATCGGCTGATCGTCGAGAACCTCACATCACTCGGGATCATGATTAACGATGCCGAGGTTTCGGAGTTCGCACTCCAGATCCTCTCGCCCGCTCCGCTGGGATCGCCAACACCGACCCTGGAGATCGACCCGACCGCGATGGTCTGGGCTACGGCCACGACCGAGGCGTTTGAGGTGCAGATCACCCAGACGGTAGCGGCGCTTTCGACCTCGTTCGTCCAGCAGACGGCCGAATCGGAAGAAGCAGAAGGCGAAGGTGAACCTACCGGAACACCGGAGCCGGAAGAGACCGCGGAACCTGACGAGACAGCCGAACCGTCGCCGACGATCGCACCGACGGCAACCATGACGCCGGAAGATGCCCGGCGGTCGGCAGAACTGAACTATGAAGCGCTCGAGACCAACTTCCTGAAGCCTTCCGGCATGAGCCGCGGCGACTTCGAGCGGTTGGTGGTCGAGCCGGCCCTGGCTCGCCAGCGAGCCCAGGAACAACTGGCGTCGGGTGTTGAAACCCGGGCAGACCAGGCACACCTGGCGCATATCCTGGTTGCAACCGAAGAGGCTGCCCGGGAAGTGCTGAACCGGCTTGAGGATGAAGCCTTTGAGGATGTGGCACAGGAAGTCAGCATTGATACCCAGAGCGCATCTCGAGGTGGTGACCTCGGCTGGGGTACTCGCAACACCTATGTTGATGAGTTTGCCGAGGCAGCGTTTGCGCTGGAGCCGGGAGAAATCTCCGAGCCGGTGCAGTCGCAATTCGGCTGGCACATTATCCAGATGCTCGAGTTCGAAGAGGACCGCCCGTTGACGGTCGATGCGTTGAACCAGGAACGCAATGTGGCCTTCGCCCGCTGGGTGCAGGGCCTGCTGGACAGCGCCGACATCGAAACCGACGTCACCCTTCCCTCCCAGTCCGCCGAGGGTTAGACCCGGGCAGGTGAGCGGAACCATCCAGGGATAAACAGAACGAGGGAGAGCAGTCGCTCTCCCTCGTTCTGTTAGGGGACTATACTCAGGTTCGACAACCGGGCATACGTTGATGGAGAGAAATGCGGGGCGATGGAGGGCCGGCGAGCGGACCAGACATTGCATGATGCGTGGGCCGACGAACCGGCTGGCGGTAATCTGGTGCTTGGACGCGGTATCTGGCGCCCTGCTGCCGGATATGGCCGCCTGGTAGGGCATCTCTTCATTGCCGGCCTTGTGCTGATCGCCCTGCTGTCGCTCCTGCTGACCATTCAGGACGATAGCCGTGCAAGGGTCGTCTGGGTGCTGCTGATGGTGGGGGCGCTGGCCGCAGCCTTCCGGGTCTGGATCATGTTGCGCGGGCTGGCGTCGATTCGCTACATCCTCGGTGAAGATCAGCTCATCATCGAACACCAGCGCACCACCCGGCGGATTCCCTACGACGATATTCTGGACATCACCTACCAATTGCGGGACCGGTTCGACCTGCCCCAGCGGGAACCCTACTGGCCGGGCTATCGTGTCTCGACGATCAGAACACGCGAAGGAACCTGGCACTCGTGGGCAACGGTTGCCCCTCACCGGCGGGTTCGCATCACCACCGCTGCCGCGGTGTTTGCCATCTCCCCCGAACGCCCTGTCCTGTTCATCCAGGAACTGGAACGTCGCCGATCCGGGGGAGTGCTGGTGCAGCAATCTGGCATTACCGGCCCGGTTGTGGAGACCGGCGCGCCCGGCGCCCTGCCGCGCCGCCGCCGCTCGGATGCACTTGCGCCGATCAACCAGAGCATCAGCCTTTACCGCAACCTGTTGCTGACCGACCGGATCGCCTCAACGCTGGTGGCGGTTGGGGTCATTATTCCGGTGTTGTTGCTGGCCTATACGTTCAACGAGGTTGATTTCCTGCCGGAGCGGATACCATTGCGGTGGAATGCGGACGGTCAGGTAGTGGAAACCGGTCCGGGCAGTGCGATCTGGATGTTGCCGCTGCTGGCCATTGCTGTGCTGGTGATCAATGCGGCGCTGGCAACCCTGGTCATTCGGTTTGACCGGGTGGCAGCTCGCCTGCTGGTTGCCATTACCCCGATGGTGCAGTTCGCGACCGCGATTGCTCTCTGGCGAATCATTGGCCGGTAAGGTGATCATTCTGCTGCTTTCCAGCGCGAAAACTGCTTCCTGCTGAGTGCGAAATCCGGCATCAGGTCCACTGATGATCGGCTGATTGCTATACTCAACGGGATTGAAATGGTTGGATAGCTCGAGTCCACACAGGGGGCACATGGCAAATCTGATCACCGTGGGGCGGGTTGCCTTGCTCTTCGGTGCCATCGCCATGATCTATTCCGGCAGCTACATGCTCGTCGTGCTGGCCGGGTTCCTGATCGCTGTCGTCTTTGCCGGCGACGGTGTGGATGGTTGGGTTGCCCGGCGACGTGGCTCCACCAGCCGTCTTGGCGCGGTGCTGGACATCGCCGGAGACCGGATCGTCGAGAACGTCCTCTGGGTGGTCTTTGCCCATCTCCATCTGATCGGTGTCTGGGTGCCGCTGGTGGTGCTCAGCCGTTCATTTACCGTGGATGTAATGCGGTCGGTTGCCCTGCAGCATGGCAAGACAGCGTTCGGGGCCGAGACGATGGCCCGTTCCCGGCTCACCCATTTCCTGACAGCTTCGCGCTTCAGCCGTTCCTACTACGGTTGGTCGAAGGCCGTTGCATTTGTGTTGCTGACCTGGATGCATGCCACGACCTTGCCGTCCGCTGAAGGAACCCTGCTCTACGACCTCTACGATTTCCAGCCTTTCAGAATGCTGGTCTGGTTCGTTGTCTATTCGTCGGTGGCAGTCTGTGTGATTCGCGGACTCCCGGTGATCTACGACGCGCTGTATTACCTGGAAGAGGATGAACCGGGTACGGTTGAGGCGGGAATCCACAACCAGCAAATCGCGCCAAAACTGACAACAGAACAGGGTGAGCATGGGGCGTCTTCCTGAGGATCGCGCCAGGGCGCCACTCCTGCCGGCACGCCGGCCCCGTTCCGCAGCAGACGAGGTGAATGCTCCGAGCTTGCGGACCGTGCCGAAAGAGGCTCCCCGGGAACCGGTGGCCAGCCGCAGCGACAAACCGATGGCCACACGTATTGGAGAGTTTGGCGGGCGGGTATTCGGCTGGATTGCCCGGATCGTGCCGCTGAAAGTCGGCTACTGGCTCTGTGACCGGATTGGCTCGCTGCTCTACTGGCGCTCAATTACCTATCGTCGCAACGTTGCCAGCAACCTGCTGCACGTCCAGCGAGGCAATGTCGATCCCGTACGCTTGCGCGACCAGTCGATCAACGTGTTTCGCACCTCGGCACGCAATTTCTGGGATCTTGCCCGGGCGCCCTATTATCAACTGGATGACCTGACCCGGATGATCCGTCTGGATACCGGAAACTGGGAGGTTCTCGATCGCGTACTGGAAGGTGGCACCGGGGCAGTGTTGCTCTCGGCCCATCTCGGAGCGTTCGATTTTGTTGGTCAATACATCGTCCGGACCAAGTTCCGACCGCTGATTCTGACCGCGCCAACCGTATCCGAGGTCGTGTTTGCGGCGGTTATCTACTGGCGTAGCCGGACATCCGGCGGACGGATAGAACGCACCTCTCCCGGATCGGTGCGCCGGATTTACCGGGCACTACGTAACGGTGAGGTTGTCGGGTTGGTTGCCGACCGGGATTTCTCCGAAACCGGCTCGGGCATCCCGGTCGAGTTTTTTGGCGTAGAGACCACGCTCCCGGAAGGCCCTGTCCGGATGGCGCGCGATACCGGCGCGCCACTGGTGCCGCTGTTTGCTATCCGCGATGACAACCGGAATCCGGATCGCTACCTGTTCCACATAGTCGACCCGATTTACATCGAGAAGACCAGCGACCGGGATGCGGATGTTCGCAAGGGCGTCCAGCGCATGGCTGAAGTGCTGGAACAGTACATCAGCCTTGCGCCGGAGCAGTGGGTTATGTTTCAGAGGGTGTGGAAGGAGCCATCGGCAGCGAACGGCCGCGGCGTCTTCGCCCGTCTCCGAGACGGCCGGCCTGGTCGGGCCGAACCGAGTGGTTCCGGCGCGAACGTCGTCGAGCTTCCCGGCCAATCCGGTCAATCCGCTCCCGATTAGCCAGCGTCGCCGGGTCGACTGCCCAGAGGTCATACGGGCTGGCATCCTGAATTGTGACATTCACCATTTCGCCAACCGGATGCGCACCGGGGATGAAGACCATACCGTCGACTTCCGGAGCGTGCCGGCGGGCACGGCCAACGGTGATCGGCTCGGAGTTGCCCTCGCCATCCTCAATTTCACCGATCGCTTCCACCAGCACCTGCAGTTCCTGACCGATCAGCGCCTGGTTCTTGCGCAGTGAAATCCCCTGCTGGAGTTCCATCAGGGCGTTGCGCCGTTCCTCGGCGATGTGTGCCGGCACCGGATTCGGCAGCAGGGCCGACTTTGTGCCCTCTTCGTGGGAGTAGGTGAAGACTCCGACGTGGTCAAACTCCATTTCCTCAACGAAGTCCATCAGCGTCATGAACTGCTCGTCTGTCTCGCCCGGATAGCCCACGATGAAGGTAGTGCGCATGGCGACATCCGGCATCTTGTTGCGGGCGTGGTCAACCAGGCGGCGGGTCATATCAACATCGCTTGGGCGGCCCATGCTCCGCAGGACTTCCTTGTTGGCATGCTGGATCGGCATGTCGAGGTAGGGCAGCAACTGGTCGTGCTCGGCCATGACATCGACCATACGCAACGTGAGCGGGCTGGGATAGATGTAGAGCATCCGCAGCCAGTCGAGGTCCGGCGCTTCCTCAACGATCATTTCCAGCAGTTTCGGGAGCCCGTGCTTGATGCCAAGGTCGGCGCCGTAGCGGATGGTGTCCTGGGCGACCATGACGACCTCGCGGGTGCCACCGGCGACCAGTTCCTGAATTTCGCGGATGACATCGCTCGGCCGCTTGGATACTTGCCGGCCCTTGATGATCGGGATAGTGCAGAAGTGGCAATTGTGGTCGCAGCCGTCCGCGATCTTGACATAGGCGCTTGGCCCGGCCTCAACGCGGCGGAACGAGGTGAGCATCCCCTGGCAACCGGCAATCTGGACCGGCGGCAGTTTCAGCAAATCACCGACAACGTCACCAATGGTGTCCCACTCGTGGGTTGAAAGGATGGCGTCGACACCTTCGGGAAGTTCCGCCCGGCGAGCCGGCAGTGCCGGCATACAGCCCGCGGCGATGACCAGCTGGTCCTCACGCTTGTGATCGAGCAGTTCTCGGAGCATGCCGACCGATTCGGCACGGGAGGCGGAGAGGAATCCGCAGGTATTGACGATCACGACCTGGGCCGAGCCTGGGTCCTCGTCGTGCTTGAGGCCGCGTTCGGTCAGGACCTGGGTCATTCCCTCTGAATCCACCCGGTTCTTGGAACATCCCATGGTCACGATATGGAATGTCGGTTGTGTTGCTTGCGCCATGTGTTCTCCGTTATTTGCGGCAAATGCCGTAAATGCAGACGGGCGCAATCACGTGCGCCCGCAAGCCTGGGTACCTATCGATAGTTGGTGAACTGCAGCGGCATGTCGTAATCCGCTGCCTTGACCATCTGGATAACCTCTTGCAGGTCATCCCGGCTCTTGGCGGTCACCCGGATCAGGTCGCCCTGAATCTGGGAGTTGACCTTCTTGAAGTTGGTGCGGATGTCCTTGGAGATCTTCTTTGCCAGTTCATCATTGAGTCCCTGGCGCAGTTTCACGGTTTGCCGCACCCGGCCGCCGGATGCTTCCTCTTCGGCCTGATAGTCGAAGACCTTCAACGAGATCTCCCGGCGGAGCGCCTTGCTTTCCAGGATATCCCGAACTGCCCGCAGGGCCATTTCGTCGGACGTATTGATAACGAGTTTGTCCGGCTCCTGGTCGATGGTCGTCTTGCTGTCCTTGAGGTCATAGCGGGTATTGACCTCACGCATCGTCTGGTCGACAGCGTTGCGCAGTTCCTGCGCGTCGAATTTGGAGACGATGTCGAAGGAATTCTGTGCTGCCATGGGCGACTGCGTTTCCTTTCCTGTTCAACGAGAACGCGACTCCCAAACACCTAAGGATAGTGCAGTCGCGCAAATTGGCCAAATCTGGCGATATATTGGCCGGGAATGGTTATTCACACAAAGGAGGAATCCGATCTCCACCAGGATTTCGGATTCCTCCTTTGCCGGATTATCAGTTCAGGGTTGCGGCCTACCGCACCACGAAATTCACCAGACGGCCGGGGACGTAGATCTCCTTGACGATCGACTTGCCCTCGAGGTGGCCGGCTACGTGGCTATCTGCCCTGGCAGCAGCGATCGCCGACGACTGGTCGGCATCGGCCTGGAGTTCAATCCGTCCGCGAACCTTGCCGTTGACCTGCACCGCAATTTCGATCGTGTCTTCGGCGGCCAGTTCCGGGTCCCATTTTGGCCACGATTCATTGTGGATGCTGAAGGGGAATCCCATCCGGTGCCACAACTCCTCGGCCACGTGCGGTGCACCTGGTGCCAGCAGCAGAGCCAGCGTACGGGTCGCTTTCTTCCAGGCTGCGGTGTTGGCGGTTGGCGTGTCCTTGAGTTTCATCAGTTCGTTAACGAACTCCATCAACCGGGCCACCATCGTGTTGAAACTGAACGATTCGGCATCTTCGGTGACGGCCTTGATCGTTTGATGGGTGATCCGCTGCAACTGCCGTGTTTCCGGGGTTTCCGGGCCATCGCCGGGGTTATCTACCGTTTCGTTGACGACGGTGAATGCACGCTCCAGGAACCGGTGAATACCGGTAATGCCCTTGGAATCCCACGGGCCGGCCTGTCCCCACGGACGCATGAACATCAGGAACAATCGCACCGTGTCGGTGCCCAGTTGTTCAACCAGATCATCCGGGTCGACCACATTGCCGCGGCTCTTGGACATCTTCTCGTTGTCTTCACCGAGAATGAAGCCCTGGTTCACCAGTTTCTTGTACGGCTCGCCAAAGGAGACCAACCCGAGATCACGCAGCACCTTCGTGAAGAAGCGGGCATAGAGCAGGTGCATCGTGGCGTGTTCACGGCCACCGGTGTACTGGTCGACCGGCGTCCAGCGCTCGGTCATATCACGGTCAAATGGTGCCGTGTCCTCGTGCGGGCTCAGATACCGGAAGTGATACCAGGAGGAATCGACGAAGGTGTCCATCGTGTCGGAATCACGCCGGGCGTTGCCACCGCACTTCGGGCAGGGCACGTTGGTGAAGGCCGGGTGGGTCTTCAGCGGTGATTCACCGGTCGGTGCAAACTCGGCATCTTCCGGGAGGACGACCGGCAGATCCTCGTAGGGAACCGGGACGGTGCCACAGTTGTCGCAATAGATGATCGGAATCGGCGTGCCCCAGTAGCGCTGCCGGCTGATCAGCCAGTCACGCAGGCGGTAGGTCACCTCGCCGGTGCCCAGGTCGCGCTCTTCCAGCCATTTGATGGTTCGCTCGACCGCGACATCGCCGGGAGTGCCGGTCAATTCGCCGGAGTTGATCATCGTGCCCTGTTCGCTATGGAAGGTAACCTCGGTGCCATCCTTGCGGGTGGCAGTGCGAGCAGTTGCACCTTCCGGCAGTTCGATGACCGGCACAATTGGCAGGTCATACTTCAGCGCAAACTCGAAGTCCCGTTCGTCGTGGGCCGGCACAGCCATCACGGCACCGGTCCCGTAGGACGCCAGGATGTAATCGCCGATCCAGACCGGGATGCGTTCGCCATTTACCGGATTGACGGCGTAGCCACCGGTGAAGACACCGGTCTTCTCCCGGGTGGTGGATTGCCGCTCAATCTCCGATTGCCGGCTGGTCTGGGCGATATAGGCCTCGACTTCGGCACGCTGCTCATCGGTGGTGAGCGACTGCACCAGTGCATGTTCAGGAGCCAGCACCAGGAAGGTTGCGCCCCAGAGCGTATCCGGCCGGGTGGTGAAGACCTCGATGGACTCGCCGGAATCGGTTGCAAACTTGACCCGTGCACCTTCGGAGCGACCGATCCAGTTGGTCTGCATATGCTTGACCGGCTCTGGCCAGTCGATCTGGCTGAAATCGAGCAGTTCGTCGGCATAGGCGGTGATCTTGAAGAACCACTGCTCCAGTTCTCGCCGGTAGACTTCGGTGCCGCAGCGTTCGCAGCAACCGTCGATCACCTGCTCGTTGGCCAGCACGGTCTGGTCTTTCGGGCACCACCAGACCGGTGCCTTGCGCTTGTAGGCCAGACCTTCCTCATACATGCGCAGGAAGATCCACTGGTTCCACTTGTAGTAATCCGGGGTGCAGGTGATGACTTCCCGCTCCCAGTCGAACATCGTGCCCATCGAGCGCATCTGTCGGCGCATGTTCTCGATGTTGGCCATCGTCCAGGTGTAAGGGTGGATGTTGCGACGGATGGCAGCATTCTCGGCCGGCAAGCCGAAGGCATCGAAACCCATCGGGAAGAAGACGTTGTAGCCCTGCATCCTGCGATAGCGCGCCGCGGCATCGGATGGAGCCATGGCATACCAGTGACCGATGTGAAGATCGCCGCTGGGGTAGGGGTACATCGTCAGCGCGTACCACTTGGGTTTGGAAGTGTCATCGGGCCGGAGTTTGTAAAGCTCCGCCTTTGCCCATTCCTCACGCCAGCGGGCTTCAAACGCGTGCGGGTTGTAACGTTCGCGTCTGGTGGCGGGTTTGGTTGTCGAGACCATCAGACTGATCCTCTCTCAAAAATGCATCGAGCCCTTCGTCCACTCAGGGACGAAAGGCTCAACTTCCGCGGTACCACCCCGCTTAACCGGAGGCGTTCGGAAAACTTGTGGAGCCGAGGGGGCTCGAACCCCTGACCTCAACACTGCCAGTGTTGCGCTCTCCCAGCTGAGCTACGGCCCCGTGAACATTGCGAACTTCCGGTTCGCTTGATCGCCTGATAACGGAGGCGTCTCCGGCAAATGCTCGGGGTCTTGTCCCTTGACACCTGCTGCTCGCGGGCGAGTTCGACCAGAATCTGCCGTCTTGCACCACCCGGCGGCTCGCTGTATTACCTGGTCTACTACTCCCGGTCCACGCATTCAGCGTTATTGCCCCACTCCGTCAACCAGTGACAGACTGGAACGTGCATAGCGTACCAAGTTTCGAGGAAGTTCGTCAATCAGAATCCGTTGCTTGTGTGTGTCCTGATTGAGGTATTGCGTTGAATACCGTTCGTTGGGTGCACATGCAGAAACTGAACGCATTGTCGAGCGTTACATGAGTATCGCACGGTGGTTAGACTACACAGACAATAATGCCTTGCTAGACGTGCGCAATTACAAGGGAGAGCAGATGGCGTCTATTTCGGAGCGGATATCCACCATTGGCGAGAGGATTCTCGCGGACCTCGAAGGGGTGAACGCAGCCCGTGAGCGGGCATTGGCAGAATCCCGGCAAATTGTCCGGCTAAGTGCCAACACCATCCGGGCTGTCCACCGGCATGATTTCGATGAAGCCGACACCCTGCTCTCCGAAGCTCGCCGGATGAACGATGGGCTGGCCGAACTACTGGCCGATTACCCGCAGATCTACTGGGCCGGCTATATGCGAGATGCCCAGAAAGAGTTTGCCGAGGCGAGCATCGTGTTCGCGATCATTGCCGGACGCGATCTGCCGGGGCCGGGCGATATCGGCGTCGAGGACAGTGTCTACCTCAATGGTCTTGGCGAGGCCGCCGGTGAAATGCGCCGCTACTCACTGGATGCCATGCGCCGCTGGGATCTCGACCGGGCTGGCGAAACTCTGGCGGTGATGGACGATATTTACGGATTGCTGGTCACCGTCGACTATCCTGATGCTGTGACCGGTGGATTGCGCCGGACAACCGATATGGTGCGGGGAGTACTCGAACGAACTCGAGGCGACCTCACCGTTGCGTTGCAGCAGCGGGCGCTGACCGAGGCACTGGATCGTGTTGAAGCCAAGCTCGACGCGCTGGAAGGGTAGCGACACTCGCTCCTGCGGCGGTATCCTAACTGCCGCGCCATGTTCGGCATCTCGAATTGCAGGGGTGCCATCGACAAGATGGGGTAGCCGGTTATCCGCGATTTTCTACGTTCAGGCAGGGATAGCCCTATCTCCAGGAGGATACTGAATGCGGCGTCCTGGAACGCTGTTGGTGCTGTGGCTGGTAGCCGTGGCGTGTATGGCTGCGGTATTGCCGGCAATGCAGGTACAACAGGTTGCCGCACAACCGGTGAACTGGGTCTACATGCCGTGGGTGCCGCATGTCGGAACGACGAATGGTGCCGGCCCTTGGTACGGCAAGATCTCCATGCAGAACCTCTCCGAGGATCATTGCGCAGTCTCGCTCTGGGTGGGCGGGGCTGATGGCTGGACGCGCCAGGCGCAACTCTGGCTCCGGGGTGGCTCCAGCCGGTCCATCTCCTCGACATCGCTTGCACTGCCTCGCCCGGGCGCTCCGGTAAAGATCGAATCCGGTTGCCTGTTGGTCGCCAGTGTCAAGGAAGTGACCCCGGACACCAGGGTCGCAACGTGGTCTGATGGCGCTTCGGTGGTGACCGGCTACACGGCAGTTGCCGAGGCTGATCTGGCGGCTTCACAGGCAAACAGCAGTTCCGGGTGGTTCCTGCCGATTGTCCAGACCAACCACCAATGGAACACCATTATTCGCATTGCCAATTTCCACGACACCGATGCAGTCACCGCTACGGTACGGCTCTATCCATCCGGAAATCGCCTCGGGAGCGAGGGCGTTGCCCGGACGATGACCGTCTCGATTCCGGCTGCCGGGCATGTCGGTATTGACCTGCTGGCCGAGATCGGCGAGACCGAATGGGTCGGGTACGCGAGCATCACGGCCAACGGGCCGGTGGGCGTGCTGGCGCATCGGTCGAAGCCGATGACCGAGATGGCGTTGACCAATGTCGCGGTTGCGGCAGATGTTTCCTTCTCGGCGACTGTCCAGCCGATGAGCGCGCCGTTGCTTTTCTCCGGCTACAACGGATGGAACACCGGAGTGAACCTTGCCAATGTGTCTGACCGGGTGGCGAACGTCACGATTCGCTATTTCGAATCGGGGGGCGGGTTCGTCCGCGAGGAGACCATCACCATCCAGCCACGCAGTATGGAATACATCTACACGCCGCATACCGTCTCCCAGGAGGAGTTTGTCGGCAATGCGACCATCACCAGCACCGCGCCGGTGGTGGTGGCTATCGACGAGGTGAAATACGAAACGGTTGAGGCGATGTCCTATCTGGCCAACCCGGTTGGTCAGAATGCTGCTGTGTTGCCGTTGGTCTTCCGCGAGGATAGCCAGGCAAACCGGAATGACAACTCCGGCATCAACATTGCCAATCTCAACCCGAACGCGTCCCAGCAAGTCAGTATTGACCTCTTCTCGGACATTGGTGACCCCTTGCTGGCACAGCCAATCCGCGTGACGTTGCCGGCCGGCGGCAGTGACTACGTCTATCTGCCGTTCATCGACGGTGTTCCGCCGGGAACGGTGGCATCTGCCCGGATTACCTCGTCGGACCCGTTCGGGTTTGTCGCGGTGTCCAACAACGTCAACTATGCTGTTCGCGGAGATGGCTCGGTCGTGTATGGCGCGAGCAGCGACCGGGGAATGTACAGGCTGAATACCGCAGCAGACTGACAAAACAGGAGGCATGCATGATCGATCTGGTCTTTTTCAATGGTCGGGTTCTGACGATCGATCCCGCATTGCCCCGGGCAGAATCGGTGGCCGTCCATCAGGGGCGCATTTTCGCCGTAGGGTCGAATGATGAACTCGAATCGCTGCGGAAGCAGGCACGGAAGACGGTCGATCTGCAGGGCGCAGTGCTGCTGCCAGGTTTGATTGATGCCCATACTCATTTCATCAGCGGTGGTATGTCGCTGGCCAATGTCAACCTGGTCGGCGCGTTTACCATGCAGGAAATGCAGCGCCGGGTGGCCGAAAAGGTCGAGCGCACGCCGGATGGCGACTGGATTGTTGGCCGCGGTTGGGACCACACCAAGCGTACCGACGAGGTGGCCTGGCCAACAAAGGCAGACCTTGACCAGGTAGCCCCGGATCACCCGGTCTATCTTGGCCGGGTGGATGGGCACGTCGGCTGGGCAAACAGCCGGGCACTGGCGCTGGCCGGCATCACCAGCGATTCACCCGATCCCTATGGTGGCCAGATCATGCGGGATGAACATGGCGAACCGACTGGCATCCTGCTGGAGACAGCCAAGAATCTGGTCCAGAATATCCTTCCTGTTCCTGACGCTGCCGCCCGCGAACGCGGCCTGAAACTCGCGTTGGAGGAGGCTGCGCGTTTTGGCGTGACCAGTATCCATGACAACGCACCGGCTGAGGACCTCGCACTGTTTCGGGATTTCCACGATCGCGGAGACCTGACTGTCCGGGTAAACGCACTGGTACGCGGCTGGGAGGTTGATACGCCATTCCTGGAGCCGATGATTGCGATCGGAGCGCGCACCGGTACCGGTGATGACTGGATCAAGTATGGCGCGTTGAAACTGAGTCTCGATGGCACGCTCGGCTCCCGTACAGCCGCCATGCTCGAGCCATACTCCGATGATCCCGGCAATCATGGCGTTTACCGGATTACCCAGGAAGAGCTGGACCCGATTATCGAGCGTGCGCACGCCCATCATATCCAGGTGGCGCTCCACGCTATTGGCGACGGTGCCTGCCGGATGGCGCTGGACAGTATCGAACGGGCGATGCAGAAGCATCACTGGCCGGACCACCGTCACCGGATCGAACATGAGCAGGTGATTACCCGCGAGGATATGCTGCGTTTCCCGCAACTGGGCATCATCGCCTCGCTCCAGCCGTGCCATGCCGTGACCGACCTTGCCTGGGTGGAATCCCGGGTCGGCCCGGAGCGGATCAAGACGTCGTATGCCTGGCGGTCGTTCGTTGATTGCGGCACACGCATTTGTCTTGGTACTGACTGGCCGGTGGAAACCCTCGATCCACGGGTCGGGTTCTACGTTTCAGTGACCCGGCAGGGCCTGGACGGTAATCCTCCTGGCGGACGCTGGCCGGAGGAGTGCCTGACGATCGACGAAGTGCTGAAGGGCTACACCCTCGACGCCGCCTGGGCCGAGTTTTCCGAGGATCGCAAGGGCAGCATCACGCCCGGAAAGCTCGCCGATTTCGTCATCTTCGCTGAAGACCCGACCGAGGTGGAACCATCCCGCCTGCTCGACCTCGAGGTCCTCGCCACCATCGTCAACGCCCGCACCGTCTACGCAACCGACTCGCGGTTTGAGGTGGGGTAGACCACAGCCCACCGCCTCTACCCTGGCAGGGCTGGTGCCGGGTTGGTCTGCTAGCTTTCTCCGAGAGCGTCGTAGATGGCGCGTTCGAAGGCGGCGTAGATCTTGAGGACATCGGGATCGCTGCCGGGGAGGAGTTGGGCCATCAGGATGCCGGCGATCTTGCGGGTTGGGTCGACCCAGAAGTAGGTGTTGCAGACCCCGGCCCAGGTCCAGCTACCGGCGGTGCGTCCCGTCGGGAAGTCGACGGTGTTGATCATGCCGGCCAGCCCCCAGAGGCTGACCGCCTCGCGGGACGCCGGGATGTCGTTCATCGCATCCTGGTTGACCGAACGCATATCCCCCACCGTAAGTCCCTGCAGGTGATCTTCGCCGATGCTGAAGACGGTGCTCCTGTCGAGCACCCGGTTGCCGTTCAGTTCGCCGCCCCGCAGCAGCATTTGCAGGAATCGGGCATAGTCCGGGCCGGTCGAGAAGAGCCCCCCACCGCCGCTATAGATCCACGGGTATTCAGGCGGGTTGACCTCGATCTTTTCCAGCGAGCCGTCGGACTTGCGCTGGTAGCGGGTAGCCAGGCGTGCAATCTGATCCGGCCCCGGCTGGAAGCTGGTATCCGACATCCCCAGCGGTGCGAAAATGTTCTCCCGGAAGTAGTCCTCCAGGTTCTGGCCAGAAAGGTGTTCGACCAGACGTCCTGCCCAGTCGGTGGCAACGCCATACTCCCAGCGTTCGCCCGGATCGGTCACCATTGGCATGTCGAGGGCGGTCATGGTCTGGCCGGTCTGCTGATGCAACTTCCAGAGGTCGGCATTCAGAACGGGATAGGCAAATCCGGCGGTGTGGGTGAGCAGGTGTCGCAGGGTGATCTGCCGTTTCGGGGCGCGGAAGCGTGGCTCGTTGTTCTCGTCGAAGCCCTCCAGCACCTGGACTTCCGCCAGTTGCGGCAGTTTCGCGGCCAGCGGTTCATCAAGGGTCACCAACTGCCGCTCGACGAGCTGCATTGCGGCAATCGAGGTGATGGCCTTGGTCATCGATGCCAGCCAGAAGACCGTATCGAGGGACATGTCCGGGCCGTCGCCGAGGCCCCGCTTGCCGGCCGTGCCTTCGTAGAAATTCCCATCCTCGTTGACAGCGATTGCGACGACACCGGGAACCTTCCCTTCGGCGATCGCCTCTTCGAGGACGCGGTCGATGGCTGTATACATGGTTAGTCTCCTGAAGTGTCTGTGTTGTGTGTTATCTCTTGCGCCAGTGACGGAACCAGAGAGCAATGAACAGCACGATAATAATGCCGATGGCTGAGCCCACCATCGAGCCAAGCATCGGACGATCCAGGATCAGATTAACGATTGCAACCGTCCCCAGGTAGGCAATTGCAAAGAACGCGAACCAGCGCAGTGTGCCCGCCACACTGTCATTTCGTCGATTGCGCGCCATGGTTGCTCCATTCACAGGTATCGTCCACTTTCAGGCATTGTAGCAACGGCGCTGTGTGTGCCATTTCAGAAAGAGTGCGATACTCTCCCGTGAATGGAACCGAACGGTGGTGCAGAAGGAGCAACCGGTGCCTGAAACCAATGCGCGCATTGACATTACGCGCTTTCACAAGTTTGACGAACTGACAGCGATTCTGAACGGATGGGTCGAACAGTATCCCAACCTCGCGCGTCTGGACTCCATTGGCAAGTCGTACGAGGGCCGCGACATTTGGGTCCTGACCATTACCAACCAGGAGACCGGCGCAGATACCGACAAGCCTGCGATGTACATCGACGGCAATATTCACGCCGGGGAAGTCACCGGTTGCAATGTGGCGCTCTACACCGCCGAGATGCTGTTGCTGGGCTACGGCAACGATGCCGACATTACGACGTTGCTGGATACCCGCACTTTCTACATTGCACCGCGTGTGCAGCCGGATGGTGCCGAACTGTACCTGACCACGCCGATCACTCTGCGCTCTTCGGTGCGCAATTGGCCGGAAGTTGATGATCACGAGGGCCTTGTGCCGGATGACATCAATAACGACGGCCTGGTGGTCCAGATGCGCGTGCCGGATCCCAAGGGCGAGTGGCGCATCTCCGAACACGACGACCGGCTGATGGTCAAGCGCCGGCCCGATGAGCTGACCGGCACCTTCTATCGCATTTACACCGAGGGCTACCTGAACGACTGGGTGCGCGGCCCGGTGAAGATTGCCCCGCCGAAGTACGGCATCGACCAGAATCGCAACTGGCCGGCAAACTGGTCGGTTTACCAGCGTGGTGGCGGCCCCTTCCCGCTCTCCGAGCCGGAAACGCGGGCGGTGGCCGGCTTCATCGACCAGCACCGCAACATTTCAATCATCCAGAACTATCACACCATGGGTGGGGTGATCCTGCGTTCCCCGTGTGCTGTCGGCGACGCTGCGATCCCGCCGCGGGACATGGAGGTCTACGAAGTCATGGGCAAGATCGGCCAGGAGATCACCGGATACCCGCCGATCTCGGTCTACGATGCCTTCCCGGAACTCGATGAGCGCGGACGGCGCAATACCTCCGGTGGCTTCATCGAGTGGACCTATGACCACCTCGGCATTTTCTCGTTTGCCACCGAACTCTGGGACCTCCAGTCGCGGGCCGGCATCGAAAAGCCTGCGAAGGATCCGATGCGGGTGGTTCGGGAACTGACCGAAGAAGACGGCCTGAAACTTCTGAAGTTCAACGACGAGCAGTTGAACGGCGAAGGTTTTGTGCCGTGGACCGCGTTCGAGCATCCCCAGCTTGGCCCGGTGGAAATCGGTGGGTGGAAGACCAAGGAGATGCGGCAGAACGCACCGCCGCAGTTCCTGGAAGACGAGTGTGTCCGCAATGCTGCCTTCTCGGTTCGCCAGGCAGCGATGACTCCGCGACTGATCATCGAGAACGTCGAGGTCGAGACGCTCGCCGAGAACCTGCATGTGGTCCGGGCTATTGTCTCGAACGAAGGCTTCCTGCCGACCAACGGATCGGCCCAGGCTGTCCGGAACAACATCGCCCGCCCGGTGAAGGTGGACCTCGAGGGTGCCGAAGTGGTGATGGGCAAGGCCAGCCAGCAGATCGGTCACCTCATGGGCCGCTCAGCCAACCGGGGCATGATGATGATGTTCGGCATGGCGAAGGTCGAGAACGAGCGCATGGTCGAATGGCTCGTCCGTGGCAGCGGATCCGTGACCATCACCGCCAGTTCCGACAAGGCCGGTACCGTCCGCCAGGAAGTTGCGCTGGGGAGCTAGGACCTGAGCGGCGAGACCGATCGCAAACGCATACAATTTCAGGCCAGGGCGCTGGAACACCTTGAGGGTTCCGGCGTCCGGTTTGCGGTGTATAGCCACCGGCCGGTAACCAGTTATGCGGACGCGGAACTGGCGAAGATCGAGGCCGGTTTTGATGGAACCGAAGGGAAGGTCGTGATCACCGGCTCTGATACCGGGTTCGCGGCCTTTCTCACGTTGCAGCACCGGCGGGTGAACCTGCGGGCACTGGGCCGGTTGCTGGCCGGCGGCCGGCAGCGGTTGGCGACACCGGATGACCTTTCCCAACACTTCGCAACGGTTCCGGGCGCAGCCTATCCGTTCGGGTTTGCAGATGACATCCCGCTGGTGGTTGATCCGCTGGTCTTTGACCAGGAACAATTGCTCTACGGCATGCCGGAGCCGACCTCAACGCTGCAGATTTCCGGGCACGACTTTCGGACCTTGCTGGATACGCTGCCAAATCCGGTCTATCTGCTTGAAGGCACTCCACCACAAGAGAGTTGAGAACACCACTGAAACCCTGGGAATCACTTACGCTCGCCGGCAGGCGCCGGCGGATGCGACAGGTCGCACTTGAGGCATTGGAACACTACGACCTGGATGTTGGCCGGGTGGTGAGGATTACCGACCATCTGAACAACATCTACCGGGTGGACACTGCCGATGGTCAGCGATTTGCACTGCGGATCAGCCACCCGACCTGGCGCAGCGAACTGGAACTGCGCTCGGAGATCTCCTGGTTACTGGCACTGGCGGACGAAACTGATATCGACGCGCATGTCCCGATCGCCAACCGCAACGGGGAATACATCAC
>CAYWXR010000015.1:57571-62088 GCA_964462545.1 uncultured Thermomicrobiales bacterium
TGGCCGAGGCGGAACTGGCGAAACTCTACGGGAGTGGCCGGCAGCCGATTGTCGTGCATGGTGACCTGCACCATGAAAACGTCAAGGTGGACGGCGGCAAACTGCGGCCGGTCGACTTTGAGGACATTGTCCGGGCATTTCCGGTGCAGGATATTGCCCTGACCTTCTATGACTTCCGGTATTTCTCACCGGAGGGTGCGCCGGATTACGAAACGTTGACAGCCTGGTTCGAAGAGGGTTACCGGGACGTGGCGGATTGGCCGGCGGACCATCCCAACCAGATCGATATCCTGCATGTCGCCCGGCAGTTCTGGGTGACGAACTGGGTGCTGCTCAATGACGACCCGAAGTATCACCAGCCGTTTGTTGATCGTTTGACGAAGCGGTTCGTTGGGGTGCTGGCTGAGGCAGGTATCCAGGTCTAGTCGGGCCCGTGTCGAGGGATCTGGTTTGTCGAAACAGTCGGGTAAACCGGAATGTTCGACTGGCGAGATCCCTTGACTTCGTTCGCGATGACAGATTGTCCAATGCGTTGCTGCTATAGCGATGCAATGGCAACCCTTGCGATTGCTATGGGCCGATGAGCGTTACGACGCTTCGCGAGCCTTCTTGAGGGCATCGGCCCACCAGACGAGTTGATCGATCATGTTATTGAGGTATTTCGTCTGGTCAGCGGATTTTGGTTGACCATTTTCGTCGAATGCACTCCGGCCCATCGGGATGACCACAGCGTCGCGGATCGGGGCCATCTGCAGTTCGATGATGTTGAGCCGCAGTTGCTCGACAGCCCTTGCACCGCCGGCACCACCACCGTAGCTGACGAACCCGGCCGGTTTTCGCACCCACTGGTGGTAGATATGGTCCAGTGCGTTCTTCAGCACTGCCGTCGGGCCGTGGTTATATTCGGCCGTCACAAAGATATAGCCATCGCCCTGCTCGATCTTCTCTGCCCAGGGAATGGCAGCGTCCGCGATGTGACCGCCACCCGGACTGGCCGGTTCCTCAAAGAATGGCATCGGGTAGTCGCGTAGATCCAGAAGTTCGGCGTTGATATCGTCGCGGCTGGCAGCGACCGAGTGGACCCATTCGCCAACTGTCCTGCCGAAGCGGTTCTCACGCGTGCTACTGATAATGATCTGGATGTTCAGTTTATCGGCCATAGACGTCTGCTCTCCTGCTCGTTTCTGTTGTCCTGTTCCCTCCTTCGAGTCTAGCAGTGACCAACCCCTCATTCCGCTTGGGGTATCGTTCAGATAACGGGATTTCCCGCGCTATGGAAACGGAGTGTTTGCACAACGGTGGCCGGACTTGAAGTCGTCATTGTCCTGCTGTTGATCCTGCTCAATGGTGTCCTGGCAATGTCCGAAATGGCGCTGGTTTCAGCGAACAGGGTGCGGTTGCAGCAGCGGGCAGAATCCGGCAGCGCCGGTGCGAAGACAGCGTTAGCTATCGCCGAGGACCCCAACCGGTTCCTTTCGACTGTCCAGATCGGTATCACCCTGGTTGGCATCCTTGCCGGCGCATATGGTGGTGTCGCCCTTTCCGAACCGGTCGCCGACGCGATGCGTGACCTGCCGTTGGTCGGCAACCGTGCGGATTCGATCGCGTTTACCACCGTCGTTGTGTTGATCACATTCCTGACGCTGGTGGCCGGTGAACTGGTTCCCAAACGTCTGGCTCTCCGGAACGCCGAGGCGATCTCCTCGATGGTGGCCCGTCCGATGCTGGTGGCGTCGAAGATCGCTGCACCGCTGGTCTGGTTGCTGGGGGCTTCAACCAACCTGGTGCTGAAGTTAATGCGCGTTCAGGAAGAGAAAGAGCCGGCGATTACCGAGGAAGAGGTGGCGATCCTGCTCCAGCAGGGTGCTATCGCCGGGGTGTTTCTCGATACCGAGCGCGAGATGGTGATGAACGTGTTCGGTCTGGACGACCTGATTGTCTCCGAAGTGATGACGCCGCGTGTCCGGTTGGTGGCTATCGACCTGAATGACAGCGACGAGGAGATTGAGAAGACTATCCGCTCGAACGCGTTCCAGACCTATCCGGTGGTTGATGGCGATCTGGACAACATCGTTGGCGTGGTTGCTGCCACTGATCTCTGGAAATCCCTGCTGGATGGCCGTGAGTCGCTTTCCAGTGCCGTCCGTCCGCCTGTATACGTTCCGGAAACCCTGCCGGTATCCGGATTGCTCGAGCAGATGCTGCGCACCCACGCTCCGGTTGCATTTGTGGTGAATGAATACGGAACCGTCGAGGGGTTGGTGACGATCCGTGATGTTGTCGAGGAAATCCTGGGAGTTTCCATCGGCCAGCCGACCGACCAGCCGTTTGTGTTGCGAAGTGATGGTTCCTGGCTGGTGGATGGTCTGGTGTCGCTCCACGATGTGGAAGACGTTATCGGTGTCGAAACGCTGGAAGCGTGGTCGGCCGACCGCTATCAGACACTCGGCGGATTCATGATGGGTGAACTCAACCGAATTCCGTTTGTGGGTGATGTCATTACCTGGAACGACTGGCAATTTGAGGTGGTTGATATGGATGGCAACCGGGTGGATCGCATCCTCGTGACCAGTCTCGCGCCGGTCGACGAGGATGCGATAGCGCAAGCCTAGTCGGCTGCTGCCTTTTCGGCGCTGCGTTGCCGGGCGTAGGCAACAAGGGCGTCAAGGGTTTCCCGGATGATGTCGAGCGTTTCCTGGTCGGGCAGTTCGGGGTTTTCGGCGAAGCGCTCGTTGGCACGTCCCAGTTTGACCTGCGGCTCTTCCATCACATCGGCGCGGACATGCTTGAGGATGCGTCGCAACTCGATCTGGGCTGGTTCGGTGAACGACTTGCCGGCAGTGGCACCGACAATCGCGACCGGCTTTCCTTCAATGACGCTGTAGCGCGGGTCGGGCTCGTTCTTGCGCCGGGATGCCCAGTCGATGGCGTTCTTGAGCACGGCCGGCGGAGCACCGTTGTATTGCGGTGTTGCGATCAGCAGGGCATCGGCGTTGCGGATAGCATTCTTGAATGCAACGACCGGTTCCGGGTCACCCTGTGCCTCGACATCCTCGTTCATGAACGGGATATCATCGAGCAGATACATCTCGACTTCGACACCCTCTGGCGCGACTGCCTGCGCTGCCCTGATGAGACCCTTGTTGTAGGAGTACCGGCGCAAACTGCCGGGTATGCCGAGAATCCGGAATGGTTGTTCCGTCACAGTACCGCTGTTCCCTTCCTGAGGCCCTGTCGTTTGAACCGGAGTATTCCGGTTGAACTCCCAATTGAACCATCAGCAAGGTCATATTTGCCCTCAGGCTGATGCTTCACTCATCTGGAGTATGCCCGGAAGTACAACGCCAAAGGAGTGCCAGTTATTCCCGCGGTCGGTGGAATACATCAGTTCACCATCACGGAACCCTGCGATCAGTGATCCAGGCAGGTTGCGGGGAACCAGCAGCGAGTAGGGCATGTTGTGGCGTTCCACCACACCATCGACCACCAGTTCTTCCCACGAATCCTGATTATCAGTGCGGTAGATCTTGCCGGCGGCATTGCCCTCGTCACGATGGGCGTAGCGTGCCCCGTGCGAGGCCGAGACGTACCAGAGATCGGGATCGGCCGGATCGACAGCCAGCGCCCAGGCGTAGTGGCGATCCATTCCCTTGTCTGCCGGTTGCCAGGTGTTGCCGGCATCCAGCGAGATGGCAACCCCACCTCCGGCGGCCTCGTAAACCCGGTTCGGGTCGAGCGGGTGGGTGGCAATGGCGTGGGAATCGGGTTGCGACCCCGGTTTGCGGTCTTCCCAGGTTTCGCCGCCATCAGTCGAGCGCATCACCCCGCCGAGTTCAATGCCGGCAAAGATGAGTTGCGGGTCATGGTAACTAAGGGCGATCCAGCGCACGTGACTGGTCCATGGCCGGGGCGGGAACGACCAGGTCGGAGCCGAGGGCAGTTCCGGCAGTTTCGGAAAGACGGTCCATGATTCGCCATTGTCATCCGAGCGATAGAGATTGCTTGGTTCGGTTCCGGCATAGACGACCAGATGACCGTTTTCCTTGTGGATCGGTGAGATGGCGATCGATGGTGTGCGTTTGTGCGGGATGTCAGTCCCGACAGACGTCCAGGTCTCGCCGGCATCCATCGAGCGGTAAATGCCGTGGTCGAACGTGCCGGCGAAGACCCGGTCGGGGTTCTCCGGATCGACCGCGACGCACTGGGCACCGCTGCCTTCCATGAATATCGTGATTGCCGGTTGGTCGTTACCGTTGAAATCAATGCGGGCTATCGCGTCGCCGGTGGCGACAAAGAGTCGGGGGAGATTCATGGTTGGGCGTTCCTCTCCGGGATTGACAGATGTGTTGATCCTATCTTGACCCATTTCTCATTTCCCGGCATCCGAGGAATGTCGCATTCGCCTCATGCGGAGTCCTGACAGTTCCCGATAGCGTGACGATATTGAGGCGAACAGGTCAGCACGTCTGCATTCAGCATCCCGACCATTACCTGTCATCCCGAACGGAGTGAGGGAT
>CAYWXR010000015.1:62188-67176 GCA_964462545.1 uncultured Thermomicrobiales bacterium
TTGCTCGTTGGTGGGCTGGGAAACGACAACGCCCGGTGCGGAGTGCAACCGGGCGTTGTGCGTGTTGGTGGAAGTCGTGTGGGACGGGTTAGTCCGCTGCTTCCTTCTCTTCTGCGGAGTGTTCCGGAATCCAGCGCAGGTTGAGGTTGCGGTTGGCGCCGGCCTCGTCGAGGCGCTTGAACTCGGTGGTATGCGGCGCGCCGGTCACCATTTCCGGATTGGTCTTGGCTTCCTCGGCGATCTGGAGCATGGCGTCGATAAAGAAGTCGAGCGTCTCCTTGCTCTCGGTTTCGGTCGGCTCGATCATGAGCGCTTCCGGAACGATCAACGGGAAGTAGGTTGTCGGCGGGTGAATGCCGAAGTCAAGCAACCGCTTGGCAAGGTCGAGGGTGCGGATGCCGTATTCCCGCTTGTGGCGGGTGAGGTTCAGCACAAACTCGTGCATGCAGGTGCGGTCGTAGTGAACATCGTATTCATCGCGCAGGTTGGCGAGCAGGTAGTTGGCCGCAAGCACGGCGTCTTCACTGACCTGGCGCAGGCCCTTCGCTCCGTGCATGCGGATGTAGGTGTAGGCGCGGACGTGCATGCCGAAGTTGCCGAAGAACGAGTGGATCTTGCCGACCGATTGCTCCGGCTCGTGGTAGCCGTAGCTGCCATCCTCAAGCTTCGCAACCATCGGCGATGGCAGGTACTTGGCCAATTCTGAGCGGACACCGACCGGGCCGGAACCCGGACCACCACCGCCGTGCGGCGTGGAGAAGGTCTTGTGCAGGTTGAAGTGCATGATGTCGATGTCGATATCGCCCGGGCGAACGATACCGAGGATGGCGTTGAAGTTCGCGCCGTCGTTGTAGACGAGACCGCCAGCCTGGTGGACGGTTTCGACCACGTCCTTGATGTGCTCATCCCAGAGGCCGAGCGTGCTCGGGTTGGTGATCATCAGGGCGGCCGTGTTCGGGCCAACCATCTCCTTGAGCGCCTTCAGGTCGACATTGCCGCGCTCATCAGATGGCACGGTTGCGACCTTGTAGCCGGCCATTGCTGCCGTGGCCGGGTTGGTGCCGTGTGCGGAGTCCGGAACGATGATGGTATCGCGGTGCGATTCACCACGTTCGGCGTGGTAGGCGCGGACAATCAGCACACCGGTGAGTTCACCGTGGGCGCCGGCTGCCGGCTGCAGGGTGACAGCACCAAAGCCGGAAATTTCCGCCAGATAGTTCTGCAGTTCATACATCAACTCCAGGGCGCCCTGCACAGTCGAGGGATCCTGGAGCGGGTGGATTGCGCCGAAGCCGGGCAGGCGGGCGACAATCTCGTTGATCTTCGGGTTGTACTTCATGGTGCAGGAACCAAGCGGGTAGAAGTTGATATCAATCGCATGGTTCAACTGCGAGAGCCGGGTGTAGTGGCGGATGACGTCGATCTCGCTCACTTCAGGAAGCCCGAGTTCATCGCGGAGAAGCTCTGCCGGGACGTCGGTGGTCGGGACATCTACGGCCGGGACGGTGGTGCCGGTGCGGCCCGGCTTGCCAAGGTCATAAATAAGCGGTTCAACCGCCATGGCGACGCCTCTTTCATGCTGGAACCGAGATCGCCGTTTCCCCATCGGAACGGCACATTGTCAGCGTTGAGCATAGCACCGGGGCTGCAATAAATGTAGTGGGTGGACAATAACTGCCGGGTGTTAGAATCGTTGAAGCATTGTGACCGGACTCGCCGGAGCTTCCCGCCTGCAATCCAGCGACCATAAGGAGTTCATCGCGCATGTCAAAACCGTACTACTATGGTGGCCAGGCAGTCATGGAAGGGGTCATGATGCGTGGCCGCTCCACGATCTGCGTGGCTGTCCGCGCCCCCGACGGATCAATCGTCTATTACGAGGAAGAACTCAAACCGGGACCGGTGCTCAGGCGAGTTCGCAACTGGCCGTTTGTCCGTGGAGCTGTTGTCCTCTGGGATACGCTGCTGCTGGGCATGCGGTCGCTGATCTTTTCTGCAAATGTCGGGCTGACCGACGAAGTTGAAGTCGACGAGAACGGCGAGACCGAGGAAGCCGCCCTGCTGACAGGTCCAATGCTCTGGCTGACCGTTGGCCTCTCACTGCTGTTTTCGATTGCCCTGTTCTTTGTGCTGCCACTGGCGGTGATCGGGTTTCTCGATCGCTGGATCGAGTCGGACCTGGTCAGTAACCTGATCGAGGGCGCCCTGCGCATGGGCGTGCTTCTTGGCTATCTGACGTTGATCGCCCGGATGGAAGACATTCGTCGGGTGTTTGCCTATCACGGCGCCGAACACAAGACGATCAACGCCTGGGAAGCCGGGCTGAAACTGAACGTTGAGAATGTCCGCACCCGTGTGCTGGAGCATGTCCGGTGCGGAACCGGCTTCCTGCTGCTGGTGGTGGTCATCTCGGTCTTTGTCTTTGCGCTCCTGGGCCGTCCGCCCTGGATCTGGCGGGTGGCATCGCGCATCTTCCTGGTTCCGGTGATTGCCGCAATCGGTTATGAAGTGATCCGTATTGGTGCTGCCAATGCCGAGAACTTCTTCATGAAGCTCATCCTGAAGCCGGGGCTGGTGTTGCAGCGGGTCACCACTCGCGAGCCGGATGACAGCATGCTCGAGGTCGCCATTGCCGCCTTCAAGCGTGTGGCGGTGCGCGATGGTGTGCTGCCCGAGGAAGAACTGAATGACGGTGCGATCCCGGTGGACCAGCTTGGCCAGCCGATTGTCGAAATTTCGGAGCCGGAGCGTGTGGCGGTGCCGGCCGGAGACTGATCCCGGCAAGGAACGTCGCAAGCCCCGAAACTGAGTGGATTTTCGCGGGGATACCCCCTTCACGAACCAACGACAGGAACACGAACACGAATGAGTGAGACGGACGCACAGGCGAAACTCTGGGGTGGGCGTTTCGCCACCAATACCCACGAACTGGTCGATGCGCTGAACGCATCGTTGCCGTTCGACAAGCGGCTTGCCCGCCAGGACATCACCGGATCGGTAGCTCATGCCCTGATGCTGGGCAAGCAGGGAATCATCAGCAGGGAAGAT
The DNA here is from genome assembly GCA_964462545.1 of uncultured Thermomicrobiales bacterium. GTDB lineage: Bacteria > Chloroflexota > Chloroflexia > Thermomicrobiales > CFX8 > CAYWXR01. The sequence goes on from CAYWXR010000015.1 coordinate 65,237, forward strand.
TCCCTGGCGATCGCTGAAGGTCTCCAGAAGGTGCTGGCCGAGATCGAAGCCGGCGAGTTTGACTTTCGTCTGTCCGATGAAGATATCCATATGGCGGTCGAGCGGCGTCTCACCGAGTTGATCGGCACGCCGGCCGGACGGTTGCACACCGCCCGGAGCCGCAACGACCAGATCGCGCTGGATGTCCGTCTCTGGGCACGTGAGGCCCTCGCCGAACTTGGGGATGCGGTACTTGATGCTGCAACGGCACTCCTTGACCTCGGTGATGCCCATGCCGATGCCATCATGCCGGGCTATACCCACTTGCAACGTGCCCAGCCGGTGATGTTCCGTCATCACCTGCACGCCCACGCCGTGGCGTTGCTCCGTGACGCTGACCGTCTGTCGGACACGTACCGGCGGGTGAATGTCTCGCCGTTGGGTTCCGGCGCGCTTGCCGGAGTTACCCATCCGATCGATCGCAATGCCACGGCCAGCATGCTCGGGTTTGCCGGTTCGACCGTCAACTCGATGGATGCGATGTCCGAGCGCGACCATCTCTCCGAAATGTTGTTCGACCTGGCGCTGATCGCAACCCATCTCTCGCGTCTGGCCGAGGAGTTGATCATCTGGTCAACTGCCGAATTCGGCTTTATCGAATTTGCCGATGCGTTCTCGACCGGTTCCAGCATCATGCCGCAGAAGAAGAATGCCGACATTGCCGAACTGATGCGGGGCAAGTCCGGCCGGGTGTTTGGTGCACTGGTCGGCTTGCTGACCGTGACCAAGGGTCTGCCGCTCACCTACAACAAGGATCTGCAGGAGGATAAGGAAGGGCTGTTCGACGCGGTCGATACCGTGCTGGCCCTGCTGCGGATTCTGCCGCCGATGCTCGAAACATTGACGATCCACGAAGACACGATGGCGAAGGCAGCCATCGGCGGGTTCTCACTGGCGACCGACGTGGCAGATGAACTTGCCCGGCGCGGCGTTCCGTTCCGTGAGGCCCACGAGATTGTCGGTAAACTGGTTGCCCGCTGCATCCAGGAAGGTACGACGCTGGAAGAACTGCCGCCGGGCGAGTGGTTCGAGGTCGCGGATGTCTTCCGGGAGAACCCGCCGGTGGTAACGCTGGAAGCATCGGTGAACGCTCGCAATGTGCCGGGTGGCACTGCCCCGGTTCAGGTTGCGGCGGCCTGTGCAGCCAGCCGTGAGGAGATCGCCGCACGCCGGCAGGAAGTCCAGGCCTGGCGGGATTCGATTCCGTCGCTTGAGACGCTGCTGGCTGGCGCCCGGTCAGGATAAATGCTGGAAATGAGCGCCCCGGAGCACAAGCAACCGGATACGATCGTCGTTCGTCAGGCAACATCCCCGGATGAGATGGAAGAGGTCTATCTCATCCGGGATGAGGTCTTCGTCGAGGAACAGGCGTTGACGCCTGATGCCCGGTTCGACCCGGACGACCGCAAGAGCATCCACTTTCTGGCCTATCACGAAGGCAAGCCGGTTGGTACCGGACGTCTGACCATGATCGGCCGGGAGGCCCAGGTCGCCTGGGTAGCCGTGCGTTTGCCATTCCGCAAACTGGGGGTTGGCTGGGCGGTCATGGTGGCGATCCTCGACCGTGCCAGGGAAGAAGGTGCCGACTATGTGGTGCTCAACGCCCAGTCGCACGCGCTGGAGTTCTACCGCCGTCTGGGATTCGAAACGTTCGGCACCGAGTTCTACATGGCCGGTATCCCCCATCAGGTGATGATGCTCGGCTTTACCCAGGGAGCCGGGGAGCAAGCCCGTAAACGTTTCCGTAACGGTATGTACTAGGTTCCTGGTCTTCCCCATGCGCCTCGCTCAGAGGCGCGTTTCTTTTTGCCCCGGAAGGTCATGGGCATGGCTCACACCTCTCGTCCATCGAGATCCCTCGACTTCGCTCGGGATGACAATCAAGCGGGTTCGTTCTGCCG
>CAYWXR010000015.1:67276-74397 GCA_964462545.1 uncultured Thermomicrobiales bacterium
CGTCATTCTGACCAGTAGCTGTCAGAGGAGCATACCCGTCCAATTTGTCATCCCGACCGGAGCGCAGCGGAGTGGAGGGATCTCGACAGACGAGACACATGACTCATGTCCAACGTTAGATGACCTTGTCGTCCTTGCCGGCGAGTTGGCGGAGGAGTTCGGTCTGGCCGACGTGGTAGGTCTCGTGCCAGTGGAGGAAGTCGAGCGTGCGGCCAACGGTCTGCATGACGCCATCCGGAAGGTCGGCGGCAAGGCTTTCGGCTGTGGCGCCGGAGAGCGCCGCCGAAATCCTGGCAAGTGACTCATCGAGCAGGGCCACCAGGGTCTCGAACGGCACGACATCGTCGCCATCTTCGGTGATTGGCTCGGACTCCCGGTCGTAGCGTTTGGTGGTCTTCTCATCGAGCAGTTTTTCTGCCCCGAGCGCATCCAGAATGTAATCGCGATGCACCAGAATGTGGCCGAGAATCCAGTTCAGGCAGTTACCCCGAACTGGTGGCTGCACCAGGCTGTCGGCATGGGTGAGTCCGTCAATCTGGCGGTGGAGGATGCGGTTGTTCATTCCGAACAGCCAGGCAAGATCTTCAGCAGTCGAGATCGTTGGAGACGCTACTTCCGTCACGTTGGTTTCCTTTTCGTTTCATGCGCTGACCTGATTCCGACACTGTACGAACATATGTTCGTGTTGTCAAGCGTGCATGCCCGCCGCGGGGCCCGGGACAAATCATGCGATAATCCGGAGCAACCTGTCGGGAAAAGTGAATCGTGCTAGCGAAAGCGTGAGCCAGATGACATCGGCGATCTCGATTGATTTCAGCAATCCGACCATCCAGGCAAATCCGTGGCCGGTCTATGAAGAGTTGCGAGCCAACGACCCGGTGTTCTGGAATGGGCCGGCCCAGGGATGGTTGATCAGCAGATATGCCGATGTTGTTTCGTTGTTCACTGACCCGCGCATGTCGTCGCGGCGAATCGACGCCACCTTCCGGGTGTTGCCTGAAGATGTCCAACAGGATCTGCAGCCACTACGCGAGGTGCTGGGTGCGCGGATGCTGCTCAGTGATCCTCCGGTGCACACCCGGCTCAAGAACCTGGTGATGCCGGCATTCTCGGCGAAGGCCGCTGCCGGCCGCCGGGAGCGCATCCAGGAACTCTGCGACGACTTCCTCGACCGGGTGGAAGGTCAGCCCGGGTTCGATGTCATGGCTGATCTGGCGACGCCGCTGCCAAGTTGGGTCATCGCCGATACCCTTGGCGTTCCGATGTCAGACCAGGCGGATTTCACGCGCTGGGCCGCCAGTCAGGTACGGGTCTATGACCGCCCGGGCACGGTTCATGACCGGGTGGAAGTGATGCGCAAGGGCCAGGCAGACATGCTGGAGATGAAGGCATATCTGGAAGAGGTAATTGTCGAGCGCCGGAAGTCGCCGGCCGATGATCTCCTGACGCTCCTTGTACAGGCCGAGCAGGATGGCGACCGGTTGACGACCGATGAACTGGTGGTGATGTGTGTCGCCCTGCTGATTGGCGGGAACAACTCGACCGCGCACCTGATTGGTAACGTCGCATTGACGCTGCTCCGGCATCCGGTGGCTGCTGAAGCGTTGCGGGCGGATCCCGCGTTGATCCGGACCACGGTCGAGGAAGTGTTGCGGTTCGAGAGCCCGGTACAGGCAACCAGCCGTGTGGCGACTGAAGATTTCGAGTTCCATGGGAAAACGATTCGTGCCGGCGACAACATCTCCTTGTTGATCGGGTCCGCCAATCGTGACCCCGACCAGTTTCCGGATGCCGATCGATTCGACCAGCGCCGGCATCCGAACCGTCACCTGACGTTCGCACATGGACCGCATTTCTGCGTTGGATCAGCACTGGCACGGAATACCACCCAGATCGCCATTCTCTCCCTGATCCAGCGGTTTCCATCGCTGGAGATGGTTGACCCTGTTCCCGCCTGGGCTCCCGGGTACTCCTTCCGCCACCTGGCATCCCTGCAGGTGGCAACGGCCTGATTCCCCCCGCATTGTTCGAGAGCACCCGGAGTTGGGGTTGTCGTCCCGACGTCAGGGGGGGCGCATTTCCAGGACTGCGGATCCCTTACTGTGTTCGGGATGACAGTCCAGACGGGCATGCTCGTTTCACGGAGCGCGGATTGAGAGGTGGGGCCTTCCCTGTACGACAGGGAAGGCCGGGTTGATTACTCCTCGAACCCGATTTCCTTCAGGATCTCCTCGGTGTGCTGGCCAAGCAGCGGGGCCGGGAGGCGGATTTCCGGGTTGGTCTCGGAGAGTTTGTACGGGAAACCGGTGGTGGCGACTTCGCCCAGCGTCGGGTGATTCTGGGTGAGTTGCATACCGGTGTGGATCGCCTGTGGGTCGGCGTAGGCCTCGGGCAGCGTGTAGATCGGTCCGCATGGGATGCCGGCTGCGTCGAGTTTTGTTACCAGGTCACCGGTGGTCCAGTTCGCGCAGGCTTCGGTAATCAGCGGCGCAAGGTCTGCCAGGTTGGTGATGCGGCCCTCGTTGTTAACGAAGCGCGGGTCGTCGCGCAGTTCTTCCAGACCAAGTTCCGAGCAGAGTTTTGCCCACTGAACGTCGTTGCCCACGGCGATGTTGATGTGTCCATCCGCCGTCGGGAACGTCTGATAGGGCGCAACAATCGGGTGTGCGTTCCAGGTGCTGGGTGGTTGCTGGCCGGTTTCGAAGTAAATCGCGGCCTGGAAGGTCAGCAGCGCCATCTGTCCACCGAGCATTGAGGTGTCGATGTATTGCCCCTTGCCGGTGCGTTGCTGGTGGAACAGCGCCGTGACGATGGCATAGGCACCGAACATGCCGGAGGCAAGGTCGGCGATCGGCACGCCCAGTTTGGTTGGCTGGTTTGGCGGGCCGGTGATGCTCATCATGCCGCTCATACCCTGGATCACCAGGTCATAGGCCGGTCGATGTGCTGCCGGACCGGTCTGGCCGAATCCGGAGATCGAGCAATAGACCATCTTCGGGTTGCGCTTGTGGACCTCGTCAAAATCAAACCCGAGGCGGCCAATAGTGCCGGGAGAGAAGTTCTCCACCAGAACATCGCAGTGGTCGATCAGTTTCCAGAGAATCTCACGGTCCCGGTCAGCCTTGAGGTCGAGTTCAATCGAGCGCTTGTTGCGATTGATACCGACGAAGTAGCCCGATTGACGCTCTGCCCCTTCGCGTTCAACCCAGGGCGGTCCCCATGCGCGCGTATCGTCGCCCTTGCCGGGTCGTTCGACCTTGATGACATCGGCGCCCATGTCGGCCAGCATCAGCGTGCAATATGGCCCTGAGAGCACCCGGGTCAGGTCGAGAACCTTGATTCCTTCGAGTGGCCCGCTCACGCCTGCTCCTCTCCGAATGCGCTCCAGATGGCAGCGGAAATATCAACCAGCGCCTTGTCGGCAACATTGGGGCCGGCGAGGTTCTTCGAAAAGACGGAGACGACATAGGGCTTTTTGGCGTGGACGATAGCAGTGTCGTTGCGGGTTCCCTTGATCGATCCGGTCTTGTTGGCGACCTTGACGCCCTGTGGCACGCCGGCGGGAATGCGCTGGGTGTGTTGCTGGGCACGCATGATCTGGATCATCTTCTCCCGGCTGGAAGCGGAGATGCCCGTGCCCAGCTCGATCGCTTCGCAGAGACGGGTCATATCGCGCGGCGAGGAGATGTCGTTGCCACCACCGAGGGTGGTGTTGAAGGCAATGCCATCTTCGGCGTATTCCTGGGCTTCCATCTTCGCAAGGCAGGCTTCGTAGGTGTGTTCCGGATTGTTCGGATCCAGGCCAACCATGTGCCAGATGATGCCCTTGCAATCGATCGGCACCTCGATGTTGTGAATGTCGAGGGCCTTCAGGTCGGCATGAATCCGGTCCGGACCGATCATCCGGTGGAGTTGATCGGTGGCGTGGTTGTCGCTGACGATAATCATCAGGGTGGCGAGGTCGGCGATGGTTGGTTCGAGACCTGCCTGGAGATACTGCAACACACCGGAGCCGGCGCTCAGGTTGTCGTGGCTGTGGGGAATGCGGGTATTGAGGTCAACCTCACCCTCATCCACCAGTTTGAACAGACTGTAGAGCACCGGTACCTTGAAGGTGCTGGCAGTGGGATAGAGGCCATCCATATCGATGCCGATGGCCAGTTCCGGCGAGCCTACCGGCCAGGCTGCGACGCCGATTTCGCCGTCAACCTCGGCGACCAAACGTTCGATTTCCTGTTGCGCTTCTTCACGTGTTCGTGACATAAAAAGCGGTTTCCCTTCGCTCGTTATTTCATACGCTGCGCCGGATCAGCGGCGACTACCGTATAATAGCCGCACGCGACGCAAACGACCCGATAGCGGAACGGAAATCCGCATCGGTTGCTTGCACCGCGAAGCGCGTGAAGGCGATGCTTCAACAGCAGAACCACGTGCGAAGACTATGGAAGATAGCCCGGACGGGCAATGACGGTTTTGTTACTCACGTACACGCAACGGCGCGATACCATGCGCCAGGTGAACATCACTGCAGGATGACTGGCGCACAGTCCAGCGCCGCCACGCCGGTGAACACGTGATTTCAAGACACTTTGAGCCGGTCTTGAGACTATCAATCAGATAGACCCGCAACGGAACGGAAGAGACGATGAGTCGTCAGGGACGGCTGTCGAAATCCGATTCCGGGTCCGAGTTACGGGTGGTACACCGCGACGGGCGTGCAGCCGGCACCGAAGAAGATGGAGTTCAGCTCGGTTGCATTATGCTGAGCCGGATTCGCTGGCGCTTTCGAGGTCCGAACCAGTGCACCACGATGAGATGTTCGTTAGGGTACGCTCTTCGATCACAGGAGGAAATCTGCCGGTGTCTCGAAGCAACCGGGCCAAGCAACTGCTGGCAACGGGAGCGGGACTGGCGGGTTTCTGACGAAGAGACTGTCGAGCAGGGCAGGGAGTCCGGTAAACGGGCTCGATAGATGCCGGTTCGCCGGAATCTTCCACACAGGTGGAAGCCAGAACGACTCGGACAAGGAGTCGACACAGCCTTTTGATGAAACCGGCGGGGAAACCATTCCCCGCCGGTTTTCTTCTGCACTGCACTACAATCGGTCTGGCGAATGTGCCTCAACAATGAAAGGGATACTCATGGCAAAACGAGGTAGTGGCGCTCCACCAACGGTGGCCATCAAGGTTGAAGAGGGTGATGTCACCCAGGTAGCGGTTGATGCACTGATTCTGGCCGTGCCGTCGAAAGGCGACTGGGATGGCCCGCTGGCAGCGGTGGATGCAGCCATGAACGGTGCCCTGCGCCAGGCGGTAGATGATTCGACATTCAGCGGCAATGTTGGTGCGACGCTGGTAGTCCCGACGCTCGGGCTCCTGCCGGCCAAACGGATTGTGCTGACCGGTATTCCTTCGGGCGAAACCACCGCCGACAAGGTGCGCAAGGCCTATGGCACTGCCGGGCGGGTTGCCAGAGGTGCCGGCGCCCAGACCGTTGCCACCCCGCCACCAGCCGGTGGTCTTCCGGTGACGGCCGGCTATCGTGCCGCTGTAGAAGGCGGCCTTCTCGGTCTTTACACGTTTGTTGATTACAAGTCCGATGCGTCGGATGACGACCCGGATATCGACCAGTGGACCTTCATTGACACCGAGACGGACGAGGTCCGCGAGGGCATCGCCCAGGGCTATGCGCTGGCTGCCGGCGGCTACCTCGCCCGTGACCTGGTGAGCGAACCAGGCAACACCCTCTATCCGGAGACGTTTGCCAGGATCGCTGCCCAGGTCGCGAAGGACAACGAACTCGAATACAAGGAGTTCGACGAGGAACAGCTCAAGGAAATGGGCGCCGGCGCGATGGTTGCCGTCGGGATGGGCAGTTCGCACCCGCCACGGTTGATCCATCTGACCTACACGCCGTCCGGCGAGTCAAAGGGCACGATTGCCTTCGTCGGGAAGGGCATCACCTTCGATACCGGCGGTATGAGCCTGAAGACCACCGATGGCATCGTCACGATGAAGACTGATATGGCCGGTGGTGCGGCTGTGCTGGGTGCCATGCGGGCGTTGGCCGCGTTCGACCTGCCCTACACCGTCCACGGCATTATCGCGGCCGCCGAGAACATGCCGAGCGACACCGCCTATCGCCCGGGTGACGTGCTCACCGCTATGAACGGGAAGACCATCGAGATTATCTCGACCGATGCCGAAGGCCGCCTGGTACTGGCCGATGCGCTGGTCTACGCAGCCCGCGCCGGTGCCGAGGAGATGATCGATCTTGCGACGCTGACCGGGGCGAAGGTGGTCGCAATTGGCGCCGAGAGTGTGGCTGTCTTCAGCAACGACGACCAGATGGCGAAGGATGTTGTCGCTGCCGGTGATGAGGCAGGAGAGCTCTTCTGGCACATGCCGCTCTGGAGCGAACTCAAGAAGCAGATCAAGAGCGATATCGCCGACATGAAGAACTCCGGTGGTCGTGGGGCCGGTGCCATCACTGCCGCGCTTCTGCTGGCCGAATTCGCCGAGGGCGCCAAGTGGGCCCACCTCGATATCGCCGGCGCCGCCACCAGCAGCACCAACTCCGGTTACCGGGTCAAGGGCCCCAACGGCGTTGGTGTCCGCGCGTTGATCAACTATCTGGAGATGAAGGCCAACCAGGCCTAGGCACTTCCTCACGGGGCGAGGCATTGCCTCGCCCCGTTCCTCTCTGATGCCCCGGCGTTCAGTCCGTGTTGTTGTGTCGTGCGTCCCGTCTGACGAGATCTCTCCACTCCGCTCCGCTTCGGTCGAGATGACGGAGTGGACGGGTTCGCTCCGGTGACAGGTTGCGACAGTGCATGCCCGTTCAAACTGTCATCCCGAGCGAAGTCGAGGGATCTCACCGGTGCCGACGATATGGATCATGCGTCTCGTCTGACGAGATCTCTCCACTCCGCTTCGCTCCGGTCGAGATGACGGGATGGAAGGCTTCGCTCCGGTCGAGATGACGGAATGGAAGTGTTCGCTCCGGTCGAGATGACGGGATGGAAGTGTTCGCTTCGGTCGAGATGACGGGATGGAAGGCTTCGCTCCGGTCGAGATGACGGAATGGAAGTGTTCGCTCCGGTCGAGATGACGGGATGGAAG
>CAYWXR010000015.1:74497-75670 GCA_964462545.1 uncultured Thermomicrobiales bacterium
GACGGAATGGAAGTGTTCGCTCCGGTCGAGATGACGGGATGGAAGGCTTCGCTTCAGTCGAGATGACAAATACCGGGGGCTTCGCAGACGGAAGGTGGGAGCGGGCGACCTCGTTCAAACTGTCATCCCGAGCGAAGTCGAGGGATCTCGGCAGACGGGAGGTATGACTCGTGTGGGCCGTAGCGGGACTTGTGGTGTCACCCGGGCCGCATGAGGGCGAGGAAACGTTGGGGATCAGAGAGGAAGTCGCGCATGAGCTGGACGTTGTCGGTGTCGTCGTAGGCGACCTGGGCGATGCCTTCTGGTGAAAACCGGTAGATGGTCGCGCCGGGGAAGGCGGTGATGATCGGTGAGTGGGTGGCGATGATGAACTGGGCTCCATTGTCGACCACCTCGGCGATCATGGTAAGCAGGGCCAGCTGCCGGAGCGGGGAGAGGGCGGTGTCCGGTTCGTCCAACAGGTAGAACCCGCCCGGCCGGATACGCTCCTGAAAGACCCGCAGAAATGCCTCTCCGTGCGAGCGGGCATGCAAGTCTCCGTATGAACCTTCCAGTTGCCGGCGCTGTCCGAGCAAGGACCCACGGGCAAGCCGGGCGCCGTAGCTGTCGTCGCCGTCATAGGCGCTGGCGAACTCCTCCAGTTCGTTGCCGGTCGTGTTGATCCGGTTGGCGAAGTTGAAGAAATCCTCCGAACGCATAAAGAATCCGCGCGGAGGTCGCCTCGACCAGGCAAAGGTCAGGTGGTTCGAGAGTTCGCGGGCTGTTTCAAGGGTCGGGTCACGATCCGTATCAAGGCCACCGATTGTTTGCAAGCGAGTGCCGGCAGCGATTGCCTCGATGAGCGTGGATTTGCCGGTTCCATTTTCTCCGGTGAAGAAAATGACGTCGGCGCTGAGGTCGAGCGTCGAAAGCGTCCTCAGCGCCGGCAGGTTCCACGGATAGTAATTGTCGTCGGGAAGTGAACGTTTCGGCCGGATCGACCGGAGGAACCCCACAAACCGGACCTAACCGACGAGTTGTTCTTTACGGGCGGCAAGCACCGAATAGACCTCAAGCAGCCAGGGGACCATGTCCTCGGAGATTCCGGATTCCTGGATGAATTCGGCCAGCATCAGCGCCTGCTCGTGGGGGCCGAAATGGGAAACACTCCAGATGAACTCGGCGATCATCGCG
>CAYWXR010000016.1:0-68012 GCA_964462545.1 uncultured Thermomicrobiales bacterium
GGCTCGGTCCAGCCAATGACCCAGCGGCCGGCAGGCTCTTTCCGTGCGGCATCTGGCTCCGGGAACTCCGTGACGGTATCCAGCAGCCAGAATGGTGGACGGGTTGTGTCTATCCAGGCCTGAAAGAGGGCAGGATCGCTGGTTAGCCGCCAACCTTCCGGATTATTGGTCAGCACCTGCAAGGCGTAACTGGCATTGAACCCTTCTGCCGGCGCTGGTTGCAGCAGCACCGGAACTGGATCCATTTCAGCATCTGCCGCGGATCGCCATTCCTTGTACCGTTCAACAACTTCGCGGGTATCGGCATCCGGATAGCCGGTAGGCGGGTCGACCGCGGTTCTGACGACGGGAAGCATGGCAACGACCAGAGCCGCCAGCATGGCCAACCGGAGCAAGCGTGAGCGATGCATCACCACGGCTGCAAGCACCGGGAAGAGCAGGATCATGTTCGTCAGCAGGTAGCGTTCGGCACCGGGACCGAGGTTCGAGAAGTTCGCCGAGATACCCACCAGCAGGACAGCCTGCCCGCCAGTCAACGCGATGAACGGCCACCACCGGACACGTTTCCAGAGGGCGATTGCTACAGCCAGCACACAAAGCAACGCCAGACGCGGGGCCAGCCTTGCTGTTTCAAGTGGATAGATCGTCAGCTTCCGAAACAGGCTTGCACCGGCGTTTTCGGCGGTTTCGCTCTCCTTGATTGCAGCGGTGTCGTACGCAAACTGGAAGGGACTCCCAAACAGTTCCCAGTGCTGCTGCATCCAGATCACAGGAAAGAGCATCGGGAGCGCAATCAACGCCAGAATGCGCCAGTCACGCAGGTTTCGGCGCCAGGCGATGACCAGCACCACTGCCAGGAAAACCGCCGAGTAAAACCATCCCTCATAGCGCACCATGGTCGAGAGCAGGAAGCCGGTAGAGGCGAGCGCCAGCCACCGGATGCGCTGGTCGACAATCCAGCAAACCAGGCCAAGCGCTCCGGTTGTGATGGTTGCGGAAAACAGTGATTCGGCCATCCCGCTCGGGCCAAACCAGAGTACCCAGGGGAACAGCACAGCGAGCATCGCCGCGACAAATCCGGCAGCGTCTCCGGCGATCCTCCGGCCAATCAGGAACAAGTTGGACAAGGTCAGGAGGGTACAAACAACACTCAATGCCTGCGGCGTGAAAGTAAGCGAATCATGCAGGTACAGGCTGCCTCCGATGAACCAGGTCTGGAGCGGAAGCCAGACCCCGACCTCCCAGCGTGGAGCCTGCATCCATGAATAGCCACGCATGATCCGGGCGTAACCATCGGCGTTGTACTCCAGATAGCCATTCCCGAGGATGTGCCAGGTCAACAGCCCGTAGATCAGGAACACCAGCCCCAGTAATACCGGGGCCGGTGTCATTGCGTTTCGCATCGACGCAAGTGATCGGTCAACAAGAGCCGGGCGGCTACGATCGCTCATGCCGCGAGTATAACGATTCAGGCGATGGCTGGCTCCGCACGCTGGAGGATGTGATTGAAGACAATATCCGGAACCTGGTAATCTGCCGTTTCGTAACGTTCACGCAGTTGCGTCAACGGTGCGTCCGGATTGCTGGTGATGAGTGCTATCCGGTCAAGCGAGGCAACCAGATCCGGCCCGATCTCGTCCTCTGGTTCCGGCATGATGCCCCACGTATCCCACGGCAACATTGGTGCCAGGTTCAGCGCCGCAAGATCACGTACCAGGTTACCGGCGACAAACCAGAGACCGTTCATATCGAGGATGCCGAAATCAGTCGGATCAGCGTCACCGTCCCGGCAGGCGATCCAGGCGTCGCCGGCGACCACAAACTGCGACCGGGCGACATCCAGCGGGTTGACCTGCTCATCGAGCCGCGCAAGTTGGAACGGGTCCAACTGGGCATCAACCATCACCCATCGCTGTTCTCTATCTTTCCAGTATTCGGCGACCCAGTGGTCAACGTACTTGCCGGAGACGAAATAGGTGGCAAAACCGCACCGGGTTCGGGCGGGAATCCCCTTTGCCTGGAGCAGGGCCACCATGAGCACACTGAAGTTCCTGCACGTTCCAACCATCCGGGTTTCGATCGGCCGGCACTCCAGCGACGAGAGCCACTCCAGCATCGCTGCGGCGCTCCGGGTATGTGTGGCAATCCGGCGTTCATCCGAGAGATGCTGCCCGTAGGCCGGCGCCCAGTGCTCGTGGAGGAGTACACCCTGCACGACAGATGCCAGGCCCGCGATATCCTCTGGAAGGTTGCCAATGACCTCGGCAGGAACATCCAGCGAGGTCATGGGACTGCCGCTCCGGTAGTAATCCAGTACTTCTTCAGAACCCAAAAGAACGCTCCTGTCCTGCCTGCTAATGGCCATTACGCCCATTCGGCGTGAGATCGAGAAAATGGTGGCTTATCAGTAGACGGTCAGCCCCACGCGCGAAGCTCGAATAGGTGTGATAGATGTGCCCCTGTTCGTCCCTGTAGAAGCAACTATGGCCCTGATTTTCGAAGGGTCCTTGCGGAACGAATGGCTCGAAGTTCAACAGGAACTCGCGGCCACTTTCGGCATCTTCCTCGGTCCAGGATGCGTGAAAGTCACGATTGAAGTCGCTTCCGTGCGATGACACCCAGGGGAAGGGCCAGTCGCGTTGCTGACGAGCCTGTTCGATCTGATCGAGAGGTGCTCGCGAGACGGCAACATAGGTCACATCATGATGGGTAATGTGTTGCAGGGCCCCCGCCTGCTGGCTGGCCAGATAGCTGCATCCGGGGCAGGGAGCATCCCAACCGGGACCGAACATGAAGTGCTGGATAATCAACTGGCTCCTCCCATCAAAGAGGTCTGTCAGTGTCCGCCGGCCATCCGGCGTATCGAAGAGATAGGTCTTCTCGACCCGCACCCAAGGGTGGTCACGGCGAGCTTTCCGGATCTCGTCCCACTCACGGGTGTGTGCCTTTTCCATTTCCAGCAGTTCCATGCGGGCGGCCAGCCACTCTTCACGGGAAACGACAGCGTGTCCGTCCATGGTACGGGCTTCCCGATGGCTATGCATATGTGTCATGGAGACGTACCCAATCCATTGTGTATTGCTCGTTGCGACCGAGAGGTGCGATATCCAGCAGGTTGATCGCGTTGGCCAACTGCTCGACACCACGGGCAAACGTCGAGTACGTGTGGAAGATCGTGCCGTTACCATCACGGTAGAACACGCTCAGTCCGTGGATTTCAGTCTCGGAGTCGAACTGGTGGGGGCGGTAGTTGTGGGTCAACTCCCGGCCGGATGCGAGGTCTTCATTGGTAATTGAGGCACCAAAGTCGCTGTTGAATGTGCTGCCATACGAGGAAACCCAGGTGAAGTTCCAGCCCATACGCGCCTTGAACGGCGCCAGTTCTGCGTATGCTGCCCGGGAGACAGCAACGAAGGCGACGTCGTCATTTCCCAGATGCTGCATGGCGTCTTCAACGTGGTCTGCCAGCAGCGAACAGCCATCGCAGCCCTCATCCCAACCCGGCCCAAACATGAAATGCTGAACAATCAACTGACTGCGGCCGTCGAACAAGTCCCCGAACGATAAACCTCCGTCAGGACCTTCGAAGCGATAGTCCTGATCGACCAACACCCAGGGAAGTTCGCGTCGCTTTTGGGCGATAAGATCACCCTGCCGGGTATGGGCCTTTTCCCGGGCGAGCAGTGCCCGGCGAGCGTCGAGCCATTCATCACGCCCGACAATGCGATTCAACGTCATCGTCGACCAACCAATCCATCGCACATTCGTTGTGCGTGTTATGCGTCCTTGCTGATCTGTTCGCCTCGCTGTGGCGATTCTAGACCATTTGTTCCAGAATAACCAGTAATCCGACGGGAAGCGATTCGTATCCGATCGTGGTTACTTGCCAGGAGAAAAAGGTGCTTCGCCCTCCTTCAGGGGGCGGAAGCGGAGCGCAGACCAGGTCTCATCGATAGCTACCTGGCCGATCGGCCGCAGGTTGATTTCGCCAGCAATGGGCCAGAGGGTATCGCGATTGATATCCGCCTTGTTTGCCTTGGGGTAGGCGATCCAGGTGACGTTATCGTTCTGAAGAGCGGTGCCGTACTCGGCAAGCAACTGGCGTAGATGATCTCCGCTATTGGCAAACAGGATTCGGACACCTGCTGAAGCCGGGTCGGTCACCTCGGCAGCGTCGGCAGGCACCGGGGTAACGAGACTGGAGAGTTCCTGCGAAGAGGTCCACCAGGTCATACCGGGTTTGATCAACAATTTCCGGGGGACTGATTTGCTACTCATCTTCCGGTTCCCATTTCTGCAAGGGCCGGACCTCAACCTGACCAAAACGGGCGAGTGGAGTTCGCCCGGCGATGCGGATCGCGTCGTTGAGATCCCGCGCCTCGATCATCACACAACGTCCATACGGCATGTCCGGCGGCATGCAACTGTCATCCTCAAGGCAGGGAATGCCATCTCGCACCCTGAACCGGACCGGACTGGTCACATCGCACAGAGCAATCAGTTGGTCCCTGCCATGCAACTCATGGATATAGGCGCAACATTCGTCGGCCAGATTCTGACGTTCCTGGTCCTCAAGCCGGGCGAGACGGTCGGGGTCTTCATGCACCAGGCAAAGATATTGCATGTGGGTGTCCCATCATGCGTCTTTGGGTAGTCCGGAGAGTTCGATGACCGGACGCACCTCAACGGTGCCGGTTCGCGCTCCGGGGATACGCTCGGCAATTGCCAGCGCTTCATCCAGGTCTTCGGCATCAATCAGGAAGTAGCCGCCCAGTTGCTCGTGGGTTTCGGCGAACGGCCCGTCGGTCACAACCCGCTTGCCTTCGCGCACCCGGACGCTCGTTGCGGTGGCAGTGGGAAAGAGCGGGGACGTACCGTGGAGTTTTCCTGCCTCGGCCAGTTCGGCGGCCAGTTGCCGCGATTCGGCGTAGCAACTGTCGCGATACTCGTCGTCCCACTCCAGTTCCTTGCCATAGATCAACAACATGTACTTCATCTCATCCACCTCCTGGCCAGCCGCTCAACCAGCAATCGGTCTTGCTGACCTACGTACGCCCCTCACGGAGCGTTTCAACCGCCCTGGCAATCCGGCGTTGCCTGGTTTCTTCGGATTTCGCACTCTCGATGTTCAGCACATACCGGCGCTTGTTGCTGTAGGAAAGCGTGTCAAAGAAGGCCCGGGCAGCGGGCTCCGCATCGAGCGCACTGCTGAAATCGACAGGGACCTCTACTTCACGGGGAGCGGTATCCAGTTCCAGATCCACATCGATATCGTCCCCGCCGGCAATTCCAGCCTTCTCGCGGACCTCCGCACTTGCCGAGATCATGTACTGACCATCTCTGCTGGCAACCGAGGAGCGCCAGGTGTAGCCATTGACGGTCAGGGCAACCGCTGGTCGCTTGCCGGCACCGAGTTCTGCAAGAACTGCCTCCGGCACCAGAATTCCGGTTGTGTTGGTTCCCGTCTGCAACACTGTCGTGCGGAACTTCATGATGGACTCCCGGTCCGGTGTACCGGGCCGGTCGAGGATGGCCCCGACCGGCCCTCTGGTCGTGCAATCTAGGCCTGGCTGACTTCCCGGAGCCGGGCTTCGGCTTCGCGAAGTTCCGGGGTAAACTCTTCGCCGAAATCTTCATCAGAGGCAATCTGGCGAATTTCAACCTGGCCGCTCTGGAACGGGATTTGCTTCGCCCATTCGACTGCTTCGTCGAGAGAGGCAACTTCCCAGATCCAGAACCCGGCGACAAGTTCCTTGGTCTCGGCAAAGGGGCCATCGGTCACCACCGGTTCACCGGCACTAAAGTCCACCCGGGCACCTTTGGCGCTGGAAAGGAGACCTTCGCCGGCCCGCATGACACCGGCCTCAACGAGCCTGGTGTTGTATGCCAGCATCTCGGTTAGTTCCGTTTCGGTCGGCATGACGCCGGCTTCCGACTCCGGGGTTGCCTTGACAATAACCATGAACTGCATTTGCGTTCTCCTTCTCCGTTGAAGCGGGCTGCCGGACTTCGTTATCCGCGCCAACCTCACTCTGCACTACTGTCACTCAGCCGTGACACTAGTTAGTCGCACGAGACTCTCCGAAATCGACACGGTTTGACGATCAATTTTCAAATTGCCTGTTTTTCAGCCTCAAGGCTGGCAAGACGGCGCTCCAGAAAGCGTCGCTCGGGCAGTTGCTGCGTGAGTTCAATCGCCTGCCGGTAGGAGGTACGGGCATCTTCCATTCGCCCCAGGCGTCGGCAGAGATCAGCCCTGGCAGCATGCGCCAGATGGTACGAGTCGAGTTCGCCACGTGCGAAAATGCCCTCGATCAACCCCAGGCCAACTTCCGGGCCGTCGCGCATGGCGATAGCCACAGCACGGTTCAGTTCAATAATCGGGGAGGGGCCGGCTCGAAGGAGGACATCATACAGACCGGCAATCTCGGCCCAGTTGGTGTCCGCAGCCGTGGGAGCAGCGGCATGAACGGCTGCAATCGCTGCCTGTACGGTGTAGGTCCCGACACTACCGGTGGCAAACGCTGCTTCCACCAGACGGGTGCCTTCTTCAATCAAGGCGCGGTTCCAGCGGGTGCGATCCTGATCTTCGAGAAGGATCAAATCGCCTTCGGGGGTGGTGCGTGCATCACGCCGCGACTCCTGGATCAGCATCAACGCCAGCAAACCGGCCACCTCGGGTTCGTTTGGCATCAGTTCGCACAACAAACGGCCCAGGCGGATTGCCTCACCGGACAAGTCGGCACGTGTCAATGAATCGCCGGATGATGCCGAGTAGCCCTCGTTGAAAACGAGATAGATCACGTGCAGCACCGTATCCAGGCGATCCGGCAACTCTTCGGGCGTTGGCACCTGATACGGAATCTTCGCGTCACGGATTTTCGTCTTGGCACGGACGATCCGCTGGGCAAGTGTGGCCGGCGGCACCAGGAACGCCCGCGCGATCTCCTCGGTAGTCAACCCGCAGACTTCCCGGAGCGTGAGGGCGATACGTGCCGGTGCTGCAAGGGCAGGGTGACAACAGGTGAAGATGAGGCGCAGACGGTCATCTTCCAGCCCCTCATGGTCACTGAGTAGATCTTCAGGATTGGAGGATTCGAGGTCCTCGGCGAGGATGGCAAGGGATTTGTTGAAGCGTGCCCGGCGACGAATCGTGTCGATCGCCCTGAACCGGCCGGTCGACACCAGCCAGGCACGCGGGTTAGCCGGGATGCCGTCCCGTGGCCACTGTTGCAGGGCGGCGGTAAATGCATCGTGCAATGCATCTTCCGCCAGATCAAAATCCCCGAGCAAACGAACGAGAGAGGCAAAAACCCGGCGTGATTCTTCCTGATAGACGCGATCCAGCGTCCGCTCGATATCACCGGGAGAGATGCTGCGCTCCACCACTGGCAGGCTCTCCTTGGTATTTCACTGCCATACCTGGACAGTGACATGCAGTCAACGACAGACAGAGGATACTACGCCAGCCAGAATAGAACGCATGTTCGCAAGTGTCAAGCGAACCGGGCAGCAGATCGAGCCCTTGCCCTGGCAGCTTCTATCTCACGATTTTTCGGCTCCGCACTGGTCTCCAGTTGGGCAAGCAAACGTGCCGAAACTGCAGCAATATCCTCGACTGCCGCGTGGAACGCCTCTTCGTTCACCTTCGACGGTTTGGTGAAGCCACTGATCTTGCGGACATATTGCAGTGCTGCAGCACGGATCTCGTCATCAGTCGCCGGTGGGTCGTAGTTAAACAGGGTTCTGATATTGCGGCACATTCCTCAGTCCTTTCTCTCGCCGGCAAATGACAGCCCGCGAGTTTCCAGTTCGGCTTGCAGGATTCCCATTGCCTTTGGCCCCATACCGTGCAGTTGCAGCAATTCCTGCTTGGTGACGCCGGTTAGCTGCTCCATCCGGGAGTATCCGGCCCCAAGCAAGGCCCGGACCGCTGGTTGGGGGATCTTCGGGAAATCATGGTCAGGTTCTGTTCCCGTCATTCCGCTGTCCTTCCGGGTTGTTACAGGTCTCGCAACCGCCAGGCAACTTCCGTTACCCAGTTGTTCGGGTCCGGTTCTTCCGCCGGGTTGGTCATGAAAAACTCGAACCTGCCTCCCCAACGGATTTGACCATCAACTTCGGTGGTATCCGGGGAGAGACCTTCGGAAGTCAACCACTCGCCGAATTCCTGCTCGATGTTCCAGAGTTGGTCCGGATGACCGTGGTGCCGGTACACCGCGTAGGTGCCAGCAGGAATCTCACCGGCGATCACCCGGCCATCGCTTTCCAGCGGGACACTCACCGGCACTCCAACCTCGAATGTATATTCGCCGTCCAGTCCTCCGAGGACATGGTAGCGGTAAAAGAGCGCCCCGGCCGGCGGAACACCCCTGGCCGCGAGCCAGCCGAATACTTCCGGGACCAGGGCATTTGCCTGCCCCCAATCAGCCAGTTTCACCTGCACCGGAATCGCAACATATGGCTGTGCTGCGCGTGTTTCGACGGTTCCCCGCACGCGGCATCACGTCCTTTCTGCTAACCGAGCATCGCTTCGACCACGGAAGTTGCCTGCACCAGGCGGGCAGAACCTGGATCACCGCGACCAACCACCAGCAACCCCTGGATGAAAACCACCAGGAACGCAGCCAGCGATTGCGGATCAGCATCAGAGGCCAGTTCCTGCTGTTGCTGTGCCCTCGAGAACGCTTCGCTCAGGGCATCTTCCAACCGCTGCCAGGTCTGTCGAACCCGTTCGGCAGCAGCAGCATCGGTCGTGGCCAGTTCGGTGGCAGTATTGACTACCATGCACCCCGGAAGATCGGGATCGCTGGCCCGGGAGAGGAAACCCGCAATGACCTGTTTCACGGCCGGCAACACCGGCCCCGGAGCGGAAAGGGCCGCTCCAATGCGGTCAGCCCGGTCACGGATGTACAGGTCGAGGGCATCGAGAAAAAGTTCGTGCTTTGAGCCGAACGCGGCATACAGGCTTGCACGCCCGATGCCGAGATGGGTCACCAGATCATCCAGCGATGTTGCCTGGTAGCCTTGCTCCCAGAACAGTTCCATCGCCTGGCGGAGAACGACACCCTCGTCAAATTCCCGTGGTCTGGCCATGCTCGCTCCAATAAACCTGTTCCAGCCAGTCTATCACTTCTTGACTGATTGTTCCAGAATCCGAAGACAAGAAAGGAGACGACCCGGTGGGCCGCCTCCCTGAACGCAAACCGGATTAGTCGGCTGCGACGGTCTCGCCGGCAAACAGGCCGAGCGATTCCATATGCTCGCGAACCGACTGAACTTCCTCGTCGGTGAAACCCGGAATCGGCCGGGTCATCGTTGCATTACAGAGTCCGCGAGCGGCGAGGGTCGCCTTGACACCAGCCGGGAAGACACCACCGCGGTAGGTGGTCAGGATCGGCTGCAACTTCTGCTGGGCCGCGAACGCAGCGGCATGATCGCCTGCCTGGTGAGCATCGTAGATGGCACGCTCAACATCCGGAGCCACATTGACCCCGGCACCGATAATGCCGTGACCACCAACGGTCAACGATGAGTAGAAGATGCTGTCACCACCGGTGAAGGCGCTGAAATCGTCCACTTCATTGGCAATCCGGGCAACCTCGGTGAAATAGGCGAGATTTCCATCGGAATCCTTCAACCCGACGATGTTCGGGTGACGCGCCAGCACCTCGACCGCCTCGACAGCGATAGCAACCTTGGTCATGCGGGGGATGTGATACAGGAAGATCGGCAGCGGGCTTGCATCCGCCAGGGCGACATAATAGTCAATGACCGCCTGAACCGAGAGCGGGTAGTAGTACGGAGGAGGCGTCAACGCTGCCTCGGCACCAATATCTGCCCCCATTTCCAGGTCGGCCAGAACCTCCGAGAAGACCGTGCCGTTGGCACCGGACATGATCGTCACCCGACCTGCCGCGGCCTCGACGATTGTCTCCATGTACTTCCGGCGCTGGGCCTTGGTCAGCCCGGCACATTCGCCGGTAGAGCCGAGTGCCGAAATGCCGTGGATACCGTTGTCGATCAGGAAGTTGACGACTCGATGGGTGCCCTCCACGTCGATTTCGCCATCCCCGGTCAACGGCGTCACAATCGCCGGATAGACCCCATGAAAACGCGCCATTCTGGATTCCTTCCCGGTTACTTCAGTGTTCAGACGATTCCGCGCTATGGTAGCAGGTTTTCTCCGTGACGCTGCTCCAGTTTCCAGCGTCCAAAATGCATCAGCAGCACATCCCAGGGCGGGTCATTTTCCGGGTGCCACTCAAATCTGGCCCGTTCGAAGTACTGGACAGTGACACCGTCCTCATCCAGTTCCTCGGAAATCGGAAATCCGAGAATCGGCAGTGCTCCGTGGTTGTTCCAGTGGTTGCGGAATCCGTGGCACAGGTTGTGTCCAGTTTCCTGGTAGTAGGCGCAGCCCTCCTGCTCCGATTCCGGCGCCCGCTGGAACGGTGCCGTGTTCAGCAGGTTCGCTTCCGTGGCGTACTCGACGCCAAGCAACCCGAGCAGGATGTCGTAACGCTCCGGCCATGATCCGGGCCGGTACTCAAACCGGGCCCGCTCGAAGTACTGGACAACCGCGCCCTCTTCTTCCAGTTCTGCAGTGATCGGGTAGCCAAACGTGGGCAGTCCCCCAAACCGGTTCCAGTAACGCAGGAAATTATCACGGACCTCAAACCCGGTTTCCGGGAAGAAGCGTGACTGGGGACCGACGACTCCCCGTGCCAGTTCATCGACGGTCGCGAAGCCATAGCCAGCCTCGCGCAGCAGGCGAATCATCTCAGGGAGCGCAGGGCCATCCTGGGAGCTTTCCCCGACGTGCAGGAGAATGTTGCCGCCCGGTGTCGCACCGGCAAGAACCCGCTGATTGATCTGGCTGGCGGTCAGTCCGTTCCATCCGAGGCTGTCAACCGTCCACATCACATTGACGGTGTAGCCGATGGCCGCAATATCCCGCAATACGCTGTCGTCGTAATCACCGTATGGTGGACGGAAATAGGGGCGAAGTTCCACGCCGGCAATCTCGCGGACAACATTTTCCGTGCGAATGAGTTCGTCATGCCGCTCGGCGGCTGTGAGCAGCGGATTGGCAGCGGACTGTCCGGTAAACGAACGATGCGACCAGGTGTGGTTCATCATCATGTGGCCCTCGTTCACGATCCGCAGGATCAAATCCGGGTTTTGTTCTGCCCAACTACCGGTCATCCCGAAGGTTGCCCGGATACCTTCCTGCTTCAGGACATCAAGGATCATCGGGGCATACCCACGATCCGACCCCGCATCGAAGGTGAGCGCAATGACACGCTCACTGGTATCAAAGTTGCGGATCGTTATTGCCTGTTCCTGTGCCGTGGCAGGCGATGCCAGCGCCAGGACCATAACCGCAAGTAGGAGGAAGACTCCGGCCAAACGGGAGAACAACGGACGTTCCTTTCGCTATCGTCAGATCGGTGCGTCCCAATTATGGATCGGACGAACCGGTTCAGGTATCAGACTGTCCTTCACGCGAAGGCAGCATCGCGATGAACGGAAGCATGAGCAGCGGTGTCGCCGCCACCCAGTAGAAGGCAGTTTCGATGCCGATCCGGTCGGCGATGGCACCAAACGCAAACGCGGTCATGCTCATCGAGACGTAACTCAGGGCCAGCAAACCGCCGGCCATCGAGCCGCGTGCCTCGGGAAGCATCTCCTGGGCAACCGCCAGAATGATTGGCCTGCTGGATGTCAGTGCGAAGCTTGCCGGAATCATTGCCAGAAGGGGCAACAGCGTCCCGTTCTCGAACCAGAGATAGGCATACAGACCCGGTACCGCCACAATCGATGCCAGCGCCAGGCTTTCACGACGGCCGATCCGGTCAGAGAGCACACCCCCACCAAGCATTCCCAGCACGCCGGCAGCAAAGAGCGTCGAAAGTGAGAGACCAGCAAAGAAGTCGCTCCAGCCCTTGTCGACCAGCAGTTTCACGAGGAAGTAGTGGAACGGCCCGGTTGCGACCGCGTTGAACAGTGCAGTTCCGGCGAGCCCGGCTATCCACTTGCGCCGTGCCCGCAGCAATGGCCGCAGGGCGACTGGAGGGTTGTCCTTGCGTGCCTGGTCGCTCTCGCTGGTATCAAGAGTGAAATAGAGGTAGATCGATGCTATTACTCCGAAGACCATCACCACTGCGGAGCCTTCGAGAGTAAACCAGGCAATTGCGGCGGTAATAATCATCGGCGCCATTGTCCGGGAGAACTCGGCTCCAGACATAAAGATGGCCATCGCCCGGCCCACCTTCGGCCCGGCATATTCTCCCATCAGCGCCACCGCGGGGGCGTGGAAGGCGCCGGATGAGAGGCCGGACACGAGCAACAGGAGCAGCACCAGGCTGAAGTGGGGTGCAAGGCCAATCATCGAGATCGACAACGCCGTCACACCTGGCCCGAGCACCACAAACCAGCGACGGCTGGTGCGGTCGGCCATATAGCCGATAAATGGCTGGAAGATGCCCGGAACCTGTTGTGCCGGGATCATCAGGCTGACAATTGTCAGTGAGAGTCCAAGTTTCTCCTGGACAGCCGGCAACAGCGGTCCAAGAAAACCACCGTAGAGGTCATGGGCAGCATGCGCACCGGCAAGGCGTGCAGTCCCGGCGCGATTGAACTCGGTCTCTGGCGTTACCGTGTCGTTGGAGGTTTCACCCATGGTTACCTACGCCGCTTCTGGCTGCGGCAAAGGCTCACCGTGGCGTGGCAACATGGCGATCAGCGGCAGGGCAAGTAGCGCACATCCCGGCAGCAACCAGAAACTTGCGTTCAGCCCGATAGCGTCTGACAGCGCACCGAAGCCGATAGCAATCAGGCTCATCGATACAAAGCCAAAAGCGAGCATGACCCCGGCCATCGGACCGCGGGCTTCCGGCATGACTTCCTGGGCAAGCGCCAGTTGAATCGGACGCGTAGCCATCGACACCACGCCGGCAACAGCCAACACGGCAAACCCGAGCAGGACACCGTCTGCCACCAGCAGGTAGGCGTAATAGAGTGGGGCGGTCAGAAGTGCTGTCACCATCATGATGCTGCGCCGGCCGAAGCGGTCGGAGAGCGTACCGCCGATGAAGCCCCCGACAATGCCGGCGACGAACAGGACCGATAGTGAGAAGTTGGCGTGCCAATCGCCATGGCCACGATCCTTGAGATAGACAATCAGGAAGATGGCGAACGGCGAGGATGCCAGGTTCTTGACGGCCGAATAGCCCAGCAGGGAAAGCAGGATCTTCCGGCGCGCCCGGATCAACGGCTTCAGCGGCACCTTCTCGCGCGCCTTTTCCGCCGCGTCACTTGCCCTGGTATCCAGCGTGAAGTAGAGCAGAATCGACGAACTGATACCGAAGACCATAAGAACCCAGGCGCCCTCAAGCGTGAAGAGGGTAATGGCGGCCGTAAACATCAACGGCGCGATGGCACGCGACAACTCGCCACCTGCCATGAAGATGGCCATCGCCTGGCCCATCTTCTTGCCGCCATATTCACCAACCAGGGCAACCGCCGGGGTATGGAACGCTGCCGACGCCAGACCGGATACCAGTAGCATGATCAGCACGATACCGATGTGCGGGGCAAGACCGATCGACGAGGTTGAGATACCGGCAACACCCGGAGCCAGCACCACAAACCAGCGCTTGCTGGTGCGGTCCGCCAGCACACCGATAAAGGGCTGCAGCACGCTCGGCATCTGCTGTGCCGGCACCATCAGGCTGGCGATAAACAGCGACAGCGCCAGTTTCTCCTGAACGGCTGCAATCAGCGGCCCCAGCAAAGATGAGTAGAGATCATGGGAGAAGTGGGCGAAGGCGATATTCGCCGTCGCCTTGGGGTTGTACTGCGACTCCTGGGCCACTGCTTCCGGATCGGGTGAGGATGTTTCGACCACTGCCTGGGGATGCTCTCCGGGAGCGTTTACGGTTGCCATGGTTCCGGGTTCTATCTACGCATACGCGCCCGTTGTGACACGGGCGCGTATCGAATTACTCATTGCGAGATTCTACAGGACCGGTTTGGTAATCGCTCCCTCGGCGGCCGAGGAGACCAGTGCGGCGTATTTGGCCAGCACACCACTGGTGTAGCGTGGCTCCGGTGCCTTCCAGTCTGCCAACCGGGCCTCAATCTCTTCGTCAGTCAGTTCAACTGCCAGCAGTTTCTGCTCGACGTCGATGGTGATGATGTCACCTTCACGAAGAGCGGCAATCGGCCCACGCATCGCTGCCTCCGGAGCAACGTGGCCAACCATGAAGCCGCGGGTCGCGCCGCTGAAACGGCCATCGGTCAACAGGGCGACGCTTTCGCCCAGACCTTCGCCAACCAGCGCAGCGGTCACACCAAGCATTTCGCGCATGCCTGGTCCACCACGCGGACCTTCGTAGCGGATAACCACCACGTCGCCTGGCTTGATCTGCCGTGCCGTGACGGCTGCCATCGCGTCTTCCTCGCGCTCGAAGATGCGGGCAGGGCCCTGGTGTCGTGTGCGCTCGGCGCCCGAAACCTTGATCACACCACCCTCAGGTGCGAGGTTCCCCTTCAGCACCATCAGGCCACCGGTCTTCTTCTTGGCGGTGTCAACGGTCAGGATGACCTTCTGACCCGGAGTTTCCTCGGCGTGGGCAACTTCCTCAGCAAGCGTTTTGCCGGTCGGGGTCAACTGGCTGCCGTCGATCTTGCCGCCCTCGATCAATCGCTTGGTGATCAGTTCAATGCCACCGGCGTTGTAGACATCGACGGCGGTATAGTCGCCACTCGGCTTGAGATCGGCAATGATCGGCGTGTTGTCGCTGACCGGGTTGAAATCGTCGATCGTCAGCGGAATGCCTGCTTCACGGGCAATTGCCATGAAGTGCAGGACGATATTGGTCGAACCACCGGTTGCGGCGGCACTGGCAATACCGTTCAGGAACGACTGCTTGGTGAGGATGTCGCTCGGGCGAAGTCCTGCCTCAAGTTGTTCCATCACCAGTTTGCCGGCAGCGCGGCCGATCTTTTCCTTCTTCGGGTCAACCGCCGGTGTGCTGGCCATACCAACCGGGGAGAGACCCAGCACCTCGAGCGCAGTAGCCATCGTGTTGGCAGTGAACTGCCCACCACAGGCACCGGCCCCGGGGCAAGCAACCTGCTCGAGTTCCTTCAGGTCGTCGTCGGAAATCTTGCCGGCAGCATTTGCGCCGATGCCTTCGAAGACATCCTGAATTGTGACGTCCTTGCCGCGGAAATTACCGGGCATGATCGAACCGCCATAGAGGACGAAGCCCGGAATATCCAGCCGAACGAGCGCCATGGCCGAAGCCGGAAGCGTTTTGTCGCAGGCGGCGAGGATGATGATCGCGTCGAACATATGACCGCGGCCGACCAGTTCGATCGAGTCGGCAACGACTTCCCGGCTGACCAGCGAGGTCTTCATGCCTTCGGTACCCATAGTGATGCCGTCGCTGATGGCCACGGTGTTCACTTCCATCGGCACGCCACCGGCCTCGCGGATGCCCTTTTTCACTTCCTGGGCAAGCTTGCGCAGTCCGAAGTTGCACGGCATCGTTTCAATCCAGGAGTGGGCAACACCGATAATCGGCTTCCGGAAATCCTCTTCCTCGAGGCCGATTGCGTACAGGTACGAACGGGCGGCTGCCCGGTCCCGGCCATCGAGGATTGTCCGGCTCTTGTGACGAACATCGAATTTTGGTGGTGCTTCTACCATGGTTGTCTCCATCTCTCGGCACAATCCCGCCGGGTTACACAATCCCTCTCCCGTGCATACCCGGACCGGGCAATGATGACCGCAATTCCGGAATCTGGCAATATCCAGCGCCTAATCACCCACGCGGATACGGGCCACTACCGGCTTGTGGTCGGACGCTGCAACATCCGGAACCCGGACATCCAGCACCTCGATCCCCTCACTCACGAGGATGTAGTCGATCCGGCGATCATCCTGCGATGTGGTGACATCCGGCAGCGCGGCTCCCACAGGGTCGCGATAGCCTAGCGCCAGCAACTCCTGAAGAACATCGTCTTCAGGCTCGGCATTGAAATCGCCCATGATAATCCCGGGGCCACGGCCATCCTGGAAACTGATCAGTTCGCGGAGCTGTTCCATTCTTGCTTCACCGGCGCCGCGCGGATCATCAAGATGCGTCCCAAACACCCAGAACGAGGTGCCATTGACGGTAAGTTCAATTCCGGCAACCGACCGCTTCAGGTTCTGGGTTGAGGCGAACTTGCGGGTGTCAGTCTGGTCGAGCGGCACCCGGCTGAGGATCGCATTGCCCCAGAGATCATCATCCGAAGCCGGCCCCCAGACGAACGGCATATCCAGTTCACGGCTCAACCAGACCAACTGGTCGCTCGATGCCGTCACCAGCCAGCCCCGGCTGACCTCGTTCAACACCACAATATCCGGGTTCTGGGCAGTAATGACATCGGCGGTGCGACGCAAATCCCAGGTTCGATCGCGGGCGAATCCGGACTGGATGTTATAGACCATCACCGTCAGTTCAGCAGATTCGGCTGCGACAGGTTCCGGTTCGACAGCGCTGATTTCGGCCAGCACCGGCAGGACGAAGACCAGCAACACTGCTATCCGTGACACCACGCCAAACGTCGATGATGCCGGCGGCGACACAATGGTCGGTAATCGCTTCGCCCACAAGGCAACCGGCACCATCACCGCCCATGCAAAGGCGATGACGATGCCCAGCCCGGTGAAGGTGTAATAGGCAAATATCAACCCGACCAGCAGCACCATACCGAACGTAAAGAACGTTACCGGCACGTGGAACGGGTAGCCGTCGACGCGCCGGCCCATCAGAATCGCAGAGGTCAGCAGGTAGCCGGACGCCACCATCAGTACAATGCCGAAACTTCCCGGAGGATCGCCGTTCCACGTCATCCATAGCCCGGCTGCACCGGTAACCGACGCAACGCCAATGATCCAGATATCGGCCGGGCGTTGATCTTCCGTGGCAAACATGGTGGCACCTGCCATGACCAGCAACGCAAGTGCGATACCGGCCAGCATTGCAACCCAGACCACCGATCGATCGCCCTCACCGGTCGCGTGGCCAAAGGCCAGGTTTCCGGTAGCCAGAAAGTGCACCACCAGCGACGGCCCGATACCAACCAGCGTCAGCGGGCAACCGACGTCGGCCGGCGCACCGGTTTCCGGAAGGTTGAGGAGGTAGTAGGCACAGACAACCAGAGCGGCAATAAGGATCAGCGTCAACAGGTGAGCCGGTGCTTCCGGCATCCATGGAAGGTCAACACTTTGCGAACCGGTGCGGAGCATAATGTCGGCTGGCAATGCCACCAGCACGCCCATTGCAATCGGTTTCCGGTACTGGTCGATAACCGAGAGGACCAGCCATCCCCAGGCGGTAATACAGAGCGCCCCCAGGACCAGTCTCGCTTCCGGTTGTTGCCAGACCTGCAAAATGGCCCGGCTGCCGGCAAGCAATCCCAGCGAAACCAGCAGAACATTCCGCACGGGAAGGAAACGAAGCAGCAGAAGTATCAGCGCAGGGGAGAGGAAGACGGCCAACGCAATCGTTGCCAGTGCGACCCGTTCGCTCTGGTCAACCACAAAAACCAGGTAGCCGACGAACACCCGTGTGCCCTGCAACATGAACAGCGTCGCCAGCGCAAAAAGTGCAACGAGGAGCAAGGACCGACGAGTTTCCACCTGGGATGTATGCACCGAGACCGGCTACCTTTCGTCTGGTGGCAGGCTGGCCCGCCAGGCGTCCCGAGCAGCGACCCATTCGTCGCGTAGCACGTCAAAGACAAGGTCATCGTAATACACGCCCTTGTTGATCGCGTCGTTCTTCAACACTCCGGCAGGGCGGTATCCCTGTTTCCGGATTGCAGCGGCTGAACGACCATTCAGTTCCCAGATCCACGACGTCAGGACATGCATCCCGATGTGCTCGAACGCGAACTCCAGGAGCAGATGTTTCGCTTCGGTCCCGTATCCCCGGCTACGAAACTCTCCTGGCCGCAGGCCGGAATACGTTTCGGCATAGCGGTGAATCCAGTTGATCCCGGTAAGCCCGACAAAACCGATGCACTGGTCATCGGATTTCAGACAGACCGCAAACTCGATCGTTTCCGGAGGCATGGCGGACGTAAGCCGGTCAATCCAGCTGCGGTAGGCAATTTCGCTCATCCCGATCCGCCCACCCTGATGGAGGTTGGTTTCGTTTTCCAGCCACTCGATTTCGACAGCCACCTTGCTGTCATCCGGTTCGAGCGGTCGCAAGTAGAGTCGTGGCCCGACAAGGACTGGATTACGCATGCGGATGCACCTCGTGCGGATTCAGAATCTGGTAAATCAGCATGTCAACACGGCCACCCGGGCGTTGCCAGTACTCCCGCAAGCGGACACCCGCGAACATGCCCAGTTCCTCGGCGGCGGCAATCGTGGCTGCGTCATTCGCCCCGACATTGAGATCTACCCGCCGCATATTGTGTTCCTCAATCAGCCAGGGCAGGAGAATCCTGAGCGCCTCGGCCTGTAACTCATCGGCCCGTTCAAGCAACGGGGCCATGTGCAGGCTGATGGTGGCCTTACGGTCTCCGTGGGCAAAGTCGATTGCTGCTCCGCCGATCACCCGATCATCTTCCTGCCGGACAATGGCATATTGCCGCGTCGACGGGTTCCACATGGCGGTGTGCAATTCGGTCAGCGTTTTCTCACCCAGTACCGAGTTCACCGGCACCGGGCTGTCATACCAGGCAACGGCTACGTCTTTGTCCTCCGGCACCATCGGCCGCAGGTAGACCACCTCACCAGTAAGAAAAACCGGTTTCATCATGTTCCTCCGGAACCTTCAGGTTGTGGACGTGCGCGACTGGCTTGCCAGGTCGCCCGGGCGGATTCCCAGTCTTCGCGCAACAGGTCGAACAGGCACACATCGTAATAGCGGCCCTGGTTCATCGCTTCGTGTTTCAGCCTCCCGGCAGGACGGTAGCCCTGCTTGAGGATGGCTGCAATCGAACGCTCGTTGCGCTCCCAAATCCACGAGACAAGTGAATGCAGCCCAAGGTGCTCGAACGCAAACTCCATCACCAGGTGCTTCGATTCGGTTCCATATCCCCGGCCCCGGTACTCACCCGGACGAAAGAGCGCGAACGTCGAAGCCGTGCGATGTACCCAGTCGAGATCGCCCAGACCGACAAGCCCGATACAGTAGTCGTTCTCCTTCAGGCAGACAGCAAACTGGATACGCCCCGGCAGCGCATCGCCCGTGAACCGCTCAACCCACTTTCGGGTAGCCATCGTGCTGAATCCCGAACGCGGACCATCGTCGATATGCAGATCGTCCTCGATGGCGTCTATCTCGGCGAACATATCGCCATCTGCAGGTTCGAACGGACGGAGATACACCCGTTCGCCAGCCAGCACCGGGTTACGCATGGTGGAGTCCGCGAGTCACGGAATGTGCGTTCATTCGGCCCCTTCGCAGATCGTGCTTATGATTGCGGCAGGAAGTGTAGCCGATAGACGGGGAGTTTCGACGTGACCGGGGAACTGACAGCAGCCACACAGGAACTGATAGCCGCGATTGAGTCCGCAATCATTCCGGCGTCACGTGGCTATCTGGTGGGCCTCGACCGTCCGGCCCTGCTCGCGCCGGATCCTGCTGCGGTGATGGCGGCCAACCGACCGGAGGATATTCTCGCCAGGGGACACCGCTGGCGAATTGTCACACTACCGCTCTGGGAAGCCCTTCAGGAACTGGAACGTGTCCGGCCCGAACAGCAGGTCTATGTGGTCAAGGTTGCCGACCTGGAAGCGTGGAACAAAACCGCCCTGCCGGACCTCGACCGTGACGGCTGGCGCGGAGACCAGGGTACTTCCTACATCCTGCCGATTACCTGGGAATCCTGAACAAGTAACCCGGTCATAAGAAAAATCTCCCCGGGCAGTGATGCCACCGCCCGGGGAGATTTGATGCTGTCTGAATCGACTGAAAGGGTTTAGTCCTCCAGCCAGAGTTCCCAAATGTTGTTATAGATCTGGGTACCGTTCAGGATGTATTCCGGCAAACCCTTCACCCGCGGGGTGAAGAAGGTGTACCAGTCCCAGAACTTGATAAAGAGGAACGGGACATCCTCGGCGAAGAGCTTCTGGAGATCGCTATAGATCTTCTTGCGCTCCTCCGGATCGGTCTCGGCCAGACCGCGATCAATGAGTTCGTCCATCTCCGGGTTCTGATAGTGGCTGAAGTTGTTCAGGCTATCCGAGCGGAGGGTGTTGGACGGGTCCGGCTCACCGGAGCCACCGCCGTAGGTCCAGTTGTAGAGGGCCATGTCGAGGCGGCCTTCGCGCATACCGGACGAGGTCGACGCGTCCTCGATGATGTTCATCTTCAGGCCAACAGCATCGAAGTACTGCTGGGCAAGTTCGGCAATTGGCCGGCGGGCCTGGTCGCCGGTAATCACGGCGCAGGTCCACTCGAGGCGGACGCCATCCTTCTCGCGAACGCCATCCGACCCGACAACCCAGCCGTTCTCCTCCAGGATCTGGATTGCCAGTTCCGGATCGTACGGGTACTGCTTGACATCCGGCTCGTAGTAGAACTCGAGCGCCGGCGAGAGGTTGGCCGTTGCCAGAACAGCCGCACCCATCCAGAGGTCGTTGACGATTTCCTCACGATTGAGGGCGTGCATCATCGCCTGGCGAACAGCCTTTTCCTGGAACTGCGGCAAGGTGTTGTTCATCGGGAAGTGGTTCAGGGAGAGCGACGAGGTGACGAACGTCGTCAACACGCCTTCCTCCTGGAACCGGAGGTTGTCTTCGGTGACCAGCGACCAGATCGAAGAGTCGGCCTCACCGGTCTCAAGGGCGATTGCACGAACAGACGCTTCCGGCACGATGTTGACGCGCAGCACGTCGATGTTCGGCCGGCCACGCCAGTAGTTCTCGTTGGCAACCAGTTCAGTGTATTCCGCGGCGCGCCACTCGGAGACAACATACGGGCCGGTGCCCACCGGGTCTGCCTTGTAGGCGTCTTCACCGATGGCACTGTGGTGGTGCTCCGGAACGATCATCGTCTGGCCGGCGCGGGTCAGGAACGCCGCATTCGGCTGGTCGATGGTGATGGTAACGGTGTAGTCATCGACCACCTCAACACTCGTGATACCGGCGAAGTTTGATGCTGTGATCGCGGCGTTGGCAGGATCGCCGTAGTAGTCAAAGGTGTACTTCACATCGTCG
The DNA here is from genome assembly GCA_964462545.1 of uncultured Thermomicrobiales bacterium. GTDB lineage: Bacteria > Chloroflexota > Chloroflexia > Thermomicrobiales > CFX8 > CAYWXR01. Next base: position 21,239 of record CAYWXR010000016.1, read on the forward strand.
GCGGTGAATTCCTCGCCGTCGTGAAAGGTAATACCCTGGCGCAGATTGAAGGTGTACTCGAGACCATCAGCGCTAACGTCGAAGGACTCGCACAACACCGGCTGGAGCACGTAGAACGGGTCAAGCTCAAGCATGGCTTCGTGGATATTGGTGATCGGCACCCAGTGAACCGTCGGTCCCTGGTCGTCCGGGCTCAGGCTGGCGACCTGATGGTGTCCCATCAGGATAATCGTGCCACCCTGGCGGGCACTGTCACCGGTGGACGGCTCTTCTTCGTCCTCGTCCTCGTCTTCGTCAGTCGCTTCTGGGGTTTCGGTAGACTCAGGAGCTTCAGTCTCGGTTGCCTCGGCTTCCTCGTCCTCTTCCTCATCCTCCCCGGACTCGGCGGTTTCGGTCGCCGTCGGGTCCTCAGCAGCAGCCTCGCTGGTAGCAGTTGGCTGTGCCGGTGCGGTGGTCGGTTCGTCCTCGTCATCACCGCATGCCGCAAGGAGCGAGCCAACAACCGGGATGGACACTCCCAGGATTGCAGACCGCTTCAGAAACTCGCGCCGGTTCGTTGGCTGTGCGGTGCGGAGCAATTCCACAATTCGCTCAGTCCGATCCATGTGGTTAACCTCCCAATGTAGCCTTTGGCAAGCCCCGTGCCTGCCAACCCTTACGGGCAAACCGGAATGTTACAAATCTCACCAACACCAAACTACGCGACGTAAAACGTCTCGAGTCCGGTTTCAGGTTGGTGAAGCCTGGTTAGTCGGCCGTACCGGCGGAGACCGCCTCGAGCGGAGAGTCCTTCTCGGCGTCAGGCATGCCACCGATACGCATCCAGTTAGCTATACGCTGGCGGACGTTCTCCGGATCTTCATCTTTCAGTTGCTTGCGCACACGCGACCAGGTGCCGCGCTCGGTCCGATAGACCGTGCGCTCGCCAAAGATGTCGAAGAACGCAAACAGATCGTCCTGCTGGAGTTGGAACCATTCATAGACGATCACCGGCAGCAGCATGCCGGTGCGGTCGTCCGGTCCACTGTGCGAAAGCGCAACCGAGTGGAGATAGAGCGGATGATACTGCCCGTCAATCTCCTGGTCGTCGATGTAGATCTCCCGCGCGGCGACCAGACCAGGATTCTCCACAATCAGGTCAGTGACGGCAGCATAATAGCGGGCGTACTTGCGGGCACGCTGGTGGAAGCAGCGGCTGTGGTTCTCGCCCTCAATCGGCGGGGCAGGAATCAATGCCAGCACATCCTTGATCGCCTTTTCCGGATTTTCTCGCAGAGCCTTGCCCAGAGAGAGGCGGGTACGGCCGCTACCGGTCGTCAACCGGGGGGCATCCTCGCCACTCAACATGATCAGACCAAACTTGTCGGCCGGCTCGTGCTCATGCTTGCCGCAGCTGACGCGCCGCGTAATCAGGAAGCGGTCCCAGCCATGTTCGGGATGAAACACGGGCAATACGTCGATTGCCGACTTTCGGAAGCGAGCCTTGACGATCGCGTTGGCCACGACCCAACCCAGGGCATAGGCCAAACGATCCGGCGTTGCCATGTAGAGCGTTTCCGGAGTAATGGTTTCGTCTAGCGGTGCCGGGGCGGCGTCTTCATAGTTTCTAAGCGCAGCCTGCACCTGCTCGGCAACATTCATCAGTTCTTCTCCATCAGCTGACTGGCCGGCTATCCGGTCCAGGGCGTCGCCCCGGAATCCGGTGCGGGACGCGATTCATCATCCGGCAATAATGCCATCAGATGGATCGCTTGTGGGGGAAGATACACGCTACACGCCTGCGAAGGCTCCAGACCAAGCTCCCGAAACGCCAGATCGCTCATTGAAATGTGGAGTGGTTCGCCGCCAATATCCGGTGCGAAACGCAGGTCATAGAGGTCGCCATGACGCGCGGCATCGATCAACGTACCGTGCAATACATTCTCGTGCGGCATCTCTTCACGTGGTCCCGGAATCTGGATATGCTCCGGACGAATTACCAGTTCAACATCAATGCCCAGCGGTTGAACAACCGCCGCCCGCAGCCGACCGAGACGTGACTGGACAGCGACACCTCCCTCGACAGCCTCAATCACTACCCCGCGACCAATGTTCACCGAATGGGTGAGCGCTGCAACCTGGCGATTGACCGGGCGCATCAGCAACGTCCGCGGTGTGTCGTATTGCAGCAGGCGGCCCTTGTCGATCAGCGCGATCCTGCTGGCCAGTTCGTAGGCTTCCTCAAGGTCGGTCGTTGCCAGCACGGCGGGAACGCCGACTGCCTCACGCAGCGACCGGAACTCGTTTCGAACCTTCCGCCGGGTGATGACATCCAGGTCGTCAAATTGATGGTCAAGGAGCAGGATATCCGGGTCGATGGTCAGCGCCCGTGCGAAACAGACCCGCTGAACCAGTTCGTCCGGGAGATCACCCGGAATCCGGTCGGCGTGCTGGCGCAACTGGAGCATATCCAGCACTTCCTCAACCCGGCGGCCGGCCTGGTCCGGATGCACAGCATCGGTCTTCATCAGGGCAAACGCGACGTTCTCACGAACCGTCTGGTTGGAAAATAGTGCATTGGCACGGGGAACCCAGCCTACACGACGGTCGCTGGGAGGTACATCGGTGTCGTTGATCGAACTGAACACAATCCGGTCACCGAGTTCGATAACGCCAAACTGTGGGGTGTAGACACCGGCAATCGCCCGGAGAATGATTGATTTCCCGGCCCCGGGGCGTCCGAGAAGGACAATCAACTCGTTGCCGGCTTCAATTGACACGTCCAGCAGAAAATCCGGCGTCCTCGTTTGCAGCCGTACTGCGAATCCGTCCACCTGGGCTTCATCCTTCTGACATCCGGCGCCGTATGCCGGTTGCTACACTGTCGTCCAACAAATGAACCGTCTATCCCGAGTTTCTCATGTTCAGCATAGGCAACATTGACGAAAGGTATCCGGTCCATGCATTCCTGGCGCTACATTTGCGAAGTATGCGGCCACACCGAACCAATTGACACCCGCCTCTGGCAGTGTCTGGTTGATGGCGGAGCCTTCGCGCTGGAAGGTCCCAATGAACTTACCCCTGAACTGATCGACGCCGGCGAACCTTCGCTCTGGCGCTATGCCTCGTTGCTACCGGTCAGTCTGGATGACCGACCCTCTCTTGGTGAAGGTCTGACTCCTCTCGTCTTTGGCCAACTTGCTGGCCGGGACGTCTGGTTCAAGAACGACGCAGCTCTCCCGACCGGCTCCTTCAAGGACCGGGGAGCCTCGGTGCTGGCCGCGCATCTGTTGCGACTGGGATTGACCCGTGTCGTCGTCGACTCATCGGGCAACGCAGCGGCCGCCATGGCCGGGTTCTGTGCGGCAGCCGGGATTGATTGCACGGTCTTTGCTCCGGCCAATGCCTCACCCGGCAAACTCGTCCAGGCCCGTGCCTACGGTGCAACGGTGGTCCCGGTGGAGGGAAACCGGGACGACGTTGCAGCGGCGGCACATCAGGCAGTCGAGGATGATCCAACGGCGTTCTACGCCGGCCACAACTGGCACGCTGTCTTTGTGGAAGGTGTCAAAACCTGGGCTCTTGAAGTGTGGGAACAACTCGGTGGAGCGCTCCCCGCAGCAGTCTTCGTTCCAACCGGGGGTGGCAGCGCTTTCGTTGGCGCGCACCGCGGATTTTCCGCCGTTCCCGGACGTCTGCCGGTACTGGTTGCCGGACAACCGTCTGCTTGTGCACCGGTCGCAATTGCCGACGAACAGGGGCTCGACGACATCCCGGCGGTGACTCCGGGAAATACGATCGCCGAGGGGACAAAGATCGGCCATCCGGCACGCCGAAAGCAGATTCTGGCAGCAATCCGGGAATCACGTGGCTGGGCGGAGGCGGTCACCGAGGAGGAGATCGGCGAGGCACTCCGGGAGCTCTGGCGCCAGGGTATCTATGCCGAACCGACGGCCGCCGTCGGGGCTGCCGCCTTCCGGAAGGCGGTCCAGACCGGTCGAGAAATTCCCGACGGTGACATCGTTATCCTCATTACCGGCAACGGTCTCAAGGCGACCGACACCATCGGCACACTGCTGTCCGGTTCCTGAGCCAAACAAAAAGACAACCCGGCGCGGAGCAAACTCCATGCCGGGTTGATTGCAGCCGTTTATCGTCGCGTCAGGGCAGCCATTGCGGTATTAACCGTGCGTACCTGTCGCTGGGTGAATGCCATGCGCCCATTACGGGCGTGGCTGTTGGAAACGTAGGCAATAACGGCATCCTCGACCGGATCAATCCAGAGAGTGCACCCGCTGGCACCGCCATGACCAAAACTCTCCGGCGAGAGCAGGTCGCCGCCCATCGGAGAACGCCCCTTGATCATGAAGCCAACACCCCACGGTTGGGCAGCAGTGCCGGAAAACGGCGGCGCAGTGCCGCTTGCCGGAGGCTGCGGAGTCACATTGCCACCGGTCTGGTCAGAACGCATGGCCACAACGCCAGCCTCGGAGAGGATGCGGGTGGTGCCACCGGGCGCAAACAGCAAGCCGAAACGGGCGAGATCGGCCGCGGTTGAGACAGTGCCGAACGCAGGGTGGGCAAGCTGAAGGGCGTAGTGCGAGTTGTACATCGCCCCGTCGGTGCCGGCCGCAAGTGGATTGTCAACTTTCGCCAACCGCTCATACTCGGATTCCGGCGGTGGCATAAAGGTATCCGAGAGTCCGCCCGGCTCAAGCACCAGTTCCCGCACCAGATCCGGGAAACTCCGGCCAGTCACGACAGACGCAACCCGGGCCGCAATCGCAAAGTTGTAGTCGGCATAGCTGAGGTACGTACCGGGAGGGAAGAGCAACGGATGGGTATAGGCTTCGTCAACCATCTCTTCATACGGCGTCTGGTCGATCAGCAACTGCTCCATGTTGGGTGATTCGTAGATCAACCCGGAGGTGTGGGTAAGCAGGTGACGCAAGGTAATGTCGTCCCGACCGTCTCCGGTAAAGCCCTCCAGCACTGATGAAACCGGCAGGGAGAGGCTGAGTTTCCCCTGCTCGACCAGCACCATGATCATCGCGGCCGTGTAGACCTTCGAGATCGAGGCCAACGGCCAGAGGGTCGACGTTGTCGCCGCAACGCCTTCCCGGGCGTTGCCGGTAGCCCAATCGAGGACTATCTCGCCCCGGTGAGCCACCGCCACAGCGGCGCCGGCGATCTCACCTCGCTCGATGTGACCATTCACACTCTCAAACAAATGCTGAAATCTGGAATCCCCCGAACCCATGCCAGGCTCCTCCCGCGTACGTTTCGTGAGGTCGTCAACCAGTTGCGGGTCAGTCTAACCGTTCTTTCACCTGCACAACATGTAGACTTCCCGCTTGCAGGCAATATTCCAGAATGAAGGGCTACGGATCGTGATGAGCGATATGAGGACCGGTGGCGAGGCTGCGGTTGCAGCCCTCGAGGCAGCAGGTGTCGAGGTGGTGTTCGGTATTCCGGGCGTGCACACCCTCGGACTGTACGATGCGCTCCAGAACAGCAACATTCGTCACATCCTTGCCCGCCACGAGCAAGGCGCAGGCTTTATGGCCGATGGCTATGCACGGGCCACCGGCAAGCCGGGAGTCGCGATCATCATCACCGGGCCGGGCATCACCAATGTTGCCACCCCGGTCGGTGAGGCGTACGCAGACTCCTCTCCGGTGGTAATCATCTCTTCCCAGATCGAGCGGCCATATCGCAATGCGATGCGTGGCAACCTCCACGACATCCGCGACCAGTCCGGATTGATGCGGATTCTTGCCAAGAAGTCAGTTTCCGTAGACAGCTACGATCAGATCGCCACCGAAGTATTCAATGCGATCCGGGAAGCATCCTCCGGACGGCCACGTCCGGTCCACGTTGAAATCCCGCTTGACCTCCTTGCAGAGAAGGGCAGGGCAGGGCAACCGGCGCAACACTCGACCTACCGACCGGCGCCATCCATCGAGCAGGTGGAGCAGGCAGCCAATATGCTTGCCGGCGCGAAAAAGCCGGTCATCTATCTGGGTGGTGGTGCGATCAACGCCGGGCCGGCGGTTACTGAAATTGCCGAACTGCTTGGAGCACCGGTCATCAGTTCAATCATGGGCAAGGGCATCGTCTCGGAAGACCATCCCTACAGCCTGGGGCATGCATGGAACCCATGGGGCCGGAGCAACCCGGTTGATGAACTGCTCAACGCTGCCGATGTGATGCTGGTTATCGGTTCCAAACTCGGCGCCCAGGAAACCAACTTCTGGAAGATGCCGGTGCCGGATACGCTGATCCGGGTGGATATCGACCCGGTGGAAGTTGCATCAAACTACGGGCCGCCGACGCTCGGCATCATTGCGGACGCAGGTTCTACCGCCGATGCCTTGCTTGAAGTGCTCCGCCAGCGACAGGCATCGCCAAACCCGGGCACCTCGGTCGACGAAGTGCAGGCACTGCGCGAGAAGATGCGGGCCGGTGGATCAGTGCCTGATCTGTTCCTGGGCCACATCGACGCGCTGCGTGCCGCCATTCCTCGCGACGGGATCATCGTCCAGGACATGACGATGATGAGCTACCGGATGAATGACCGGTATCCTGCCTATGCTCCGCGCACCTATCTCTTCCCTTCGACGTACGGAACGTTGGGCTTCTCGGTGCCTGCCGCGATTGGGGCGAAGATCGGCCGCCCGGAGACTCCGGTTGTTGCCGTTGCCGGCGATGGCGGGTTCCAGTTCACGATGCAGGAAGTCGCGACGGCCGTCCAGTTCAACGTCTCGCTCCCGATCGTCATCTTCAATGACTCGACCTACACAGCTGTCAAGGACGCCATGCACTGGTCGTTCGGTGAAGACCGGACGATGGCCGTGGACCTGGTGAACCCGGACTACGTGAAACTTGCCGACGCCTACGGCATCCCGGGCGTCCGCGTCGACCAGCCGTCCGACCTCGCCGCGGCGGTTACGAAGGCATTTGAGGCCAACGGCCCCAGCATCATCGACGTCACCATTCCCAAGGTCGTGTAGTCCCTGACTAACGCATACCAGAACAGTCACGTCCCGCTTCTGAGCGCTCAGAAGCGGGACGTGACTGTTTGAGAAAGCATCTATGTGCGCAGGGATCAGGCAATCTGCTGGCTGGTGGAACTGCTCATAACAAATGCTTCGACGACTTCCGGATCGTAGCGGGTGCCGCGAGCCTTCCAGAGTTCGGTCAACGCTTCCTGCGGTGACATCGCCGGACGATAGGCCCGCGGGCTGGTCATCGCATCGTAGGCATCGGCCACCGCCAGAATCCGCGACAGGAGCGGAATCTCGATACCGGCCAGATGGTCGGGATACCCCTGGCCATCCCAGCGTTCACTCTGATGCAGGATGACCTCGCGGACATCGGTGAAGAACGAAAGCGGCTCAACGATATCCGCCGAAATACGCGGATAGCTGCGGATTTCTGCCCAGTCTGCCGGGGAGAGTGCTTCGGTCTTGGTCAGGATTTCCTCGCTCACGCCGATACGTCCGATGTCATGCAATTCGGCTGCGTAGAGCAACATGCGCTGCTCCTGCTCATCGAGATCCAGCGCCTCGGCTATTGCCAGGGCGTGCTTTGCGACGCGGCGAGAATGCCCTCGGGTAAAGTCATCCCGGTCATCCACATGGGCAGCCAACGCGGAAATCGCGTCGAAATACCCACGCTCCACCTCGGTGGCGAACTGGGCGATCGCCAGATCCGGAGTGATCATGGCCGAAAGGCCAGAAGCGTAGTTCAGCACTTCGGAAACAGTCAGCGGGCCAACCGGACGGGTCCATGCAACCTGAATCGCCCCTACCTGATGAGAAAGGTGGACCAGCGGGACGATCAGCACCGCCTGCACACCAAGTCTCCGGCAGGTAACAGTGTGCGTGTCAGCGGTGTCATCCATCATCCAGACCGGCTGGCTTCGCGACAGCGCACTTTCGGTAATGCCGGCAAGCCGGCGCCCGAGGTCCTCGGCCTCACTGTCACCAACAATCTCGATCAACGGGTGGAATGTATTGCCGTGCGGGATGTACTCGACAATCGCGACGTAATCCGGATTGAACCGCTCGCGGATCGCGCGGCCGGCGACCCGGGCAATGCCGGTCGCATCCTGCTGCCCTGAAATCGCAAGGCGCACCTGGGAGAGCGGGGAATTGTCCTGTTGACTCAGCACGACAGTGGGATCCGCAACAGCTGTTGCTGCCAGTTTCGGTCCGTACCGCCGGCCGTGCATCCAGACCACAACCGTCGCGAGAGTCAACGAAGCGCCGAAGATCGCCGCCGGGACAACCTCAAGCGGATACTCCGCCCGGTCGGTGGTTGCAAGAAATGCGATTCCAGCCATCACGGGAACGGCCAGCCGTACGGCAAGGTTCGACATCCAGGGCCTGGCCGCAACTGCTGCCGTGCTCCAGACAAGAACCGGCAATATCAGTACCGCCGGCGATAGCAAGGTCATCCCGGCCAGTCCGGTCAACCCGACAGCAACGAGCATGATGAGATTGGCAACTGCCAGACCGCTTCGCTGGGCCGTGCTTCCGCGCGAAATGCGGAAATTGATGATGAACCCGGCCATGCCGGCCATTGCGAGCGCGGCGATAGAGGCCAACGCAAGGTTCCGAACCGGCGCCGCATAGAACACCCACCCGGCCAGCAGCAGGATCAGAAACAGCTTGCCAACGGACGGGAACGCAATCGCACGACTATCCAGCGCAGGGCCAACCGCACCGGCAAATCTGCCGGGAGCAACAGTCTCCTGATGTTGTGAAGGCAGTCCTGGTTGCTCTTGTTGATGGCCATCAGACTTCAACCGGATTTGTTCAATCACCTTCCCCGCCGTTCGCGTACGCCCCCCAGGCTATGGACTCTCCATGGTGATCCTATTAGGAAGAGCGATCCCCGAACAGCGCGGAAGGTCCCGGGAAGTCGCGGTACTCCGGTACCGGTTCAGGTCCCGGCAACAGGGTCAGGCATTCACAAGCAAGATCGGGTATTCGGACTATACTGTCCCAATAGTCAGGGATTGAGGAAGTCTGGAGCAGGATAGATATGCCGCAGCCGGCTGACAGAATCGCAACGTTCGGGACATCGGTATTCACCGAGATGAGCGCACTGGCAGTGCAACATGGCGCGATTAACCTCGGCCAGGGGTTTCCGGATTTTGCCGGGCCGGATTTCGTCAAGGAAGCCGCTGCGAAAGCGATCCATGACAACCAGAACCAGTACGCCCCGAGTCACGGCACACCGCGTTTGCGGAATGCGATCGCCAACGACTGGGGTACCCGCTTTGGGCGGGAGATCGACCCGGATCGCGAGGTCACGGTCACAACCGGCGCTACCGAAGCACTGTTCATCACGATGCTGGCATTCGTCAATCCTGGTGACGAGGTGATCTTCTTCGAACCGTTCTATGATTCCTACGTCCCGCAGGTCATCATGGCCGGTGGCAAGCCGGTCATCGTCCGGCTCAACCCGCCGGACTGGACGTTTGATATTGAGGAACTCCGGGCAGCGATCACGCCACGAACCCGCCTGCTGCTGCTCAATACACCGCACAATCCCACCGGCAAGGTGTTCAGCAAGGCCGAACTGGAGCAGATTGCCGAACTTTGCCGCGAACATGACCTGCTCGTCCTGGCCGATGAGGTCTATGACCGGATCATCTTCGACGGCCACCAGCATGTGCCGATCGCAACTCTGCCCGGCATGTGGGAACGCACACTCTCGATGTATTCCACCGGCAAGACGTTCTCAATGACCGGTTGGAAGATTGGCTATGTCCTCGGCCCGCCCGAAATGAACGCCGCCATCCGGACGGTTCACCAGTTCAACGTGTTCTCGACCGCGACTCCGTTTCAGGAAGCAATGGCGACCGCGATCGAGGTCGCACCGGAACTCGGCTACTACAAAATGCTGGTTGATGAATACACCCGGCGGAGAGATCATCTGCGTGCAGTCCTGGCGGATTGCGGATTGCCACCCCTGAACTGTCAGGGAAGCTACTTCCTGCTCTCGGACATCAGCCATCTGGGATTCGAGACCGACGTTGATTTCTGCCGCAGTCTGGTGATCGAGCAGGGCGTCGCGGCGATTCCGCCGTCGGCGTTCTACCTGGACCCGGCAACAGCCCCGCTTCAGGCTCGCTTCTGCTTTGCCAAGGAACTCTCGACCATTGATGCCGCGGCAGAACGCCTACGCGGACTTGGGACCTCGTAAGGCGACCCGCGCCGGGGCACCATCTGCCCCGGCAATGTGCAACGGGAAGCAGACCAGGTCATAGTGCCCGGCAGCGACGCCCTCGAGGTCAAGCCCCTCGACGATCAGGATTTGGCTACCAAGCAGGATCAGGTGCGTGTCAACGCCGCTCTCGTTGGCTGCGCCAATCGAGAGATAGTCGATGCCGACCAGTTTGATGCCGTGCTCGACGACCCAGGTCGCACCCGAGGGAGCGAGGGCGATGTAATCGGGGGTGAAACCTTCCGGGTGCGTCCGCCAGATATCGGAGTTGGTAGTCCGGAAGATCAGTTTCGTTGTGCCGGCGGGAATATCCAGTTGACTGAGGTCGTCGGCAGTAATGTCTTCCTGCAAATGCCGGCAATCGACCACCACTGCCGGACCGTTCCAGTCCTCCAGCGGGATTTCATCCAGTTTGCGTCCGCCGTGGATGAAGTGCCACGAGGAATCGACGTGTGTCCCGGTATGGGTGGTGAACGTCACTTTGGAAACATTGACCACCGCTTCCGGAGTTCGGGAGAGCGGTTCGAAACTGAAGATGTCCTCGCCGTCCCATTGCGGCATTCGCTCCCGCATCGGCACAGAAACGTCGATCAGGTTATCCCCTTGTGACACGTGCATACCTCCTCATCGCGGCAGTTCGCGTTCGGAGTGTAACGCGGAATCGGCAACATTACCGGCCACAAGTTCCAGCAATCGCCGGAGCATCGGAAGGTCGCTGTTTCGCCAGATCAGGGTAAGATCGGTATGCGCCATCGGGTCGTCAAGCGCTCTCCAGACCACGCGGTCCCGCTGCGAATTGACTACCGACTCCGGAACAAGCGAGACACCCATCCCTGCAGCAACCAACCCGACAATGGTCTGCATCTGCACCGCTTCCTGCGCGATGTGGGGCATAAACCCGGCCCGCACGCAGGCGGAAACGACCGTATCGTGGAAACTGTGCCCCAACTGACGTGGTGGCAGGATGAACGGTGCATCCGAGAGCACCGGGAGCGGCGCCGGCTCTGGCAAATCCATGCCCAGACTTTCCGGCACTGCCAATACCAGACGTTCGCGCGCCAACAGCAATGCCCGATCTCCGGCGGAATCGACAGGCATCCGGACGCAACCAACGTCGATACTTCCGGTATCAAGCGCCTCCAGTTGTTCGGTCGTACTCATCTCCCGCAAGGAGAGTTCGACATCTGGCCAGGCCGAACGAAACCGGGCTATGAGATCCGGCAGGTGCACCAATGCGGCCGAACCAACAAACCCGATGGAGAGACGACCGGCGCTCCCGGCAGCAATACCGGCGATCAGCGATTCCAGGCGCCCTGCCTGATCGAGCAATACACGGGCATCGTCGAGCAACAGCATGCCGGCAGGAGTCAGACGCACCGACCGACGGGAGCGTTCAAACAGCTGCAGGCCGATCTCCCGCTCAAAACGCTGGATTTGCTGACTCAATGCCGGTTGGGCAATACCGAGATTCCGGGCAGCACGGCCAAAATGAAGTTCGTCGGCGACGGCCACAAATGCACGGACCTGCCGCAGTTCCAGCATATTCATAATATGACGATATCACAGCATCACCCAGTGATATTGGACAGCACTTACTGATCGCCGTAGGCTCAACGTAACGAGAGGAGATCGACAATGCAATCAGTTCACGTCAAGGTGCTTGAGGCTACGGAAGCGTGCGGAGAACTCCGCCGCTACGTGTCGGAATCCGCCGAACCGGCGCAACTGGCACTGGCCGAGGGTGTGGACAACGGCGTCCGCTACGACCCGCTGCTGGATCTCGGCCAGGCAGACTGGCAAGCGTCGCCGGCAGGGGCCATCTTCGTTGTTGGTATCGAACTCGAGGCCGGTCACGAGGATGACTTCGAAGGCTGGTACAACACCGAACATCTGCCGGCACTCGCCCGGGTGCCGGGTGTCAACCGGGCAGTGCGTTATCGCAAGGCACCGGGGCAAGGCGAATCACCCGACTACCCCGAGTACCTCGCGCTCTACGACGTGCAATCGCTGGATATCCCCGGCAACCCCGATTGGAAGAACGCTGTCGAAACACCCTGGACGCAGCAGCTCCGACCGCACTTCAAGGCGCGCTGGCGTGGGGGATACCGACTGGCAGACGACTAACCCCGCAACATGCCCGGAGTCCAGTGCCGGGTGAGCAGATCCCGGAAGGCCGCCTTGCGGTCAGGCTGGCTCTGCAAGGCATTGTGGACCAGTTCGTAGCCGACGGAGTAGGTATAGACATAGGTCCGGAACAGTGGATGCATGACGAATTCCATCGACTGCCGGGCCTCCTTCTCCGAGCGCAGCCCGTAACGCACCAGATACTCCACCGCGGTATCAACGCTCTCGCCACGGTCGTGAACCAGCAGCGCCGCATTCCCCATCGCTCCGGAAAGAACACGGGAAGCACGGGCGATCTCCAGATCGCGCTCAATATCGACATCCATGCCGGCCGGACTGTAGACAGTGTCACGCAGCCAACCGGGAAGTTCATCTTCCGGGACAACCGCTTCCAGTGCGTTGGTGGCGATGCCTTCGCTGATCACCGCCTGCGGGGTGGTCAGCAGTGCGATGGCGAACTCACCCTCGCCCCGCTCCCGATACTGGAGCACTTCGCGCACGCTGTGCTCGGTGTGGTGCCCGGGATACCCTTCGTGGGCCAGCAGATCCGGCAAGGCATTCAACCGCACCGGCAGGTCAGTGTTGATTTCGATACGCGACCGGCTGTCGCCGAGATACCAGTTGTAGCCGGACCACGGCTGGTTCTGGACCAGCACCAGGTCAAACGATTCCCCATCGGGCAGCGACACGATCTGCCGGGTACGGTCGCGCAGGTCATCCAGAATCGGGCCCGCCACAGACAGGATACGGTCAGTTTCGAGTTCAAACTGCTGGCGCCAGGCTACCTGCCGCTCGCCGATCGTCCCTTCACCCGGTAATAACGATTCCAGCGTTTCGTGCGCCGCAACAAAACGATCATCCGGTTGCCATTCCGCCTCAATGTCAAAGCAGGAACGCACCTGCTCGCGATAGTCGGTGAGCCGGCCCTCGGCAATATCAAGCGTTGCTTGCAATGCGCGGTACTGGGCTTCAAACCAGGTACGCCGGGGGGAGGGGTCCAGTGTTTCGATGCTGGCCAGCAACTCCTGCAACGCTGCTTCCGGACGTGTCGAGCGAGCAGTTTCGCGCAACGTTTCCGGGCCGTGAAAGCTGTCGACAAACCCGTCGACAATCTCGCCAACTGCCAGACCTGCAACCAGGTATGACCTCGCTACGGTGTCAAGTGCCGGGTGTGCGCTCATATGCTCCTCCTGACAAAAAGCATCCGGAACAGGTTGTTTGTTCGTTAACAGTATGGAGGGGCTTGCCACGCAGCGCAGTCCCTCACTGTTTGTCAGATTCTATGGTGCCGTCGGAACCGATGGAAATCACGCGCTGGCAGGGATGCGGTTATGCCGGATGAAGCCAGTCACTTTTACGGGGAGTTTCCATGCGTCACCAGTTGTACACGGCACCTGAATCCCGCCAGGCGATGCTGTGACTCGTTCTTCAGGTCAACAGAAGACATTGCAGGTCGACTGCAATTCGTCAACGACCTGATACGGCGAGCCAAAGCCGGGGATATTTGGGGGAAGGAGAGCAAAACACGATCTTGTGATTGGCATCACAAAGTTTTCCTATATACATGAATCTTTGTGATTATCAATTCTGCAGGATCTATAGTATTCTAGGGCGTAGTCACGTATGACCAAACAGGAGAGATAGGGGTGTCCCCTGATTGGTCCCGATCAGTCGTTCCGCTTTCACCTGCGTTTGATAAAGGTGAATGCGTTCGGTCATTGCATGGAGGAGAGACGAACTCATGGAACAAGACAGAACGAAGCTGTTGGCGCTTCGTGAAGAGATTTTCGCGAACAAGCTTTCGCGACGTGACGTTCTCAAGCGTGCTACCGCGTTCGGTTTGAGCGTCCCGGTTGTTGCCACCCTGCTTGCAGCATGTGGTGATGACGACGACGATCCAACCGCCACCACCCCCCCGGCTGCTGATCCCACCCCGACAGAGGCAGCTGAAGAAGAAACCGAAGAAGAAGAGGATCCCACCGCTACTGAAGCGGAAGAGGAAGAAACCGAAGAAGAAGACGAGCCAACTGCCACCGAAGAGGAAGCAGAAGAGACTGAAGAGGCTGACGAAACCGAAGAGCCTGCTGACGAAGATTTCGACTGGCAGGAAAGCGGCCCGCGCGACATGGGCATGTCCATGGACGAGGGCGTGGCTGGCGGAACCGTTATCGAGTCCAGCTTCTCCGATATCTCCAACACCAACCCGATCCTCTCGGCCGACACCTCCAGCAGCGACTTCCACGCCATGATGTTCGAGTCGCTGATTCAGGCCCACCCGGAGACCATCGAACCGGTTGGTGACCTCGCCGAGGCCTGGGCTGTCAACGAGGATGCCACCCAGTGGACCTTCCGCCTGCGACAGGGCGTGACCTGGCACGACGGCGAAGACTTCACCGCCGACGATGTCAAGACCACCTACGATATCCACATGAACCCGGAATCCGGATCACCACGCACCAGCGACTTCACCAGCAAGATCGTAAGCGTGGATGTTCTGGACGACTACACCATCCAGTTCAACCTGACCGCCACGCTGGTGGACATGCCGCTTGACCTCGGTGTCTACGGCATCGTTGCCGACCATATCTGGGGCGATACCCCGCCAGGCGACATCATCAACGATGGTGGATCGACCGGTCAGGATGCATCCCGTGTCATTGGCACCGGCCCGTTCAAGTACGAAGAGTGGGTCACCACCACCTATCGCTCCTGCGTCCGCAACGACGATTACTGGGGTGGCGCACCGTACCTGGATCGCTACGTGATCCTGCAGGTCGCCGACCAGGCAGCCGGCGTGCAGCAGTTGCTGACCGGTGAAGTTGACTGGTCGAGCGTTCCGGAAGCATCGGTTCCGGAATTCAACAACTCGGATGTCACCATCTTCGACTATCCGACCCTGACCTTCACCTTCTACGCCTACAACATGAACCCGGAAATCACCCCGGTCTTCCAGGACAAGGAAGTTCGCCAGGCTCTGGTTCACGCCATCGACCGCGAGGCGCTGATCCAGTCCATCCGGTTCGGCTATGGCGTGCCGGCAGTCGGCACCATGCCGGTGTTGTCGTGGGCCTACAACCCGCAGGGCATCGAAAACCACTACGAATATGACACCGACAAGGCCATTCAGCTGCTGGAATCGGCTGGCTGGATGCCGGGTGCCGACGGAGTTCGCGAAAAGGATGGCGTCCGCCTCTCCTTCCAGATGAACACCAACGCCGGCAACCAGGTTCGGGAAGCCTATCTGGTCGCGTTCCAGGAATTCTGGGCACAGATCGGCGTCGAGATGATCCCGAACTTCATTCCGTTCGACGTGCTGGTTGAGCAGATCACCACCACCAAGGACTTCGAGTCCTTCCTGATCGGCTTCAGCTGGTCGGCCACCCCGGACCAGGCGGCGCTGTTCTCCTGCGATGGTGGCTTCAACGGCACCAGCTACTGCAACCCGGAGGTCGATGAACTGCTGACCCAGGCCCGCACCACGGTGGACCAGGCCGAGCGCATCGAACTCTTCACCCAGTACCAGAATGTCTTGCTGGAAGATAACCCGATGCCGGTCATCGACTTCCCGCAGGCCATCATCGGTGTGAACAACCGAGTGCATAACCTGTTCCCGAACGCTGTCAATATCCGGTTCAACACTGAGAAGTGGTGGGTCGAACAGTAGGATAGCGGAACGATGCTAGAAGGCACGCCCTCTCGGGGGCGTGCCTTCACAGCACGTATGAGGATTACCCCTGGAATCGGTACGTGCTGCTTAGCCCCGCTGTTTCTGCCAAGACAGAAAGGGTATGCACGTGAGCCGCTTCATCCTCAGGCGTCTTATCCAGATGATTCCCCTGATGGTGGGAATCACGCTGATTACGTTCCTTCTGGCAAACGCGACGCCTGGCAGCCCACTCGCCAATATGGCCTTCAATCCCACGATCCGGCAGGAAGACATCGCCCGGATCGAGGAGCAACTTGGACTCAATAAACCGCTTCACATCAGATACTTCGTCTGGCTCTCGCACCTGGCCCAGGGGGACTTCGGTCTGTCACTGCTCAATCAACGCCCGGTGCTCGGCACAATCTTCGAGCGGTTGGGAGACACACTGCTCCTGACAGGTACTGCACTTGTACTTGCATTACTGTTCTCAATTCCGGTGGGAGTGTATAGCGCCGTCAGGCGCAACTCGGCATTTGACAATGCGGCCACCGCAATATCAGTCGCCGGATTCTCGATGCCCACATTCTGGCTCGGGTTGATGGCGATTTTGTTATTCGCAGTCAAGGCAAGGGAGTGGGGCTGGCCCATAACCTTCCCCGCTGGAGGAGCATATGACCAACGCACCGGCGGGGACTTCTGGAACCGGGTCCACCACCTGATCCTGCCGGCTACTACCCTGGCATTTGTCCAGACAGCGGCATGGACGCGATACATCCGTGCCCAGATGCTGGAAGTGCTTAGCCAGGATTACATGCGCACAGCAACGGCCAAGGGTCTTCGCGAGCGCATCGTCATCTTCCGCCATGGCCTGCGCAATGCCGTGCTCCCGCTGGTGACCCTGCTCGGTATCGCCATTCCGGACCTTTTCGGTGGCTCGCTGGTGATCGAGCAGATCTTCAACTGGCCCGGCATTGGGCGGTTGGCATTCAACTCGGCAATCGGCAAGGACTACACCATGGTAATGGGCATTGTGGTCTTCGTCAGTTTCCTGGTCATTCTCGGAAACCTGATTGCAGATGTGGTCTACAGCTTGCTTGATCCGCGGATCCGGTTGGAGTAAGGGTGAAGCCGATGACACACATCATCTCGTCTCCAGCACACACCCGGATCACACTGGCTTGCCAGCCAGGCAGGACCATGAGGAGAAGCGCATGAGTTCGAGTCAGAAGGTGGATACCAAGGCAGTTTCCCAGCCACGAACGCTGGCTCAGGTTGGCGCTCGACGAACGTTTGCCAGCATGGCATGGCGGCGATTCCGCAAGAACAAGCTGGCGATGCTCGGTCTGGCTGTTCTGATCATCATTGTCACCATCGCGCTCAGCGCAGGACTGATCTCACGCTTTGTTACCGGGTTCACTCCATCACAGCAAAGTCTGATGACTGCCTATTCCGGCGTCGGCGAGAACGGCCACCTGCTCGGCTCGGATGACGTCGGCCGTGACGTCGCAACGCGACTTGCCTACGGCGCCCGGGTCAGCCTGGGTGTTGCGGGTTTGGCAGTACTCGGTGCTGTCACCATCGGCCTGCTTGTCGGGCTCTCGTCCGGCTTCTACGGAGGCTGGCTGGATAGTGTCCTGATGCGGTTTGTCGATATGGTGCTGGCTATCCCGACGATCTTCCTGCTGTTGCTGGTGGCAACCATGTTTGTCATGGGGCCGCTGATGCTGGCAGGTCTGATTGCCGCGGTCGCATGGGTAGTGCTATCGAGACTCGTTCGTGGTGAGGTGATCTCACTCCGCAATCGAGAGTTTATCGAGGCCGCCCGGGTGATGGGCGCCAGGAACAACCGGCTGATTTTCCGGCATATCCTGCCGAATGTGCTCCCGGTGGTGATTGTCTGGGCATCTCTGGCCGTTCCCGGCCTGATCCTGACCGAGGCGGCGTTGAGCTACCTTGGCCTGGGCGTTCGCCCGCCAACGCCATCCTGGGGCAACATGCTCACCACCGCCCAGCGAGTCTGGGTGCGGTCGCCTACGCTGGCAATCTTCCCGGGTCTGGCGATTTACATTACGGTGTTCGCCATTAACCTGATGGGCAACGGGCTACGCGATGCGCTCGACCCACGCCTGAATGACAAATAACACCCGGGGGTGAGGGGGAAACGGGCCGCGAGCGTAACGCTCGCGGCCCGTTGTTTTGCCATTATTCAGGTAGCAGGCCGGCAATTAGTCGCCGACTGCGACCTTGGCCAGGGTTTCAGCAATGGCTTCGTTGAAGACCGGCAGATCACCCGGCACGCGCGAGGTGATGAAATTGCCGTCGATGACCAATTCCTTGTCGACATAATTCGCACCGGCGTTCTTCACGTCGTCACGAATCTTGTTGACCGCCGTCAGCGTCCTGCCGCGAACCACCTCGGCCGAGATCAGCAACTGTGCACCATGGCAGATGGCTGCAACCGGTTTGCCACTGTTGGCAAAGTCACGGGTGAAGCTAACAGCATTATCATGGATGCGCAGGTTCTCCGGTGCGCCGCCGCCCGGCACGACCAGCGCATCAAACTGGTCAACACTCACGTCATCAAAGGTTGTATCGGCTTCGAGCGTGGCGCCCTTCTTGCCTTCGATGGTGCCGCGCTCCAGACCAATCACGGTCACAGTTGCGCCGCGTTCCTCAAGGTATTTCTTTGGTTCAATCGCTTCGGAGTCTTCAAAGTTCGCGGCCAACACCATAGCGACGTTCTTGCCTTGTAGCTGGGCCATGCTTGCCTCCCTGGGATTGAAATGAAAATCGACTCTTGTTCGATTCTATCAACCTTCAGAAATGGTCCCGGGTTCAGGAGCGAGCACGGTATTCCGGGATCACCGACGAGGCAACCTCGCGCATGACTTCTTCGCCCGCCTCATCCGGCGGCCAGCCGAAGAGGAAATCGCGGAACCCGGCCTCATAGAACGTCTCGACATATTCGCGGAATGTATCCACCGATGTCAGTTGGTTCTGCGATGGCCAGACCGAACGCATGATCGTGGAGGGATCGCGGCCGATCTTTTCACAGGCGGCGTCCAGGAGCTTGCTCTTGCGAACCGCTTCGTCGATAGGGGAGCGGGTATTCCAGATGTCGGCGTGCTTTGCCGTGATTGCCAGCATCCGCGGGCCGCTTGCCCCGATAACCACCGGCATCCTCGGCTGGATCGGCTTCGGCTCAAACGGGGTGTTCACGAACTTGTAGTGCTCGCCATCGTAGTTGGTGCGCTCGTTTGCCTGGAAGCTCTCGAAAAGTTCGAGTGCCTCCTTGAACATGCCGACACGAACACCATCCGGCGGATACTCATAGCCATAGGCCTCATGCTCACGTTCCCACCAGCCGGCACCCAGACCGAAGTCCGCCCGGCCATTGGAAATGTGGTCGACGGTTACCGCCTGCTTTGCCAGGAACGACGGGTTACGGTGGGTAACTGAACACACCATGATCCCCATGCGGATCTTCTCGGTGACCGCCGCAACACCCGCCAGCAGTGTCCATGCCTCGAAGTAGGGCATCATTTCATCTTCGCCACCGAAAAAGTGGTCGGTGACCCAGCCGATGTCGTATCCCAGAGCCTCAAGTTCCTGCCATCGCTGGACCAGAACCGGCCAGCTATCGCGTTGACCTGTCACAATACCAAATCGAATTCCCTGTCCTTCAGACACGTTTCCTCCTCAAACGATCGCCGGTTGTCTCGAAACTGGCACATAGCCAGTTTCGCACAGAATGCCGGGCATCCGCGACGTTCCGGTATATCGCATGAACACAGGGCCTCACGAAATGGTCAGCGTCAAGGTTATGCCGTACGACCCGGAAACGATCCGCACGCCCATACAAGACTCCCGTTGAACTGGATGCCGGCGGGATCATTGTCTTCGTCGAAGAAAGCAATATTACGCCAACTACCGCAAGATAGATCAGCCATGGCTGGTTGTAACCGCAAAATCCTCGATGCGGTCCTCCCATGCGATGATCGCTTCGGTAGCCATGTTGAGGAAGAATCCATGGTCAACCACACCGGTCAGCAACTTGATCTCGTTGGCTAGTGCTGTGACATCGGAGTAGTCCGCATGGAACAGATCGAGAATCAGGTTGCTGTTGTCGGTTACGAACGGCTGGCCGTCTACCTCACGCAGCACCGGATCTCCGAAGCGTTTCAACAGGTCACGGGTTCGTTCCCAGCCGAACGACACCACTTCCACCGGGAGCGGAATACCTGGCTGGCTCTCGGACAGCGTGCCAACGATCTTGCGGTGATCGGCAATGAGCACCAGTCTTTCGGAGGCTTCGGCGACCAGTTTCTCGCGCATCAACGAGCCGCCGAGCCCCTTGATCGCATGTAATGTGCCACGCTCGATAGCATCCGCGCCGTCAACCACGATGTCGAGCGGCCCGGTCAGGTCTATCAGCCGGATGCCCTGATCTTCGGCGGCACGTGCTGTCTGCCGGGAGCTGGCAACCGCCCGAATGTTCAGCCCGTCCTGTACCCGGCGGCCCAGCGCGCGGACGAATTCCAGCGCCGTTGAGCCACTCCCCAGGCCGACAATCGAGCCATCCTCGACGAGTTCGGCTGCCCGTTCACCGACGCGTTGCTTCTGTTGTTCGATACCCACCCGGCGCTCCACCTTCGTGACACCCGCGACTCCAACAGCACACAATTAGACTACGGCGACGCAGATACTGGTAGGTCGCAGCCGGTACACTTGAAATCGGAAT
This sequence comes from uncultured Thermomicrobiales bacterium, assembly GCA_964462545.1. GTDB lineage: Bacteria > Chloroflexota > Chloroflexia > Thermomicrobiales > CFX8 > CAYWXR01. The sequence goes on from CAYWXR010000016.1 coordinate 41,968, forward strand.
GATGGAAAGGGATCTGCCAACCGTGGACACCAGCGAAATCAGGGTCTGGGCCGAAGAAGAGGAACCAGGCTTTATCCATGTTACATGGGCATTTCCGGATGATGCCGATCCACGTGACGAGGCTTCCGACCGCAGAGCGGTGGCGGCAACGTTGCATGTCCATCCTCATGTGAAAAACGCGCGGCCGGAAGGTTCCGGCGTCACTGTTCGCTACGATGCCGAACAACTACAAAAAAGCGACATTGCTGCCATGGTACGGGCTGCGCTTGCCAACAGCGTGCCGTTCAAGGAGCGTGCAAGCGATGTGCTGAAGCGCGTTCCGACCTATCTCAACCTTGCACAGAAACTGGCGCTCGATTCCCGCGTTAGCCCGCTGCCGGAGGCAGCCCAGAACTTCGCGCGCCGGCCGGCAACCGGATTGCCACCCGGCCTTCCGTTGCACGTGATTCCCGGATTCCGGCTGGCCAGCAGAATCCAGACCGCACTTCCTGTGTTGCAAAGCCTTGCAACGTGGAGCCGCGATGCACCGCCGGAAGTGGTGGCTGCACACCTGCTCGATGCCGGGCTTTCTCGCGAACAGCTCGACCTGGATCACGCCACAGCCCAGGAGATGAAGTTCTATGTGCGTGACTTCTCCGGCGAAAAGGCGGAACAGGCAAAGGTCATCGCCAGCGACCTGGCGAGCCAGGCGAGTGTTGCCGGGCGTCAGTGGTGGCAGAAGGCCCGCGTGCTTCGTGACGAGTTCATCGAGTCACGAGCAGGAGCCCAGGCAGCGTCCGATGACGCCGGGAACGAGACAACGGTCACCGTTGTTGAGAACGAACCGGAAGACCGTCTAGTGGAGGCGGTCGATGAAGGTAGCGAGCCGTGATTCCAGCGCCGATGGCGTTGGCGCGCAGATCGTTACGTGCCCCAGTTTGCGGCCTGGCCGCGGCTCCTTGCCATACAGGTGCAAATGCAACCCGTCGATGGCCAGCAAGTCGCGCCGCTTCGGCACTGTGCCAATCAGGTTGAGCATCATCGAGCTACCGGTCGGCTCGGTGGAACCCGGCGGCAGCCCGGCAACCGCACGCAGATGGTTCTCGAATTGGCTGGTCTCGGCGCCATCAATCGTCCAGTGACCGCTGTTGTGCACCCGGGGGGCCATCTCGTTGATCAACAGCTTGCCGCCCACCTGAAACAGTTCGATCGCCATCACCCCGACATACTCAAGTTGATTCATCGCGGCGGTAATGCAGGCATCAGCAACTTCCTGTAGTTGCGGGGGAAGCGCAGGTGCAGGGGCAATGGTCCGTGCCAGGATGCCGTCTCGATGTTCGTTCTCAACAAGTGGATAGGTGCGAACCTGACCGTTCAGGGCACGAACACCGACAATCGAGAGTTCCCGTTCGAACGGCACGAATCCTTCAAGAATCAAACCGGGGCCAATCAACCGGTCCCAGGCGGCATCAACTTCCGACCAGTGCCGGATCACCACCTGGCCCTTGCCATCGTAGCCTTCACGGCGGGTCTTCAACACCGCCGGCAGGCCGATCTGCTCCAGCGCAGCCCGTAAGCCTGAACGGGTATCAACCGGTTCAAAAGGCGGAACATCAAAGCCGAGTTTCTGGAAAAAGCGCTTCTCGGACAGACGGTCCTGGGCGACCTCCAGTGCGTTCGCACCCGGACGAACAGGGGCAAGCAACTCCAGTTGGTGCGCGACCTGCGCCGGCACATTTTCAAACTCGAACGTGATGACATCCAGGCCGCTGGCGAAGCGTTTCAGGGCATCAAAATCCTCGTACGATGCGCTGATCAGTTCGCCAACCTGTCCGGCAGTGGCGATTGGTGAGGGATCAAAAAACCGGAAGCGCATCCCGAGCGGATATCCCGCCAGTGCGAGCATACGGCCAAGCTGGCCACCTCCGAGAATGCCGATTCTCATCGTTCCACCCGCGGGTCCGGATCGGAGAGGATACGTTCGGTCTGGGCAGCGCGGTGCTGCTTCAACGCTTCTCGATATTCCGGGTGGGCATTTGCCACAATCGAGGCTGCCAGTAATCCGGCATTCACCGCACCCGCAGTACCAATCGCCATCGTACCGACGGGAATCCCTGCCGGCATCTGGACGATCGACAGCAGCGAATCCATACCACTCAACGCCCGTGACTGAACCGGCACACCAAGCACCGGCAGGGTCGTCTTCGAAGCGGTCATGCCAGGCAGGTGGGCAGCCCCGCCGGCCCCGGCAACGATCACCTCGATCCCGCGTTCCTCGGCCGTGGATGCGTATTCAAACATCAGGTCCGGCGTACGATGAGCGGAAACGACCCGTACTTCATACGGCACGCCCAGCGCGTCCAGCGTGTCGGAGACACCGCGCATTGTCTCCCAGTCCGACCGGGAGCCCATGATGATGCCAACAAGAGGATTGGCGCTCATTCGATTGTGATCTCCTTCGCTTTATCCGCCGGGGTTGTTCGAGGCATTCGGGTTGTCAGGAAGATTCTGCACCAGATTGCGCAGGGAGTACCAGTCACCGATGAAGTAGAACCCATCGTCAATCATGGCTTCTTCCATCAGGTGATTGAGCGAATGGAGATAAATCTGCTCTCGTGGCAGGTCCTGGCCAAACCGCGCGAGCGACAGTACTTGACGCACCGAAAGGTCGGTACGCACCGAATCCCCGATCTCGTTGATAATCGCCGGCAGGTTGGTAATTACCCCGCTTACGAGTATCTGGTCGCGAATGGCGAGCAACACCTGCTGCTGACGCTCTGAACGCCGGAAATCGTTATCTCCGTGCCGGGTTCGCGAATACTGGACCGCCTCGCGGCCATCCATTGGCTGCAAACCGGTGGGGAAGTACACCCGGGTGTAGCGATAATCCTCGGTCGGATACTGATCGTCCTTCACCACGGCCGGCACATCCACAATGATCCCGCCGATGGTATCCACGATTCGCTCCATGCCGGAGATATTCACCGTCGCGAAATAATCGATTCGGATGCCGAAGTTGTACTCAATCGTCTGGGCAGCCAGAATCGGTCCGCCACCGGGCAGGCCATCCAGTTCACCGTAGACGTAGGCTGCATTGATTTTCGTCGCTCCATAGCCAGGAATCTCAACCAGCAGGTCACGGGGAATCGAGAAAGCATCGACCCGCTCCAGCACCGGATCAACCCGCACAACAATGATCGTGTCGCTTCGCGGCGGATCGGTCTCATCCGGACGGCTGTCAACCCCCAACAAGAGAATATGGACCGGCTCTGAGCCATCCCAGGGCGGGTACGGCGTCGGAGTCGGGCCGGTAACCGTTGGCGAAGGAGACGGAGTAATGGTCGGCGTGCCGGTCGCCCGGGCCGTCGGCGATACCGACGGTGTCGGTGAACCGGTTGCCGTTGGTGTTCGCCGCGCTGTACTCGTGTTCGTCGGGGAAGCAGCCTGTTCTGCAGTTGCGGTCGAGGAAGGATTTGCTTCCATGCCCGGCAGTTGCGGTGGGGAGGGATTGGCATCGTCGAAATGAACACGATCCGGCACTGGCGTGACAAACACATCCCCGATGGCAGCGCGGGTCTCAAGGATGACCGGAACCACGATCGAAAGTGCCCAGACGGCAGCAGTCAAGGGAAGCAGGGCCATGATGAACAGCGACATTGCGCGCACACCTTTAGGCCGGGGGGTTACGACCGGTGCGGGCTTGACTAGTTCACGTGTTTCCCGGCCACGGCCGTCAAAGAGCAGTGTCTCCGAAGGCGGACGTGCACCCAACCGTCGTGGTAGCGGTCGGCTTTGCACACGTGGTCGCCTGCGTGGCCGGGCCAGACTAAACTGCCTTCGTCTTCGCAGGTACATTCAGGAACTAACGTCCAAACTCCCGGGCAAAACGCAAACCGGTGCGATGTCGGCACCGGTGAACCCGGTAATCGCATCCACGATTATCGCCAACAACACTCATATGACGCAAAGTCACCAGCCGGCAATCAGTTACTCTGGAAACGTTCATACGAACGCGGAAAAATCCGGCCTGTATCAGAATACGATATTCACCGGATCATGCTGCATGTGAAAGGCAGGGCCATGCTTCACCGGGAGACAGACACCGGGTACCTGGCAATATCGCAACCAGCCCACGCATGGGTATCCCAGCAACTGGCAAGCGTCTGGGGAAACGAACAATTCGGGGAACTCAGCCCCCGGGAGGACGTCATTCTGGCCGCCGGGCAACATGATATTGGTTGGCTGGAGTGGGAACTCGCGCCGGCACTCAACCCCGAAACCGGGCGACCGCAAACCTTCATGCAGATCTCCACTTCGGATCATCTGGATATCTGGACTCCGGCCGGTCCGGCGGCGATCGTCTATGGCCCCTATGTTGCGCTCCTGGTGTCTATGCACGGAACACGGCTGTATCAATACCATGACTTCACCCGCGACTCCGAGGAAGAGGCAGCCCGCGCCCGGAAATTCATTGAGGATGGCCCTGCCTTCGAACAGAGCCTGATTGCGCAGATGGCATCCACGCCCCGCTATGCCGCCCACATCAATCCGAAGACTGTCGCACGCAATAGTCTGCTTGTTGCAGCGTGGGATCGTATCTCACTTTTCCTGTGCGGAGGCTCCGGCAAGCCGTTCGATGCTCCAGATGTCCCTGCTGCACACGATTCCATTTCCATCCATTTCACTCCAGATGCTTCAAAGTCGGATGTGTTTCGCGTCGATCCGTGGCCCTTCTCCGTGGCTGAAGTCTCACTGACCTGTCCGGCACGGGAAATGACTGGCCAGTTCTCCACGGAAGCGGATATGCAAAATGCCCTGACAAACGCCCCGTGGGTGACGCTGGAAATGACGCTGATACCGGTAGATTAGACGCGCCATGAAAAAGGCGGAGCGTTTTGCTCCGCCTGCATGAACTGGATTGCGAGAACTGAGGCCTATCCCCGGCGAAGGGGCAAGAATCGGCGCCACCCCGTGGAGGCGCGTTGTGCCGCCGAGAGTGTCATCTCATTCGCCCGGGGGGACGTGACCCGGAGTTCTTCCTGGGCTCGCCAGAGTTCGGCAATTTTGCGCTCGGTCTCGTCGATCATCTGGTGCAGGACAAGATCGTCATCGTCACCAGATGTCGAACCCAGCATCTGACTGGTGCGCGGGGTGATCGGCTGCAGCGTCGGCCGTGGACGAGTGGCTTCATCCGGCCCGTACCGCTCGTTCGGGATCCCGAAGAACCAGGACGGGTCGGCGTAGTCTTCCAGCTGCAGTGCCGGAAGCTCATCTTCCACGGGTTCCTCTTCAGCGGCTTCAACTTCCGGAGCAGGTTCTTCTGGTATTCCGGCTACCGCGGTCGGTTCCACCTCGGTGTCAGTCTCGGTAGTGGAGAACAACTCGGCTGCCAGCCAGTCGTCGCGCTCATGGGAAATGGCCGGGGCCGGTTCTTCCAACTCGAGCGTATCCTCGCCGTTCGGCTCGTCATCCTTTTTCCAGAGGAGGCTCAATACCTCGTCATAAAGCTGATGAGCTTCAGTGCGCTGGCTGACGAACGCGGTGCTCAGGGGTTGTCCGGTGGCTCGTGAACGCTGGAGGTATTCGAGTTCAGCGGTCAACCGCTCACGCTCGGCTTGCAACCAGCCGATGACCTCGGCCTGGTCGTGGACGACTTCAATCTGGTCCCGGATGAGTTCGGCCAGCGGGGCAACGATCTGCTCGCCGATGTCTTCCGACGAGGCAACAGACGCACGCTGCTCGATAGAACGACGGATCGGTGTCGGTGCCGGCACCAGCGAAGGAGTCATCCGCCGTGGAACCGGGCCGGTTCCACGGGCATCATTGGCAGCTGCCTGTGCCTGGTCAAGCTGATCTGCCGGAATTTGCCAACCATTGGGACTCGGTGTTGCCGAAAGGTAACCGTTACGAATCCAGCGAACAATGGCGGTCTGGGTTACTCCGGCCCGGCGTGCTGCTTCACGAACAGTCAACACTTCGCCCGGCATCCGGGCCCCGTTGTTGGCAGATTGGAACGTCACGGTGTTGAATTCCACTTGCAACTCCATCCGGGATCAATCATGTCCGCCACCTCGGTGCAATCTGGCAGGTTTTTCTTTCCTGAGGACCAGCGTACCTATACTGTAACGCCCGCTCCGGTGCATTCCCAGTACGATGGTCACAATGCAGGATCGACTCGTCCGTTCCGAATGTTTAGCCCAATCCTACCTGCTGCTACGAAACCACCCGGACATGAACTGCGACATCCTTCGCATGGCAGGTTGCCACCCGGCAACGCATGATATGTGCCGGTCTGCTTGTTTATGAAGCGGGAAGGCATCCATGTCGGTTATCGAAGCACCGGAACTCCCGAACACCGGGGAAGTCGCGAAACAACCGGCGCGCAAGCGTATGATCGATCGTCTCCAGGAGTATCCGCGTCCGGTGTGGTGGCTGGCTGCCGCGGTTCTCATCCTCTGGACCGGTCGGGGCATGGTTGTGCCGTTCCTGATTATCTACTTCAGCCAGATTGTCGGCATCAACGCCACCACGGTTGGCACTGTGATCGCCGGCACCGGCATGATCGGCGTTGTCTTTGTGCTCGGCATCGCTGGCCAGATTGACAAGTACGGTGGCAAACCGGTGCTGATCGTCACCGTCTCGATGATCGCGCTGGCGACCCTGCTCTCTGCCTGGGCACATTCAATTACCACCTTCCTGCTGGTTTCATTGCTGCTCTATTGCGCCAGCCAGTCGTATTGGCCATCAATCGACACCGTCATTGCTTCGGTCACCTCCACCGATCGGGTCGTGCCAGCAATGTCGCTGGTACGGGTTGGCATGGCCGTTGGCATCGGCATGGGTGGTCTCGCCGGCGGATTGCTGGTGACCGGCGGCGGGATGCCGGAATACCAGTTGCTCTTCATTGTCAGCGCCGCTCTCATCGGCACCGGGGCAGTCATGATCTGGCGGGCTGTCCCGTACGTTCCTCCCACATCGGTGTCGGAAACTGGTGAACCCGGCACATGGTCGGACGTCCTCTCCGACCGCACGTTCATCTATGCGATGGTGGTGCTGTTCGCGCTGGTGCTCGGGTTCACCCAGTTGAATATGTCGGTGCCGGCCTTCCTGCGAGCGCACGCCGGCATCAGCGAGGGACGCATCGGGGCGATGTTCTTCATGAACACGATCATCGTCGTCCTCGCACAGGTACCGGTCGCCGCACGCGTGGACAAGGGCAACGTCGGCCGGTTGCTGGCCGTATCCTCGATCATCTGGAGCCTCGCGTTTGTCATCATGATCGCAACGCCGCAAATTTCCTCGGCCGCAGTGCTGGTGTTCCTTGGTTTCACGTTCGGAGAACTCATCTTCATGCCGCTTACCGCGGTTGTGTCGATCCGCCTGGCACCAATCCACCTGCGTGGACGCTACTTTTCACTCCTCAGCATTACCTGGGGAGCCTCCTGGGCGATTGCGACACTCACCGCAGGCATTGCCCTCGACCTGCCGCGTCCGATCCTCCTCTGGCCGGCCATGGCGATCGTCATGCTGGTTGGCGCCGGAGCAGCCCTCAGATTGCGTAACAACCTCAGGCTCCGCCCACCTGCACCGGTTGAGCAAGCCGCTGACTAGGCATTGCATCTGGTAGCGTTGAGAACATCGGACAATCGAATCAGGAAGGAAACCGCCTGAATGGCAGGACCAACACATGGAAAGAATCCGGCCGGAGATGTGCTGGATTTCGGCGTCGTAACCGGTCAGCATTACCGGACCTGGGAAGACCTGCAGGATATCTGGACCTGGGCCGACCAGTCCGGGCTTGATTCTGCCTGGTGTTTCGACCACTTCTTCGGGCTGCGCAAGGATATGGAAGTCGAAGCAGGAGTCTGTCTCGAAGGCTGGACGCTGCTGGCGGCACTCGCCATGATCACCTCAAATGTCCAGCTAGGTCTGATGGTGACCGGCCTGACCCATCGTGAACCGATCGTGCTGTTCAAGAATGCCGTTACCGTCGATCACGTGTCCGGCGGCAGGCTGATTCTTGGCGTTGGTGCGGCCTGGAACGAGCGGGAACACGAGGCGTATGGCATCCCGTTCCCGTCGGCAAAGGTTCGCGTCGATCGCTTCGCCGAGCAGATGGAAATGTACCGTCTGCTGGAAACACAGGAGCGCTCCGACTTCAAGGGCGAGCACTACAGTCTGGTCAACGCCCCGTTCGAGCCCAAACCGGTCTTCGGTCATATTCCGATCCTGGTTGGGTCTACCGGAAAGCGGATGATGACCTACGTCGCCCGGTATGCCGATCAGTGGGACGGCGGCGGTACACCGGATGAATACCGCGAGAAGAGCGAACGGCTCAATCAGCTTTGTGAGGATATCGGCCGCGATCCTTCGGAAATCCGGCGGGTACTCTCAAGCGGCCCGGAAGCGTGGGAAAGCGAACAGGCATTCCGTGACCATGTGCGGTCCTATGCCGATGTGGGTGTTCGTTCATTCCTGTTCGGCGCGCCATTCTCCCGCGTCACTGATTCAATGCGCGAAATCGCTGCAAACGTCCTGCCGGAACTCCGTAAGGAATACGCTTCCGCCGGCTAGGAAATATCGCGAACAAGCAATTCGTCACCGACCCGGATGACAGCCGGCAACCCGGACGTCACGGTGCAATAGAACCCGCGGGTGCCTCCATCCAGAAACCGCAAGGTTTGGGAGACTTCCCGCGGGTCTGCTTCCAGATCGTCCAGCGAGAACCGGCTGAACTCAACGCACGGGTGAGCGACGCCTACCTGATCGAACTCGATCAAGCTACCATCAGCCCCCCGGATTGCCACACCATGCTCCAGGTCGGATAGCTCCAGATGTCCTGAGCGTTCGACGAGAATGTTCTCACCTGCGATTCCCGGGACAAGATGCTCGCCAAACTCCGAGCGCATCAAGTCATAATGCCCGGTGAACCCGACCGACAGCATGTTGCCATTGCCCCGGTTGCGTGAGGCCGGATGCACGACACAGTGAACATCCAGCACCTCCATACCATCGACTGCCCCTGCAATCACCCCGTCTGCAACGTACAACCGCTCGACGGGACGAATTGGTTCCGGGGTGTAGAAGGATCTTGGCTTCGCATCCACCTTGAGGCTGGCGGTCTGAATTTGCAGGTTGATGATGCGGCCCAGCGATCGGTATCCGGCCATTTATCCTCCATATTCCTCAAGATGTCGCAATATAGTGCCGTGTATCTCAGAAATCACGCTCAACTGCTCGGGTTTCATCACCACACTGCGGAGAACACTGACCGTCGGCTGGTCCCAGATGATCTCGGGATATGCCGTTTCCAATTGCCGCTGATTGACAGTAAAGGTCGCCAGATACAGCGGATCGTCCGGGTCGTTCATGGTCCGGTCGAACAACGTTGCAGTCAAGGAACTGATCTCGCTGGCACGGGGAGCATCAGTCCTAGACGGCAAGGCAAAGAAGGTCATAATGTCCAGTTCAGGCTCGGTGACCAGCCTCAACCGGTTGCTGGCCCGGATCAGATCGGCCCATGCCAACGCTGCTTGTCGCGTTCGTGACAGAACCGGACCAAAGCCCCGATCGCGCTCCAGAGGCAGACACTCCAGTGTTGCCCAGAGCGCTGCCGCCGACGCTCCGGCCCGCGAACACTCAAAACTGATCTCTCCCAGGTGGAGTTCGTCCGAGGTGAAATAGGTATATGGCGAGTCATGCTGGTAGAAGGTGCCGACCGCCGGATCACGGAACAGTACCGCCCCGCATCCATACGGCTGTAGGCCGTGCTTGTGGGGATCGACGACAATACTGTCCGCCGATGCAATCGCCCCGAATCGATCTGCATTCACCAACGGTGCGTCACCGGTAGCAAGCAGCGCGAAGAAGCCTCCGTACGCTGCATCGACATGTACCCGGGCTCCGGCAGCATGAGCAAGGCGGACGATATCGTCGAGCGGATCAAGCGCGCCCATACCGGTGGTCCCGAGCGTTGCCACCACCGTTCCAATCTCGCCGGTCGCCAGCGCAGCCTCCAGTCCGGCCAGATCGATCCGACCATCAGCATCAGTCGCCAGCACCACCGGCTTTACCCGGAGCATCTCGCAGACGCGACCGTGGGTGTAATGCGCCTGATCGCTGAAGGCAATCGCCTTGTCCGGGTGAATGCCACGAGCGATCCAGAGCGCTTCAAGGTTGGCAATGGTGCCGCTGGCAGTCAGATGGCCCAGGTTCGGCTCTTCAAACCCGAACATCGCGGCCAGCCTGGCAACAACTTCCCGCTCCATATACGAAGTCGCCGCACCACCATCCAGCGCGTGGTTGTTGGGATTGATGCGTATCGTCATCGTATAGGCGAGCATCGCAACCGGGTGAGGTGGCTTCAGCATTTGCCCGGCATAGCGCGGGTGAAAGTAGGGGAAGTTATCGGTCAACCGCTCCGCCAGCCGGTCGAGCACCTCATCGATCCGGACAGGATCAACATGTAGCGTTTCATCCGGAGCAAACGCCTGCCACCCTGATTCCCACCGCTCGATGCCGGCCAACCCCCGGTTCAGGTGACCCAGAAACGTCTCTCGATCCATGTTCTCCCACTCCCCGCAGATGGCGCATATTACCGGGAAACTATAATCCACCGGCAGAAATCTCTGACAGCGGGTGACAGGAGGTACCCTATGCCGATCCGGCCCGGCATTGCAGCACTGGCAAACACCGTTGCCCGGGAACTCGCCGGGCAGGGGGCACAGGCGGTCGTCCTTACCGGAAGCCAACTCCGGAACGATGTCCACCCACACTCCGATGTCGACATCTATGCCGTCGGCGACGGCCCGGCGTACTGTCTGGAAGTACGCGAGGGACACCTGGTGTCCATCTCGTGGCGAACAGTTGCCGCTATTGAGGAAGAATTCCGCTCGCCACGGCTCGCGCCTGCGACTGTATCCGGTTGGCGCGGTGCGAAGATTCTCCATGATCCCAACCAGATTGCCGCCGGGATTATTGCCCGGGCAACTGAATGGACATGGGACCATATTGGCCAATCACGTCTGGACGAATGGGTGACCGAAGAACTCACCGGCTACACCGAAGAAGTCGTGAAAATGGTGAACCTGCTGGAGCAGGAGCGTCCTGAGGCGGCAGCGATCCAGCGCTCTGTCCTAGCGCTTCGCATACCCGTCATCATGGCAGTGCATCTGCGCCTGCTCTACACCAGCGAAAACGATCTCTGGACGCTCGTCGCTGCCCGGATGGGGAAGGAGTGGCAACGGACGCAGGAAATGGCTCAGGGATTGGCCGGAGAGTTGTTCCATGCCCAATGTGAGGCAGCGGCGCGTCTGTTTCTGCTTGCTCGGGAGCAGGTTTGGCCATTGTGCGATGACCGACAGAAACGGGTGCTGAATCTTGCCCATCAGGCTGTTGCGCGGCTAGAGCAGTGGTCCGCCGGCAATAGCATCCTCACAGATGATGCAGCCAGGTCGGGAGCAGCGGGTGATTTCGGGATCGGCGACAATCACATCTCTGGCGAGAACAAGGGCTTCACGCATCGGGAAGATTCGCCAGCGGGAGGCTCCAACCTGGATTGAATGCTCAATCGGTGCCAGCACGGGGTCCAGTTTCGGAAAACCGCCGGAACATGAACCAATGTCCCCCGCCACCGGAGTGACACCATCCGGGCCGGTTGCCCATCGGCGGAAGAGGCGTCGTCCTGCACGCTGTTCAGCAAGATGAATCGCCGTCATGCTATCCAGCCCGACACCCATCAGGACCACCGAACCACCACGACGCTCGATCTCCTCAAGCGGCGCATAGACATCATCGCCGCGCTGCCCGGAGATCAACTCATTTGCCAGCGGGCCAACGGCAGCAAACGGGTTCAAGGGATGGTTACCGCGGACTCTGTCTGGCATGGCAAGCAGTGCCGTAGGGATGGCACCCATCCAGCGGTTGATAGCGTTCGACTGGGGTGAGTAAATCTCATCGGTGCGAGATGGCAAACCGTAGGTCTTGCGGTAGTCCCACCCATTTCGCTCAACGCGTATCTCCGGGGGAGGGTAGACCTCAAACTGGTCGACAAACGCCGGCACCAGCACCGTACAGGCTTCGGCCAGACACCCCTGAATGATCGTTAGTGCGCCACCCTCGACCTGCCCGAACGACCGCAACGATGAATGCACGCAGAGCGGCAGGCCCGAAAGACCTGCCGCCCGGATTCCTTGCCGGATATCTTCTATGGTCACAGATGCCATCGACCTACACCTTGATATCAGCCGGGAAGTTTTCCAATCCCTGCTTGATGCGACCGAGGAATCGTGCAGCATGCAGGCCGTCAAGGATGCGATGATCGATTGACAGGGAAAGATTCATCATTGGCCGGATAGCAATCGCATCATTCACCACTACGGCCCGCTTGGTGATCGCCTCGATCGAGAGAATTGCCGCCTGTGGCTGGACGATGATCGGGGTGGAAAAGAGCGTACCGAACGTTCCCGGATTGTTCAGGGTGAAGGTGCCTCCGGTCACATCGTCCGGAGACAACTTGTTGGCACGTGCCCGGGTTGCCAGGTCATGGACCGAACGGGCAAGGCCAACCAGACTCTTCTCGTCCGCGTTGTGGATCACCGGCACGATCAGACCGTCATCCACCGACACGGCAATGCCGACGTTGATTGCCTTGCGGCGAATGATCCTGCCATCATCCCAGGCAGCATTCAGTTCGGGCTGTTCCCGGAGTGCCTGCACCAATACCTGCAGGATGAACGGCATGAACGAGAGTTCAAAGCCCTCCGCCTCCCGGAAACGCTGACGATTCTTCGCCCGCGCCGCCACCACATTGCTCATGTCCGCTTCCATCCAGGCAGTAACATGCGGGGCGGTCTGGACCGATCTGACCATGTTATCGGCGATCTGCCGGCGCATCTGGCTTGCCTGAATGACCTCATCACCCGGCATGAGTTGCACCACCGGCGGAGCAAACCGCGGGGCAGCCTGTGCCACCGCAGGCATAGGAACCGGGGCAGGTTCTTCCGGTTGCGGCGTTGCAGTGGGAGATTCTGCTTCTGCAGCGATCGCCGATTCGATATCGCTCTTGGTCACACGCCCGCCGATACCGCTACCGTCGATAGATGACAGGTCGATGCCATGTTCCGATGCCAGGCGGCGGACCAGCGGCGACGACCGGATACGGAGCATCGCCTGTTCGTCGCGAGATTGCCGGGCCGCCTCGATATCGGAGGTTACCGGTGTGCCGGCAGTGCCTGAGGTCGAGGAAGGTCGTACTTCCTGGACTTCGTCAGCAGCTTCTTCTGCCATTTCGGCGACCTGCTCGAGGACATCATCGGCCGGCGCTGCGCTTTCCCCGGTATCAATGACACAGATCGGCGTTCCAACCGGAATCGTCGCGCCTTCCTCGCCAAGAATCTCGACCAGTGTTCCGCTTACCGGAGCCGGGATCTCGGCGGTCACCTTATCGGTCACCACCTCAACGACCGGCTCATACTTCTCAACCCGCTCGCCAATCTGTTTCAGCCAGCTGCCGAGCGTTCCTTCGGTGACGCTCTCGCCAAGCTTTGGCATCGTCACTCTGGTGCCCTGCTTTATATCAGTCATAGATGCTTCCTTGAACTTCGGCGCGAACTGCTAGAACGCCGCGAGCTTTTCGATGGCTGCGCGAATACGGACGCGGTCGATAACAAACGCCTGTTCCAATGGTGGGCTGTAGGGCATGGCCGGCACGTCAGGCGACGTCAGCCGGGTAATCGGACCATCCAGCCAGGCGAATGCTTCTTCGGCAATCACTGCCGAAATCTCGGCACCAATGCCGGCAAACTGGTGCGCCTCATGGACGATCAACACCTTGCCCGTCTTCATCACCGATTCAAGGATCGTTTCGGTATCGAGCGGTTTGAGCGACCGCAGGTCGATCACCTCAATCGAGCCACCATGCTCCTCGACATATGCATCGGCCGCAGCAATGGCTTCCAGCAGGTACATGCCGTAGGAGATGATCGTCAGGTCCGTGCCCTCACGCACGATCCGTGCCTTGCCGATCGGCACCGTATGGCCGTTCTCCGGCACTTCACCACGAACCGAGCGGTAGCCCTTCTTGTGCTCAAGGAAGATCACCGGGTCCGGGTCGTAGATTGCACTGGCCAGCAACCCTTTGGCATCAGCCGGGTCAATGGGTGCCACCACTTTCAGGCCCGGAATATGGGTGAACACCGTTTCAATTGACTGGGAGTGGTACAGCGCCCCGTGAATACCACCGCCATATGGCGTGCGGATCACGATCGGGCAATCCCAGTCTCCATTTGAGCGATAGCGCAGTTTGGCGGCCTCGCTCATGATCTGATCCATCGCCGGCGGAATGAAATCCAGGAACTGGATCTCGGCCACCGGCAACATACCGTTCGCCGCCGCGCCAATGGCCACACCGACAATCAGCGATTCGGCCAACGGGGAATCAACCACCCGCAGTTCGCCAAAGCGGTCAACCAGACCTTCGGTCACCCGGAACACACCACCACGACGCCCGACATCTTCACCAATGATGAAGACGCGTTCGTCCTGCTCCATGGCTTCGGCAAGCCCCTCGTGGATAGCTTCAATCAACAGTTTCGTTGCCACCGGATCATCCCTTCGTAACGTGCTCAGGAGCCTGCAGGCTGAATCCGGCTGCCCGGCTCGGCATAAACATGGTCAGCAAAGGTGGAACCATCCGGTAGCGGCGATTGCTCGGCGAAATCGGTGGCGTCATTCACGATCTGCTTGATCCGCTCGTGGGCTTCCTCTTCCCAGCCATCCAGCAGGACGCCCATCTCTTCCAGTCTGGCGCGGGTCGTCCGCAGCGGGCCGGTGGCCCGGAGTTCATCCAGTTCCTCAACCGGTCGGTAGGTGCGATCATCATCATCACTGGAGTGTGGTGTCTTGCGGATCACCATGGCCTCGATGAGAGTTGGGCCCTCACCACGACGGGCGCGGTCAACAGCCTTGCGAGCAGCCTGGTAGACCTCGACAGCATCAAGGCCATTCACCCGCACACCGGGCATGTTGTAGCCGAGCGCATAATCGGCGACCCGTTCGACTGCCATCTGGCGAGACTGGGGAACGGAAATCGCATACCCGTTGTTCTGGCAGAGGAAGATGACGCCAAGTTTGTAGATCGAGGCGAAGTTCAACGCCTCGTGGAAGTCGCCCTCACTGGTTGCACCGTCACCAAAGCCGGTGACGACAACCGTGTCTTCCCCGCGCATCTTCGCGGCATAGGCGATGCCGGCAGCGTGGGGGAGTTGGGTTGCAATCGGACTGGATGCGGAAAGTACCCGGTGCTTGCGGGAACTGAAGTGCCCCGGCATTTGCCGTCCGCCGCTATTGGGATCAGCAGCACGGGCAAGCATATGCAGCATGATCTCTCGCGGGGTAATGCCGAAGCGTAGCGACATGGTGAGATCACGGTAGTAGGGTGCGGCCCAGTCTTTGGATGGGTCCAGCGCGAAGCCGGTACCGGCCTGGGCAGCCTCATGACCCTGCCCGGACACGGCAAACGGAGCCTGTCCCGCGCGATTGAGCAACCACATGCGTTCATCAAGTGCCCGAGCGAGGAGCATGAGCTCAAACATCTCGCGCAACTCGTCATGCGAAAGATCGATGTCGACATCCGTACGGCCAGATACTGTTGCCATGGTGTCGCCTCCTATCCAGTTGGCCCGGCTTTGGGCCGCGTCTCCACTCTGAGAAATTCAGGGAGGTACCAGCACGTTGCTCTGGTTTTGCACTATTCAGTTGTGAAATCGACGGCCCGTGGCGCTGTTGCCACGGGCCGTCAGTGCTTCTACATGTGCAGGGCGCTGTCAGATACGTCGAGCGCTGCTTCGTGAAGAATCTCGGAAAGCGTCGGGTGCGGGTGTACCGTAATGCCGAGCTCCCAGGAGGTTGCCTCGAAGAGCATTGCCAGGCCGGCTTCGGCAATCATCTCGGTGGCAATGCCGCCGAGGATGTGAACACCAAGAATCTGGTCGGTGTCGCCATCGACCACCATCTTGGCAAAGCCGGTGGTATCGCCCTCGACACGAGCCTTGCCGCTGGCCGTCATCGGGAACTTGCCGATCTTGACGTTGTAGCCAGCCTCGCGGGCCTTGGCCTCGGTCAGGCCAACCGAGCCGATCTCCGGGTGGCAGTAGGTCACCCACGGGATCTTGTTGTAATCAAGCTTCTCCGGCTTGTGGCCGGCAATTTTCTCAACAGCCACGATGCCCTGGTGCATGGCGGTATGGGCGAGCTGCTGCAGGCCCGTGACATCACCGATGGCGTAGACACCTTCTACCGAGGTCTGCATGTAGTCATCGACGGTGATGTAGCCGTTCTCAACCTTGACGCCGACTTCCTCAAGGCCAATACCCTTGACGTTGCCATAGCGGCCAATGGCCACCAGCAGTGCATCGGCTTCAATCGTTTCCTCACCCTTGGAGGTCTTGACCTTCATGGTGATGCCGTCGTCGGTCAGTGTGAAATCGTCGGCTGACGGGCGGACATCGGAAAGGACCTTGATGCCCTTGCGGCTGAAGGCACGGGCGAGATCGCGCTGGACATCGGCATCTTCATTCGGAGCAACCCGGCCAACCAGGGTCACTTCGCAGCCGAAATCGTGATAGACGCTGGCGAATTCCAGACCGGTGGCACCACCGCCGCGGACGATTACCCGCTTCGGCAGGTATTCCTCGGTGGTTGCGTGGTCGCTGTTGAACACGCGCTTGCCGTCGGTTTCCAGCCCTTCGATATCACGCGGGGTGGAACCGGTATCAATGATGATGTTCTTTGCGCGATACTCGGTTGTCTCGCCGGCATCGTTCTTGACACTGATGGTGTTGGCCGAAGTAAGTGTTCCCCATCCCTGGATAGTATCGATCTTGTGCTTGCGGAACAGGAACTGGATGCCCTTGTAGTTCTGGTCCACCACGTCCCGCGAGCGGCGCATGGCCTGGCCGTAGTCGTAAGAGACCTCACCCACCGACACGCCAAACTCGGCTGCTTTGCCGACGGTGCTGGCAACAGAGGCTGCCTTCAAGAGCGCCTTGGCCGGAATACAGCCCCGGTGGACACAGGTACCACCGACGAGGTCTTTTTCAATAACGCCAACGCGCATGCCAAGCTGGGACGCCCGGATAGCGGCGACATAGCCGCCGGTTCCGCCACCCAGGAACAACAGATCGTATTCAGACTGCGCCATACTGCTACCAGTCACTCCTCCGCGAAGCCGCCCGGCCGACCCTCGATCGATTTGTGCGCGGGGCCGGCGGTGAATCAACGTCTCCGGAAAAATCTGCCCGGAGCCGGGTATCTTTTCGCTTCAGTATAGCAAGGTGGTCAGGAGTCCCGGAGCGGAGGCTCCGAGAGAACCGGCTCCAGGCCGGGCGAAACGGGTGCTGTGACAATAACCGGAGACTGAGCCAGTTCCAGCCCCTGGCGAATGGCCACTGCCCAGAATCCCAATGCCGCCAGCGTACCGATTGTTGCCGGCACCGGAGATGACTGGACGATCAGGACGAACGCCAGCATCGGAAGCAGGGCAAACCCGACCCACGCGCCAACCGTCAGACGCCAGACAAGCGATTCATCGCCTGCGTTCCAGGCATGCTCCACGAGGAATACCACCGCCAGCGTCGCGAACACGGCCGTGTGATACAGCGCGTGATATGAAGTCAGCAACAGGGTCGTCATCAGCAGGGCAATGCCGGGGCCGCTCAGAGCCAGCGCACCAAGTTTTCGCCAGAGATAGACCGCTACAGCCAGCAGAGCCAGCGAAAATACCAGAATCAGCACATTGGCAAGGTTGGCATCCAGCCACGGCAAGGCGCGGACAATAGCGCCACGGATGTTGACCATACCCGGCACGTTGGTCGCCACAATGCCTTCAGGAGTTGAAAGTCGCTGCCCGAGGTTGACATATTCTCGCATGCCGGAAATGCCCACCACGAGGGTGCTGACAACCAGTTGCGCTGCTCCGGCAGTCAGTGTCACGATGAGTCCGCGACGACGCCCCGTCACGACCATGAAGAGGAGCGGCACCAGCAGGAGTTGCGGCTTGAGCGCCAGAACCGCCAACGCCAGGCCAGCCCGGCCCTCATTCCCCCGGCGAAGCTCCAGCACAAACACGGTAAGGGCCAGTAACAGGATGCCCTCTACCTGACCAAGCAGGAGCGTATAGAAGAGAGGGAATGAAGCCAGGACGATGCTGGCAATCAGTGGCCAGTCTATCCGCAACCGCCGTACCAGCAGCCGAACCGCGAGCACAGCAGCAGCGAGATTGGCAGAGATCCAGACCAACCAGCCGATAATTGGCCCAACCAGCAGGAGCGGAAGCGTAATGATGGCGAGTTGAGGAGGAGCAACGTAGGGCTGCACCATCCGGTCGGTCCAGCCACCGCCGTAGTCGTTGATGATCGGTTGCTGGCGATGCCATTGGAGGAAGGTATCGTAGAGATCATGCCGGCCGCCATCGATGAGCATCCGGGCACCTGCGAAACTGGGCAGGAAGTCCATGCCCACCTGCACAAACACCCCCTGAACACGGACAAGCGTAACCAGAATTGCAAGTTCTATCAGCAGGTAGACAGGCAACCAGTAGCGAATCCGGGCGAGAGGTGTTCGTAGCATTGTCAACGAATCACATTTCATCGAAACTGTATGGTGACCGGGCCTGAATCATCGGATTTCCCGGTCGTTCTCACATTCCAGCGTATCACCGGCATTCTGGCTGACCGGTATACAGGGACATAGAGATGCATGCACATTCTCGTAAGGTGGCAGGTGAAATCAAGCCGCCAAATCCGGATCGGGACAACCAGGAAACCCGCTACGACACCCCGTTCAGCTGGTGGGGTGGGCCGTGGGCGTCTCCCGAATCCCGATCCCTGGTCTGGCTGATTGAGTCGGGTTCGCTGGATGCCCGGTTGGCTGCCTTCCTGAGTCTTGCCGTCGAGTTCCGCCGGTCAATCATCGTTGTGGCCGAGCAGCAGGGAGCCGGCAAAACCACGCTTCTGACCGCCCTGCTGGATTTCCTGCCACCGGATGCCGAACCTGTCTACCTTCGAGGACTGTATGAACGGTTCTCCTTCCTGGAGACCGTGCCCGCCGATCGAGCCTATATGCTCTGCAACGAGATCAGCGGGCACCTGCCCACGTACTTGTGGGGCCAGGGCGTTCGCCGCGTCTTTCAGGCAAACGCCGGGGGATATCCATTTCTTACCACCATGCACGCGACCTCAACTGAAGATGCCCTCGCCCAACTCGAACGGTATCCGCTCGAGATCCCTCCGGCAGAGATTGCCGGCATTGACCTGGTCGTGAACCTGGATGTTGGCTACGTGAATACCCGCTACGTCCGACGGGTGATGTCGGTTGATCTGATTGATGCCGACGGAGATGGCTACCGGGCCGTGCATCTTTCCGGACGCTCACTGCTGCGGAGCCCCCTGGAACACCGCCTCGGAAGACTTGTTTCGGCAGTGGCCAGGTGGGCAGGATGCGATGATAATGTCGCTGGCCGGGTACTCGGTCACAGGGAACGATTCCTCGTTTCCTTGTTGGAACAAGGACTCACCGCTCCGGATGATATCCGCAGGAATCTGCGGCAGTCATAGGCACAAATCCCGACTCGAAACGTGGCGCTACCTGATAGTATGTAGCGAACCGGGGGCAGGGACAGCATTTCCACATGAAGCGAAACATTGGGGAGGGACACGATGGCATCGGCTCATAACTATGCTGCCTATAGCTATTGGCTGGAGTCCTGCGGAGACGACCTCACCCCACGCCGACGACTCCCCGGCACCGTCACTGCCGACGTTGCCATCCTCGGGGCAGGCTTCAGCGGGCTCTGGACTGCCTACTACATCCTGAAGAACAACCCCGGCACCCGGGTGGTGATTGCGGAAAAGGAAATCACCGGGTTTGGCGCGTCCGGCAGGAACGGCGGATGGTGTTCCAACGGCTTCCCGGTAACCCTGTCAGAGATCGAACGCCGCTATGGACGCGAGCAGGCTGTTGCATTGCATAAGGCGATGGCAGATGCGGTGGATGAGGTGGGACGGGTCGTTGCCGATGAAGGCATCGACGCGGACTATGAAAAGGGCGGCGCACTCCGGTTTGCGCGGGGCAAACACCAGATCCCAATGCTCGACTCGGCAATGGCCAACTACGAGAAACTTGGCATTGCCGATGATTACCAACGCCTGAGCGAATCCGAGGCGAAATCCAGGGTCAACGTCGCGGGATCACATGGCGCCATCTTCAACCCGCACTGCGCGACCATCCATCCCGGGAAACTTGTCCGGCAACTGGCACGGGTCGTTGAGCGGCTCGGGGGAGTTATCTACGAACAAACGCCGGTTCGTTCCTACATCGAAGGGCGTAGCCCGACGCTACGAACCGATTTCGGCGATATCAACGCCAAGGCGATTGTCCTTGCCGGCGAGAGTTACCTCTCACAAATGCAGCAACTCCGGCGTCAACTCATCCCGATCTATTCACTGATTGTCCTCACCAAACCGCTCTCGGACGCTCAATGGGACGAGATTGGCTGGCGGGCGAGGGAATGCGTTTCCTCGAACCGTCTGACGGTCGACTATCTCTCCCGCACCGTCGATGGCCGCATCCTCTTTGGTGGACGCGGCGCGCCATACCATTTCCGATCGCAAATCCGGGATTCCTTTGACCATCATGAGGCAACCCACTCCATGCTGCGTGAGGCCGCCCGTGAATGGTTCCCGATGCTTGGCCCGGATGATTTCTCTCACGCCTGGGGCGGACCGCTCGGTGTGCCGCGCGACTGGATGCCCTCGATTTTCTACGACCCGAACACCGGTGTCGCCACTGCCCGGGGATATACCGGACAGGGTGTTTCAACCACCAACCTGGCGGGCAGGATCATCGCAGATCTCTTCCTGGGCATGGAGACAGATATTACCCGGCTCCCCCCGGTCGGGCACCGGTCGAAGGATTGGGAGCCCGAACCATTGCGGTATCTCGGGGTGCGCTATGTCCAGCAAAGCTATGCCAGACTCGACGCCAAAGCCGCGGCAACCGGAACACCTCCGGACGGCTCCACCCTCGCCGAACGAATGAGCCGGCATTAGCCGGTCGCAGCAAGCATGGTATTGCGCGTCGTAACTCCCGGTTCTGGGTTAGGATTGGGATAGACGTGACAGCAGGTCATGCCGGGATGCCGGCCCCACCGGTGTTTGCGGAATGCGCAGACGATCGCTTTTGCGTCCCCCGGTTCACAATCAGGGGATTCTTGCCCGCATCCCAATGAAATTGTCATCGATGAAAGGCCGACCATACCGATGTCGAATCAACATCTTCCCAGCACACTGGGTGAACTTCGCGAAAGCGGCCACACAGTCCTTCCGGTCCGTGAGGAACTCCGCAAAAACCTGATCCAGCGCCTCCGCTCCGGAGACCCGATCTTCGATGGCGTGATGGGCTATGAAGACACTGTCATTCCGCAGATTGAAAACGCCATTCTCTCCGGGCAGGACATCATCTTCCTGGGCGAACGGGGTCAGGCCAAGACCCGGATGGCGCGTGGACTGGTGAATCTGCTTGATGAGCAGATTCCGGTTGTTGCCGGATCAGAAATCAATGATGATCCGTTCAACCCGATCTCACGCCAGGCGAAAGACCTGATCGCCGAACATGGCGACAACACGCCGATCGAATGGGTAGGCAGGGAGCGCCGGTTTGCCGAGAAACTCGCCACACCCGACACAACGATTGCCGACCTGATCGGCGAGGTAGATCCGATCAAGGTGGCGGAGGGCCGCTATCTTTCTGACGAATTGACGATCCACTACGGCCTTATCCCCCGGACCAACCGGGGCATCTTTGCCATCAACGAACTACCGGACCTGGCGGAACGCATCCAGGTAGGTCTGCTGAACATCATGGAAGAGCGCGATGTCCAGATTCGCGGCTACCGGGTACGCCTGCCGCTGGATGTCTATGTAGTGGCCAGCGCCAACCCGGAGGACTACACCAACCGGGGCCGGATCATTACGCCGCTCAAGGACCGCTACGGTTCCCAGATTCGAACGCACTACCCCGAGAACGTCGACCTCGAGATCGAGATCATGGAGCAGGAAGCGGTCACCTTCGAGAGCGACGGCATCCGCGTCTACACTCCGCGGTATATTCAGGAGATCGTTGCCGAACTGACGCACCTTGCCCGGCGCAGCCACGACATCAGCCAGCGCTCCGGTGTCTCGGTGCGTATGTCGATCGCCAACTACGAAAACCTGGTTTCGAATGCCCTGAAGCGGGCCATCCGCGCCGGGGAGAAGCAGGCAGTGCCGCGTATCTCCGACTTGCGGGCGGTGTTTGCCTCAACGACCGGCAAGATCGAACTGGAGACGATGGGCGAAGCCCAGGAGGAACGCGTCATCGAAAAACTGATCCAGGGGGCTATCGTCACCACGTTCAACAAGTACTTCTCGGTACGCGATTTCGATGAACTGATCCTGGCGTTCGATAATGGCCTGGAAGTCGAGGTATCCGACTCGATGAGCGCCATGGAATACGTCCACCAGGTCTCGCACATGGAGAGCATGCGCACAGCAATCGGCAAACTCAACCTGTCGAGCGATCCCGCAGCCATCGCATCCGGTGTTGAGTTCGTCCTGGAAGGTCTGCACCTGAACCGGCGCCTGAACAAGGACCGTGTCGGCCCGGCAGGAGTCTCCCGCTACGCCGGGTAGGACATTTCCGGCAAGGTGTAGTTTTTACACCTTGCCGGTCAGATCCTTGTCTTCCATTTCCCAGGCATGGTCGAGCGTATGGTAGGCAGTGTGACGGATCAGAAAGCGAAGTGACCAGCCGCGGCCGGTCTTGCCGGCTCGCTTGCCTGCGGCATGGTATTCACGGATAGCGTTGCTGTAGTTGGCACGATGCTCGGCAAGCCCTTCAGGGGTCCACATCGACTCGGCGGGAGTATCAAGCCCGATACCGCGTTCCCAGTCCATTTCTGCACCGAAGACATGGCGCACGATCTGGTCACGGTCGCGTCCACCACCACGCGGGCCTTTCTGGAGTTCGGGAGAAACCCGGGCGCGCACGCTATCGAAGTACGTCCAGGCGGCTTCCATGAGAGCCAACTCCCGATCCAGTTCCTCGATGGTCATCTCCTGATTATCGAAATCAGAATGGCCAAACGGAATACCCCAAAAGTCGGTCGAACCGGTTCCGATTACCTGATCCACAATCTCATGGCCAGACAAACTGGAGAACTCGGATTCAAACCCGGCAAGAGTTGCGATCGGTTGGTACCGTGGAATGTAGGACAGGAAAAAATCCAGCGCGCCCGCTTCGGTCTTGTGCCCACGGGTGAAGCCGGGCCAATCCGGAGCATAAACAGCAAACTTCTTGCCCTTGGGGCCAGACTCAACAACGACTCTGAGTGTGCCGGACATGCTGGCTCCTGATCTCTATTGCTTGACACCATTCATTCAGAGTATGCCAGTTACGCCCCACGCTTGTCACGACAGACATCCAGCGACCGGCTATGATTGACTGAACGAAACTCGACACACAATCGACCGGTGTCCTGCCACTCGCCACCAGAAGGACACCACTCCCGGCAGATCTCTTGACAGCTCCACATCTGGAAACGAGCAGACCGATGAGCTATGGATATGCATACCCGCCGCGTCAGCGATATTCCCGCTGGGATGGAACCCAGAATATCTCGGAATTCACCGCCGACGACATCATGAACGCCATCTCCGACGACATGCTGAACGATGGCGACCTGCAACGTGCACTGCAACGTCTGTTCCGCTGGGGTATGGAGGGTCAGGATGGCCAGCAGATGCCGGGCATCCGCGACCTGATCGAGCGCCTCAAGGGCATGCGCCAGCAGGAACTGAACCGCTACGACATCGGCTCAGTTCTGGAAGACCTCAAACAGCGTCTGGAAGACATCCAGGCGATGGAACGTGAGGGAATCCAGCAGCGGGTGGATGCCGGCCGCGAGAAGGTTGCCGAAGCCAAACGCCAGGCACAGGAACTCGCCGAAAAGGGCATCAACCCGGCTGAGGGCGAAGACCCCGAACAGGCTCAGGCGATGCAGGACATGCTCGAACGCATGGCAGCCCGCAAGACCCAGGCGCTCAACCAGCTGCCGGATGATCCTGCCG
The DNA here is from genome assembly GCA_964462545.1 of uncultured Thermomicrobiales bacterium. Lineage (GTDB taxonomy): Bacteria > Chloroflexota > Chloroflexia > Thermomicrobiales > CFX8 > CAYWXR01. Next base: position 66,111 of record CAYWXR010000016.1, read on the forward strand.
GCCAGATCAAGGCCCTGCAGGAATATGAGTTCATGGACCCCGACGCTCGCGAAGCGTTTCAGGAACTCATGGAGCAACTCCAGCAACAGGTCCTGCAGCAAACGTTCCAGGGCATGCAGCAATCACTCCAGAGCATGACGCCAGACGACATGGCCGCGCTGCAGAACATGCTCTCCGATCTGAACCAGATGCTGGAAGACAAGCAGAACGGGATCGAACCGGACTTTGAACGCTTCATGCACAAACACGGCCATTTCTTCGGGCCAGGTATCAACTCTCTTGAAGACCTGATGGACCATATGGCTCGCCAGATGGCCGCCATGCAATCGCTCATGGATTCCATGACCCCCGAACAACGTCAGGAACTCTGGGACGCCATGCAATCAGTCATGAACGACCCGGGCGTCCAGGAACAGATGGGCAGGCTTTCCGAAAACCTCAGCCAGATGATGCCGAACAATCCCTATGCGCAGGCGTTCCGATTTGGCGGCGGGGAAGAACTCTCGCTCAATGAGGCGCTACGGCTGATGGAACGGCTTCAGGACATGGAATCTGTTGAGGAGCAGTTACGCGGCGTGCGCGACTGGCGCGATCTGGAAAATGTTGACGACCAGAAGCTGAAGGACCTGCTCGGTGAAGACTTCCAGCAAGATCTCGACCAACTGCGGCAATTGACCCAGATGCTCGAGGATGCCGGCTACATCCAGAAAGGCCGGCGCGGCTACGAGATGACCCCGAAAGGTGTCCGCAAGATCGGCCAAAAAGCACTGACCGATATCTTCCAGCATCTCAAGAAGGACCGCTTCGGCCAGCACAAGGTCGATTTCCAGGGCGTTGGCGGCGAACGCACCGACGACACCAAGCTCTACGAGTTCGGTGACGCCTTCCTGCTCGATCTGCCGAAAACGATGATGAATTCGGTCCACCGCGAGGGCGTTGGCTCGCCACTGCGGCTCTCACCGGACGATTTCGAGGTCCACCGCACCGAGCTGATTGCCCAGACAACGACCGTGCTGATGGTCGATATGAGCCGCTCGATGCTCTACAACGGTTGTTTCACCGCCGCCAAGAAGGTCGCCCTGGCGCTCGATAGCCTGATCCGCACCCAGTTCCCGCGGGATAACCTCTACATCATCGGGTTCTCCTACATCGCAACCGAGTTGAAGCCGGCCCAGCTACCAACGATCACCTGGGACGAATACAACTACGGCACCAACATGCAGCACGGTCTGATGCTGGCACGCCAGATGCTCAGCCGGCACAAGAGCGGCAACAAGCAGGTCATCGTCATCACCGACGGTGAGCCGACCGCCCACTTCGAGGACGGCCAGGTGCAGTTCTCGTATCCACCGACTTACCGGACGCTACAGGAAACACTGAAGGAAGTCGTCCGCTGCACCCGCGAGCGAATCACGATCAACACCTTCATGCTCGAACGCAGCCCCTACATGGCCGGCTTCGTCAGCGAGATCGCCAAGATCAACAAGGGCCGCGCGTTCTTTGCAACACCGGACCACCTCGGCGAATACATCCTGGTGGACTACGTCGCCAATAAGCGGAAGCACCAGAAGGCATAGGATGCAACAGCTTTGAAACCCAGTCGTACGGGGCTGAAACGAGAATCGCGATGCAACTAGCCAGCCTGGCATTCAGCTGGTAACGCGGTTGGCCGTCAATACCCCTCATTTCTTACTTACGCCGCTGTGTTGATTCTTGAGTTGCTTGCCCCCCTTCCAAGTTTGCGTCCACAGCATGCTGACACTCCCGGGTTCTCATGCTATTGTCTTCATGACAGACTCAACATCAATATTGGAGGCAGACCATGACACCGTCATGCCGTCTAGTCGTTATGTTCGTAGTCTTGCTCATCTCCATCCTGCCGCTGGCCATTGGTCAATCCAC
>CAYWXR010000017.1:0-61240 GCA_964462545.1 uncultured Thermomicrobiales bacterium
ATCTGGGGCTCCTCGAGGGTAAGGTCAGAGATGCGATAGCGGGACGAAACACGGGCTATCAGTTCTGCCGCCGAGACATCCTCGCGACGGAAGCGCAGCCAGCGGCGTGGGCCATCTGCCCTGATTTCAATCGCACCGTCAACAGACACCGGGCCGGGAGTCTCCCGCTCGTCAACCAGATCAATCACCAGGGTACGTTCGTTACCCAGCCGGTCGCGGAGCATTTCAACACTTCCGTCGTAGAGCAACTGGCCATGGTCGATGACCATCATCCGCCGGCAAAGCAGACTGATGTCGGCCATATCGTGCGTTGTCAGCAGAATCGTCACCCCGCGCTGGCGGTTGATCTCCAGCAGGAATTCGCGAATACGCGCCTTGGCGACGACATCCAGCCCGATCGTTGGTTCGTCGAGATAGAGGATGGGAGGATCGTGCAGCAACGAAGCCGCCAGATCGCCCCGCATGCGCTGCCCCAGACTGAGTTGCCGGACGGGTGTGTTGAGAAACTCATCGAGGTCCAGCACTTCCCGGAACATGGTCAGGTTCGCGTTGAAGCGCCCGGACGGAACCCGGTAGACATGCTGCAGCAGTTCCAGCGATTCGATCAACGGCAGATCCCACCAGAGCTGGGTACGCTGGCCAAAGACGACGCCGATCCGCGAGGCCAGTTCGCGACGTTGCCGCCAGGGAACCAGTCCGGCAACCGTGACCTCACCACTACTTGGCACAAGAATGCCAGTCAGCATCTTGATCGTCGTGCTCTTGCCGGCACCGTTCGGGCCGACGTATCCAACGATCTCCCCCGGAGCGACCGAAAACGAAATCCCGTTTACCGCTCGCACCGCGGTACCCTCACGGGTCACCAGATTCCGGAATACGCCGCCGGGTCCTCGATGATGCCGGCGTACCCAGTATTGCTTGTGCAGTTCCTCGACCTGAATCATGTCTGCCCCTCTCAGGTACCGGTGCTGCGATAGTGACGGACGCCAAACTCCCAGGTAACCCGGGCAACCATGCCAAGCCCGATCGCTGCCAACGGCGGGAGGAATGGAACCCAACCGGGCAGCGTCTCCAGTTCCGGCCGTTCCAGCAGGTAGATCGCCGGGTAATAGGTCACGAAGGCCAACGGCACGATAAACGTGAAGAATCGCTGCATCAGTTCGTGGTAAATCGACAGCGGATAACTGGACATCTCGTTTCCGCCGTGGGTGATGACATTCACCAGTTCGATGCTCTGGACTGTCCAGAAACAGAGCGTCGCACCGAGCACAAAGATCGCGACGAACATCCCTGCACCGCTCACCAGCACCAACCCGAGATAGAGCACCTTGCCAACCGACCATTCCAGGGATGTCCAGTGCGCCCCGAGTCCGAGGGCTACCAAGCCCTGAAGGATGCGCCCCAACCGTCGCATCTGGAAATCAGCGCCCATCACCTGGGTAAACGTCCCGGCCGGCCGGATGAGCACCTGGTCAAACTCGCCTCGGCGGATCGTGTTCGGGAAGACGTCAAAGCCCGAGCCGATCAGTTCGCAAAGGCCAAATGAGGTTGATGCCAGCCCGTAGAGCAGCGCAACCTCGCCAACCGTCCACCCACCCAGGTCTCCGAAACGGTGGAAGAGCAGCAGGATCGCAACAAACTCGGTTGCCAGCCCCAGCATGGTAATCCCGGTCATCAGCAGGAACGACGCCCGGTACTGCATCTGCGAACGCAGACGTGAACCCACCAAGCGGAAATAGAGACGGGTATCGTGCCGCAGGTTTTCCAGCATCCCCGTCACCCTCCCTGCGTCACAACCCGCCGGACAGCCAGGGCCAGCAGCGCCCGTCCGATAAGCATCAGACAAACCGCCCAGACTACCTGAAAGAGCAACACGCCGAGCAGGTCCGCCCCGCTGACCTTGCCCAGCACAACATCCATCGGCGCCTGGATCATCCCGGCCCACGGGAGCCAGACAACCACATCCTGCGCGACCTGTGGCCAGAAGTTCAGCGGCACCAGGAATCCGGAGAAGAACGTGGTTGCAAACATCAGCATGATCGCAACGCCCCGGAAATCAAGCAGCCAGAACGAGGAGATATTCACCAGAAACCGCAAACCAAAGCTGATCCAGACAGCCAGCGCGACACTACATCCGAACGCCAGCCAACGCACGGGATCAACCGGCAGGTCAACATCGAACAGCAGTAACCCGATGGCGAGAGTCGGCAGGAACCGGAAAACCATTCCGAACAGCGCACGCCCGGCATCTCTCGCCAACCAGAAGCCGTAGTAATCGAACGGCTTGCTGAGGTCGGACACGACATCGCCACTACGGATCGTCTCGGAAATCTCCGAATCCACCCACATGTAGATCGGCGTGATCAGAGCCTGACCGATCCAGACGAACAGGATCGCATCAGCCAGTGACCAACCGGCCTCGACTTCACGGCTACCGTAGAGCCCGATGAACAGGTAGGTTCGCAGGATGCCGAAGAAGGAGTTGGTCGCCAGCCCGGCCAGATTCGCAGCGCGATAGGTTGTCTGACGTGCAAAGGCACGTTTCGCCACTTCAACGTACAGTCGCACGTCGATTCTCCCGCTGGACCGTTCGAGACAAAGAGGGGAACTCTAGCACACTCATTCTCCGGAATCGAGCAGTTGCTTTGCCGGCAATTCCCCGAGCCCTGCCCGAACAACTGCAATACGTTATGCTCGCGTGTGATTGGAGGGATCAGATGGCCGAAAATACAAATCCGCTTGACCTGAAGAAGTTCAGCACCCTGACCTTTGACTGCTACGGAACCCTGATCGATTGGGAACAGGGTATTGTCAATGCGATGCAACCCATCCTGAAGGCACACGGCGTTGAACGCACTGATGAAGAGGTCCTAACCATCTTCAGCAGCCTCGAATCTGCCTCGCAACGACCGTACAAGCGCTACCGTGAGGTGTTGGCGCTGGTTGCCGGACAGATCGGCGAGCAACTGGGCTTCACCCCGACAGACGAGGAAGTCACCACATTCGCCGGGTCGGTCGTTGACTGGCCGGCGTTCCCGGATTCCAGCGCCGCGTTGAAGGAACTCGGCAAATACTACGACCTGGTGATTCTTTCCAACGTTGATGACGACCTCTTCCAGGGATCGGCCGAGAAACTGCAGGCGAACTTCCACGCCGTCATCACAGCCGAGCAGGTCGGGTCATACAAGCCCGATCCGGCCAATTTCCAGCACATGCTCCGGCAACTCGACCGGCCGAAGGAGGAGATCCTCCACGTAGCCCAGAGTCTCTTCCACGACATCGCGCCGGCACGGGACGCAGGCCTGACTACAGTCTGGATCAACCGCCGCCAGGGCCGCGAGGGCACCGGTGCAACCCCGCCCCAGGAAGCAACGCCAGACCTGGAACTGCCGGACCTGGCATCGCTGGCAGCACTGGTCAACGATGCCCACGCCAACTGAAAGGAACTGAACGAGCATGTCGAAACACGACGACCACAGTGGAGCAGACTGGGATTTCGATACCAGGTTGATCCACGCCAACCTTGCTCCCGACCCGGTTACCGGCGCGGTCGTACCGCCGATCAACCTCGCCACCACCTTCGCCCGGGAACACGTGACCGACCAGCCGGAGTTTGGTTATATCCGGGCCGGCAACCCGACCCGCAACCAGCTCGAGGCAGTGCTGGCCGGTCTGGAGAACGGAGCATCAGCCTCGGCGTTCAGTTCCGGTATGGCCGCCATTTACGCCGTCATGCAGTTGCTTTCGGGAGGCGACCATGCCGTCGTCGCCTATGACAGCTACCTCACCACCTACGACCTGTTCGAAAACGACCTGCCCCGCTATGGCGTGGAGTCAACCTTCGTCGACATCACCGACATTGAGGCCGTGCACGCAGCGATCCGGCCCGAAACCAGGATGATCTGGATCGAAAGTCCCTCGAACCCGATGATGAAGATTGTCGACCTGGCCGAACTGGCATCCATCGGGCAACAGGCAAACGCACTGACGGTGGTGGATAACACCTTTGCCTCGCCCTACTGCCAGAATCCGATCGATTTCGGGATCGACCTGGTTGTCCACAGCACAACCAAATATATGGGCGGACACAGCGACCTCTCCGGTGGCGCCGTCATCTCCCGGACTCCGGAACTTGGCGAGAAAATCCGCGACCGGCAATACAACCTGGGTGCAACCCAAAGCCCGTTCGATTGCTGGCTCCTGATGCGTGGTATCCGCACGCTGGGAGTCCGTATGCGCCAGCACATGATCAACGCACAGGCGGTTGCCGAGTACCTGGAATCGCATCCGAAGGTGACCCGGGTGCTCTATCCGGGATTGCCCAGCCATCCCGATCATGAACTGGCCAAACGGCAGATGCGCGGGTTCAGCGGCATGGTGTCGTTTGAAGTTCCCGGCGGCGCAGAAGGCGCGCGAGCAGTTTCCGACCGCATGAAGGTATTCGTTCTGGCGACCAGTCTCGGCGGTGTCGAATCGCTGGTCTATCCACCAACAGCGTGGATGGAAGCCAGCAACCCTGCGATGCTCGCCAGGATCCCCGGGTCTCCCTGGGCGCAAAATCCCGGCCTGATCCGCCTCTCTGTCGGCATCGAATCCACCAGGGATCTGATCGCCGATCTCGAACAGGCACTGGGATAAGCGGCAGATTTTCGCACCCCGAATGCAGGTTGCCCCGCTGGGGCAACCTGCTACGATAGCCCGCAAATTCAGACAGACATACAAAAAAGGAGCGGGCAATATGCAGGGGTGGAAAGACCGGCCGGAATCAGCCGCCGAATACGGGGTGCTGCTGGCCAGCGAAGTTATGGTGCCAATGCGCGACGGTGTGCGCATGGCAACCGATATCTATTTCCCGGCGAACCCGGACGCGCCAGGAAGCCGTGCGGATGGTCCCTTTCCAACAATCCTGATCCGGACTCCCTACAACAAACGCGAGGATGCCTCCCGTCAACTCGGCGAGTATTTCGCCCGCCGAGGCTATTCCGTGGCCATTCAGGACTGCCGCGGGCGCTATCGCTCCGAAGGCACGTTCTACTTCCTTACCCAGGAACCGGAAGACGGATACGACACCGTCGAATGGATTGCTGCCCAGTCGTGGTCAAATGGCAAGATCGGCATGATGGGCACCTCCTATCTCGGGTGGACCCAGATGGCAACTGCGGTACTGAACCCGCCGCATCTCTCGACGATGGTCATCAATCAGGCCGGAGCCAACGCCTACACCAGTTCGGTGCGTCACAATGGTGCGATGGAACTCCGCTTCCTCTCCTGGGCCTTCCTGGATGCAGCAACCGGCCCGCCAGCTATTGCCGACCCCAACCTGAAGGCATCGTTTGAAGCTGTCTTCTCGTCAGACTGGCTCTGCAACCTGCCGTGGCGACCGGGCCAGACCCCACTTTCCCGGGTTCCGGCAGTCGAACGCTGGGCGCTGGACCTCTACACCAACGGCGATTACAGCGAGTACTGGGAGCATCCCGGCTTCAACTTCATGAAGTACTGGAACGACCACTCCGACATCCCGACCCTGCTCTCCGGTGCCTGGTACGACTCGTACACCCGCGCAACGATCGAGAATTATGTCGGATTAACCGAGCGCAAGCAGGGCCCCATCCACCTGCTGATGGGTCCATGGACCCATGGTGGCCAAACGGTCGATGTCACCTTCGCCGGCGACGTCGAGTTCGGCCCAACCGCATCGGTCGCCGGCAACCTGGCGGCAAACTTCACCCATTTCCACCTGCACTGGTTCGACCACTGGCTCAAGGGCATGGATAACGGCATCGACCGCGAAGGACCGGTGCGCATCTTTGTGATGGGCGCCGGTACCGGCGAAAAGAGCCGGGAAGGACGCCTGGTACGCGGCGGAACCTGGCGTACCGAACAGGAATTCCCGCTGTCACGCGCCAGGAACACCGCCTTCTACCTGCGGCCGGATGGCGACCTCTCGACCGAACAACCGGATAGCGGGACGGAAAGCACCACCTTTACCTTCGATCCGCGCAATCCGGTGCCGACCATCGGCGGCAACATCTCATCGCTGAACGACCAGGCGCCGGCACCGGCCGGGCTGGAAGCCAAACTCACCTTTGAGTCGCGCTGGCGTTCAATCGTCAAGGTCGGTGGCCAGAACCAGCACACCGGCCCGGATGTGTTCGGGGCGAAAGCGCCCTGGATGCCGCTCTCGGCGCGGGATGACGTGGTGGTCTTCCAGAGCGCACCGCTTGAGGAGGATATAGAAGTCACCGGCCCGCTCTCGGCAGTGCTGTACGTCTCATCAGACGCGCCGGACACCGATTTCACGGTCAAACTGGTCGATGTCTTCCCGCCATCCCGCGATTATCCGCAGGGCTACGACCTGAACATTTCCGACACCATCTTCCGTTGCCGGTATCGCAACGATCCGGCAAACCCGGAAATGATGAAACCGGGCGAGGTCTACAAACTGGAGATTCCGATGTACGGCACCAGCGCCGTCTTCGGCAAGGGGCACCGCATCCGGGTGGACATCTCCTCCAGCAACTTCCCGCGGTTCGACGTCAACCCCAATACAGGTGAACCGATCGGCAAGCACCAGTCGATGCAAATTGCCCGCAACACCATTCACCACAGTAGCGAGCATCCGTCGCACATCATCCTGCCGCTGGTACCTGTCGAGAAGGCATAGGTTCCGCCGGCAAGACCCATGCAACTCAAACGGGCGAGGCAGTGCCTCGCCCGTCCTGTTTCGTTCTGCTCGGTATTTACTGCTGCACCGTGATGTTCGGGTTGCGTTCCAGCAGGGTTCTGATGAAACGTTCCTTGTCCTCCGGAGAAACCATCGTTGTCCGGCGACTGGACCGGATTTCCAGACGGTCGAGCGAGAGCGCCATTGATGCCAGAGGGTTCCGGGTGGCACGGATACGGGTAATCTCGCTGACAGGAATAGTCTGCCGGAGCGGGCCAGAATGAATGTGAAGCGTGTCGCCGTCCACATCGTATCCGGTCGAAAACCAGATCCAGCCAACCAGTCCCCAGACGAGGACGGTGACACCCAGTGATATCCAGTCATTTGCGACCAGAGCCGTCACTACTCCAAAGACGGCGGCACCCCAAACTACGACGCCAAGCCAGAGGTCTTTTTTTGAGGGAAATCGCATTCGGCCCCTCCTGCTTCCGGGACGAAGAGGAACGTTCAGACAGTCACAGATTCTAATCCAGAAACCTCTGGCGCAGATGCACGATACGGAGTACATTGCTCCATCGGAGTGGAGCCAGCGCAGCGGCGCCACCCCCGGGTCTGAGTAAAGGAACAGCACCGTGAAAAGTGGTGGGAGCCTGTCCCGCCGGTTCACCAGCGTCTTCTTTGGCTGGTGGATTGTCCTCGGTGGTATCGGTCTGCAGATTCTGACCAGTGGACTGATCAACCAGGCATATGGCGCGTATGTCGTCATCCTCAAGTCGCAGTTCGGCTGGAGTCAGACAGCCTTCTCGATTGCCTTCTCCATCCAACAGGTCGAAAGCGGCGTGCTCGGGCCACTCCAGGGCTGGTTGCTCGACCGGTTTGGCCCGAGGTTTGTCGCCAGAATTGGCATCTGTGTGCTGGCTGGTGGCGTCATGCTGTTCAGCCAGATGAACTCGTTGGCACTCTTTTACGTGAGTTTCCTGGTCATGTCGATTGGCATGAGCATGGCCGGATTTGTCACGACAACCACGACATTGATCAACTGGTTCGAGCGCAAACGAGGCACGGCGCTTGGCATTATGCAGACCGGCGGTGCCGTTGGCGGTCTGATGGTTCCCATCGTCGCCTGGTCGCTGGTCGCCTTCGGGTGGCGCTCCACAGCATTCGCCTCCGGCATCATCATCCTGATCGCCGGTCTGCCGCTGGTGCAACTGCTTCGCCACCGGCCAGAGGACTACGGCCTGCTGCCGGATGGTGTCAAACCATCCGAAACAACCGAATGGCCACCGGCGTCCCGAGGGACAGTCAGTGCAGCTTCACCGCCGGGCCGGGTCGACTTCCGGCCGGGCGAGGCACTCCGTACCCGGGCGTTCTGGTTCCTCTCGCTTGGCCACGGCATGGCTCTCTTTTTGGTGACCTCAATGTCGGTCCACCTTATCCCGCACCTGACCGAAGACCGGGGCATGTCGCTCGCCTTTTCCGCCTCGGTTGTCTCGATGATGATTGGCGGCCAGATGGCCGGCCAGCTAAGCGGCGGATTCCTCGGCGACCGCTTTGACAAGCGGCTCATTGCAGCCGGAGCCATGAGTGGTCACATTGTGGCAATGTCGCTCCTGGCATGGACACACAGTGCGCCGCTCGCGGTGCTGGCAGCGATCATTCACGGCTATTGTCACGGCTTCCGGGGTGTCCAGATGATGCCGATCCGGGCCGATTACTTCGGCCGGGCGCACTTCGGCACCATCATGGGCTTTTCATCGATGGTCATGCTGGTTGGCACGGTTACCGGGCCGATTGTTGCCGGGCAGATCTTTGACCGCACCGGCGATTATCAGATCGCATTCCAGATCATGATGGTCGTCGCGGTGATCGCGTCAACGTTCTTCCTGTTTGCGAAACGGCCAACACCGCCGCCACGCTACAGCGAGGGGCAACCAGCGGCCTAGAAGATCCCCGGAGTGGTCTGTGCTTTCCGCGGTTCCTCATCATCGTGCGGTTCCGGGTGGTCGATGAAGTCGTCGATCGGCACACGCCAGTTGGCAAAGGTCTTGTAGATCCGCGGGGTCATTGTGGTTTCCGTGCCGAGCACACCCGGCACATTGGAAAGCCGTTCTACGATGAACCGGGTGAGGTGGTCCATGGTCGGCACCACAACGTAGATCTGCAGGTCAAACCGGCCAAGCGCCAGGGCAATGAAGGCGACTTCCGGAAAGGTCTGGAGAATCTCGGCAATTTCCTCGGTGCGGCTCGGTTCAGTGCTGATACCCACCTGTGCCTGAACGTGATAGCCCAGTTTCCTCGGGTTGGGATAGACAGCAGTGGTGATCACGCCGCTTTCGATCAACGCTTCAACCCGGCGTTTCACGGTGGTTTCGCTGGCATTGGTCAGCCTGGCAATCGTGGCATAGGAAGCCCTGGGGTTATCCTGCAAACAATGAATCAGCAGGTGGTCCAGCCTGTCGACGGTTGCCATTGCTGATCTCCTTTCTCGAAACCAACGCGCCAAATTTCCATCAAATTGTGCCGGATTCGTGCAACGATTGCCCGGTCCCGGCCAGCCCAAAAACAGGGTCAACATCGCGCCCGGTTCCGGATGTCATGACCGGGGCGGCAAGCATGCTGCCAGTCAATTATTGAAACGTTGAACGGGAGTATAGACAATTGACCGGAAATACGGGAACCTGAACCTGGAAACCGGAATTCGCAGAGGGAGTAACCGTGGTGATAGACCCGCGCGATATCAGAGGCAAGACCGCCATCGCCGGCGTTGGCAATACTGCATTCGGAGCGATGTACCGAGACCTCGACAAGGAGCGGACATCCTACGAACTGGCAGCCGACGCCTTGCGTGAAGCCATTGCCGACGCCGGCATCAACAAGGACGACATCGATGGCCTGCTCTGCGTCCGCACACCGTCCTATGCCCGGATGGCGGATGTTCTTGGCCTGCACAACCTTCGACTAATCAACATGCTGGATGGCTCCGGCCGGATGGCTGGCGTCGCCCTGCAATATGCCGTAATGGCGATCGTCACCGGACAGGTCGAGACTGTCGCCATTGTCTATGGCAACAACGGCCGTTCCGCCGGCGCACGTTACGGCGGTCAATTTGAAAGCGACTCACCGGCAGCATGGGACGCCATGTACGGCATGACCTCTCCCGGCGCAGCCGTCGCCCTGATGTGGCGGCGCTACATGCACCTCTACGGTGCGTCGGAAGATGCGCTGGCTGCTGCTGCCATCAATAATCGCGCCAACGGTGCGAAGAACCCGAATGCGGTTTTCCGGAAGCCGATCACCAGGGAAGAGTATCTCCAGTCACGCTACATCGCCGAACCGCTCCGGTTGCTTGATTACTGCATCATCAACGATGGTGGCGTCGCCATGATCGTCACGACAGCCGAGAAAGCAAAGACGCTTAAACAGCCGCCCGTCTATATCGGCGCATCCTTCACGGCATCGGATCTCACCAATTACTACACCACCAGGGATTTCTTTCAGGGCGCCATGCAGGACATTGCCGGCCGTCTCTATGCCGCAGCGGATGTCACACCGGCAGATATCGACTTCGCCCAACTTTATGACAACTTCACCCCGACCCAGTTTTTTGCCCTCGAAGGATTCGGGTTCTGCGAACCGGGCACCGCACACCGCTGGGCACAGGATGGCCGGATCGCTCTGGATGGAGACCTGCCGGTGAATACCAGCGGCGGGCATACGGCAGAAAGCTATATGCAGGGCCACGCTCTGACCGTCGAGGCGGTCCGCCAGTTGCGTGGACAGGCCGGAGAGCGGCAGGTAGCCAACGCCCGGGTCGGACTCTATGCCTGCCCGGCGCCAATCTGCAACGCCCATATCCTCTACAGTTGAGGCTGGATCGGAGAAAGAACACTGCCATGACAGAAGAAATCGCCGACTACACCAAGCCACTACCACCCATCACCCGCCTGAACCGGCCATTCTGGGAAGGAACGCTCCAGGGCGAGCTGCGCCTGCAAACCTGCAACGAATGCGGCCGGCGCTGGTATCCAGCCTCGACACACTGCCCCGGGTGTCTTTCCCGCAACTGGGAATGGAAGCCGGTCTCGGGGCGAGGAAAGGTCTGGTCATGGGTGCGCTTCCACCAGCGCTATTTCGCGGCGTTTGCCGATGACCTGCCCTACAACGTCACGATGGTTGAACTGGACGAGGGCATCATGATGATCTCGCGTCTCGACGGCATCGAAGACGCGGATATTGTTCCCGACATGCCGGTAGAGGTGAGGTTCCAGCCAGCGACCGAACAGCAGTCGGTCCCGTATTTCGTACCGGCAGGTGACTGATCCGATGGAAGCAAGCGGGCCGCTGCCGTTCGACGATCTGCTGGTGATCGAACTGGGCGAGACCATCGCACCTGCTCATGTAGGGCGGCTCCTTGCCGAACTCGGTGCAACAGTGATCAGGATCGACCCACCTGACGGCGGAAAGCTGTATCGCACCCCGCCACTCGTCGGACAGGACAGCAATGGCCAGCCGGTTGGGGCGGCCTATCTCCATCTGAACCGCAGCAAGAAGAGTGTCGCCATTGATCTGGAAACAGCCACCGGGCGCGACCTGTTGACCAACCTCCTGCCCCGGGCAGACATCCTGATCGACGGTCTGGGTGTTAATTGCCTGGCAAAGCTCGGCCTCCACTACGAAACCTTGCAGGATGAACAGCCGAACCTGATCATCGCGGCCATCACCCCGTTCGGGCAGGATGGCCCCTACCGCGACCTGCCTGCCTCCGACCTGACCGTCGTTGCGCTCGGAGGGCTGCTGAACATGGTCGGATTTCCCGAACGCGAACCCCTGCAACTTGGTGGATCACAGGCGCAATACGCCACCGGCCTCGCTGCGTTTACCGGCATCACCGCCGCACTCCACTACCGCGACCGGACCGGGGAAGGGCAACTGGTCGACATCTCGATGCTGGAGACCATCGCCTTCATTGAGTGGAAGAGCGGCGCCTACTACGAGGCAGACGGCCGGGTTCGTTACCGGGTCGGTAACCAGTCTCACTGGCTGGTGATGCCAGCCAGTGATGGTTATATTGCCCTCGTCTATCAGGACGCCGACTTCCCGGGATTGATCCGGTTGACCGGCGTCGAGGAACTGAACAACCCCAAATACGCCACCCGGCCAGACCGGGCACGGTATGCCGAGGAGATCAAGGCGCTCATCGCTCCATGGTTTGCCGCACGAAACAAGATGGAGATCTATCACGAGGGGCAGGCACACGGCGTGCCGCTTGGCTTCGTCGCTACCATCCAGGACCTGCTGGAATCGCCGCAGTATGCAGCCCGCGACTTCTGGAAGATCGTCGACCATCCGGCCACCGGTCCGGTTCCCTACCCGGGTGCCCCATACCGGATGACCGGCGTCACCCCGCGAACTGACCGCGCACCACTGCCCGGAGAACATACGGCAACAATCCTGAACCTGCCGGAAAGGAACACCCCAACCGATGAGTAACAAGGACTACGGAAACCTGGTGCTGCTGGAGAAGAAGGAGCCGGGTTACGCCATTTTGACCCTGAACCGGCCCAACCAGCGCAATGCGATGAACCGGGCAGCCCAGGCAGAAATGCGGGCAGCACTGGATGACTCCCGTGATTGCAAGGTGCTGATTATCACCGGCAATGGCCCCGCTTTTTGCGCCGGTATCGACCTGAAGGAGAGTCGCCAACTCCGCGAGGCAGGTATCGTCGAGCGTCTCTATGCACACGGCAGCAACTCCTGGGTGGAAACGAACGAGCATCTGCGCCGCCACCCGGCCGTCGCTATCGCCGCAGTCAACGGGTTCGCTCTCGGGGGTGGGCTCACTCTCGCCCACAATTGCGAACTCGCCATTGCCTCGGAGCAGGCGGAGTTCGGCATGCCGGAGTTCGGGTTCGGGACGTTTCCGGGACAGGCTGGCCCGGCGACAATCCGCCGGATTCTCCCGAAGCATGCTGCCTACATGATCCTGACAGCCCGCCGTATTGACCCGCATACTGCAGAACGCTGGGGCATCGTGAACTCGGTTGTCCAGCACGATCAACTACTGCCGGAAGCCGAGGCGCTGGCCACCCACATCTGCCAGTTCGACCCGATTCTGATTGACCACGCCAAGAAAGCGATTCGAGACCTCGACCTGATGCCCTGGGACGACGGACTGACCTATGGCGGCTATATCAGCAGTCTGGTCCGTTCGCAATCGACTGCATCTGCCGAGGGGTTGGCCCGTTTCGCCGCCGGCGAGAAGAACCCCGGTCAGGGTGCAGACGCCATGGACCGGCAGTAGACAGGAGACCAGGGTGGAACAGGCGCTCACCGGACTCCGTGTCGCCGATCTGACAATCATCACTGCCGGAGCCTGCACAACCCAGATGCTGGCAGATCTCGGTGCAGAGGTCATCAAGGTGGAATCCGGGAGCTATCCTGATCCGTTCCGCTACTGGGCAGGTACCCGAACGACCGGCGACAACCCGCCTCCCGATCCGTGGAACCATGCTCCCACCTTCAACATGGTGAACCGCAACAAGCGGGCCATCTGCCTGGATCTCAAACATCCGCGGGGACGGGAAGCCTTTCTCGAACTGGTCAAGGTGAGTGACCTGGTCACCGAGAATTTCCGGCAAGGCGTGATGGACCGTCTCGGCATCGGCTATGAAACCCTCCGCGAGGTGAATCCGAGGATTATCATGCTCTCGCTCGGCAGCCAGGGATCGACCGGCCCTGAACGTCATTACGGTTCATACGGGTCGACACTGGATGCCCTCTCCGGACTGATGGGCATCACCGGCTATACCGATACCCATCCGATCTGGTCAAGCGGCGAGGTGAACTACCCCGACCAGGTGGCATCGCTCTTTGGTGCCGGGATGTTGCTGGCAGCCATTCGCCAGCGGGAGAAAACCGGTAAAGGCTGCTATATCGACCTCTCCCAGCGGGAAATGATGACCAACACCATCGGGGAATATGTCCTCGAATATGCTGTCGAGGGCCGCCGGCCGGCCCAGCAAGGCAACCATCAGCCTGGCCTGGCACCGAATGACTGCTACCGCTGTGCGGGTGAAAACGACTGGGTGGCGATCAGCATTGCCAGTGACGAGGAGTGGCAAACCTTTTGCAGCATCATTGGCCGTCCTGATCTCGCTGCCAATGACCGCTTCCGCACTGCTGCCGCCCGCGAGGAACATCAGGATGAACTCCGCCAGCCAATTGAGGAGTGGTCACAACGCTTGAACAAATTCGAGGCGAGTGCGATGCTCACCCAGGTCGGGATTCCGGCCGCCGCTGTGCTGACCGGTGCCGAGATGCTGGTAGACCACCATCTCAACCAGCGGGGCTACTATCAGCGCGTGGAAAACCACCGGTCCGGTGCCCAGACCCTACGGCTGGCTCCATACAAACTGTCGAAAACACCGCCGCGGATCACTACACCGGCACCGGTGCTCGGACAGGATACCGAGGCAGTCCTCCGCGAGGTGCTGGGGATGAACGACGCAGAAATAACCGAACTGGAAAACCTTGGGGTGACCAGCAATATCCCACGGGGGCGCAACTAACTCATGTTGATACTCGCCGATTTGCACACGCATGCCATCGGAGATGGCACGTTTGGACCGTCCGCTCACGACCTGGTAGCAGCCCACCTCGAAGCAGCACTCGAAGCCGGACTTGATTGCATTGCCGTTACCGACCACGACGATCTCCGTCCTGGCCTGATCGCTGTTGAGTACGCCGCCCGGCAAAACCTGCCGCTGCTGGTGATTCCGGGGATGGAGATCACCACCGACCAGGGGCACCTTGTGGCACTTGGCATCGAGGAGCCAATCGCCGCACACCAGGAACTGGGCGTGACCATCGCCACAATACGCGAACGGGGCGGGATCAGCATCCTGCCACACCCCTTCTACATCGAACTCCGGGAACGCACTGATGTCGACGCCATGGAGCGCTTCAACGCCCGCTATGGCGACTGGCAGGTGCCCGACAATGACCACTTCGCGGTTGTCGCCAACAGCGACGCCCACAGCCCTTCCGATCTGCTGGCGAATCCATTCAGGATCCGGATTGAGGCAGAAGCCCACACCTGGGAGTCCGTCGCCAACGCCATTCGCGAACGGCAGGTTTCCATCCTGGACCGGCGTGAGTGAGAGGCTCTCCCACCGGGCGATGAAACGGGCGTGAAGCATTACGCCCCTGCAACAGCAAGAGAACAGATGGGCCACAGGCAATATGACCGACAGCGTACGAATCGAACAACCGGGTGAGGACCTCTACCTGATCGAGGTGCCAAACTCGATTGGCAGGAGCGGCCAGGCAAACAACGTTTACCTGCTGGGTCCGGAACCAGCCACCCTGATCGACGCCGGCAGCGACGACGGCACTGCGGTCATGACAGCATTGCAGGAACTCGGCATTAACACTATCGAAACCATCCTGCTCACCCATACCCACATCGACCATGCCAATGCAGCCGATGGCATCCGCCAGGCAACCGGCGCCAGAATCCTGCTGGATCCGCGAGACCAGGATGGACGCAGCCTTGAAGTGAGGCAGGACGGGTTCATCCACCACGGAGACAGCATCCGCGCCGGCCGGTTCATGCTGGATGCCATCGATACCGCCGGTCACGCACCGGGGCATCTTGGATTTCATGTCGCAGATGAACGCATCCTCTTTGCCGGCGACCTGATGTCCGGGTTTGGAACGGTGGCGGTCACCCATCCGCGTGGGTCGATGCGAACCTATCTCGATTCACTTCGGCGGGTGCAGCAACTCGCGATCGATACGGTCTACCCCGGCCACGGACCAACCATCAGCAACGGAGCCGAACGGATCGAGCAATACATCAGCCACCGGGAACGCCGCGAGGCTGAAATCCACGCGCTCATCCAGCAGGGAACCGACACTGTCGAAGCCATCACCCAGGTGCTCTATCCGGATATCCGCCCACATTTCCGCCGCTCGGCGACCGGAACCGTTCTGGCGCACATTGTCCGTCTCATGGAGCATGGCAAAGTATCTGTCTCACAGGAAGCAGACGATCTGATGGAAGCACGTTTTAGCGCCTAACTGGCCCGACCTAATACCCTTCGACCGGATCCACCACGTTGCGCATCGGTTTATCCGAGCGATAACGGTCGATGTTGTCAATCAACAGGTCAACAAACCGGTCCAGACGACGCGGCGACCGTCCTCCGGTATGGCAGGTGAGGATGACATTCTCCAGTTCCCAGAGTTCGCTCTCCTCCGGTAGCGGTTCCGGAGTCGTGACATCGAGTCCGGCGCCGGCAAGGCGTCCTTCCTTGATTGCCGCAATCAGCGCATCCTGGTCGATCAATTCTCCCCGTCCGGTGTTGTAGATGTAGGCGGAAGGCTTCAGCAGTGCCAGACGGTCGGCGTCGAAGAGGTTCACCGTCCGGGCCGTCGCAGGCAGACAGAGTGCAATGTGGTCAGCCTCGGTAATCAGCGGGTTCATCGTTTCGATGGTGGCAACAGCGCTGATAAACTCCGGCACCGGCAGATCACGCCGGCGGACGCCGGTCACCCGCATCCCGAGTGCCGCAGCCTTTTCGGCAAGTGCCAATCCGATGTCCCCGAGACCAACGACGCAAAGCGTCTGCCCTTCAATTTCCCAGGAGTCCAGTTGCTCGGTCCACTGCCGGCGCGATTGCCGGTGAAGAAGTGTTGGCAGGCCGCGGGCAAAGGCCAGGATCAGCGCCAGCATATGCTCACCCAGGTTTGGGGCGTGGATTCCGGAGCCATTGGTAAACAGGATGCCGCGCTCGTGCAGTTCCAGCAGCGAAATCCCGTCCGCACCGGCAGTCTGGGTCTGAATCCAGCGCAGGCGGGTCTCGGCCGGCAGCAGTTTGACATGGGTTCCACGCCCCACCATGGCATCAACGTTGGCGAACGACTCCCCGAGACGGTCGAGATCGAGCTCGACAACAACATCCAGATCCGGAAACCGTTCCTTGATCTTTCTGATCCGTGCCTCGCCAAGTGGCACAGAAATACCCAGTGTTTCCAGCTTCGCCATGTACGGCTCCGTTCACAGGTTGCTAGCGCCGAAATGCCCCGAACAGTCGGATAAGGTGCGAGGTTGTTCGTATGTGTGGCTTACCAGGTTCCATCGTAGCACCCCGCCAACGTTGGTTGAGATCAGCGGGCTTTACTGTTATCGTGGGCGACACACAACTTCAACACCATGTACTGCAAGGGGGACCGGCATGTCGGACTACTATGACCTTGGCAAGCATTCCCGTCCTGTCACCACAACATCCGCACATGCCCAGGTCTGGTTCGACCGTGGCCTGAACTGGACCTATGGCTTCAATCACGAAGAGGCGGTCCGCTGCTTCGAACGGGCACTCGAGGCCGACCCGAACTGCGCAATGGCATGGTGGGGCATCGCCTACGCCTCGGGGCCGAACTACAACCGTGACTGGGATGTCATGGAAGAAGACGAGACTGCCCGGGTCGTTGCAACCGGCCATGAAGCGACCGCCCGAGCGATGGCACTCCGCGATGGCTGCACGGCGGCCGAAACCGGGCTGATTTCGGCACTCCTGGCACGCTATCCCTCGGCTACTCCGGGATCACTTGAACAAATGGATGTATGGAACGACGACTACGCCGATGCCATGCGCGAGGTATACCTCGCCTATCCGGATGACCTGGATATTGCCGCGCTCTTTGCCGAGGCACTGATGACCAGGACACCCTGGATGCTCTGGAACCTGGTGGAATCTCGCCCGGCAGATGGCACCAGCACCGTTGAGGCCCGTGGCGTACTCGAGCGAGCTCTCGACCAACCGGCAGCACGGGAGCATCCCGGAGTGCTCCACATGTACATCCACCTGATGGAGATGTCGCCCTTCCCGGAATTGGCCCTGCGGGCCGGAGACTGGCTGGGGCCGCTGGTGCCGGATAGTGGCCACCTGATCCACATGCCCACCCACATCGATGTGCTCTGCGGGCAGTATCAGAATGTCGTTATCCGCAACCACCTGGCCGTCGAGGCAGACCGCAAGTTCCTCGAACGTGAAGGATTACTCAAGCCCTACACCCTCTACTGTGTCCACAATGCGCACTTCGAAATCTATGGCGCGATGTTCATGGGCCAGTTCGAGACAGCAATGGCGGCGGCAGACGAACTGGAGCGGATGATCCCGCACGAACTGATCGCGCTCGAGGACCCGCCAATGGCGGACCGGATCGAGGCGTTCCGGCCGATGCGGATGCACGTCTACATCCGGTTTGGTCGCTGGCAGGACATCATCGACACACCACTACCGGAAGACCAGGACCTTTACTGCGTCACCACGGCGACGATCCACTACGCGAAGTCAGTTGCATACTCCGCCACCGGACGAATCGCCGAAGCCGAGGCGGAACGCGATCGGTTTGAAGCAGCCCTGGCTCGGGTGCCGGAATCCCGCAGGCAGTTCAACAACTCAGCACTCGACATTCTGGCCATCGCCCGGGAAATGCTTCAGGGTGAACTGGAATACCGCAAGGGCAATTACGATGTCGCCTGGCAGCACCTGCGCCGATCAATCGAACTCGATGATGGCCTGCTGTACGACGAACCGTGGGGATGGATGCAGCCCACCCGGCACGCCTACGGCGCACTGCTGCTCGAACAGGGGCACATTGAGGAATCCGCAGCCGTTTACCGGGCGGATCTGGGGTTGGATGGCAGCCTCGCGCGGGCATTCCAGCATCCGGAGAATGTCTGGGCGTTACACGGATATCACGAATGCCTGCAACGTCTGGGCCGGCACGATGAAGCCCGCATGATCAAACAGCGTCTCGATCTCGCCCTTGCCCGGAGCGACACCCGCATCCACGCATCCTGCTTTTGCCGGATGAACAACGCGGCATAGCAAAGCTATTCCCCATCGTACGGGGGCGATTCAATGCCCCCGTATGCAATGGTCAGGGTATCAGTGTCCTAGAATGGCACTCCACATGACTGGGTCGAGGTTCGGCTCCAGTTGAGAAGTACGTCATATTCGTCGTCATCGAGGGTGAACATGTGTCCACAATCCGGGCAGGTGACGACAACGACACAGTCGTTGCGGGATTCACAGAGTTCGGCGACATCGCCGAACAATCCCTTCGAGCAGAGATGCTCAATCACACGGTCGACGGCGGTTGCTGCGTTCGCATTCATGATGCTCCACCTTCCGTTGGGAGGACTGGATTGTGATTGTTGCATTCCATAATAACAGAGAGGGCAATATCCATGGCCGGCAGCACTGTGAAGACGGTCGAAGACTACCTCGACGCCCTGACACCCGAACGCAAGGAAATGCTATCGACCCTGCGCGAGGTTATCCTGAAGAACCTGCCGGAGGGATATGAGGAGGGAATCCAGTACGGGATGATCAGCTACTTCATCCCGCTCGAACACTACCCGAAGACCTACAACAAGCAACCGCTGGCCTATGTCAGCCTCGCCTCGCAGAAGCAGTATGTCTCACTCTACCTGAACTGTGTCTATGCCGATGATGAACTGGAGAACCAGTTCCGCACCGAGTGGGAAGCAACCGGCAAGAAGCTCAACATGGGCAAGAGCTGTGTCCGGTTCAAGGCACTGGATGATGTCCCGCTGGACGTCATCGGCCGCTCGATCGCCTCAACCAGCGTCGACGAATACATCGCCATGTACGAGCGGTCGCGCTCGAAGTAACGGAAACCTGTGCCGGCTAGCTCTCCAGAATCCGCTTCAGGGTCTGGAGGTCGTTGTCCAGCTGCTGGCGGATGGTGCGGGTGGCGATAGGACGCAGCAACCGGCTGAGGCTGGAGAGGTCTGTCTCGGTAACGTTGCGGACCAGCGTCGAATCTCCCTGGTCGGTGAGGAAGATCGAGATGGTGGCCGGGATCGGGCCGGAAGTCGTGCTCTGAACAATCTCGCGGTTTGGCTCGAAGCGGGTGATTTCCTGCCGGGCGCGGGCAGTCTGCCCCATCAGGGCAAGATGCAGGCGGAAGGTCGTTCCCAGGCCAACCGGACCTTCCGATACGTCGGTCACTTCCTGCACCGCACCAACCCATTCCGGTTGGCGACGGATGTCGCTGAGGAACGCAAAGACCTTTTCGGCCGGTGCATTGATCGTAATCGACGCTTCAGTCTGCACTGCTGTCTCTCATCCTGTTTTCGCACTCCGGACGGCGCCGCTGCGCTGCCTCGTTCAAAGGATACGGAAAAGGCGGCCCGGAGGCCGCCTTCCCGGTTGTATCCGTACCGTTGACTACTCGTCGCCCATCACGCGGAAGTCCTGAACCTCGACCAGCTCGGCACTCCACGGGCAGTAGGCCTCGACGACATCAACGAACTCGTCGACCTCGCCCTCAACGTAGCTCGGGCGTCCGTCGCAGACCTCGATGCTGGCCTCCACCATCTCGGTCGCTTCCGGATCAAGGTGCCAGCTCCACGGCAGGTTGTGGTTGCCCTGGCCGGCCCCGTTCAGGATCGGGCCATGCGGGTGCTTCACGATTTCCGGGTCCGCTTCCATCTCCAGGATGTCAGCGATCGTCTCTTCGTTCGTCACCCAGACCTTGAACTGCTCGCCGCTCACGTTGAAGGTTGCAAGCACGCCACCCTCAAGTTCGCCGGTTTCGATCATGAACGGATGGGCCCCATTCACCAGCAACACCACCCGGTCAACGCCATCAAACTGTTCGACCGTCGCCGAAAGCTGCTCGATGATCCGCGGCTCGTCGCAGATACCACCGATGAGAAGGTCACCGGAGAGATTGATGGTTGCCACACCGTTGATGATCTGGATGTCGGCAACGGCCAGGTCGGATTGCAGGAAGACGTTATAGTATTCGTCGCTTTCATGCCCGAAGAGCGCATTCAGCGCAGCGTCAACCCGGCCTTCCAGCGAATCCTGGGTCGGGATCTGGACTTCAACCGGAACCAGGACATCCATGCAGCCGAAGCTGCCTTCTTCCGGCTCATCAACCGGCTCCTCGGCCTCGCCAGGGGCGACCAGATAGACGTTGATCGTTTCGGTTTCCGGTTCCTCGTCAAAGATCGGCTCGCCGTTCAGCAGCACCACCGCACCGGTAACACCGGCAAACTGGGTGATGGTGTGGGCCAACTGCTCGACAACCCGCGGATCATCGCACTCGCCACCAAGCACCAGATCACCGGTGAGGTTGACGGTTGCGACTCCATCCTCGATCACGACACTCTCCACACTCAGGGTGGAATTGGCAAAGACGTTGTAGAGCGTTTCGTGTTCCAGACCAAACAGCGCAGCCAGGGCGGCAGCGATGCGGTCCTCGTTGTTCTCCTGGGCGTCAATCTCGATCGACACCGGGACAAGGCTGTCATCGCAACCGATCAGGATGCCATTCTCGCCGGCATCTTCGAGAGCGACCAGGAACGCCTGAACCGTTTCGGTTTCCGGCGGCTGCACATCGCCATAGCGCCACTGGTAGTAGTGCTGGCCGACGTTACCGGCCTCGACCTGGAAGCCTTCCGGATTGGCCGGCGTATAGGTCAGACAACGACGCTCGAAGCACTGCCAGAGAACATCCTGGGCGGTGGCAGCAACCGGAACGGTCGTCCAGTAGGCCTCGGTAATCGGGAGGCCGGTGGCATAGAACGGGTTGAGGAACAGGTCCTCTTCAACATACTCACCGTCAACATAGACCGTGCCGGCAGAGTTCATGAAATCCCAGAACACCGACGCCACCGTGTGGTCCACGTTCGGTACGCTCACCCGATAGGCTGCCGTCACCCCATACTCGGCGAAGCGCGGGTCCTGAACGATCTCGCCATCAACCAGGGTCTGGTCGATCACTGCGCCGATACCGGAAGCAGGCAGGCCTCGTAGCCCGTAGCTGTTGATATCGGCATAGGTCGGAGCATCGACAACATTCGGGTCGCCGGCGATCTGAACCTGTGCAGGAGCGGCATCGACAAACTCTTCATCACCTACCTGCATCCGGCCATCGACCATCTCGACAACCAGCAGACCATTGGTGACATACCAGACGCTGTCGTCCGGGCTATCAGGATGGTTGATCTCCATCCGGGACTTGTCGAAATACTGCACCAGACGTTCGCCGCCCGGTGAATCGGCATAGTCTTCCATCATGCCTTCGGTGTACGGCTTCGGGCCCCACATCCAGGTGCGGGAGATTTCCCCCTGCTCCACTGGAAGGTCAGTTCGTGCCCAGCGCGTTTCGAATGCCGGGTCTGCAAACTCGTGATCGGCATCATCGCCTTCGTGATAGGCCACGACTGGAGCCAGGCTCATCGCAACCAGCAACATGGCAAACAGAACCGCGGCCGGTCTTCTGAGAGCTTTCGATATCATCGGCTTCTCCTCATGGTTACCCTGTACCCGTCGACATTTCAACGGAGCCAACAGGCGTCAACGGAGTACGAACAACGAACCGGACAGGCAGAATCGCCAGCCATTTTCGAGCACTGTACGTACGAATCCTGCCCAACTCCAAGGCTAACAAAACCCCGGAATCATTCCGCTAACGTTATGGAATGTTGTGCTTAGCCTGTTCTCAGGGTGAGTGGTTTCGGGGTTGCGAAGGCTTGATCACAAGCAGCGATGTGGGCTGTCATCCCGAACACAGTGCAGGATCCCGTTACGGATTCCTCCTTCGTCGGGATGACAGATTATGCAAGTCTGCCCTTACTGAAGGTCTCGCTTGCTCATATCGAGCACCAGTTCCTGCAGGATCTCGACATCCGCCGGAGAGGTGGCCCAGTTGTCGAACGCAGCCCGGATGCCAGCCTTGCCGTTCCAGACCGTCGGACTGACAAAGGCACGCCCGTCAGCCTGCATTGCCGGCACGGCAAGACGGTTGAAACGATCAAGTTCTTCTCCGTCCAGACCAGGCGGAGTCAACCGGAAGCAGATGACATTCAGACGGGCCGGTGCCAGCAGTTCAACGCCCGGGGTTTCGTCGACCCAGGAAGCAAACGACGCAGCATTGGCGATACAGCGTTCAACAAGATCACGGTAACCCTCCCGGCCATAGGCACGCAGGGCGCACCAGGCCGGCAATCCACGGAAGCGGCGAGACATTTCCGGCAAGTGCGAATCGGCGCTCCAGCCATCACCCGGGTTCGGCGCAAGATAGGCACCGGACGCCGCGAACGCTTCCCGCAACATGTCGACATCCCGGACAAAGACAAACCCGGAGTCGTAGGGAACATTCAGCCACTTGTGCGCATCGGAGCAGACCGAATCGGCGTGCTCGATGCCCCGGATCAGGTGAGCATATTTCGGTGATGCGCCGGCAAACAGTCCAAATGCCGCATCAACATGCAACCAGACTCCATGCCGGTGCTCCCGGCAAATTTCAGCAACTTCCTCCAGTGGATCAAACGCCCCGGTGTTGACCTCGCCGGCATTGGCGATAACAATGGCTGGTCCATCTATGGATTCCAGTTCACGGCGCAGGGCCGATGTATCAACCGCACCATCAATGGCTGCCACTTTCCGGACACTGGCGCGTCCCAGACCAAGCGTCCCGAGCGATTTAATAGCACTTGCATGAATCTCGGCACTGGAGATAACCGGTATCGCAGGATGCCCACCCAGGCCGTCCATCGCCGGGTCAAAGCCCATCCGCTTCCCAACCCACTGTCGCCCGGCCGCGAGGCCGACCAGATTGGAACTGGTTGCCCCGGTCGTGATACCGCCATGCCAGTCCGCCGGCAAGCCAAACAGTTCCTTCAGCCAGCGCAGCACCGTCAAATCGGTCTGGGATGCTGCCGGAGATGCTGGCCAGAACCCGGCATCCTGGTCGATGGCGCTGGCAAACCAGTCTCCCGCCAGCGCTGCCGGTGTGGTGCCACCAATGACAAACCCGAAGAATCGTGGCCCGGACGACGCGACAATGCCCGCCTCGGCACGCTGAAACCATTCCTCGAGTGCATCACCGGGATCGCAACCTCGCTCGGGCAGCGGTCCATCCAGTGCTGCTTCCAGTTGAGCAGGCGTCACCGCCCGGGCAACAGCCCGTTCGGGCAGCCCTGCCACCCACTCCCGTGCCAGCGCATACGCCCGGTCAAGCGCCGCCGTCGCCTCGTCGTACGGTTTCCCGGTCATGATGATGCTCCTTACATTCCTTCCGGAGATCTTAACCCCGAAGGGGTAGGTGCGCATTGCAATGCGTCCGCCGCTACCCCCCTGAGTGTCTGGTCGGGATCGATCATGTTGATGTGTCATCCCGAACGCAGTGAGGAATCCGTTGTCCTTGCATGGATACAGAGCCCTCCTTCGCCGGAATGACAGATTGCAGGTTCGGGGTGCCAACCATGGCTGCACTGCATCACGACCTACCCCTGCAGGGAAATCACCTTCTGGCGGTACACTGTCGGGGGAACATGGACCGGAACAGAGGCAGGGAGATGCGGGCGTGGGTGAACATCTGAGGATTAACCGGGAACGGCTTTGGCAATCGCTGGAAGAACTGGCGAAGATCGGCGCCTATGAGGATGAGGCAACCGGGTTGACCGGAGTCAACCGGCAATCACTCACCGACGCCGATGCCGAGGCGCGAAAACTCCTGACCGGCTGGATGGAAGAGGCTGGCCTGACGGTAACCGTCGACGAGATGGGCAGCATCTTCGGCCGGCGCGAAGGACTCGAAAACGATCTTCCGCCAGTGATGTTCGGTTCGCACTTCGATACAGTCGCCACTGCCGGCATGTTCGATGGCTGTCTCGGGGTACTTGGCGCACTGGAGGTCATCCGCTCGCTGAACGAGCAGGGTATTGTCACCCGCCGGCCGCTGGAGGTTGCCGCGTTTACCGAGGAAGAGGGCGTCCGCTTCGGCGTCTCGATGCTCGCCTCGGCCGTTTCAACCGGGCGGCTCACCCGCGAATACGCCTACGACCGAACCGACCTGAACGGGCTGCGCTATGGCGACGAACTGGAACGGATCGGCGCAAAGGGCGACCGTCCGCCGATTGCCGGGAACCCTCCGTACGCCTTCGTCGAATGCCACGTCGAACAGGGACCGATCCTCGAACATGCCGGGGTACCGGTCGGCGTCGTCACTGGCGTCCAGGCAATCTCCTGGCACCGGGTGACGCTCCATGGTCGGGCAGCCCACGCCGGCAGTACCCCAACCGAACTACGGATCGATGCCGGACTGGCAGCAGCCCAGATCGTCGTCAAATTGCGGGAGATGGTGAACTCCGGAAACTACGGCCAGCAACGGGCAACCGTCGGACGCCTGCAGACCTACCCCGGCCTGCCCAACGTCATCCCGGTGCGGGCCGAAATGACTGTCGACCTGCGTAACCCGGACGAAGATGCTCTGGCCCGGATGGAAGCGGACCTGGCAGCCTTCCTGGAAACCCTTCCGGAGATCCAGCCCGGCCTGCGCGTCGAGACCGAACGAATGGCCGGCACCCGGCAGGTACCGTTCGACGAACACGTCCAGCAGATCATCGCCACAACCGCCGAAGAACTGGGCTACCCAACCATGTCACTGATGGCCGGCGCCGGCCACGACGCCCAGGAGATGGCATCCCTCGTCCCGACAGCCATGATCTTCGTCCGTGGCCAATACAACGGCATCAGCCACAACCCACGTGAATACTCCACACCGGAAGACTGCGAGGCAGGAATCAACGTCCTTGGCAACACTGTACTGAAGCTGTCGGCGGAATAGTCTACGCCGCCGGCGAGGGGGTGCGTTTTGTCCGGACGGTGGTGACTGGTGGGTCGCCGGCGATGACGGCGATCCGGCGGGAGGATTTGACCGGGGAGACGCGGACGCCGAGCAGCACCGGCACTGCCACGCCGGGGATCGGGCTCAGCTCTTCCTGGAGTTCGCGGTACTCTTCCTGCCCCAGTTCGATCCGCACCGGCCGTTTGCCGGACGAGCGGACGGCGTTCAGTTTTTCTTCTACTCGTGCGACTACGGTAGCCATCGCCTGTCTCTTTCTTCGTTCAGCCAGTACCCCGAATGCTGCACAAAGTATAGAACATTTGTTCCCATTTGTCACAGGCGAGAGGCGTACGTACGCGAATCAGTATCCAATGATCTTGTCCGTTTGGCAAGCGAAAAATCTGCATTGCCTGGCAGGAATCCGGCACTCCGGAGATCATGGCCCCACCACCACCGGATGGCCAATTATCATTCCGCCCTCATCAGCCACGAGAACGGCGACGCTATCCAGCACACCGAGGAGTGCTTCCGAAAGCGGCACCTGATGCCAACTGGTGAGAACCAGACCAACCGGCCAATCGGCAGTCGCACAACTTCTGCCGAACGTCTCGCGATGTTCGAGAACCGGCTCTCCTGCTCCATCCCGGAACTGGATGATAACCTGCCAGTCAAGGTCCGGCCGCGTGTCCAGATTCTCCCAGTACAACGTCAACCGTGCTGCGTCCCACGCCTGGTCCGCCGGCGGAAGATAGAGATCATATCCGCGCAGCAGCAGCTGGTTTCCAAACGGTTCCGACAGCTCGTGTTCGGGGTTATACGGCGGGGGATCCACCTGCGCACTCCTCTGGTTCTGCCCGTACAGAGCCAGACCATCCCGGCAGTACACCGGTTGATAGTCACCGGACCGAACGACCGTCTCGATAAAACGTGAACGATCCTCTGCCGGAATGTGAGTGATCGGTGCTACCCGCCGGTCGACCAGTACATAGTCGGCATACGGTGAACGACCGGACAGGTAGAACAGGTCGCGGCGCTGTGACGCGCGGTCAAGCAAACGGTGATCTTCAATCACCACTGAAGCCCCGGATGGAATCGCCCCGGCCAGTTGCATTGCCAGCGCTGCGTGCGGACTCGGCTCTCCACGCACAAGCAGGCTTTCCGGGCGTTTGTCGAGTTGCTGCTGACTGTAAAGCGTTCCGGCCAGCAACGGAAGAACCGCCAGCGCAACGCAGGCATGCTGCCACCTGCCATCTGCTCCGAAACGGCCCGTCCGCCTGAACAGCCGCTCCCCCCACCCGGCCAGCCGCGCCACTCCAACGATCGCTGCAATGAAGATGAACGGCAGAGCTGGCGCAATGTAGCGCTCGAAAACTGCGTAGGTCGAGGGGTTGGTCGATGCAAGGATCAGGAACAGACCGGGCAGGGCAATAAAGAGTACCCGTGGAGCGAGGAGTGCCAGAAAGCCAACCGGCAGAAACAGCCACTTCAGGAACTCACGTTTCGGGGCTGAGGTCATCACCTCCAGTAATTCACCGGGTTTCGTCACAATGCCCCGGGCAATGCCAAAAATACCTTCGCCGAGATACTCATAACCTACAAACGGGACCGGCCCGAGAGACCCACGCAGTGCCGGCATCACCAGTTCCACGACAACCACGAACCAAACCGCTGCCGTTGCCAGCGTCGCCAACCCGGTCCGGCGATGCCCGGCGGCGAAGGCAACGTAGAGCCCCAGCGCCGCGACAATCAACGCGACGTCTTCCTTCACCATCAACGACCCGATAACCGCCACCCAGTAGAGACGCCAGCGTTCCGTCTCCAGCGCAAGGAACGCCAGGAAGAGCAACGGGATCGCAAAGGCGACCTCGTGGAACTCGTTCACGATGTTGATGTCGTGGACCACCGGCGAGGCGAGATAGACCAACCCTGCCACCAGTGCCGGGAGAGGATGCCCCACCCGCATCCGGGTAATCAGCCAGAGTGGAATAGCCGCCAGACCGAGCGCGACACTCTGCAATACCAGCAACGTTGTCGGGTCCGGACGCAGGGCATAGAACGGCAACAGCAGAAAGAAGATTGGCGAGAAATGCCGGCCGAAATGACTGATCTCCCCCTCAAGGCTGGTATAGAACAGGGTTCCTTGCGTGGCATTCCAGAACGACTGGTCGAACACCGCCAGGTCGAACAACGTAACGCCGATGCGGTAGTGATTGATCGACTTTGAGGAGTAGGCGACGATATAGAGCAGCACCGCCACCAGTAACAACGCCAGACACCCGGCATCCACCGGATGACCGCGGACTCGCCGCGTCACCCGCCCGGCGAAGGTAGTCATCCTGAACAGAATGAAGGATGTTGGCTCATCGGGCCCGATTGCTCCATTCAACTCTCGCAAGGGCGATGCGATGCGTCGCCCGGTGTAGATCATTGCGTTTCGGCGGGCGACGCAACGCGTCGCCCTTGCAAGATTCTTTACTCTTTGGCCGGCGATCAGTCGTCGCCTGGAACCGGTTCTTTCGCAGTCAGCATGGAACCGGCGACGATTTCGGCGAGGTCGAGGACCTTGAATTCCTCTTCCTTGCCGACACCACGCACGCCGTCCTCGAACATCGTCATGCAGAACGGACAGGCAGCGCAGAGGACTTCTGCTCCGGTATCAAGCGCCTCGGTAACACGAGCCTGGTTGATCCGGGTGCCGCGGGTCTCCTCCATGAACATCCGGCCACCGCCACCACCACAGCAGAACGACTTGTTGCGGTTGCGGGCCATCTCCTCGAACTCGACGCCCGGCAGCGCCGAGATAACGTCGCGCGGTTCGTCGTAGATGTCGTTATAGCGGCCGATGTAGCAGGGATCGTGATAGGTCACCTTGCCACGTGCCATCGAGGATTCCGGGTCGATGTTGATCCGGCCCTCGTCGATCAACTGGTTGATCAACTGACTGTGGTGGACAACCTCCCAGTGACCGCCGATCTGCGGATATTCGTTGGCCAGGCTGTTGAAGCAGTGCGGGCAGGCGGTGACGATCTTCTTGAAGCTGTACTGGTTCAGCGTTTCGATCGTCTGCTCGGCCATCATCTGGGCCAGATATTCGTTGCCAACACGCTTGGCCGGGTCGCCGGTGCAGGTCTCTTCCTTGCCAAGAATGGCGAAGTTGATGTTCGCCTCCTGAAGAATCCGGGCCAGCGCCAGCGTTGTCTGCTGGTTGCGCGGGTCGAACGACCCGAGACAACCGACAAAGAAGAGCACCTCGACCTCTTCGCCGGCGGCGGCCTTCTCGGCCATGATCGGCACCGGCTTATCGAGTTTCCGGGTCCAGTCAGCACGCTGGTTTGGCGGGTAGGAATACGGGTTGGAAAGGCGTTCGAGGTTGTTGAAGACCAGTTCCAGTTCTTCCGGGAACTCGTTCATTTCGAGCACCATGTTTTGCCGCATGCCGACAATCAGCGGCACGTGCTCGATGTACACCGGGCAGTGCTCCATGCAGGCGCCACAGGTGGTGCAGTCCCAGAGTTCGGCCGGAGAGACCACATCCGGGATCAGTGATCGCCCCGGCCCGGCGCCATTCCGGAAGCGGGCATTGGTCCATTGACCGCCGAATTCGCCCGAGAACAGCCCGCCCTCGTCGGCTCCATATCCGGCAATCTCCAGCACCAGGTCACGCGGCCGCAGCGGCTTGCCGGTGTTGAACGTCGGGCAATATTCCAGGCAGCGCCCGCAGTGCATACAGGCGTCGACGTTCATCAACTGTGCCCAGGTAAAATCCTCCAGTTTGCCAATGCCGAGCGTCTCCGCCTCCTCGATGTTCTCGATCCGGGCAAGTTCACCCATTGGCTTGAGGCGGCGGAAGTAGACATTCGCCAGACTGGTGAAGGGGTGGATCATCTTGCTGTAGGCGAAGTAGCTGAGGAAAACAAAGGTCGTCAGGTAATGCACCCACCAGTTGCCAATGTGCAGCGAGGTGAGCCATCCCTCCGGCACACCACGCAGCAGGGTTGCCATCGGATAGGAAACGAACGACCAGCGCTCCCATGGGTCCTGCACAACGGCCAGGCGCAATGCCTGAACGACAAAGCCCTGTACCGAAAGCATCAGCAGGAAACCGAGGATGATCGTGTCGTCCGGAGCCGTTTCCTGAATCCGCTCGCGGGTGATGTAGCGCCGGAAATAGGCCATCAACACGCCAACAATCAGCATCAGCCCGGCGGTGTTCATCGCGGCCTTGAAGCCGAGATAGAAGTTGCCCTTGAAGAAACTGAACCCCAACAGCGGCACCGTCAGATCATCTTCGGTGGCCACAATGATCGTCCCGATAAACAGGACGATGAAGCCAACAAAGATGAACGCGTGCATGAAGCCGGCGTAGATCTTGTTCCGGCGGACGATCCGGCCGTGGAAAACGCTCTTGACCAACGCACCCTTCAGGCGCCGGCCCCACTGGTCAAACCGGTCATCCGGCTGCCCACGTTGCCAGAGCAACCAGCGTTTCGCCAGGCCATAGGCGAGGTAGGTGAACGGGATCACCATGAACGCATAGATGGCGATCCGGCTGAGGGTATCGATGTTCCAGAGGATCTCGCGGGTTGCTATCACGACTTCGCCTCCCCGCTGTGGTCTGCCGATTCATCCACCGGCGCCGGTTTGAATGCGCGTCCGACCGCCTTGACCGTCAGGGCAATTGCCATCAGCGATGCCACGGTCATGAAGAGTGTCAGGAGCGCGCCAACCACGAGCACACCGGTGCCGGCGTCGCCGTTATCACCGAACATGCCGATAAACCCGGCCAGTAGCACGGCGATGACCGGTAGTGTTGTAAAGGCGATCAAGTAGTAGGAAATGGGTGCTTGCCACGACTTGATTTTGGCGGTGATCTCGGCGAATCGTGGAGCAGAACGTGCGGCCTCGATGCCCAACCCGATGCCGCCAATTGAGATCAGGCCGGCGGAAAAGAGTTTGGCCCAATGCCAGTGCAGTGACTCCGCCACGATAATCAACAGGATCCCGGCACCAGCCAGGCCGGCAGCCAGTGGCAACAGCCTCTCGCTGATGGTCTTCACGACGTTCGACATCGCACCCTCCTCGACGCCTATGGTCAGTGCAGTCTGTGCCTGTTGTCAAGAGTAGCGCGATGCGTCGCCACCACCCTCAATGTCACAGGGGCGCATGGAACTGCGCCCCCTCGACGGAAAACCGTAGTCAGTTATCCCGGATGCGGAGGCTAGCCCCGCAGTTTCTCGGTCAGTTTCGGAACGATGGTCAGTACATCACCGACAATGCCGAGATCGGCAATTTCAAAGATTGGTGCGTCCGGGTCGCGGTTGATAGCAATCAGATGGCGAGAGCCCTTCATGCCGGCGACGTGCTGGATGGCACCGGAAATACCGCAGGCGACGTAGAGGTTTGGTTTGACCGTCTTGCCGGTCTGGCCAACCTGGTAGCTGTATGGAACCCAACCGGCATCGACGATCGCCCGGGTCGCACCCGGAGCGCCGCCAAGCTCCCTGGCCAGTTCCTCGACGAGCACATAATTGTCTGGCTGGCCCAAACCACGACCACCGGAAACGATGATCGAGGCATCTTCCAGATTCGGACCATCAGCCGCGAGCACCTCGGAAGCGGTGATCTTCACCCGCAGGGTTGCCGGATCGACCGCAATATCCACCGGGCGCACCTCGGCCGTGCCGCCAACCTGCTCGGCAGCATATGACTTCGGGCGGATCTGGACCAGATGCGGGCCAGAGCCATCCAGCGTCACCGTTGCGGTTGTTTCGGCACCATACGGCACCGTCGCAACCAGACCGCCGTCATCGCCGTAGGTAACACCGACCGCGTTTGAAATGGCACCCACACCGAGCTTGCCCACCAGCCGGGACTGAATGTCGCGGGCAGTGAACGTGCTCGGGAAAAGGATCATGTCCGGCTGTTCGGCCTGGATCATCGCTGCCAGCGTTGCCACCTGTGGCTCAACAACGTACTCGGCATACTCCTGATTGGCACCATGATGGACTACTGCAGCACCGTGTTCACCAAGGGCGGCAATGGCATCGTCTCCGGCAGGATGCAGCACAACAGCTTCAGCCGACCCAAGTGCCCGTGCCGGTGTCAGCAGTTCAAGGGAGAGTCTGTTCGGGCCGTCCTCGGCGATTTCCGTCCAGACCCAGATTCTGCGTGTCATCGATCGCTCCTGTTATCAATCGTCGTGCGAAATGTCTGGTTGTCTCGTACGGGCCCAATGCGTTGTGCCCGTAGGTTGATGAACCTCGCCTAAACGACCTGGATTTCCTTCAGGTAGGCAATGATCTGGTCGACGCTGTCACCGCTGCCATCGTCCTCGATCTTGCGGCCCTGTTTTTCCTGAACGTCCTTCTCAATAGAAAGGACCCGCTCCTTCGCGCCAGCTTCGCCGACGGTGGAGGGGTCGATTCCCAGATCCGAAAGGGCTTTCAGATCAACCGGCTTGCGCTTGGCCTGCATCAGGCCACGGAACGACGGATAGCGCGGCTCGGCGATACTGGCCGTCACCGACAGGAGGGCCGGAAGGGTAACTTCCAGCGTCTGCCGTCCGGTCTCGATGTCACGGGTAACCCGCAGGGTGTTGCCGCTAACCTCGGCCGAGCGGGCAAACGTTACCTGCGGCAGGCCGAGCAGTTCAGCCAGTGCGCCCGGCACCATGCCGCTGTAGGAGTCAGTACTTTCAATTGCCGTAATCACCAGATCCGGGTTCTCGCTGCGGATCGTCTCGGCCAGCACCCGTGCAGTGCCGAGAGCGTCCGAGCCGGCCAAAGCGTCGTCGGTCACCTGGATCACCCGCTCGACGCCCATCGCCATTGCCCGGCGCAAAGCATCATCGGAAGCGGCTGGCCCCATCGTGATGGCAACGACCTCGCCACCATGCTCCTCGACCAGTTTCAGTGCGGTTTCGACACCATACTCATCAGCCGGATCGAGGATCGACTGGGCGGCATCGCGCTGCAAGCGTTTGCTGGCCGGATCAACCACCATCGGGAAATTGGGATCCGGCACATGCTTCACGCAGACACAGATCTTCATCAGTTTCCGCTTTCCTTCCCAGTTGCTCTATATTGAAGCCCCATCCGGGCTATCGCTCCCAGTTCTCCTGCGCATTGTATACCGAGTGCACCGGTCCGACGCAGGCGAACCCGGTTGACACTGTTTCATGCAACGACTACCGTGCACGGTGCACAATAGTCGACAAGCAACGGCAGTAACAAGAAACGCAAAGCGGTAGGTCATCTAGCTTAGGGAGGGACCAGTGGATCTCAACTACACGCCGGAAGACATCGCCTTCAGGAAACAGGTACGCGCCTGGCTGGAGGAAAACCTGCCCAAGGAGAAGCTTGTCACGCTGGAACAAAAGCGTGCCTGGCACACCAAGCTCTATGAGGCCGGTTTCATTGGTATGGGCTGGCCGAAAGAGTACGGCGGACAGGAAGCTCGCCCCATGGAACAGGCCATCGTCGGCGAGGAAATGGCCCGGGTCAACGCACCTCAGGGTGTTGGCGGACTCGGCATCAGCATCGTCGGCCCAACCCTGATCCACCACGGAACCGAGCAACAGAAAAAAGACCACGTCAAGAAGATCCTGACCGGCGAGGAAATCTGGTGTCAGCTCTACTCCGAGCCAAACTCCGGGTCTGACCTGGCAAGTCTCCAGTTCCGCGCAGACATTGACGGCGACACGTTCGTTCTCAATGGCCAGAAGATCTGGACCTCGGGCGCACACAACTCCGACTGGGGTTTGCTGCTGGCCCGCACCGATCGTAGCGCTCCGAAGCACGCCGGTATCTCCTGCATCCTGGTAGATATGCGCCAGCCCGGCGTGGAAGTCCGCCCGCTGAAGCAGATCAGCGGCAGCCAGGAGTTCAGCGAGGTCTTCTTTACCAACGTCGTCGTGCCGGCCGATAACCTGGTTGGCGAACTGAATACCGGCTGGCGCATTGCCCAGACCACCCTCTCCTACGAGCGCGGTGGCAATACCCTCAGCCGGGTGACGCGGATGACGGAAGGCTTCAACCGCCTGGTCGAGGTCTGCAACACCCTGCGACGCGACGGAACCCGCGCTATCGACGACCCGATCACCCGGCAGAAACTGGGCGAGATCTACGCCGAGGTCGAAGTGCTGCGCTACGCATCGCTACGCATCCTCAGCCGGCTCGAAAAGGGTTTGCGGCCGGGCCCGGAATCATCCATCTCGAAGCTGCACTACTCCGAACTGGACAAGAAGATTCAGGAAATGTTCCTGGATATCCTCGGCCCCTATGGCCAGCAGGTAGGTGGCGCGCCGCAGGAATATGCCTTCTCCGACGATGAGGGATACGGCGAAACCGGCACCTGGGCATACAGTTATGTCTGGTCACGGGCAGGAACCATCTACGCCGGTTCCTCGGAAATCCAGAAGAACATTCTCGGCGAGCGGGTGCTCGGACTTCCCAAGGAAGTGCGTGCCGACCGCATTCTCGCCCAGGAACAGTCTGCCGCCAGCGATTAGTCGCGGCGGGAAATCTGATGTCCGGCGGATATCCGTTGTGAAAGGCTGACAGACGATGGATTTTGATTTCAGCGAAGACCAGGTAATGCTGCGCAACCTTGCGCGCGAGTTCCTCTCCGAACAGTCGACCGTCGCCCATGTCCGCGACATGATGGAAGACGAGCTCGGCTACGATCCCGATATGTACCGGGCATTCGTCGAACTCGGCATGCTCTCGACTCCGGAAGCCTATGGTGGCGGCGGGCTGGGCATGGTTGAGCAGGCAATCATCTTTGAAGAAATGGGCCGGGTGGCCTATCCGGGGCCCTACTTCTCCACCTTCATCCTCGCTGCCGGGGCCATCACCCATTCCGGCGATGAAAACGCCATGGCCCGCTACCTGCCCGATCTCGCCAACGGCGACAAGACGATGACCCTCGCCTTCCTCGAAGACGCTATCGGATGGACCGAGAGCGCCATCGAGATGTCACTCGAGAAGGGCGACAATGGCTACACCCTGAATGGCACCAAGCGCTTCGTTCCATGGGGCCACTCGGCGGATGTCATTCTGGTTGCGGCTCGTTCGGCAAACGGCATCTCGCTGGTAGCCGTCCCACGTGACGCGGCCGGACTTGGCATCGAACAGGCCGTGATGCTCGATCTGAACTCCAGGGTCTCCACCCTTACCTTCGACAATGTTGCTGTTCCGGCCGAAAACCTGATCGGCGAGGAAGGCGGCGCCTGGCCGGCGCTCGAGGCGACCCTGCGGGATGCCGCCGTCTGCGCCAGTGCAGAAATGCTCGGTGCAGCCCGGCGATCACTCGAGTTCTCGGTGGATTACGCCAAGGTCCGCAAGCAGTTCGGCCAGTTTATCGGCCAGTTCCAGGCGGTCAAGCACAAACTGGCCGAGATGCTGGAACAAACCGAAAACGCTCACGCCGCCGTCTACTACGCTGCCTGGGCAATCGACGCCGATGCGCCGGATGCCACGCTGGCAGCATCGGTCGCCAAGTCCAAGACCAACACTGCCGCTCGCAAGGTGTGTGGTGATGCGATTCAGGTTCATGGCGGCATCGGCTTCACCTGGGAATACGACCTGCACCTCTTCTTCAAACGAGCGAAGCATCTTGAGGTGCTGTATGGAGACACCGATTTCCACCGCGAAAAGGTGCTCCAGGAAGTCCTTGCCGGCCGCACCAGCGGCGCGCAAATGGCAGCAGTCTGACAGCAACCGTAACCGGAGACGCCCGCCCCGGGCGTCTCCGTTCCGTACATACCCGGGAAGGAAACGACCGATGAGTGAAGCAACATCTGACAGGGTTGTCACTACTGTCGAGGAGTTGAAGGAACTGGTTGGCCAGGAAATCAGCGTCGGGCAGTGGTTCGAGATCACCCAGGAGCGAGTGAACCAGTTTGCCGACATTACCGGCGACCACCAGTACATCCACGTCGACCCGGAACGCGCGAAGAACACCTTCTTCGGCGGCACCATTGCCCACGGCTATCTCACCCTCTCCTTGCTGCCGATGCTGAACCGGGACAAGGAAGGCATCAAGATCGACCTCGGCGGCAAACTGTCCGTCAATTACGGACTCGACCGGGTGCGCTTCCCGGCGCCGGTGCCGGTCGGCAGCAGAATCCGGGTGCGCTCAAAACTGCTGGAGGTTCAGGAAATCGGCGATAACGCTGTCCAGACCAAATACCAGCAGACCATCGAGGTTGAAGGTCAGGACAAACCCGGCTGCGTCGCAGAGACATTGGGCCGGGTCTATTTCTAGGCACGTTCAGTTCTGAACGGGCACAGCAACCCAGGTACGCGATCGGTGTGATGGAGGACGGATTGATGGAGACTACCCGGACCACTGCTTCCGAGCATGAAGCGGCCAGCAAACCACTGCCGTTTACCGAAGCAATGGATGCGCTGTTTCACCCGAAACGTCTTGCTGTTGTCGGAGCAACGCCAAGACTTGGATTCGCCCATAACATCCACCGTGCCATCCTTCGCGGCGGCTACCAGGGCGATGTGTTCGGCGTGAATCCGCGCTACGACGAAGTGCTCGGCAGCCCGACCTACCCAACGGTCGATGCCATTCCAGGCGGGGTTGACAAGGCGATCGTTGTCGTCCCCAGCCATCTCGTACTGAACGTGCTCGAACAGTGCGAGGCAGCCGGAGTCAAGGCCGTCAACATCATCACCAGTGGCTTCGGCGAACAGGCCGACGAGGAAGCCCACAACCGGCAGGAGCAGATTCGGGAGTTCACCCGGCGCACCGGCATCCGGGTTGTCGGGCCAAATTGTCTCGGACTAATCAGCACGCCGGCCGACCTGGTTGCGAAGTCCGGCCCGTACACCACCGTCCATCGTGGTCCTGTCTCGATCGTCTTCCAGAGCGGCTTGCTGGCCTACTCCGCGGTCATCCCGCCACAGGATCGCGGTATCGGCTTCACCTACATCATCACGACCGGCAACGAGGCAGACCTCGATTCCACCGACTTCATGCGCTACTACATCGAAAGCGAAGACACGAAGGTCATCGGGGCGTTCATCGAACAGTTCCGGGATGCTGACAAACTGATTGAAGTCGCCCGGTTGGCCGCCGAACGCGAGAAGCCACTGGTGGTCCTGAAGATCGGCCGTTCCGAGGGCGGTCGCAGGGCAGCAATGGCCCACACCGGTTCAATGGTTGGATCCGACGAGATTGTCGATGCCGTCATGCGGCAATATGGCATTACCCGGGTCTACAACCTCGATGAAATGACCGAAACACTGGCAGCGTTCCATTCGCGTCTGCCCAAGGGGCCGGGCCTGGGGACGATCTTTGTCTCCGGCGGCGCAGGTGGTCTGGTATCCGACCTCGCACAGGACCTCGGTATCAGCCTTCCACCACTCGCCCCGGAAACGGTCGAGAAACTCAACAAGGTGATTCCGGAATACGGCACGGTTGGCAATCCGCTGGACACCACCGGGCAGGCCGCAACCCAGCCGGAAATCACTGAAGGGTCGCTGGTCGGTATGGCCGAGGACCCGAACATCCACACCGTCATCTACGGTCAGGCGTTCCCATCGCGGATCGACCTGGATACCCCGGTTGGCCGGGTCCTGAAATCCATGCCCGATCGCTATCCGGACAAGACGTTCTTCATTATGTCGTTGGTAACAGGCGTGGTTCAGCCCGGTATCCGGAACGATATGGAACCGGTCGAACCAACCACCGACTGGGGCGGCGTGCCCTTCCTGCAAGGTGCAGAAAACAGCCTGAAGGCGATCAGGGCATTGATCCGCTATGCCGAGTTCCAGCGTAACCGCAAGGCCGGACTGCTTGGCATCGTCGGTGAGCCGAGCGACAAGGCCGAGCAGGCCCGCGCGCTGGTTCGTGCCGGCAACGGCAAGCCATTGGTCGAACGGGCTGCCAAGGAAGTGCTGGCACTCTACGACATCCCGGTGACTCGCGAGGCACTGGCAACCACGGCCGACGAAGCAGTAGCCGCAGCAAACGAGATTGGCTACCCGGTAGTGCTCAAGATCGAGTCCCCGGACATCGCCCACAAAACCGAAGCCGGCGGGGTACTGCTCAACATCAGCAACGACCAGGATGTTCGCGATGGCTTCGAGCGGATCATCTCCAGCGCAACCGCCTACAACCCGAATGCTGCGATCAGCGGTGTACTGGTGCAGGAAATGGTTTCCGGTGGACGCGAGATGATTCTCGGCATGACCCAGGACTCCACCTTCGGCCCGGCAGTCGCAGTCGGACTGGGTGGCGTGCTGGTTGAAGTCCTGAAAGACGTGCAACTCGGTGTTCCCCCGATCAGCGAAACAGCAGGACGGGCGATGCTCGACCGGCTTCGCGGACGGGCAATTCTCGATGGTGTCCGGGGCGCTCCGCCGGCCGATGTCGATGCGCTGCTCGGGTTGCTGAGCAACTTCTCGCAACTCTGCATCGACCTGCGCGACGAAGTCGCCGAAATCGACATCAATCCATTGCTTGTCTTTGATGAGGGCCAGGGTGCCCGTGTTGTCGACTGCCTGATCGTTCCGATGACATAGCGGGGTCTCGTATCCCCAAATCCGGACCTGATTGGCGAAATAAGGAGTTGCACATCACAATTGGGGAGAGCAAGACTCACCGGAATCGATCTACGACTGGAAAAACCTTGACCAAACTGGGAACCATCGTCGCGCTGTTTGCCGACGTGCATGCAGAAACCCGAACCCTGGAACGTGCACTTGAACAGTGCGATATCGCAGGAGTCGAGACCATCGCCCTGCTGGGAGATTTGTTCGACCGGCCGGAAGAAGCAGACCGGTGCGCTGAAGTGCTCGCCGGGCGTCATGTCACCGGCGTCTACGGTAATCACGAACGGGAGATCGCCCTGGCAGCCGCTGCCGGCGAAATCCCGATGCGGGATGACACGATCCGGATGCTGAGCCGTCTCGAGGAGCGCATCATCATCGATGATGTCTGCCTCGTCCACGAGGAGGAGCGCTGGGGACAGATTGACCCCATCGCCCGGATGTTTCAGCGACAGGAGAGCAACGGGCACAACTCTGCTGCCCGGATCACCTTCGCTGGCCATACCCACTTCCGCTCCGCCCGTGACGAGCGCGGGCATCTCGACATCGCCCGGGGCTCGCTCAGGCTGGAAATACATCGCCGGTATCTGATCAACCCTGGAGCGCTGGCAGCCGGACAGTTCGCGATCTGGAACCGATCCGCAGAGATCATCGACTTCCACCAGATCGAAGACATCCGGGGAGGCTTTATCCGGCCGTAAACACGCAATCTGTCAACCCGGTATCGCCGGGATGACGAACCACAACCAGAGAGACCGTCATGTTGGCACAGCGAAAAGGGAGGCACACGTGGGGAAACTTGAGGGCAAGGTCGCGCTGGTAACCGGCGCGGGCCGCGGAATTGGCAAGGCCGTCGCCCAGTTGATGGCCGCCGAAGGCGCGGCAGTGATCGTGAACGACCTGGGGACCAACATCGGCGGAGACGCCCCCGATGAATCTATCGCCCAGTCTGTCGTCAACGAGATCAAGGCGGCCGGCGGTGAGGCAAAGGCCAACACCGACTCGATCACCGATTACCACGCTGTCGAAGGCATGGTGCAGGGCGCGATCGACGAATACGGCAAACTGGATATCGTCGTCAATGTCGCCGGTATTCTTCGCGACCGCATGATCTTCAACATGTCCGAAGAGGAATGGGACGCGGTCATTGATGTCCACCTCAA
This sequence comes from uncultured Thermomicrobiales bacterium, assembly GCA_964462545.1. Classification (GTDB taxonomy): domain Bacteria; phylum Chloroflexota; class Chloroflexia; order Thermomicrobiales; family CFX8; genus CAYWXR01. The sequence continues at coordinate 39,069 of CAYWXR010000017.1, forward strand.
GGGCACGTTCAACACCTGCAAGTGGGCGTCTGTCCACTTCCGCGAGCGCCGTGAGAGCGGCCGGATCATCAACTTCTCGTCCTCCTCCGCCTGGGGCAGCCCCGGTCAGCCAAACTACGGTGCGGCGAAGTACGGCATCCTCGGCCTGACTGCCACCCTCGCCAACAGCCTCGACCGCTACGGAGTGACGTCGAACGCCATCCTGCCCTACGCTGCAACCCGGATGATCGACTCCACACCACGGGCATTGAAGATTCAGGAAGAAACCGGAAAGTTGCCGAGCGAACTCGCTGCCGGCACCGAAGGCGACCCGGCCAATGTCGCCCCGATGGTTGCCTATCTGGCCACCGATGATGCTGCCATGATCAATGGCCGGTTCTTCGGGGTGCGTGGCCACACCATCGCCCTCTACTCCAGCTGGGAACTCGCCAGCGTGCTTCAGGCCAACCGCCGCTGGACCGTCGAGGAACTGCTCGAACTCTACCCGGGCACCTGGGGCCAGAACATCGTCCAGCCGGAGCCACAGGAAGTGCCAGGCGCAGACCGTCCACTCCGGGCCACTGCCCTGATGCAGCATGATCCGGCCAGCTGGAAGGATGTTGCCGAGGGCGTTCAGCTCTGGGAACGCGAAACCTACTTCAGCGCAAATCGCGCGCCGTAGACCAGACGGCTACGGGCATATTACCGGCAACGTTCGCAGAGGTCTGACAGAACAGACCCGTTCACACGACAACGACGACGGGAGAAATACATGACATTGCTCGAGGGGAAGGTCGCCATCGTCACCGGCGCCGGGCGCGGAATCGGGCGCGGCATTGCTCACCTGCTGGCAGCACACGGCGCCGCAGTGGTGGTCAACGATCTCGGTGTATCGCTTGATGGCACCGGAGTTGATACCGGCCCGGCAGCCACCGTGGTCCAGGAGATCACCGCAGCCGGTGGCAAGGCAGTCGCCAACACCGACTCGGTCACCGATTATGAAGCTGCCGAAGCGATGGTGCAGCAGGCAATCGACAACTTCGGCAAACTCGACATCCTGGTCAATGTGGCCGGCATTCTCCGCGACCGGATGATCTTCAACATGTCCGAAGAAGAGTGGGACGCAGTCATCAACGTTCACCTCAAGGGCACGTTCAACATGAGCAAGTGGGCTGCGGTGCACTTCCGCGAACGCCGTGAGGGTGGACGCATCATCAGCATGTCGTCCAACTCGGCCATCGGCGCGCCGGGCCAGCCGAACTACGCCGCCGCCAAGGCCGGCATTTCCGGTCTGACCCTTGTTCTCGCCAACTCGCTCGCCCGCTACGGTGTTACGGCCAACGCCATCCTGCCGAGCGGCTCCACCCGGATGATCGACTCGATTCCGCGGGCGGTGGAAGCGGTCAAGGACACCGGCAAACTGCCGAGCGAACTGGCCGTTGGCACCGAGAAAGACCCGGACAACGTTGCCCCGCTGGTGGGCTTCCTGGCGAGTGATGAGGCCCAGGAAATTACCGGCCATATCTTCGGCTCGTTTGGCTACAACATGGTGCTGATGTCGCAGCCAAAGGTGATCAAGCAACTTCGTTCCGACCATCGCTGGACGGTCGAGGAACTCTCGAAGATCATCCCGGAGACGTTCGGCGACCAGTTCACCGATGAACCGGCCAATCGCCCCGGCATCACCTCGATCATCAACTCCATCCCCGATGGAGACTGGATCGACATCGGCGATGGCCGCCGCTACTGGGCATCAAAACTGGAGCCATACGGCGAACTGGTCTGGTGATCCAGCACGCTCCCAGGCGGCGAAACTCACTCCGGGCGGAGGGGTTTGATTACCGCTCCTCCGCCTTTTATCTGGTGACATGTTGCACGCTGAACCGGGAACTCCTGTTTGGAGACGTCATTGACGGAAGCATGCACCTGAATGAACTTGGCGCCATTGTGGACGAGGAATGGCTCTTGACGGCAAAGATTCGGGAACACGTGGTTGTCGACAGTCTGGTTGTCATGCCAAACCATGTGCACGCAATTCTCTGGATCGACTGGAAAGAACCCGATGACGTCAGCCGGGCGACGCATCGCGTCGCCCCTACAAGCCGCGAAGATTCGCTGCGCCCGAATGGTCCTCCCGCAAACTCTCTGGGAGCAATCGTCGGCCAGATAAAGTCTGCATCGACAAAACGAATCAACAGGTTGCGAGATACTCCGGGAGTCCCTGTCTGGCAACGAGGGTTTCACGACCGGATCATCACTTCGGACGACATCCTGGCACGCGCCAGAGCGTACATCGAACGGAATCCATCCAACTGGACCACCGACGCTGAGAACCCGACCCAACACGCACCTGCCGCTCCTTGTAGGGGCGACGCGGCGCGTCGCCCGGGTTGACATCGCCCGGGACGGTATCCTCGACCTGAAGGAAGGAAACTCCACCCATGACCACCGCATCTGCATTCGCTGAACCACTGATCGGGGCGATCGACCGGATCATCGCCTGCATGGATGGGCTGGATGCCGAGGGGATCAACTGGAAACCGCCGGCACCGGAGACGAACAGCCTCTACGTCCTGGCGGTCCACATGACCGGCACCACCGAACAATCAATCATCGGCGTGCTTGGCGGCGAGGAAGTGCACCGCGACCGCGATGCCGAGTTCGCAGCGGTCGGAGAATCAACCGAATGGATCCATCAGCGCTGGGCCGACCTCAAGCCGAAGATCCGCCAGACACTGGAAACTTTGACCGAGGAAGACCTTGCCCGTGTCTATGAACACCCACGACGTGGGCCGATGACCGGTCTGGGACTGCTGATTTTCATCACGAACCACGCCAATGAGCATGTTGGGCATGCCGAATTGACCCGAGACATGCTAAAAGCGTTGTAGCAAATCGACAGGCGACAAAAAGATCAGTTCGAAAGGGAGGGACTGGAGCAGATGAACATCTCAGGGAAAACTGCCATCGTCGGGGTGGCAGAATCTGACCAGATCGGACGGGTACCGGACAAGCCGGCAATCATGCTGCATGCCGAAGCAGCCCGCTCGGCGCTGGCCGAAGCCGGCCTGACCAAGGATGATGTCGACGGACTCTTTACCGCAGGTATCTCGACCACCGAACTTGGTGAATACCTCGGCATCGAGCCGAAGGTGACCGATACCACCGCCGTCGGCGGGTCGTCGTTTGTCATCCATATTGCCCACGCTGCAACGGCCATCGCAACCGGCCGCTGCGAGGTAGCGCTGGTGACCCACGGCGAGAGTGGCCGTTCCCGCGTTGGCATGGCTCGCCCGGCAATCACGCCGGATTCCCTGCGCGGTCAGTTCGAGGCACCCTACGGGCTGCCACAGCCGGTCGGCGCCTATGCGATGGCCTGCTCGCGCCACATGTACGAGTTCGGCACCACCAAGGAACAGCTGGCGGAAATTGCCGTTGCCACCCGCAAGTGGGCAATGCTCAACCCCAAGGCCATGATGCGCGATGAAATCACCATTCAGGATGTGCTGGATTCCCGGCTCATCACCTGGCCGTTCAACCTGCTGGATTGCTGTCTGGTTACCGATGCCGGCGGCGCCTATGTCATGACCTCGATGGAACGCGCCCAGCGCCTGAACCAGGTGCCGGTGGCCGTGCTTGGTGTCGGCGAGGGACACGATCATGCCATGATCTCCCAGATGCCGAGCTACACCAGCTTCGCTGCACGCTACTCTGGCAAGACCGCATTCGACATGGCCGGCGTGACCCACGACGAACTCGACCTCGCCATGATCTACGACTCCTTCACCTACACCGTGCTGCTCTCGCTGGAAGAACTTGGCTTCTGCGCCAAGGGTGAAGGCGGCGCCTTCGTCAGCAACCAGCGCACCGCGCCGGGCGGCGATTTCCCGATGAATACCAACGGTGGCGGACTCTCCTACACCCACTCCGGCATGTACGGCATGTTCGCAATCATCGAAGGTGTTCGTCAGTTGCGACACGACTATGCCGACCAGGGCATCCGCCAGGTGAAGGATGCCAAGCTGGCAGTCGTTCACGGTACCGGCGGTGTGCTGTCGTCCGCCGGCACGGCAATTCTCGGCCGGGCATAACGGCCTCGCGCATTGCATGTGAAAGGAAGTTCAATTTCATGGCCGATTATGTGAAACCACTGCCAGTGCCGGATCCGGTAACCCAGCCATTCTGGGATAGCCTCAAGGCGCACGAAATGAAGATTCAGCGCTGCAACGACACCGGCAAATTCTTTTTCTACCCGCGCGGCATGAGCCCGTTCACCCTCTCGGACAACATCTCGTGGGAGACCGTTTCCGGCAAGGGCACCCTGCACGCCTTTACCATCGTCTACAACCAGCGCGCCCCCGGTTTCGCCGAGGAAGTGCCGTATGTCGTCGCGATGGTCGAACTTGAGGAAGGCCCCCGGATGATGACCAACATTGTTGGTCTCGACGAGGTGTCGCCGGAAAACATCAAGATCGGGTCCCCGGTCGAGATCGTCTACGAGGATGTCACCGACGAAATCACCCTTCCGAAGTTCAGGCTCGTGTAGTCGTTTTCAGGTTGCGTACGGGAGGGGCCATGCCTCTCCCTTCGGTTCGCAGAACCGAAACGGAGCAAATAGCCCTGTCGACCCTGCGAGTCGAAGGGCCAGGCATGGCCTGACCCGTACGAAACAACGGTCACTCCCTCAAGAAAGGCAACCATCCCCTTGACCAGCGAAACTGATGCACCTCTGTTCATACCGGTGGTTCCGCCGGGACTGCCGGAGGACACACCGGCCTTCGTCCATATGCTCGGCATCCCGAACGAAGGCATGATGGCCGGCCAGCCAACCAACTGCATGCTTGTGGGATATGTCACCGGGGATGGACCGCTGACGCTGGTCGATTGCGGGAACCCAGGGTCACTGGGAATCTTCACCAACGGGTTCGAACACCTCGGTGTTGACCCGGCCCGAATTGTCCGGATCGTGCTGACGCACTGCCACCCCGACCACGTAGGCGGTGCACCGGAACTCAAGGAACTCACCGGCGCCCCGGTCTGGGCGCATCCGCTGGAATCAAAACAGATCGAACGCTACGCCCCGGCGCTCGAAGTAGACCACTGGATTGAGGATGGTGTCCCGATCGTCTGCGAGGGATTCACCCTGCTGCCGATCTTCACGCCGGGTCACGCACCCGGACATGTGGCACTGGTCGAATCCGAAACCCGACTGTTGATTTCCGGCGACATGATCTCCGGTTTCGGTAGCGTCGGTATCTTCCCGCCGGATGGCAGCGTGGCTGCCTATGTCAATAGCCTGCGACGCCTGCTGGCAGCGCACGAGGAAGAACCGTTCAGCGCGATCATTCCCGGTCACGGCCCGGTAATTCCCGGTGTCCGGGAGAAAATCGAAAACTACATCGAGCACCGCCTGGCCCGCGAGGAACAGATCGCCAACGATCTGGCAGCGGCCGGCCCCTCAACCGTTGAGGAACTCTTGCCGGTTGTCTACCCCGATGTCCTGCCGCACCTGGTCTTCCCGGCGACGGCAACGCTTACGATGCATCTCAAGAAACTCGTTGAGGATGGCCGCGTGACAGTCGACGACGACGGTCGTTACACCCTGATCGGCTAGCTCCGCATCTTCACCACCATTGGTCGTGTCGATCTCATCACGGCGGTTGACGCGAGACCCCTCGACCAGGCTCGGGATGACAGATTTACCACGGTTATCCCGATTACACGTTCGTGCAAGAAACCCGCCACGATGGCAGTCGTTCCGGACAACGGCTCTGGTGAGAGCAACTCTCTTGATTTGTCATCGCGAGCGAAGTCGAGGGATCTCGGCCTACGGGGAAATGGACTCCGGCGCCGTTGGTGACCAACGGCGCCGGAAGAACGATCAGACTTTATTCCTCTGCGTCGTCCCACTCGAGTGTGTGGCACGCCTCCGGGAACGCCAGTCCGTTCACAGTTCCGGTGACACAGTTCGGGATCTCAACCGGATCAACATCGGGATCGTCCAGGGTGACGGTGTAGGTCAGCACCAGATCTTCATCCAGATCGTCGTTCGCGTCGGTTGTCCAGACAATCTCATCGCCAACGACAGCGCACTCGCCAACGTTGCAGACGACATCGGCCACACTCGCGAACAGGTCAGACAGTTCGTTGGTGAGCGACAGGACAAACCGCTGCACACCGGAGAGCAGGTCGAAGGTGATGGTGTATGTGACAGGATCGCCGGCACCGGCTTCATCCACATCTGCAGAAACCTCCGGCGAGACCGGTTGGCAGGTGATGGTCAACGTTGTCGTATCGACATTGAAATGCAACCAGTGGCGGCCCTCGTTGTGGCGCTGGTCCTCATTGGCAACACGATTCTGGGTGTGGTGCTCATCCAGCACCATCAGACGCACCTGATAGGTCCCCGGCGTCACACAAGAGAACGTCACCACCTGCCCGGAAGCATCGGGATCATCGTCAGACCCGTTATCTCCGTCGCGGTCGCAATCGTTGGTGCAGGTGCTGTACTGCTGGCCCTCGGTGTAGGTTGGCATGGTTCCACCAGTCTCCCGGGAAGTGTCGAAATCCCAGAAGTAGTAAGCAGGCACGTTGTTCAACGGACCGGCAGGACCATCGCTATCGGATGATCCGGCAGCAGTCAGTGTCAGCGTCGTACCAACCGCTACCTCGGCGGTCGTGACGCATCCGCTGCCGGTTTCGATACAGGCATCGGCAACCGGCTTGTAGTAACGGTGCAGGAACTTCGCCCAGTTGGAACTGGTGAATTTGAATCCGTCGTCATCGAGCATCGGATGATACTGGGTCGCAGGGCCAAGAATGACCGCTGCCCCATCCTGGGCATAGAGATGCGTTCCACGAGTCGGAATGTTTGCCTGCGGATCGAAGAGCGGATTGTCGAAACCATTACTGCTACGCAGGATCGGCGTATTCGGCCCAACGTGCGGACCCGTCGCCGGCGGGTTGGACGGATAGTGCGGGAGGTCCTGCGTTCGAGGGTAGTAGATCGAGAGTCCGTACGAATTGAGCGACGTTCCCGGCGCCGTTCGCATGGTCATGACCGCATCGTCAACAGCAGTCTGAATGCCCTTGGCCGCCAGATCGAGACCAGCATTGCTCAGGCCGGCAGCACCATCAATCAGTTCGGCGAACCGGTAGAGATCGATGAAGTTGCTGTCAGCGTATTCGCTGACCATGTTGCGCGCGGCAGTCTTGATGACAATCTGGCTGTTGTCGTTCGGATTGGTCGCGTTGCCGGTTACTTCCAGTTCCGTCAGCAGCAAACCCGCAAACGTGCTGACCGCCGGCGCCAGGTCACTCTCAACTTCCTGCAGGTCGATGGCTGCCCAGGTGTAGGTTGCCAGCATGCTGCGGGCACTTTGTGCCGGCCTGGTCGAGCCAATGAACGCGTTGTAGCGGTCGGCGTGGCGGGAAACCATGATCTCTGCGACCTCCGCGCCGGTGAGTTCCGGGTCCGCCTTGAGGTCATCAATGAACGTCACCCACGGGAAATGCCCCCAGGTCACCTGTTCACTCGCCACCATGTAGTCGGCCCTGGTGGCCATCTGGTAAGCCACCTCGACGTTGGCCATCAGGTTGGTATCAAACTTGATAACGTCGAAGTTCTTGCCCAATGAGGCAAGCCCCGATTCCAGTTCGCTCATCGTCAGGAAATCAGCGTCCGGAGCGCTCTGGAAGAGACCCTTCCAGCCACGGCCGTGGCCGCTGAAGACAATGGCAGTGTTATCGGCCGGGAAGTTCGAGTTTGCCCAGGTGATGAATCCGCCCAGTTTGGTTGAGCTACCCGGGTTCGGGTTGTCATCCACCGTAACGTGACGCATCTGCCCATCCTGCAGATAGGCGCGGAAGGCTGCATCCTCGGTGGCATACGAAACAACAATATTCACATCGTTGTTCGAACCGGCCGAGAGCAGCGCCTGGATTTCGGCGGCCAGCGGCCGGGCAAGTTCCGGGGCGCGGGCGTCCATATAGACCATTACGGTCCAGTCCTTGGCGCTCATCGGAATGGATGGCGAGGTTGAAGGTGCAGATGACGTGTCTCCGGCGAGGATCGCGTTCAGGTTTTCCAGGAACTCGCTGATGTTGGCCGCTCCCGGTGTCGGGCCGAGCGCATCGGCGCCACCCAGCACATCCCAGTCGGCCGGGGTATTGGTGTCAGTGCCGTCAGCATCACGACCGATGCTTTCTCCCAGCCAGACGAGGTGAAGTCGTTCCTGGCCCTGCAAGGTCTGCTGTGGCACACCACCGACGGCCTCGAAGAATGCACCGTTCGACCAGATTCCGGCCTCAACCGCCTGGTCATGAGCTTCGCCCGGCAGATAGGCGCCGGCAAAACCCCAGCCAACGAAATCGACAATTGTCTCCTCCGATGGCGAAGCCTCGTACAGCGCAACATCCGGAGAGGTGAAGAACGGCACGCCGGCCGTGCCAGTGTAATAGGTAGCCGAACCGTCGGAGAAATCACTCTCATGCTCACCGGCACCAAAGACCACCACCAGGTAGGCCCCGGCCGGCATCGACCAATCGGGCAGGGCGATCTGATTCACCAGTGATCCGTTGGCCAGCCGCATCCCGCCAAGCTGAATCGCGGCATCGGAACCGTTGTATAGCTCAACCCACTCGGCATCCCCGACCTGCGGCTGGAACATCACTTCATTGATCCGCAGATCGGCCGGATCGCCGGTTGGTGACGGGGGCGGTGGCGGAGGGGAAGTCGGGTCAAATTCCGACCGCCACTGGTAGTAATGCAGCCCGACATTGCCAGCCTCGACCTGCCAGCCTTCCGGGTTGCCCGGCGTGTAGGTCAGGCAGCGGCGCTCGAAGCACTGCAACAGGACATCCTGGGCAACGCCGGCAACCTCGACGGTGGCCCAGTATGGCTCGGTAATCGGCCGGCCGGTGGCATAGAACGCATTCAGGAAGAGCGGCCCCTCAACCAGTTCACCATTCTCCAGCACAAGACCCGAAGAAGTCATGAACTGCCAGAACGGCGCGGCAATGTTGTGCTCTGTCTGGTCATCCCAGTAAGCCAGCGTAACACCCCGGTCAGCCAGCCCCTCCTCGTCAGTCACGGTGCCATCACGAGCCAGACGCTGGATGACGGTATCGCCGGTGGCAGGTTCAACCAGATAGTTCGGGAAGGCAAGATCGGTCAGGGTGGCGTAGGTTGGGCCGTTCTCGTCCTCAAGATCGCCCGCCACCACCACGTCGGCCGGGGTGCCTTCAATAAACTCTTCGTCACCGACCTGCAGCATGCCGGTAATCATCTCGACCACCAGCAAGCCATTGGTGACATACCAGATCGAATCCGGATCGGCGCCGGGATCGGTCACTTCCATTCGGGATTTGTCGTAGTAGCGCACATCGCGCTTTCCGCCGGGCGCCTCGACGTATTCCTCCTGGAGGATTTCCGTGTTCGGCTGAGGCCCCCACATCCAGGTGCGGCTCACCGCCAACGTCGATACGGGCTGGTCTGTCCGTTCCCAGACCCGGTCGAACGCACTCCCTGATTCCTGGGCGAGCAACCCGCCTGCGAACACCGGCATCGATGCCAGCACAACCAACACCGCGATACACAACCGGAAATAACGAGCGCCCATTTTCATGCTCTCTGTACATACACTACCCACAAGACCACCCCGAGAATATCAGAGCGGGCAGGCGTGTCAACAAGTCACAACCAGGTGCCGGATCAGGCGGCCAGACTCCTGCTAGACGGGGATGATCATGCTCTCCAGATCACGTGGATAGTAGGTCATCCATTCAACGCCAGTCTCGGTAACGGCGACTGTGTCCGAGTGGCGGAAGCCGGCGAAATCCTTGATATAGATGCCCGGTTCAACGGTAAAGACCATACCGACCTCGATCATCCGGTGGTCGCCGTGGTCGAGGAACGGCGCTTCGTGGATCTGGGTCGATTTGGCGTGGCCGGTATGGTGCCGCCAGTACTCCCAGAGACCGTGTTCATCGAAGAACGCCCGGACCTGCTTGTCGACATCGGAACAGGGGATACCTGGACGAATTGCCTCGATCGCCAGTGTCTGGGCCTCCAGCATCAGGTTGAAGTATTTCTCCTGCTCGGGGGTTGGCTCGCCCATAATCATGGTGCGTTCCAGTTCGCTGCCATATCCCCAGATGGTGGCATCGGCGCCGGTTACCAGCACATCTCCGGCCTTGAGTCTCGCGTTGCTGCTCATTGCATGTGGCAAGGCGGAGTCCTTGCCAATCTGCCCTCGAAAACCGGCCATCGCCCCGGCACGGCCAAGCGGGCGATACTCCCGGCCAAGCGTCCGGAGCATCGCCTGGGTGGCATCGAAGGATGCCCGCATCGAGATCTCGGTTTCGGTCACACCCACCTTGCAATATTCCTGCAGAAACGTGTGAGCCAGGTTGCCCCAGCGGGCGCTCTCGCGAATCAGCGCCAGTTCTTCCTCGCTGTTGATCATCTGCATGTACTCGACCTCGTCGCGAACGTTGATCACCGTCGAGCCGGGCAGGATGGTGCTGATGGATGGTCCGCGGTAGCCATAGATGGCGCCATAGCCATCACCATCAACGCCGATCGTCGCATTCGCGAGTCCCAGGTCAACCAGCAGGTCTTTCATGAACTCCATTGGATGCCGGTCGCCGGGGTACTCCGGATACGAGACGACCTTGTCGACGAGCGCAAACTCCTCGGCGTGTTCAACCTCCAAACGGGGCACAAGCAACGCGGATTCGGTGGCGGTGAGCACAAAGGCCATCGGACGTTCAGTCGGAATGAAGCCGAAGCGACTGAAATAGGCGACGTTTGGCGCTCCGAACAGCACCATTCCGGTTGCGCCTCGCTGACCTATCCGCTCGAGAATCGTCCCACGCCGCCGGAGATACTCACCATCGCTGATCCGCAACTGCACCATGCCAGCCCCCTCTTCTTTTCTCCCTGTTGTTCGGTTTCTTCACGGTAGCATATCTGCCGTCCGGCCCGGACCCTCCAGCAGAGTACGTACATCATCAGATCTGATGAGTTCCACACACCCCGAAGTTCGTTGTTTCTGAGGATTACCGTTAGCCAATCTTTGTGTAAAGATCCGGGCATGCTTGCATGCCTATGTCAACTGCTCCGGTCCGGCATGGGCTGCTCTTTCTTGGCCAGGTAAGGGAGGAACCATGGCATCCCTGCTCAGACATCCACTCCGCCTAAGGCTCGCGGTGACCATCGCATTGATGCTGTCACTACTCGCAGTACTGGCCGTCATCGGGCCTCCGGGAGTCGATGCCCAGGAAGAAGAACCCGGAATCTGCCTCTACGATTCGGAAGGCAACGGCCGCTCCGGCGCAGTTGTCAAGTACTGGACATCCGGCAGTTGGGGCGGCACGATCGGCACCACCGGTGACGACGGCTGCGTTGCTGTCGATACCAGCAAGAACACCAACACCCGGCTCCTCATCACCTACCAACGTGGAAAGGTTGAAACCGGGGTTGTCGACTTCAGTCAGGGCTACACGTTCAACCTGGTGAAGGTGACGATTATCAGCCCGAACCTGGTCACCTACCAGGGCTACTACCAGGGATTCACCAGTTTCAGTGGTCCGCTGGAACTTCTGCCCGGTACCTATACCTTTGCCGACTACTACCTCAAGAACCGTGTGACCGTGACAGTCGGCAACGAGAACCTCACAGCCGCAGTGGTACGACTCGTTGACCACGAGGGCAACGGACTTGCCGGCGGTACAGCGCTCTACTCTTTCAGTACCGGCTGGCCTGCTGCTCCGGGTGAGACCAACAGCAGCGGGTACCTGGTTATTCCGCTCACCGGAGACCCGGCCAAGCTGACTGTCCAGATGTACTACAAGGGCACCAACCAGGTGAAGGGCCCGAGCCAGTTGCAGGCCTCGAACTACACCTTCCAGACAACACTGACGACCGTAAAACTCCTGAATGCCGACGGCAACCCGCTCGATACCGGTAACGTTTCCTACTACGCCGGCGGATGGCGCACCTTCGGTGCCGGAACTACCACGCTTGGTGAAACCTCGCAGGAAATGCTGCCGGGCACCTGGTCCTTCCAGATGCGCTACCGGGGTGGCCTGCAGGGCGTCAGTCACACAGTCAGCGGAACAACATCCGAGCTTGTCTTCCAGACCGGACGAATCACCCTGCACTACAGCGGTTCGATCAACTTCTGGGGCAACAACTCCTGGTATGTCTTCCAGAAGCCCACAGAAGAGCTCCTGCCGGGTACCTGGAAGTTCTATCTTGATGGCCAAAGCGCGGTCCGCAGTGTTGACATCGACATTGCCGCCGGCGACAAACTGGTCAAGAGCATTGTCCTGGCCCGTCTGACCAACAGCAGCAACCAACCAGTTGCCGGCGGGGAAGCCTCTGCCTACGTCGGTAGCTGGAAGACTATGGGCACGACCAACGCCTCCGGTTGGGTTGCATCTGCCTTCGACGGGAAACTGGGTAACACCTCGGTCAAGATGTCCCTGAATGGCACCAGCCAGCAACTTACCCAGAACCATGCGACCAACTCGGTCTACCTGTTCAAGACCGCAGGAATCACAATCGAACTGATTAACAGCGAAGGCGAGCGGATAGACACCGGTGACGCGTCGTACTACGCCGGCAGCTGGCGAAACCTCGGCCCGACCCAGAACGGGGTTGTCATGGTTGAGATGCTACCCGGCAAGTACAGCTTCGCGATGGTCTACAACGGTACCCGCGAACAACTGAGCAACCTGCAGGTCGAGGCCGGCTCGGTGGTGTCCTTCCAGACATCCCTGGTCACCGTCTCGCTGGCCGACAGCAACGGCGATCCGCTGTCCAACGGCAGTGCTTCGTACTATGCCGGCAGTTGGCGGGAAATCGGCACCACCGATGCGAACGGCGAGGTCAGTGTCGAGATGCTGCCCGGCAGCTACAGCTTCGCGATGGTCTACAACGGAACTCGCGAACAGAAGAACAGCCAGCCGATCAACGACGACGGTGTCGCCTCGGCCGTCGGTTTCCAGACCATCGGGGTCACCGTTGAACTCATCGACAGCAACGGGAACCCGCTCGAGGGTGCTGCCACCTACTATGCCGGCAGCTGGCGAAATATCGACCCGTCAGGCGAAGTCGAGATGCTGACCGGCAAGTACAGCTTTGCGATGGTCTATCTGGGAACCCGTGAACAGAAGAGCAACGTCGATATCGGAGCAAGCCCGGTCGTGATCTTCCAGACCGGCCCGGTCCACTCCGGTTCCGGGAACGCCACCGGCTTCTATGCCGGCTCCTGGCGAACCTTCGAGAACGACATGGAACTGCTCTCCGGGTCCTACACCTTCCGCTTCAGTGATCGGGCCAACAAGTCCTTCACCCTGACCGGGAACGCTGCAACGACCAACATCGAGTAAACCCGTGTGGCGGTAACGCCGGACAACAGCAACACCCCCGCGACCACTGCGGTCGCGGGGGTGTTGTCATTCAAGCGTCTCGAGGATTAGCCCATCCGGTTGTAGCTGGCTACCTCTTCAAGCGGATGGCGGCCCGGAGTGGACGGGTTCGGCCGGTGGTCCTTGGTGGTGATCGACTTGCCAATGGCCACAACCGACCGGGCGGTGTATTCAGCCGGAATGTTCAGCACTTCCTTGGCCTTGTTCTGGTTTTCGGCATCACCGAACCAGGCAACGCCAGCGCCATAGCCCATCGCATGGGCAGCAATCATCAGCCGTTCGGTCACCCGGCCCTCGTCATACGCCTCACTGACCTCGCCATTGTGCCCCTTCAGGACAATGGCAATTGCCAACGGAGCATCGGCCACCCAGTTGATCGGCGGACGCAGATCGCTGATCTGCTTCAGGATTTCCTTGTCGGTGATCGCAATGAAGTGCCACGGCTGGGTGTTCCTGGAGCTACCGGTCCAGCGGGCAATCTGGAGCAGTTCGGTAATCTCTTCATCCGTCAGTGGATCCGGCTCATACCGGCGCGACTGCCGGACCTTCTTCAGCAAGGTGTTCACTTCGGCGGAATTGACCATTGATGCTACCCGTTTCCCTACTCGACGCTGCACTGGCACAGCGTTATCTATCTTCCTGTCTCTTCCATCTTAGAACAGGGAGGGAGTCAAGTTATTCCGGAGACTCGTGGATACCAAAGAGTCTCGGCAGCGCGGCAACGCTCGGCAGCAAATGGGTATGTGGCGTCGCTCCCAGTGTTTCAATGCCGTGGGCACCACTCAGCACGCCGATCACCCAGCCGGCCCGGGCATTGTTCGCAGCCCGCAGATCCAGCGGGGTATCGCCAACCACCGCCACCCGGGAAACGTCATGCACCCGCAATTCGGTCATCGCCCGGTAGATCAAATAGGGAGCCGGACGCCCCTCCGGCGCATCGCTGCCGGAAAGCACGCAATCAAACAGATCGCTCCACCCGAGGCGTCCCACCAGCATGTCAACCAACCCGCGATCGAACCCGCTGGTCAGGGCCAGCCTGGCTCCGGCCTGCTTCAACTGCGAGAAGGCAGCCTCGGCGCCGGGAATCTCCCGCACCTCGCCGTTTTCGTACTCGTTCCGCAGATACCGTTCAAATGCTTCCAATGCCCGGCCAGCCACATCCTCATCGCCGGCCAGTTCCACAAACACCGCTCGCTTGTTCGCCCCTCGCCTGGCAGCAAGGATCTCCTCGGTAAACGGAATGTTGAACTCATTGAGCGCCGAGCGATAGGCAGCCAGCACCGCCCCGTCATCCTGCATAGCCGTGCCGGCAAAGTCGGAAACCAGAAGTTGCGGGAGCATCAGTCACGCCTTTACGTTACAGCGGAATTCAGGTGTCGCCATTTCAGTACACCCACCCTTGCCTGTAAAGCCCGACGCCCTTGAACCGGTTCTCCGTCTGCAAACACAATGGGCGAGGATGTCCCTCGCCCGTGCCATTCAGCGATGGATTCGTTTCGGGTTTACCCCACCGTGCGGAACTCGATAGTGGGGTTGTTTTCGATGCAGTAGTTGACCTGCCACTCGGACTGGAAGAGTGCGACAACCTGGTCGGTGTAATCACGGGTCTTCAACGTGGTGTTGGAGGGCCAGGTAATTTTGGCGATGGCGTCCTCGGGAGCAACCACCCAACGTGCCTGGGTGTAGCTGAGGCGCTCGATGGCGGTTTCAACGCCGTATTCCGACTGCATCCGTGCCTGGACAACCTCGAACTGGAGTTCACCGACAGCCGCCAGCACCGGGTCAGTGATGTACGAACCGAACGGATGCAGCACCTGGATGGCGCCCTCTTCCTCGAGTTGGCCCAGCGCCTTGTGGAACTGCTTGTACTTGCTGGCATTCACATTGCGCACCGTCGCGAAGTGCTCTGGCTGGAACCGGGGAATCGGTTCGAAGCTGACCGGACCATTGGCGGTGAGGATGTCGCCGATGTTGTAGGCACCGGGATTGATCAGCCCCAATACGTCGCCCGGATAACCTTCCTCGATGGTCTCTCTCTCGCGTCCAAAGAAACGCACCGACCGGGTGAGGCGCAACTGCTTGTTCAGGCGCTGGTGGTTGACCGCCATATCCTTCTCGAACTTGCCCGAGCAAATTCGCAGGAAGGCGATCCGGTCGCGGTGCTGCGGGTCCATGTTGGCCTGAATCTTGAAAATGAACCCGGAGAACGGTGCATCAATCGGCGTAACCTCGCCGTCGGTACCAACCCGTGGGCCGGGCGGTGGTGCCAGTTCCAGCAATGCCTGGAGGAACGGCTCGACACCAAAGTTATTGAGTGCACTACCAAAGAAAACCGGGGTGACTTCCCCGTGCAGAAAGCGTTCGCGGTCGAACGAGGTTCCTGCGCCGGAAATCAGTTCGATATCGTCGCGCAGGGTGTTGGCCGGCCCTTCACCGAGCAACTCGGCGAGTTTCGGGTCGTCCAGGCTGCTCACCTGCACCGGTGCCCGGCGTGCGCCATGCTCGGTGCGGCTGAAGCGCAACACCCGTGCGTCGCGCAGGTCGTAGACACCCTGGAAATCCACACCGTCGCCAATCGGCCACATCATCGGTGAGGCTTCGATGTTGAGCACGCTCTCGATCTCGTCCAGCAGTTCCAGCGGATAGTAGCCGGGTTGGTCGAGCTTGTTGATGAAGGTCAGGATCGGGATATTCCGCATCCGGCAGACGTCAAACAGTTTCTTGGTCTGCGGCTCGATACCCTTGGCAGCGTCCAGCACCATGATTGCGCTGTCAACTGCCATCAGCGTGCGATAGGTATCTTCACTGAAATCCTGGTGACCGGGAGTATCCAGCAGGTTAAGCCGGTATCCCTGATAGTCGAACTGCAACGAGGTTGACGTGATCGAGATACCGCGAGCCTGCTCCATCTCCATCCAGTCGGATGTCGCATGTCGCTGGCTCTTGCGGCCACGCACTGCGCCGGCCAGATCGACTGCTCCGGCATAGAGCAACAACTTCTCGGTCAGGGTGGTCTTGCCGGCGTCCGGGTGGGAGATGATGGCAAATGTCCGGCGGCGAGCGACCTCATGGTGCAGGGGATCAGTAGTCGTACGTTCCATTGTCTGGCTCAAAACTGGTTCCTCTTCTATAGATTGCCGTGGTCTGTGCTCGTCCACGATCGGGATGATGACCGGTTCGGGCCGGCCGTGTAACAGCGGTAGACTCGCCTGAGCGTCAATCCACGAGAGTAACCTCCAGGTGCAACCCGGGCACGACCAATGGCCAGTGGGCCATCGTAAACTGTATCAATTGAGGCAAATTGCATTCCATGTAACCGCACGGCAGTTGCCCGGATTCAGCGTATGATGCACGCCGGATGTGTTGCACCTGATTGACCACGGCAGGGAGAGCCTGTGATTCCTCGATCAAACGGATTTCTTTCCATTGCACTGGTGTTGATGCTGGTTGCCTGCGTACGCGGCATCAGCGAGACCCCGGCCAACAACTCTTTTGACACCACCTGGCGCCGTACCGATCAACCGGTCGCATCCGGTCAAACCAACCGCACCTGGATGTGGGGCCCGGAAGGCTTCACCGGCGCGATATCCGAACCCTATACCGAGGCACCACGAGGCCAGCGCACCGTTCAGTATTTCGATAAATCACGCATGGAACTCAACAACCCGGATGGCGATCCGAATGATCCGTGGCACGTCACGAATGGTTTGCTGGTGGTTGAACTGATGTCCGGCAAGATTCAGACCGGCGACAGCAGTTTCCTGCCACGTCGTCCTTCGGTGGCCAACGTTGCCGGTGATGCCAACGACCCGGATGGCCCGACCTACGCCACACTTGCATTGATTGCCGGCGCAGCACCGCTGGACGAAGGTGAACTGATCGACCACACCCTTTCCCGCCACGGTGCCATTGGTCGGAGCAATTCTGCGGCCGCCTACAACGTCACCGCCGGTCCGCTCTCGCCCGAGACAAATCACCGGACCGCGTCAGTATTCTGGGAGTTCATGAACTCAAGCGGTGTCATCAACCAGGGACAGGACCAACTAACCACAGCGCCGCTTTTCCCGAATCCCTATTACGCAACCGGATTGCCAATCACCGAGGCGTACTGGGCGACGATCCGGGTGGGTGGCCAGCCACAGGAGGTCCTGATCCAGGCGTTTGAACGCCGGGTGCTGACCTACACGCCGGGCAACCCGGATGGCTGGAAGGTCGAGGCCGGCAATGTTGGCCAGCACTACTACGCCTGGCGCTACAACAACAGCGACCTTCCAACGGTTGAAGTGACCAATGGCGACCGTACCGCAACACTCCATGTTGAGGTCGCCGACACCTCATCGTTGCGCACCTGCGGGCTGATGCACCGCTACTCGATGCTGCCGGACCAGGCGATGCTGTTTGTCTTCCAGAGCAACACCTCGGGCGGGTTCTGGAACCGCAATACCGAGATTCCACTGCAACTGGCATGGATTGACGCCAACGGCATCATCGTCGGCATCAGCGATATGAACGCGGCCGACCGCACCTCGCCCAACTACCCCGAAACAACGCCTGCTCCGGGCACGTATCGTTATGTCATTGAAGCCAACGCTGGCTGGTTCACGATGAACGGCTTTGGCCCCGGAGACCAGGTGAAACTGTCTGCTGCAGTCGCTCACGGGTCAAAGGGCGTATCGCCGATCTGCGATGTGCTGGGAACCCAGGAGAAACCGGCGAACTTCCGCTAACCACCACAACCAGAAATGAAGACCGCCCGGAATATTCCGGGCGGTTTGGTGAGGTGGGAGGGGATGGAGATTTAGTCGTTGCCGTTGTTGAGGGCCATCCGGTTAATGTGCGGCCCACTCTCGGCGAGCTGGGTCAACTGGTGGTCGGTCAATCCCTCTTCCTGAAGCGTCCGGTCCAGCAGATCAACCGCTTTCTGGTTGCCGAGGTGATTGGCAAAGGTGCGGGCAGTGCCATAGCCGGCAATTTCGTAGTGCTCAATGCGCTGGGCGGCAGCGATCAGGGCAGCGTCCTTCACGGCGCCATCTGCCTCTTCCTCGATCGCTTCCTCACCTTCCTTGATGAGGCCCTCCATGCCCTTGCACTTCACGCCACCGGGCTTGCGATCCATGCCCTCAAAGATCTGCTCGATCCGGCTGACATGCTCCCTGGTCTGCTCCAGGTGCTTTTCGAAGCCCTGCTTCAACTCCGGTGTCGAGGCAGATTTGGCCATCTTCGGCAACGCTTCAACCAGCTGCTTTTCAGCGCTGTAGAGGTCCTTCAGTTCGTGAATAAACAGGTCTTCAAGATTTTCCATACTCATGTGGTGTTCCTTTCGTCCATCGCGCATCACAATCAGGTTGTGTCGATACCTGCGCGATCGTCGCGGCCCGTCGTTCGACCGGTTCTCCCAGTGTAGGAAGATTCGCCGGGTCATCACATGTATCCCGGTCATGGACGGGCGATACATATCTCGGGCAAATGCAACGAAAAACCCGCACGGGTTGGCGGTTCACGGTAGGCTAGGGAGATACATTGATCGACCTGGCTATCGCAACAGAACTGGAGTTACCCCATCATGATTCGCATAGATATCTTCGCTGACGTCGTCTGCCCGTGGTGCTATATCGGCGAAAAACGCCTGCAGGCCGCTCTCGACCAGCGGCCTGATCTGCAGGTGGAACGCCATTGGCAACCCTTCCAGCTGCGGCCGGACATGCCGGTCGAAGGCGAAGACTGGGAAACGTTCGTCAATGAGAAATTCGGCGGCATGGAGCGTGCCGGCCAGATGTTCGAAAACGTCGTTCAGGCCGGCGCTGATTCGGGCATCGAGTTTCGCTTTGACCGGATGACCCGCTCGCCAAATACTGTCAATGCACACCGTCTGATACTGCTCGCCGCCGGTCAGGGCATCGAATGGGAAATGGTCCACAAGCTCTTCGAGGAACACTTCACCGAAGGAACCAACCTGAGCGATGCCGATTCCCTGGTGGAAGCAGCGGTTGAACTGGGCCTCGATGCCGACCTGGTGCGCGAGTTCCTGGACGGAGCCGAGGGCCAGGCAGAGGTCTTCGAGAGCCAGCAGGTAGCCGAGCAACTGGGAATCAGCGGCGTGCCATTCTTCATCTTCGACAGCCGCCTGGCGGTTTCCGGCGCACAACCCGCCGAGGTCTTCCAGCAGGTGCTTGACCGGGTCATCAGCGAGAACGCGGCTGCCGATTAGGTTCCCGCCCGGTAAATCCATGCATGATTTCGGATGCAAGAGTCCCTGATTGACTCCACTTGTTGACTCCGTAATATGGGAGGCAGAGTCCATCCGCCGCTCAAGGAAGGAGCAACAATGACAAAGCTGTCTATTGCCCTGCAGATCATCCTCGGACTCTTGTTTCTGTTTTCCGCTGCAGGAAAACTGACCGGGGGAGCAAACGACTTCCGCGACGAACTTGAAGTCGCATCATGGTTATGGATCGTTATCGGCATCATTGAGGCGGTGCTCGCCCTGATGCTGCTTGCATCTGTCCGGTTCATGCGCTGGGCGTTGCCCGCGGCAACCGGCCTGGCCATCCTGATGATCGGCGCGATTGGCACCCATATCCGCGCAGAAGACTACGAAGGAATGGTGATGCCAATCGTCCTCCTGGCAGCGCTGGCCTTCATCATCGCCGTTCGCCGGCCACGAACCCGGAAACTGAACGCCGGCACCTCACCAGGCTAGGACCATAACAACCACGCATGGATGACGGATGGACGACAACGGCGGTCCCGGATCTTCCGGGGCCGCCGTTGGTCTTGTTCGCTATCCGGGTTCGAGCCGTTACCGGCGCGCAATGGCGATGTCGCCGCCGATCATGATGAACAGCAGCACAAAAACAAATGCCATGAACAGCGTGAAATGCCAGCGCAGGTCGTGATTTGACTGCCACAGGCGCCGGACGCCGACAATGCCGTTGATGAACGCAAAGGCGTACAGAACGATCGAGATCGGCGTCGAGAGGACCTCAAGGAAATTGACCACGGTCACCCCGACCGGGATGATCACATAGGTGATGACACAGCGTACCGCGGTGATGGCAATAGCGGTCCAGATCGGGCGGTCTGCCGTCCCGGCAAGTTCGGGATCGACATCGGAAACAAAGAGTAACCGGCGCATAAACCGGTCTGCGGCACTGGATTCAAGGCTCGGCGGGGTCACAGAACCGGAGTCAACCGCCACCTTCGCCAGGTTCTGGTTGCTCTCCATTACCACTCCCGATTCATACGATGTCCCGGAATGTTTCCGGCGGCTGGCACGGTCATGACCACGACGCTATCCTCTCCGGTCTCGCCCTTGCAGGAGGCAAGACACGACAACTTCCCCGCCAAGTATAGGAGGTTTTGCAAGCCCCGAGTGACCCTCTGTCACCTTGTCAACCGCATTCGCCGCTGATCACGCACCAGGACCCCGATCAACACCAGCAGCGAGAAGATCACCCCGGCCGCGCCACAAACCACGAACAGCCAGCCCCAACCGAGGGTCTCTGCCATCCTGCCCGCCAATGGAAAGGCAATAATCATCGTGAGCGAGAACATCCAGGATTCAATCGAAAGCAGCGTCGCCCGTTGCTCCGAAGGCAGCATCCGGTTGAACCACGCGAACAGCAACGGTTCGATCAGCGTCGATATAAGCCTCGAGAGCAGGAAAGCAACCAGCGCAACCCAGAGCACCGAGATTGCCGTGCCGGCCAGCAACACACCACTCACCGCTCCGAACACCACCAACTGGGTGCGAAACCGCCCCCGTCTACCGGCATGGCCAGCCAGCATCGCGCCGATCGCGTCCATCACCAGCATGGCGGCAATCACCCCGCCGATAAATGTGTTCGAAAGTCCACGATCGGCAAACGCCGCCGGCAGATAGAGCCCGGCAATCGACACCGACGCCCAGAATCCTCCCGAGAAGACCAGCATCGCTGCCACGGCCGGTTGAGCACGCAGGGTAACCCGTGCCCGCTGCATGTGCTGGCGAACCGTTGGTGGCCTCTCATTCCCGTCACCTTCCCGCGGAGGCTCGGCCAGTCCTGCCGCCAGCCAGGTTCCGGCCAACGCCACAGCTATCGAGAGCGCAAACGGCAGAGTGTAGGTGATATCGGAGAGTGCCGCGCCGATCCATGCGGCCGCTGCCGCAACCAGATAGCTTGCGCCCAGCAATTTGCCAAAGATGGATGCGAAATTGCTCTGACGCTCACCAAGTGATTCATAGAGAAATGCCTGATCTGCCCCGGAGCGGAAACTGTAGGACGCGCCATGCAGGAACAACGCCAGCATCACCAGGGGCAAGCTGGTTGCCATCCAGAGTACCCCGGTAGATAGCGCCACCAGAAGCGAACCGATTGCCAACGACCAGCGTCGTCCGACCAGATCGGCAAATGACCCCGATGGCAATTCCAGCAAGAGTGGCGCAAGGTGAAAGGAAGCCTCGGCAAGACCGATCTCGGTCAGGCTGAATCCACGACTCTGGAGAAACAGAATCCAGATCGCCGAAAGAAAATAGAACTCGGTCGAGAGTTTGTAAGCATAGAATCGCCGGATACTGCGTCCGATAGCCACAGGCGCCGGTTGCGATGAATTGTCGAGCACGGGTAGTCATCCCTCAAAACGAGGGGAGAGGGCAGCATCATAGACGCCCACTCCCGCTGTCCATCTGCGTCAGATCTCAGGACAGCGGCCGGTAGGACGTCTCCGCATTTACTTCCGCGAACCAGCTTGCAAACTCCCTGCAAGCCGGCAGGATA
>CAYWXR010000018.1:0-57870 GCA_964462545.1 uncultured Thermomicrobiales bacterium
AGGCATCCCACGTTGGTTCCTCAGGTTCACCCGGATCGGTTGGTTCCTGTGGCTCTCCCGGTTCTTGTGGCTCGCCGGGTTCCTGCGGTTCTCCTGGCTGTTCGGGAATGGTTGGTTCTTGCGGCTCGCCCGGTTCCTCAGGATTAGTGGGCGGTGGCGGAGGAGGTGGTGGTGGAGTCGATCCGTCACCTACGGTGATGATGATCTGGAAGGACATCGTGGTCGAGAGACCATACTGGTCAGTCGCCGTGCAGGTCACAGTATGCGTTCCGGCGCTGAAGAACGAACCTGACGATGGGTTGCAGATCATTTCCAGATTGTCGTCAATGAGGCTGGAGACCTCCGGATCAAACGAAACGGCCAAACCATTCGG
The DNA here is from genome assembly GCA_964462545.1 of uncultured Thermomicrobiales bacterium. GTDB lineage: Bacteria > Chloroflexota > Chloroflexia > Thermomicrobiales > CFX8 > CAYWXR01. The sequence goes on from CAYWXR010000018.1 coordinate 374, forward strand.
ATTATCCGTGCTGAGAGCGATATCGGGCGTGTCGCTGAATTCCGGCGCAAGGTTCGATTCCGGCAGGATACTAACGGAGAAACTGCGACTGGTCGTGCGGTCGAAACTGTCAGGAGCGCTGGTGCAGGTAACCGTTGTTGTTCCCAGCGGGAACAGGTCTCCCGGTTGGAGCGGTCCGCAGGAGACCTCCAGGTTGCCATCGAGTTCAGATGTTGCGGCCGGAAGTTGATATTCAACGGCCAACCCGGATGCCGACGGAGTGGTTTCCGCGATGTCGTCGGGTTGTTCCATCACCGGCGCCGGCGGTATGCCGACGCTCACGGTGAAGGACTTCGACACCGCCTGGTTCCAGAGGTCTGAGGCCGAGCATGTGACGTTCGTCACGCCATTGGCAAATAGCGTCCCGGATGCTTGCTCGCAGGTGACCTCCAACGCTGCTCCCCAGTAGTCGGTTGCCTCCGGCATCGGGAAGGTGACGATGGCCCCGTCCGGACCTTCAGAATCTTCCTGGACGTCCTCAGGTTGTTCCATGACCGGCAGCGGTGGCAGGGCAACTGTCACCGTAAACGTGCGGGAAACTCCCTGCTCCCACATGTCGGTTGCCGAGCAGGTCACGGTCGTATCCTCGATGGGGAAGTGCGAGCCGCTATCAGGGTCGCAGGTAACAGTGAGATCCGTCCCGTTGGCATCTGTGGCAGTCGGTAGGTCGAAGGTCACGATTGCGCCATCCGCGGCCGTTGCGAAGTGGTGCGATCCGGATGGCTGGGTCATTGAGGGGCCGGCCGGCAGGTTCACCGTTACGATAAATGTTCCGCTACTGTCCACATCGAGTTCGTTCGTGTCGATGCCATTGGTGGTGCAGTGCACGCTGGTTGTGCCCTGAGGAAACAGGATCGTGGCGGGGAACCTGCTGATGGTTCCGGCAGGCGGCATGCTTTCCGGGTCGAGAGTACAGGAGACGGTTACTCCACCTGCCGAAGGGGTGAACTCGTATTCCGTTCCGGTGGCGTCATCTGCATCCAGAGTTTGATCCTCCGGGAGGCTGAGTGCGAGGTAGCGGAGTTCGACCGAACCGGTATCGCAACCTTCACCGAACTGGCGGTCAAATCCTCGCTGGTCCTGCGGTGCAACGGCGGAACACGCTCCATTGTCGATTGCCGGGCTGAGCAATTCCGGCAGGTGGGTCCTGGTGAATCCTCCATTTTGTTGCAACGGCCCAACCATGACGTTATCGACGGTCTGATTGTTACTGCCGTCCGGTTCGCAACTTTCATCGGTTAGCAGGTTGAAACTCCCGGCGAAGGTGACGTCTCCTTCCCGCAAGCATTCTCCTTCCAGAATCGATGAGGAGATGGTTACCGGGTGGTCGGTCGCATCAATGTAGGCTTCCTGCAGGATCGCACTGGTGCTGTTCTCCGCCTGGTTGCCGACGATTGTGCTGGCGATGATTGTCAGGCTGCCGACCGGAACGCCATCTTCCCATGCGAAACTGTTGATCGCTCCGCCCATTGGCGCCTGATTGCCGGAGATCGTGCTGTTGATGATCTCGACGGTGCCATGCTCGTTGTAAAGGCCTCCGCCATAGGCGGGAACATCAGGGTCCAGGTCGTTGCTGGCCGTATTGTCGCTGATGGTGCTATTGATGATGGTCAGGGCTCCGCGGTAGACGCGGATCCCCCCGCCATAGAAGGCGGAATTGTCCTGAATGGTGCTGTTTAACAGTGTCAGGTTTCCAAACTCACCGACAAGGACGCCTCCCCCACCGAAATCCATGCCCCCGGAAATTGTCAGACGGTCCAGTGTGACCGTCGCAGTCTCCCATGTGCCGATCCGGAAGACTCCGTAGTATTCGTCGGGTTCATCCATCCCGCGAATAATGAGAGGGTTGCCTTCAGGGCCGGTGATGGTCACATCACGGTCAAGATCAAGGTGTCCTTCATTCAATTGAATGACAAAGGCATCGCCTTCGGTGTTGCCGTCTTCGGCGTCTTCGGTGAGGTCAAAGGTAATTGATCCTCCGTCCGCGACAATGTCCACTGCCTGCCGCAGGGTGATCAGGTCAGGGTTGGCTGAAGACGGATCGGCGGTTGACGTTACCACAACGTTTTCCGGGGCCGGGCCGACTGGTTCTGCTGCCAGTTCGACCGCGCCGGCGTCGCAGTTGCCGTCTACCGGTTGCGGACGGGCGACGCCGCGCTGATCAGTCGTTTGCTGGCAAATTTCATCTGCTGCCGGCACCAGTTCAATTGCCGGTGAGTTTTCGTCCGGCAAGTGTGTCAGCGTTGGTCCCCCATTGTCGGCAAGCGGTTCGTAGAACAGTTCGTCCACCAGCACATTGCCGGATCCGCCCCGGTGACAGGTTGGCCCGGTTCCCAGGTTGTACTCACTGACAAATGTAAGAGGGTCGACAGGCTGATAGTAGGCGCAGACTCCTTCGATGATCGACCCCCGGATGGTCATGGGATGGTCAGTCGAGAAATCGAGGGATTCCTGAGCGATCACCGGCGCTTCAGAGGGTTGGTTGGCCACAATGGTGCTTTGCAGGATGGTCGTACTTCCGAAGTTGCTCAACGAGTTGGCGCTGTTGATTGCGCTGCCATAGGGTGCCTGATTGTTCGAGAAGGTGCTGTTGGTGATTATTGTGACGCTGTCTACCGAGTAGATTGCGCCACCGTAATCGGTTGCGCTGTTACCGGAAATGGTGCTGCCGCTGATGGTCAACGAACTACTTCGCACGTAGATGGCGCCGCCATCTCCCATTGCATTGTTGTCGCGAATTGTGCTGTTAATCAGGGTGAGATCACCGGGATCGTTCACACTGATTCCACCACCAATGACGTCGCCACCGTTTGCGATTGTGAGTTCTTCCAGGGTGACATCTCCGGTAATCCGGAAGACGCGGAACCTGTTTTCTTCATCCTGACTGCCGAGAATCGAAACTGGCTGGCCGTTGGCGTTTGGCCCCTGGATGGTCACGTCGATATCGAGGTCTATCCGGCCCGCCAGATAGATCATCACCGGTTCGGAAGCATCAATGTCAAAGGTGATCATCGTGCAGGCGGGTGCATCAACCTGCACTGCTGCCCTGAGGGACCCTTCGGCCGGGTCGTCCAGCGAGTCGCTGGTGTTTGTCACGATACATGGGTTATCCGGCTGGGCCAGAACCGGTGCCACCCCTACCGGCAGAACTGGTGACAGGAGTGCCAGTACCAGGCTGACGATGGCAAGGGCAGGAAAAACACGGCGAGAGGCAGAGGTCCGCACGATCATGAGTACTCCTTCAGGAACATAGCGCGAACGCAGAGATCAGTGGTGTCCCGTGGAGATGCAGTGGACAGGCAACCTGCGGCTTCCTGTCGTTTCCACAATTCAACGTCTATTGAATGGTGGTATCGTAGGTGCTGTGAATCGTTCTGTCAAGACCATTCAAGAAGTATGAAATCGTGCAGGCGGGATCCTGGACCCCGTTGCGGATGTTGCCGGCAGTTGCGGCATGTGGGACGATCGGGCAACACACCAACAGATCAAGCGAGGATCAGGCATGAGCAGTCGCTACGAGAACATCAAGTCTCCCGATGACACTCCGTCTGTCCGGGAGTTACGGACGGTGCAGGAACTTCGTGCCGCATCCCACCCCCTGCGCGCATCGGTCTTGCGGTTGATGAAGGAGAAGGAACGCTCGGTCAAGGAACTCTGCGACATCCTCGGCGAGACGACGACCCGGCTCTACTATCACGTCCGGCAGCTGGAAAACGCGGGTCTGGTTCATCTGGTCCGGACTGAAAAGCGCGGACGGAGCATCCTCAAGTACTACCGTGCTTCGGCGATGGTCTATACGATTCCGTTTGACATGTTGCAGGAGCATCCGGAGAGTCCCGAGGCGATGGCCGGCGTCAACATGGAAGCGATGCTGGTTGAACTCGGTGCGGCAGATGTTCGCCATGCCCTCTCCTCTGGCGTCCGTTCCATCACCGTGGATGAGTACTCAGTCGCACGGTTTCTGGTACGCACCACCCCGGAGCGGGTGCGAGAGTTCACCCGCAAACTCGAGGAACTTCTTGTCGAATTCGCCAACAGTGATCAGGAAGATGGAACCGTGCGCTACTCGATGACCAGCGCCCTGGTGCCGGTGGATTACGCCCGCAGGCTAGAGGTGCAACGGACTGCCCTGCCGGCCGCCGGTGAAGAGGCGTGACCTGGCCGGGACGTTGCCTTGATTGCCGGTCTATGGGACGATGGGGTGCAACGAGACTCGAATGATTTCCGGAAGGAACTGGAGACTTGGACGAAAAGGAACAGAAAGCGTTTGACCTGGTAGGGACCAAGGAGGAGCGCATCCTTGAGCTGTACAAGAAGCTCATCGGTGTCGATACCACTGTTCCGCCTGGCAAGAATTACGATACGTTGCTCGACCTGATCGAGCCGGAATTCCAGCGGCTCGGGTTCACGACCGAGCGGGTAACGATTCCGGATGAACTGGTGGCAACCATCCCGCTGCCACTGGAAGGGCCGCGCCAGAACCTGGTGGCAACCCGTTCCCACGGCAAGGATCCGGTCACCATCTACGCCCACATGGATGTCGTGCCGATCGAGGAAGGCTGGGATTACGATCCCTTCGGTGCCGAGTATGTCGACGGCAAAATCTACGGCCGTGGTACCGCCGACATGAAGGGTGCGATCGCCTCGGTGCTGGTAGCCGTCGAGACGATGGATGAACTTGGCATCGAACCGAACCATGACCTGATCGTCTGCCTCTGCACCGACGAAGAGATCGGCGGGTATCCGGGCATCTGGCACCTGGCCAAGGAAGGCTATGTCAAGGGGCATATGCTCTGTCTCGAAGGCAGCCAGGACCCCCGCATCGGCCTCGCAAGCGCCGGTTCGATGGATGTGACCATTACTACCATTGGCGAAAGCTGCCACTCCGGCATGAACTTCATTGGCACCAATGCCATTGACGGCATGATTCCGATCCTGAACGAACTCTATGCCCTCAAGCAGGAGGTCGAGAAGCGCGAAGAACCGGGAATTCCGGGACCGGCGCATCCAAAGGCGCCCTCGAAGTTCATGACACCGATGTTCAACCTTTCGATCATCAACGCCGGTGTGAAGTCGAACATCGTTCCGGCGACCTGCTCGGTGCTGATCAACCGCCGCTTTATCCCGAGCGAGAATGCGGATGATGTCGAGAACGAGATCCGCGAGGCGGTCGAGCGTGGACTGGAGAAGTCGGTCGCGCTCGATGCGAAGGTCGAGGTCTTCCGCACCTACCCTGCCATGCGCAAGGAAGTCGGCCCACGCACTCTCAAGATGAAGGAAGCGCTGAAACTGGTGCACGGCTATTCCGAAGAGGATTTCGTCATGACCGGCGGTTCCGGTTCAACCGACATGGCCAATGTCCAGCAGGAACTCGGCTGGAGTGACATTCCCTTCGGCGGTCCTGGCCGGATGGACTCCCGCGCCCACGGAGCCAACGAGTTCGTCCGCATGGACGACGTGAAGGCCCACATCAAAACCCTGATCCACTACCTCGGTTTCTAGAAACACAGCAAGATTCCACTTCAGGGCCGGCAGTTGTGCCGGCCCTGTTGTTGTCTGAAGCGTCCTGTTGGAAACATGGTCAGTTGACACCGGTCAGGGCAACTCCTAGGATTCGCTCGTTCGAACATTTTTGAATGATGGGAGACCGCTTGATGGCCGAACAGGAACGCAAACTACTTGATTTCGAAACGGCAGTCTCGGCTGTAACGGTTATTGACGTGCAGATCTCGCCGGATGGCGAGCAGATCGCATATGTGACGTCGTTCGCCTCCTCCGAAGAGGAAATCCCGGTTAGCTCAATCTGGCTGGTGTCTGCTGACGGTGGTGCTCCCCGTCGCCTGACCACCAGCAATGGGCTGGATGGTTCCCCACGCTGGTCGCCGGATGGCAAGACTATTGCGTTCCTTTCCGACCGCAAGGAACGCGGCAAGATGCAGGCGTATCTGATCAGCCTGTCCGGCGGTGAGGCCGTCTGCATCAGCGATCAACCCGGTGGCGTGGTTGACCTGGAGTGGTCGCCGGATGGTAGCAAAATAGCCTTCACCGCAATGGACGGTGAAACCGGGGAAGAAAAGAAGAAGCGCGAAGAAGGGAACGACGTCAAGGTCGTCGATGCCGATACCAAACTGGCTGGCCTGTATGTGCTGGATGTTCCGGCCAACCCGTCGGAGTCGGCCGGGGACATTCCGGAAGCAAAGCGCATTTCCCCGGAAGGGCTACACATTGGTGCCGCCAGCCCGCGCGCCTTCAGTTGGTCGCCGGATGGCAAGGCCCTTGCTGCGTCATCGGCAAAGACCCCGAAGGCCCACTATGGCTTCGCTCCGGACCTGGTGGTTATTACCCTCGATGGCGAGGTGACGCGGTTGGGCAACTTCGAGGGAATGCTCGACCGGCCGATCTTCAGCCCGGATGGTTCGACCCTGGCATTTGTTGCCTGCGAAGACAAGACACCGTCGTTCTTTTCACTCCGGACGATCCCGTCCACCGGCGGAGAGTCCAGCGTTGCCCTTCCGAAGCATGAGGCATCCTTCTGGACTCCGGCATGGCTGCCGGATGGTAACCAGTTGCTGGCGACCAGTGAAGAGGGCCAGCAGCGTGTGCTGCGAATTATTGACCCGGAATCCCGGACCGCCGAAGCTGCGTTCAAGTTCCCGGATGAACCGGGCACAATGCCGGCGTTCTCGATGACCCCGGATGGCAAGCGGGTTGCATTCATTTTCGGTGGCCCGACTTCATACCCGGATGTCTGGGTGGCTGATCTCGGTGGTGAATCGCGCAAGCTGACCAATCTCAACCCGTGGACTGCTGACTACGAGTTCGGAGAAACCAGGGAGATCAAGTGGACCTCGTTTGATGGCCTGGAGATTCAGGGTCTGCTGATCCTGCCGGTCGGGTATGAGGAAGGCAAGCGCTATCCGCTGCTGCTTCACATCCATGGCGGCCCCTGCGGTGCCTGGACCCAGCAGCTCTACGCCAACTGGCACGACTGGGGACAGTTTCTTGCCCAGCGCGGTTACGCTGTGCTGATGCCGAATCCGCGTGGTTCATCCGGTCGCGGGTCGGACTTCCTGTGCGGCATCGTCAACTGCTACGGCGAGCCGGACTGGCAGGATCTGATGACCGGTGTTGATTATGTCATTGACCAGGGGATAGCCGACCCGGATCAACTGGTTGTCGGTGGCTGGAGCGGTGGTGGATTCCTCACAAACTGGACGATCACCCACACCGACCGGTTCAAGGCAGCAATCTCGGGTGCGGGTATTGCAAACTGGGTGAGCTTCCAGGGTACCGCCGATGTCCGCAGCGTTTTCGATGGTTATCTTGGCCGCGTGGATGAAGATCCGGAAACTCACTGGCGACTCTCGCCTATTCGCTACGTCAAGAACGCAACCACTCCGACGCTGATCGTTTACGGCGAGGCAGATATCCGTGTCCCGCCGAGCCAGGGCTACGAACTCTATGAGGGGTTGAAGAGTCGTGGCGTCGAGACCGAACTGGTGCTCTACCCGCGACAGCCACATGCTCTCCGGGAGCGCAAGCATCAGCTGGACCTGCTGCAGCGCATGGTCGACTGGTATGACCGGCATCTGGGGCGTGCCGAGGCTTGACACGACAGGTACGGGTCGTTAGTCTGGCGCTTGACACCTGATCATTCAAGCAGGTTTGAATGAGTGCCGGAGTATATCCGGAGTGACGGATGCCTGAAGACCCTGATGATGTCATAGCGTCCGGCGACATGGCGCTGGTTCACGAGTTGCGCTCGGTGCAGGAGCTCCGGGCGCTCTCCAATCCCTTGCGGGTGGTTGTGCTTCGCTTGCTGAAAGAGCGTGAGCGCTCGGTCAAGGAGATGTGCGAACTCCTGGGAGAGACCTCTACCCGCCTGTACTACCACGTGCGTGAACTGGAGCGCGCCGGGTTGGTACGTCATGTCCGCACTGAAACCCGGGATGGCAGTGTCCTCAAGTTCTATCGCACGACGGCGATGGTACTGACGATCCCGTTCGAGGTGTTGCATGACAATCCCGGTAGCCCGGAGGCACGAGTGGCGGTCAGTGTTGAGGCGAGTTCACTTGAACGGGCGGCCAGGGATGTACGCCTGGCATTAACCGAGCACGTTGCGGAACTCTCCGACGATGACTATTTCGTGGGCCGGTTCTTTGTCCGGACAACCCGTGAACGAGCGCGCGAGTACATTCGTCGTCTGGATGCGTTGCACCGGGAGTTTCTGGATCAGGATGACGACGACGGGCCGATCAGGTACACGATCACCAGTGCGCTTGTACCGGTTGGGCCGGCTGAGGGGCCGGTTGGATCAACGTTGAAGAAGGGAGATTCGGCGGGCGTTCAGGAATCCTGAGTCGGGTTTCAATCGGATCACCGATTAATCACGGATGGGGTGGCCGGCAGGGTATGTCGATCTGCTGGCAGATGAGGAGCGAGTCTTGATGACCGAGAACAATAAGGATACCCGGGACCTGTTGAATAACCTTCAACAACGCGACTTGACCCGGCGCTCGTTGTTGCGTACATCGGCAATTGCCGCCGGTGCAATCGCTATTACTCCATTGCTGGCAGCCTGTGGCGACGATGATGACGATGAGCCAACGGCAACATCAGCGCCGGCCGAAGCAACCGATGCTCCAACCGAGGCAGAAGACGACGGCGATGCCGAAGAGACTGAGGAAACCGACGACGAGGAACCGACATCCGAAGCCACCGATCCTCCGGCAGAAGGCGGTCGCGGAGGGCGCCTGGTGCACGTGCGCAGTTCCGACTCTGACTCGCTTGATCCACATCGAACCGTCTCCGGTGAGTCGTGGCTGGTCTTCTCGAACATCTACGACACCCTTATCAGCAAGAACATGGACCTGGAGTTCGAGCCGCTGATCGCAGAGTCTTGGGAGATTTCCGAGGATGGCATGGATTACACCTTTGTCATCCGCGATGGCATGAAGTTCCATGATGGGACACCGGTCGACGCAGAGGCCGTCAAGTTTACGTTCGACCGGTTGATTGATCCGGACCTCGGGGCTCCCGGTCGTGGCTGGATTCAGGCATTCACCGGATCCGATCTTGTCGACGACAAGACACTGGTGATGCACCTTGAAGAGCCGTTCTCGCCGTTCATGAGCAACATCGCGGTGGAGTATTTCGGCATCATCTCCCCGACCGGAGTCGAGACGCACGGAGCCGATTTTGGCACCAATCCGGTTGGTTCCGGCCCGTGGATGTTCAAGGAGTGGCGCGAGGGCGAGCAGATTACCCTTGTGCCAAATCCGGATTACACCAACTATCGCTCATTTGTGAATAACACCGGAGCACCGCTGGCTGACGAACTTGTCTTCCGGGTCATTCCGGATGCATCCACCCAGATTGCGGCCGTCGAAACCGGCGAGGCGAATCATATCGGTCTGCCAAGTTCCGAAGTGCGGAACTTCAAGGATGACCCGGATTACAACGTGATCTTCACCTCTGGTGGCACCAATATCTATTACCTGGAGTTTGTCACCACCCCGGTTGAAGGTCAGGGCATGCCGGAGTTCAAGGCGCCGTTCGATGATATCCGCGTACGCCAGGCTGTTGGCCATGCCATCAACATGGAAGAGATTATCGACACGATCATGGAAGGCATTGGCGACCGGAACTACGGCCTGATGCCGACCGGGCTGTTTGCCTATGACCCGGCAATCCAGGAGTTTGGCTTCGAATACGATCCCGAGAAGGCAGCCTCCTTGCTGGAAGAGGCCGGCTGGACCATGAGCGGCGATGTCCGCCAGAAGGACGGCCAATCACTGGACCTGGTCTTCTGGCTCTACTCCAATCCGACCAACGAGCGGGTCGTTCAGGTCTTCCAGTCGCATCTGGCCCAGGTGGGTATCAAGATCAACATCGAGGTGATGGAGATCGGTACGATGATTGCTCGCCTTCCGGAAGGTGTTCACGACATCGACCTGGTCGGTGTGGGATGGCCGGAGCCGGATATTCTCCATCTGATTTCCTCGTTCCCCTTCGGGTTGGGTCAGTACCGCGTCGACGAGTACATGGACGCCATCACCGAGGCGCGGCAGGTTTCCGATCTTGAAGAGCGCAAGGCGTTGTATTTTGAGGCGCAGAAGATTGCGCTGGCAGATGCGGCCGCTATCCCGCTCTGGACCGACCTTGCGGTGATCATGACCCGTGCCGAGGTGAAGGGCTTCCATCTCGGTCCGGACAACGTCTTTGTATGGGTTGATGCCTGGGTTGAGGATTAGGAAGGCGATTGCCGACCCGGTTCCACACCGGGCCGGCAACAACTGTGCGGCAGGTGTTGGCAAGCAGGCGGTAACTGGGGCGTAGTGTGCTGAGATACATACTGGTGCGTCTGGTAAGTGTGGTTCCGGTGCTGTTCGGGATCTCGCTGGCGGTGTTCCTGATGGTGCGGGCCGTACCCGGCGACCCGATTGCGATCATGTTTGCCAACCAGCCCCAACCGACGCCGGAACAACGGGCAATCATCGAACGTGAGATGGGACTCGACCTGCCGGTACACCGGCAGTATGTCCAGTTTGTTACCCGTGCCGTCCGGGGTGATCTCGGGACTTCGTACCGGACGAAACAACCGGTAGCCGGGCATATCAAGACACGCCTTCCGAACACGGCCAAACTTGCTGTGGCGAGTCTGGCCATTGCACTGGTTATCGGACTGACAGCCGGCATTCTGGCAGCGACGTTCCGGAACACCTGGATTGACCGCATTGCCATGCTCATTGCGATCATCGGGGTGTCAATCCCCGGATTCTGGCTGGGGATGATGTTCATCCTGCTGTTCTCACTGAAACTGGGCTGGTTTCCGGCGGCAGGAGCCGAGGGCTGGAAGACGATTGTTTTGCCTGCATTCACGATGGGGTTGGTGGTCTCGGCGGTGCTGGCACGTGTCACCAGAGCCAGCATGATTGAGGCGCTCCAGCAGGATTACATCCGCACCGCCCGGGCAAAAGGTCTCCGTGAGGTCTTCATCGTCTACCGGCATGCCTTGCGGAATGCACTGATCCCGGTCGTCACGATTGTTGGCCTGCTGGTCGGATCGCTGCTTTCGGGTGCGTTCATTGTTGAGGCGGTGTTTGGATATCCCGGTATCGGGTCGCTGGCGGTGCAATCGCTCTTGACCCGCGATTTCCCGATGATCCAGGGGATCGTCCTCTTTGTGGCGATCGTCTATGTCTTCGTCAATCTGCTGGTCGATATTCTCTACGGTTTGATCGACCCGCGGATCAAGTATTCGTGATGGGTTTCATGAAGGTGCTTCATGGCGTTGTCATCTGATCCCGCTTCCATCAAACGGGACTTGTCTCTGGTGGAACTGGGGAAAGCCCGTCCGATTCGAAGTCAATGGCAGTTGATGATCGGCCGGTTGTTCGAGAACCGGGCGGCGGTTGCTGGTCTGGTGATCATCGTGGCGATGATCGCGATGGCCCTTGCCGCTCCGTTGCTGACATCAGCCGACCCTCTTGAAATGGTCATGCTGGACCGGCAATTACCACCGAGCCGCGACCACTTTTTTGGTACCGACGAGTTTGGCCGTGATGTGTTCACCCGGGTGTTGTATGGCGGGCGCATCTCGCTGCGGGTGGGTGTCATTGCAGTGGTCATTGGCATGGCTGCCGGTTCGGTGATCGGGCTCTTCGCCGGCTATTACGGTCGCTGGTTTGACATGCTGAGCCAGCGATTCATCGACGTGATGTTGGCGTTCCCGGATTTGATCCTCGCGCTCGCCCTCGTTGCTGTCCTGGGACCGAGCCTGCGAAATGTAATGATCGCCATCGGAATCAGTTCGATTCCGGTCTACGCACGGGTAATGCGCGGACAGGTACTTTCATTACGGGAGAAGGAATACGTTGAGGCCGCCCGAGCCGCCGGTAGTGGCCATCTGCGGATCGTTTTCCTTCACATTCTGCCGAATGCACTCTCGCCGATTGTGGTGATTGCAACACTTGGTATTGCCTCGGCGATTCTGGCTGGCGCAGCGCTGAGTTTTATCGGTTTGGGTGCACAGCCACCTTCCCCCGAATGGGGCTCGATGCTGGCCCGTGGCCGGGAGTTCCTGCGAAACGAATGGTGGATTGCAACGTTCCCGGGCATCTTCATCGGGATGACGGTTCTCGGGTTCAACCTGCTTGGCGACGGATTGCGGGACGCGTTCGACTCGCGATCATAGAGGCCTGGTTGCCACTGCAACGGGCCGGGAAGGAGTTGGCATGTCTGACGAAAGGAAGACATTTGGGACGCTGGACGAAGTGGTCCGGCACGAGATGGAACGACTGGATATTCCTGGTTTGACCGTCGGAACCTGGATCGATGGAGATTTCCGGGGGCATGGTTATGGTGTCATCAGCCTGGAAACAGGCTATCCAACCCGGCCGGATTCGCTCTTTCAGATTGGTTCCAACACCAAGGTCTTTACCGCCACTCTGGCGATGAAGATGCTGGAAGCGGGCAAACTCGACCTCGATACGCCGATCAAGGAGTATCTCCCTGATCTGCGTCTGGCAGACGAGCAGGCTCAGGCGACGATCACCATGCGCCACCTGCTTACCCACATGTCCGGCCTCGAAGGTGACAGATTCGACGATACCGGGATCGGTGACGATGCGCTGGGCAAGTTCATCGACCAGGCATACACCTGGGCGCAGGAAAGTGATCCGGGAGAAATCTGGAGCTATTGCAACAGTGGTTTCTCGCTGGCGGGCAGGGTGTTGGAGCACCTCGCCGGCAAGCCGTATGAAGAGGCAGTCCGCGAGGAGATTTTCGCGCCGCTCGGCATGGAACGGTCTTTCTGGCATGCCCACGAGGTGGTCATGTATTCGGCAGTTGCCGGACATTCCTGGAACCCGGAGGCGAACCAGCATGCGGTTGCCCATCCCTGGGCAATTCCCCGCTCTTCAAACCCGGCCGGAGCAATTATCTCCAATGTCGAGGATGTCATCACCTTTATGCGCTTCCACATGGGAGATGGCACCTGGAACGGTGAGCGCGTGCTCAGCGAGGAATCGCTGCGGGCAATGCGGCAGGAGCAGGCACAGGTCAATTCCGGCGTGAAGTGGGGTATCGGTTGGACGCTCACCGAGATTGATGGACACCAGATCCTCAGCCACGGTGGTTCCACCAATGGTCAGAACACCCAGATGCTGGCTGTGCCGGACAAGGGCTTTGTCATCTCGGTGCTGGTCAACAGCGACCGGGGATCGCAGGCAATCGAGAAGATTATCGAGTGGGCGCTCGAACGCTACTGCGGTCTGACCCGGCAGGAACCGGAGCGGATCACGCTTGGCGAGGCGGAACTCGAACGCTATACCGGCACCTACAGCCGCGACCTGGGAGACTCGGTCATCACGGTCGAGGATGGCAGGCTGCGGGTCGAAACGAAACTGGTTCACCCGTTGACCCAGGAAGAGATCACCATGGAGCCAGCCATGCTGGAGCCCCTCGGCAACGACGAGTTCGTTGCTGTCGGTGGGGAGTTTGACGGCATGCGGACAGAGTTCATCTTCCGGGATGGCGAACATCCGCGCTGGATGCGGTTTGGCTACCGTCTGGTGGCACGAAAGAACGATTAGAAAGTTGGATCAATTACTCATGGAATCAGCTTTTGCCGCGGAACTGGCACAGGTAGTCAATCGCGAACGGATCAAATGGAACGTGCCCGGTATCGCAGTCGGCATCCTCAAGGATGGCAAGATCGAGACTGCCGGTTATGGTGTCACCAGCCTGGAGACCGGTTGGTCGGTCACTCCGGATACGCTCTTCGAGATCGGTTCCAACTCCAAGGTCTTCACCACCACCCTGTTGATGACCCTGGTCGATGAAGGCAAGGTGGACCTGGACGAACTGGTCAAGACCTACCTGCCGGATCTGAAACTGATGGACATGACCGTGCTTGACGAACTGAAGGTCAAGCACCTGGTGTCCCACCAGTCCGGTCTCTGGGGCGATGTGTTCGATGACTATGGTTGGGGTGATGATGCGCTGAAGCTTTCGGTGGATGCCATCGTCAACGTTCCCCACATGTATCGCCCGACCGAGGTCTGGGCATATACCAACATCGCCTACAACATTGCCGGCCGGATCATCGAGGTTCTGCTGGAGCAGCCGTTTGAGGATGCCATGCGCGAGCGGGTGCTGAAGCCGCTCGGCCTGGAGCGCACCTTCTACTTTGCGCACGAGGTTTTCCCTTACCCGCACGGCGTTGGTCACGGACCTGCCAAACCGGGCGACGATGATGTCATCGTGATGCGTGATTACTGGCTGAACCGGGCGCTGAACCCGGCAGGCGGTCTGCACGGAACGGTCGAGGATATCCTCAAGTTTGACCTCTATCACATGAATGGCGGCGAGCCGGGCATTCTCTCCGAGGAGTCTCGCCTGAAGATGCAGGAGCCGCAGATCGAGGTTCCGAACTTCAGCGGTGAGTGGTGCCTCGGCTGGCGTAGCCGCACGGTTCAGGGCGTACGCCTCTTTGAGCATGGCGGCGGTACCAACGGGTTTATCACGGCTAACATGGCGATTCCGGAAAAGGGTGTTGCCATTGCCATCTATACGAACTGTGCCTACGGTGGTTCGGCGATTCAGGGGATCAACTCCTGGTTGCTGGAGCATGTCGCTGGCCTCAAGGAAGACCGGCCGGAGCCGATCGAGGTTTCCGATGCCGATCTGGAGCGGTTCGCCGGTGAGTACGAGAACCCGAGCACCCGGATGAAGGTGACAGTGGAAGCCGGCAAGCTCAAGGTGGAAACCTCAATGGCCAATATCACGTCGGATGAGGTGTTGAAATTCCCGCCGACCTACTACCAGCCAATCGACGAAACCCGGTTTATTGGCATCGAGGGCCGCGACGAGTGGAGCCGCCTCGACTTTGTCCTGAATGAGGATGGTTCGATCCGCTTCATCCGGCCGGGGGGCCGCGTTGCTGCCCCGGTCAAGCAGGGATAGGTCTCCAGCGCCCTGTCGTTGCCATCATCTGATTGTAGAAGGACCCGTGCGATGGCGCACGGGTCCTTCCTGTTTTTCTTTTCGTGAATGTCGCAGCTATTCCCGGGCGTTTTCACCCTGATGGATGTAGGTGGTCTTACCGACACGATGAAGAATCAGTGAGGGATTGAAACCGTCGCTGTGCGGGGTTTCCGGCTCAATGGTCTCGGTGGTGGCTTCAGGCGATTCACCAGCCGGATTGGACATCGTTTCCCAGATGACGCGGCCATCCATGTGGTCAGGCGGAGTAATACCCAGCAGCGACAACACTGTCGGAGCAATGTCAATCGCGCCGGTCGGGGTATCGCTAACAAACCCTTCCCGGAAACTCGGGCCAACGGCAATTGCTGTTGCGTGAAGGTCATACGGCGACACCGATCCGTGTGTAGAACGCAGTGCAACCTGCTCGGTCAGTGCAGCGATGGTGCCGGGTACTCCCTGTTCGTTGGTGTCCCGGGTCCAGGACGGGCTGACAGCCAGCAGCGGAGCCCGGTCGGTCAGGTGGCCGTTCCAGGCTGCCGATAGCGGTAGTACACCAGGCAGTGCCGCGATTTCCGGGGTTCCACCGAAGACGACTCCCGCCCATGGCTGTTCCTGGAACCAGCGGACAAGTGGTTCAACATCAGCTGCCGTCGGCGAGGTGCCATCCACTGCGTACACGAAATCGCTCGCCGTGGTGAGTTGCAGTTCGGATTCGAGATCGATTCCGGCGCGGTCGATGTACTCCGCCAGTGTACGGTGATGTTTGACCGTCGAATGGCCATGATCCGAGAGCAGCAGTACGTCGAACTGGTCGCGGATGCCCCGTCTCTCCATCGTTTCCAGAATGTGGGCGAGTGCGGCGTCGCACGCTTTCATCGCCTCGATGCTTTCAGGGCTTCCCAGCCCGTTATAGTGCAGGGCGCTATCGACATCGGCCAGCCAGTTCACAATCAGCCGGCACTCCTGGTCATCAAGGAAGATGTCCGTGACGGCCCGGGCGGCATAGTGAAGGCGGTCGTGCGGGTGGTCAGCGTCCTTTGGTGGAACCTCTCCAAGCTTGTCTCGCAGAGAGTAGAGGTCCGGGCGATCATAGGTAGTGTTGGTGTTCACGATCCTGTAGGGGTGCAGCCGGGTCCATAGCAGGGCGGCTCCGGCTGAAGATGTGGCCGCAACAGCCACCCGTGCGTCATGGGCATCCAGCAATTCACCGAGGCTTGGTACCCGAAGTGCCGGTCCGGTCGACGCCTTGTCGAGCGCCCGCAGGTCGGCGAAGCTGGATGTATCGATAATGCCGTTCTCAGTCGCGCCGGGAACCCGCATGACGTTGGCAACCACTCCGTGCTGACCCGGCGCGCAACCGCTGGTGAGCGAGGACATGTTTACCCGGGTGTGGGTTGGATAGACAGCGTGATGTTCGCTGATCCGGGTGCCGCGTGCGATTTCCCTGGCGAAGGTCGGCATCAGTTCCGGATCAATGAGATCAGGTCGCAGACCATCTACCCCGAAAATCAATACCCGTCGATCGTTGGTGCTTGAACTCACGAACACTGTCCTGTCTGTGTCACGCCGGGTGATGTCGGCTCCACCCGGCTAACCGAAACTCAGATTTCCCTTGCGAAAGTCCATGGAATAGAACGAATAGGGTAACCAATCCAGATCGCTGCGTACACCGTAGTGTTCCTCGGGAATCAGCAGTTCTGTGCCCGGTGCCTCCTCCGTCCAGATGTCCAGGAGTTCCTGGTAGGCCTCGTACCGGAATTGTTGGTCGAGCGTCTTGCGTGCCTGTTCGCCCAGTTCGTTGAACCGGGGGTTTTCCGGTGTCCAGAACTCACGTTGGGTGCCGGTGCCGGCCCCCCAGCGCAACCAGAATGCGCTATCAGGGTCCGCGGTGAATGACGAATTCGACCAGTTGGTCACCATGATGTTCTGTGGACCGTCCGAGTAGACGTTGTCCATTACCTTCACTTCGGCCTTGATGCCGACGTCGTTCCACATCTGGATAATCGCCTGGGCAACTTCCAGCCCCAGGGTGTAGGTGAACGGAGTTGTCCGGAACTCGATGGTGTAGCCGTCATAGCTGGATTGTTCAAGGAGTGCCCGGGCGCCGTCCGGATCGAACGGCCGGTATGGTCGATCCGGGTTATAGAGATCACCATATTCGCGGAACTGGTGATTGCGCATCAACTCTGCCTTGCCACCCCAGAGCGTTTCGATGATTAGCTCGCGGTTGATCGCCAGATTCATTGCCTGGCGCAACAGCTTGTCGGCCATCAGTGGATGGTTGACGTTATAGCGCAAAACATGACAGTTCGCGAGAGGGACGCTACGCACCTCAACGCCGTCGTTACCGTCGATCAGGTCAGTCTGGTCCGGCGGAATGTTGGTAATAATGTCCAGTTCGCCACTGACCAGGGCTGCGACACG
The DNA here is from genome assembly GCA_964462545.1 of uncultured Thermomicrobiales bacterium. Classification (GTDB taxonomy): domain Bacteria; phylum Chloroflexota; class Chloroflexia; order Thermomicrobiales; family CFX8; genus CAYWXR01. The sequence continues at coordinate 17,825 of CAYWXR010000018.1, forward strand.
TCCGGCGGTTTCGGGGATGACCCGGAACTCGATTCGTGAGGCGGGCGGTGTTCCCCCGAAGTATTCGTCGTGGGATTCGAGCACCAGAATCTCGTCGGGTTTGAGTTCGACAAAGCGATACGGCCCGGTACCCACCGGATTGAGGGCAAAGGCGTCGGCACCGGATTCCTCGAAGTACGCCTTTGGCAGAATCCAGGTTGCCCAGGATGTCAGCCGCATTTCCAGTAGCGGATCCGGGTCTGCTGTGATGAACCGGACAGTGTATTCGTCGACCACCTCGATGTTGGTAATCGTGTTGACGTAGCCGGCAGGTTCAACCATTTCCGGGGCCGGGTTGTTCAGCATGCGATTGAAGGTGAACACAATATCGTCAGCAGTGAGCCTGGTGCCGTTGTGAAAGACCACATCATCGCGCAGGGTCAGTTCCAGCGTGGTGTCATCCACTCGTTCCCATCCAGCGGCGATCATCGGCAGAATACCGCGCCCGGTTCCTGGTGGATCGCCATCCCGGAAGTTCCGCTCGAGCAGGTGGTCAAAGATCGAGTAGGTGACTCGCGTGCCAATATTGGAAAGGTGGAGATACGGGTCGAGGCTGTCCGGCAATGCCTGGACACCTACTCGCAACACCGGCCGTTCTGTTTCGCCGGTTGCCTGGGGTTCTTCTCCGGCTGCTTCCGGAGTAGCGGGGGCCGCTGGCTCGTCATCGTCTCCACACGCTGCCAGCAGCGTACCGGATGTCAACAGCAGCATCGAGGCGCCTGCTGCGCGGAGTAGAGATCTCCGTGTCAATGTCGGAATACCTGACGTCAAGGTCATGGGCGTAGGTAACCTTTCAAGCTTCATGTACCTGTTTGCCGTTGCCGAAGGGTTGGGTCCAGGGTGTCACGCAACCAGTCACCGGTCAGACTGATTGCCATGGTCGTGAGGACAATCGCGATGCCTGGAACGACCGCAATCCACCAGGCAGTAGCCAGGTAGTCGCGTCCCTCGCCGATCATTGATCCCCAGCTGGGCGTGGGAGGCTGCACGCCGACGCCGAGGAAACTGAGCGAGGATTCCAGCAGGATGATTGCGGTAAGCTGAAAACTCGCCAGCACGATCAGGGGTGAGGCAATGTTCGGCAGTACATGCCGGAACATGATGCGGCTTCTACCCGCTCCGGACGCCTGGGCCGCGAGGACAAACTGGCGCTCGCGGACACTCAGCACCATGGAGCGGGTCAGGCGCGCGTGACTGTCCCATCCGGCCAGTCCCACCACCAGAACCAGCACCGGCAGGCCTGTTCCAAAAATCGCAATTGCGATAAGTGCCAGCACAACCAGCGGAAGTGCCATTTGTGCGTCCACAAGGAGCATGATGACCTCATCAACGACACCTTTCCGGAACCCGGCCAGCAGACCAAGCAGGATGCCGAACGATGCGCCGATGACGGTGCCAAGCACGCTGATCCCAAGCGAAACGCGTGCTCCATACACCAGACGGGAAAACATGTCCCGGCCGAGTTGGTCTGTGCCGAGCGGGTGTCCGGATACCGCACCGTCAAATCCTGCCGGTGCAGACAGACGTGCGGTGAGCGTTTGATGGCCAGGATCATATGGTGCGATCAGTGGCGCGAACAGGGCTGCTATCACGAACACTGCCAGTATTCCGAGGCAAACCATGATGAGCAGCGGCACTCGTTGCCGGTAGTTGCTCCAGCGCCGTGCAGTCAGCAACTGGTTTGTCTGTCGACCGGAAGATGTGGCCGGTGTTACCTGAGGTTGCATGACGCTACGCTACCCCGCCACGAATCCGAATCCGGGGGTCTACAACGGCGTAAAGGATGTCGGTCAGCGCGTTTACCAGGATTACTGTAGTTGCGATGAGCAACACAGCAAACTGGATGACCGGATAATCCCGGCGGAAAACGGCAGTGGCGGCAAGCCTGCCCATTCCTGGCCAGGCAAAGACAGTCTCCGTGACAACTGCCCCGGAGATTGCCACGCCGATCTGGATTCCAAGCAAGGTCATGATTGGCAGTGCCGCATTGCGTAACATGTGGGTGACCACCACCCGGGATTCCTGGAGCCCCTTTGCTCTTGCTGTGCGGATGAAATCGGCACCGGCCACATCGAGGATGGCGGAGCGCGTAATCCGCGCCAGGCTGGCCATGGAGTAGGTACTCAGGGTGAATGCCGGCATGATCAGGTGTTGCCACCCGCCACGCCCCCCGCTGGGCAGCACCTGTAACCAGAGGCTGAAGCAGAGAATCATCAGGATGCCGATGAAGAACGTTGGGGCCGCCTGACCGAAAAATGCAAAGGCCATCAGTCCCCGGTCGAGCAGGCTGTTTCGTCTGATTGCGGCAATGACTCCGGCGGGAATTCCAATGACCACCGAAATGACCAGCGCTGCTACGGCGAGTTGAAGCGTCGCAGGCACGCGCTCCAGGACCACTCTTGATGCGGGCCGGGGCTCGCGGAGCGACGTGCCGAAATCTCCGGTTCCCAGCATCTGAAGGTAACGCAGATACTGAACGGCAATAGAGTCGTCCAGCCCCAGTCTGGTTCGCATGCTCTCGACTGCTTCCGGCGATGCCTCGTAGCCGAGCATTGTCGTCACCGGGTCACCTGAAAGACGCAGTCCGATGAAGACTGCTGTCACCACCAGCCAGAGTGTCAGAACTCCCCGGAGCAATCGCGTAAGGGCAAATGCCAGCATTTCAGCCAATCCGACCAGACGGAAGTAACATGAGGAACATCGAGTCGTCCGATGTCTGCAACAAACTGTACGGCATCATTGTTCCGGCTACGTGAAGGAAATATGAAGAATTGGTGATCGTTCCTGCCTATACCGGCATTTCGAGACGATCGAACAGTTTTACTGCCAATCCGAGGACGATGATTCCGGAGAGGACCGCCGTAACCACACCGGCAAGGTAGCCCACATTCTCCCCGCCGGCAACCACGCCAATTACCGTGGCAATCGCGGCCGGCATGATGGCCAATGTGTTGATTGCAAACGTGAGGCTGGTGCGTAGCTTCTTGTTCAACCAGGTGGGCAGGATAACCTGGACCAGGCCAATGCCGGCCTGAATCAGGAAGCCGATAGCTGTCGCAGCAACCAGGATCATCACGGCTTCGATGAGTGGCAGGACACCAAGCACCAGTGCGATCAGTGCAACCAGAAAGGCGCTGATGGTGCCATCCATGACCGAGGTGGCTCCCGCTGCGAGCAGTCGTTTCCAGGGCGGTCCCGGCAGCATGAAGATGAATGGCTTGCGAAGTTCATCCAGAAACATGTTGTAGGAGCCAAAGAGCGGCATGCTCAATGCGAGCATCCAGATCCAGCGCGGATCAATGATCTCCAGTCGAGCCAGGATTGCTGCGCCGAGCCCCATACCGGCCAGCACCAGGATGCTGACCCCGGCAACCGCAATCTCGTAGCGTGCCCACCGTACCATGCTGTTCCAGAGCAGTGCCCAGGGGCCACTCCCGAAGGGCGGAATGGTGATCGACAGGCGGGGAGCCTTGCCTAACTGGCTCATCGACGACCAGTGCAGGTCCTTGCCGGTGTCCACCGATTGTCCACGGGCATCAGTCGACCGTTCGGCGGTGATGGCGATGGGTTCGACGAAGTCTTTCGCATGGTAGATCCCGAACCCGGAGATGATCGCGAGGAGTAGCAGCATACCGCCCAGGGCGGGCAAGGTTGCTGTGTGGTCACTCAGGATGTTCGCCGGCAGGACCAGCGGTGTGTTGCTGGCAAGGTCGAGGACACGGTAGGCAAATTCGTCGATCCGCGCCTCAACGCCACTGGTGTTTGACCGGAATGTCGGGACAAGGAGCCAACCGGCAACTGCTGCGCCAATGGTGATGACGCCGGCGCGGATGCCGTTTCTGAGTTGATGTCCACCCTCCGGGTCCCGGGCAACGACCTGCTCGGTTGCCACCCAGGTGGTGAAGCGGGTTGCGCCGCCAATCAGGACAATGAGCCAGATTGCAACAGCTGGTGAACTAAATGCTCCATCCAGCGAAGATTCCCCGGCGGTCATGGCATCGATGATCGAGGATGCCAGGGCGAACAGGGTGAATGTCGAGATGAACAGCACCAGTGCTGCCATATCCCGGAACATCAGCCATGCAAACTGGATACGAGCCTTGATCGGCGATCCCAGCACCATGATGACCTCGGCCTGGGTGATTTTCGGTGGTGGCCCGGTTCCCTTCCAGACGGCAAACAGCACGGTGATCAGGAACATCAGCACTGATCCGGCTTCGAAATAGACCTGGGAGAAGCCGGTATCAGGAGGGGGCGGACTTTCTCCACCGCCCCCGCCGCCACCAAATACCCGTGCGGCAATGGCGAAGGTAATGCCGGTGATAATGAGTCCCCAGATCAGGATCGAGCGAAGCGACCGGCGGATCCAGTTGACGATGATCCGGTACTGCAGGTAGGCGAGGGCGAGAATACTCCGCTGAACGTGCACTATTCGGTCACCTGCAGGAATACGTCTTCAAGCGGCGTGTCGCTGGCAAGGTTGAACATGTGGCGCAGTTCGTCCAGCGTTCCGGACGCCACGATTGTTCCCCGGTTGAGGATGACTGCGCGGTCGGCCAGTCGCTCAATCTGGGCCAGAATGTGGGTACTCACCAGCAAGGCCGCACCGTTCTCGCGTAACTGGCGCATCTGGTCGGTCAGTTCACGCTGGGCCTGTGGATCGAGCCCGACCGTTGGTTCGTCGAAGAGATAGAGTGATGGTTGATGGAGCAGAGCGCAGGCAATCAGCACCTTCTGGCGCATACCCTTGCTGAGTTCACCACAAAGCGAGTTGCGTTTTTCGTCGAGATCGAACTGTTCGAGGATGGTCTCGGCCGTCTGTTTCCAGTCCGACAGCCCATAGGCCATCGCCGTAAATTGCATGTGCTCCCACGGGGTCAGCAAGTCATAGACCGATGGCACTTCCGGAATGTAGCCCACCCGGGCGTTGGCCTCACTGCTCCGGGCCGGCGCATCGCCGATATGGATGGTTCCTGACGTCGGACGCAGCAAGCCGGCGATACACTTCATCAGCGTGCTCTTGCCGGCACCGTTTGGCCCGAGCAATCCGACGATTTCTCCCGGTTGGACCGTGATCGACACCTCGTCGAGCGCAGTGAATTTCCCGAAGCGCTTGGTAAGCCGGTCAACATTGAGCGGCGGGCTGGTTATTGTGGTTGGCATCAAGCGTTCTGACTGGTTCATGACCTTAGCCTGCCATATTTCGTGTATGCCGGGTTTTCCGGTTTCGACGGCCAGCATGAGTTCGGGCGAGGCCGGATGACCTCGCCCGCAATTGATTATCGCAACCGGTTGACGCAGGGTGCTACTCCACCGGAACCCAACGGCGATACCACTCAACGACCCGGCGTTGCAGGTCAAGTTGATGGTTGCGTTCCTGGATGCCATGTGGTTCGCGTGGATAGGTGACCAACTCGGTCGGGACGTTATGGGCTCGCAGACCACGGTGCATGAAAATCGCCTGGCTTACCGGCACACGCACATCATTCTCACCGTGAACGATCAGGGTTGGGGTCCTTGCCCGGTGAACGTAGGAAATTGGCGACTGTTTGTCGAATGAGTGGGGGCCGGCACTGGTGTACGGGTTGCCGCCACCCATCAGGTTCTCATAGCTTGGAATGTCGCTGGTAGCGATCATCATGCCCCAGTCACTGATACCGGCGCCCATAACGCCCGCCTTGAAGCGGTCGGTCTGACCGATGATCCAGGCAGTCATGAACCCGCCCTGACTCCAGCCACCGCAACCGAGGCGATCCGGATCGGCAAGTCCCTGCTCCACCAGCAGGTCGACGCCGGCCATGATGTCGAGGTAATCCTCATCACCGACGGAATACAGCACGGCTTCTGCAAATGCCTGCCCGTGACCCCGGCCACCGCGTGGGTTCGGCAGGAAGACCAGGTACCCTTCCTGGGCCAGTCGCCTGCCAAAGGGGCCATTGATGAAACTGTTTGGCCAGCGGCCATATGGGCCGCCGTGAAGGGAAACGATCGTCGGCATCGGCCCATCAGCCCGGCTGCGTCCTGGTGGCCAGATGAGAATGCCATCCAGATCAAAGCCGTTGCGGTGCCAGGTGATAATCTCCTGTTCCCCCAGTTCGACATCATCCAGCACGGTATGGAAGTTGGTGATCCGCCGGGCCCCACCTTCACCGGCCAGTACCACGACATCTGCCGGTCGGTCGGGAGTAGACCCCAGGGCAACGATGATCTTGCCATCGTCGCTGACCGACAGTGAGGTCAGGTCACCATGATAATGCTGGAGTTTCTCTACCTCACCACTTCCGGTGTCGATCCTGCCCAACCAGGATTCAGTGCCCTGCACGATGATCGCAAGGAGTTCGCCCGTTTCCCGGACGCGGACAATATCGCCGACACAGGCTTCCAGGTCGGGCGTAACGCAGATCGGTGGATCGTCTCCGATCAGATTACGCTGCCATGCCTGGGTTGAAGAGACGGCTGTCTTTCCTCCACGGCCAACGTAGGTCAGTTCAGTACCATCGAGTGACCAGGCGACACTGTTCGGATGGAATGCCCGGTCCCCCACCGTTTCCAGTTCGCCCGTCTCAAGGTCGAGCAGCGCCAATTGGCATCGATCGAGTCCCTCGTCGATATCCGGAACATCAAGGAGCCAGAGGGCAAGTCGATTGCCATCCGGCGAAGGTTCGAAGCTGGCGATGTGCTGATCGCCGATGTCGTACTTGCGGGTTTCACCGGAATCAGGATTGGTAACGCGCAGCCGGGCATATGGCCAGAATTCGCCGTAGACGTTGGCGTCGTCGCGCTCATCCTTGCGGCGCTTCATTTCGTCCTTGTCACGGGCATCTATCGCCAGCCAGGCGATCCGGGGAGTGTCACCCGGGAGCCAGCGAGCCTCGGCAACGCCGCCCGGTTCATCGGTAAGCGGCAATGCCTCTCCGCCATCAAGCGAAAGCACGTAGAGCTGGGACGTTCCGCGCTCGGCACGGTCGGACAGAAAGCAGATGCGCTTGCTGTCCGGTGACCAGCGTGGCGCGGTGTCGTTGGCGAGACCGGAGGTCAATCGGCGAGCCGGACTACTGCCATCGGTCGGGGCGATCCAGATCGTGGATTCCGGATGCTCCCCTTTCTTCGAGGTGGTAGTGACAGCTACGACTGCATGCGTCCCGTCCGGACTAACCCGTGCCTGAGATGGGAGAGCGAGATCGACGAGTAATTCAGATGTGAGCGAGTTCACCAAAGCTGTATCTCCATACCTGAAACAATTGATAGGACACGCCGTTCGCGAGTATAGCCGCTCGTCAGGAACACATCGCGCCGGCAGGAGGTCATGGTTGAGCGAATCTACACACCGGCAAGATCAGGCGATAGAGCGGAAACGCTGGTCATTTGGATCCATAAAAGGGCCAGTTTCCAGGCTTTCTTCCAGGTTTCACACAGAACCGGAGTTGACGTCGGTACTGCTGGTCGTCGTGCTGATCGTGCTCCTGGTCGGGAACATCGTGGTGACCTCCGACATCCTTCAGATTACCAGTCCACGGGCAGGAGTGCGCTCGCCGGGCGACCCGCTACGTGGCCGGGAGCGGATCGTTGAGGAGAACCTGACGACTGTCAGCCATCTCGACGAACTGGCGGCTAACCCGATGCAGGTGGGGGCGTTGCAAATGGTCTATCGCCATGCGCCATTGCTCCTCCACTACGGTACCGAGTTCCCGAGCCGCTACAGCACACCAATCGGGGTCTATTACCAGGTGTCCGAATCCCGCTCCGGTAATTCGGTGGCAACGACGATCCGCTATTACCTCTGGTTCACAGATGAAGAAGGCGGGATGCCGATTGACAAGCGGCTATCGATGTTTGGTCATTCGATGGACCGTGAACTGATGTACCGGGTGACGTTGCTTGGCGATGAGGTTGTTGCTGCCTATTACCAGGCTCCCGGTCACCGTCTGGTGCGGATGAACTACCCGGATATGGGCCGTCCGGTTTTCGCAGTCGCCAGCGCCAATCACAACTTTCGACTGGTCACCCCGCGTGAACTTGATGGCCCCGGAGACCGGATGATCATCGCGATGCTGCCCAGGCTGGAGTCTCCATGGGCGCCGGCACATGACCCGGACTTCGCTGCTATTGCTACCGATGAGGTCTGGGAGAAATACGGAATCGACCTGACCAACTATGTGTTCGTCGAACTCGAATTACCGAGTGTGCCAACACCGGTCACGATTTCCGTGCGCATCGGGAACCGCTGGCACTATCTGCACGAGCAGATTGGTGGTGGAGTCCGGCGTCCGGGTTATAACCAGGTCGGGATCGACATTGGTTATTCAGTGCTGCCGGGAGATATCCAGGAAGTGCGGATTGTTTCGTTCGATCGACGTGACCTCACGTTTGAACCGATCAGGGTGACGATCTACCCGAGGCGTGGGATTGCCGGTTAGCGCAGCACGTCACTCCGCTATACTGCCAGCGAGAGGGGGACGGCCATGGCGGGTCAGGCAGTGAAACCAGACAAGAAGCAGTTCCGGAAGCGTGTTGATGAAGCGGTTGCCGATCCACATCTGGCAACTGCGCTGACACGTGCATTACCGGAATTCAGCCGGAGACGCGGTGCAGCGTTCGCCGGTGGCGACTTTGCCGAAAAGCGACGCCGGGTTCGTGACCTGAAGCAGGACGCCATCAACCGATTGCCCGACCTGGTTGAACAGTTCAAACGTGAAGCCGAGGCGGTTGGAGCAGTCGTTCACATGGCGGCGACCCCGGAAGATGCGAACCGGATCATCGGGGAAATTGCTACCAGCCACCAGGCGAAGCTGGTGATCAAGAGCAAGTCGATGGTGTCTGAAGAGGTGCATCTCAATCAGGCACTGGAGAAGCTTGGCCTGCGGGTTGTCGAAACCGATCTGGGTGAGTGGATCATGCAACTTGCAGGTGAGGCGCCTTCCCACCTGATTGCTCCCGCAATTCACAAGACCCGTGAGCAGGTCGCTGCGCTGTTTTCGAAGGAGACCGGCGAGGAACTGCCGGCCGATATCGCCCGCCTGGTCGAGGTTGCGCGTGAGCGGCTTCGGCAGGATTTCGTGAACGCTGACATCGGTATTTCCGGTGCCAATGCTGCGATTGCAGAAACCGGCACGCTGATGATTGTCAGCAACGAGGGCAATGGACGACTGGTCACCACGCTCCCGCCGGTGCATATTGCCCTGCTTGGTGTCGAAAAGATCGTCCCGACCATGGCCGATGCGACGGCGATTCTGGATGTCCTCCCCCGCTCCGGCACCGGCCAGAAGATCACGAGTTATGTCTCGTTCATCACCGGGCCAAGCCGGACAGCAGATATCGAACTTGCGCTGGCGATGGGAGTCCATGGGCCGAAAGAAGTCCATATTGTCTTGCTGGACAATGGCCGTTGGGCAACGCGGGAAGACCCCAAACTGCGCGAGGCGCTGCAGTGCATCCGTTGTGGTGCCTGCTCGAATGTCTGTCCGCCGTATCAGATCGTTGGCGGGCATGTGTTTGGTCACATCTACACCGGGCCGATCGGTCTGATCATGACCGCGATGCATCACGGGCTGGAGAACGCGGCCGGGCCGCAGAGTCTGTGCGTCTCCTGCAACGCCTGCGAGATGGTCTGCCCTGCCGAGATCCCGATTCCCGAATTGATTCTCGAGGTGCGCGCTCGAGCGGTCGAGGAGTTTGGCTTGCCGGCGGTCAAGGAGATGGCGGTCGAGCGTTGGAGTGACCCGAAGCGCGGTCAGCGCTGGGCGAAGTTCGCCGCCCGCGCCGCGAGTCTGGTCGCCGGCGACGATGGCACGATCCGTCGCATCCCCCTGATGCCGGAAGCTACGATGAACCGGAACCTGACTGCCCCGGCACACCAACCGTTGCGAGAACGAATCCGCAAGTCGGGCCTTGAGCGCCCGGTCCGGCGACTGCCGTCCAGCCAGGCTGCCGGTATGAAGGTTGCCTATTTCCCCGGCTGCCTGATCGACCGTGTCCTGCCGGAAATGGGCGAGGCGGTGCTGGATGTCTTGCACGCATGTGGCTGCGAGACCGTCTTCCCGCCGGACCAGCACTGCTGTGGGCTGATTGCCCTGAACATGGGAGATCGCGAGCGCGGCCGGAAGATGGCGGAGCAAACCATCCGGATGCTGGAATCGACCGAGGCGGATGTCATCCTGACCAACACGACCAGTTGTCTGGCAGCGGTCGCCCAGGATTATCAGACCCTGTTCGCTGATGATCCGGAATGGTTGGCTCGTGCAACCAGGCAGGCGGGGCGAATGATGGAGTTCTCCACCTTTATCGTGCAGGTGGCGAAGCTTCAGCCGGAGGATTTCCTGCCGGCGGAAGGCCCGGCTGTAACCATTCATGATGCCTGCCAGTCAGCCAATGCGCTCGGGCTTGGCACAGATGCTCGCTGGATCGTCTCTGATCTGCTGGGGCTCGAGTTGCGCGAGATGGCAGATTCCAACGTCTGTTGCGGATTCGGTGGATCGTTCTCGATGGATTACCCGAATGTATCGACAGCTATTCTCGGGAAGAAGATCGCCAACGCTGAAATGACCCGGGCAAGTGTCATTGTGGCCGACAATCCGGGATGTTTGATGCAGATTCGCGGGGGCCTCTCGGCACGCAACAGTACCCAGACGGCGATGCATATTGCCGAACTGTTGGCATCCCGGTTGGAGCGCACGAGCTAGCGCTGGCAATCTTCACAGATACCGAAGACTTCGAGCATGTGGGCCGAGATCTCGAACTTCGTCGTGCGTTGCAGTTCGGCCAGCATCGAGTCGACGGTGCAGCCTTCGAACGGCACAACTGTGCCGCACGACGAACACACAAGATGGTGGTAGTGGGCGTCGTTCCCCATCCCCAGGACGTAGGAGTGGCAGCCATCCGGGCCGTGGAGGCGGTCAAGGACACCGAGTTGGGCCAGGACATCGAGCGTCCGGAACACTGTTGCCCGGCCAATATTGGCATCGACAACCTCGATGCGGCGGACCAGTTCCTCAGCCGAAAATGCCTGATCGATGCTGAACACCGTCTCGACGATCACACGGCGGGGATTGGTGAGCCGGTAGCCGTGTTCCTGAAGCAAATTCATTGTCTGGCGTGGCGAGAGTGATGTTGCAGACACCGATTCTGCTCCTTTTCAGTCTGGGTAACTGTACCATGAGGGCATACAATCACCGACCGGGAGAGGAGTGTGCATGATCCAGAGATTGCGACGGTTTGCCGGCTCGTTCAGACCGCCCGAGCCGCAGGCAACGTTGCCGCTACCCGACCGGCAGATCGCTCCGTTCAACGTCAGTCTTGCTGCGGCCAGCACACCCGCCGACGCAACCCGGACGCTGATCGACATGCAGGTTCTCCCGGAATCCGGTTCGGTGTTGGTCGTGCCGTCGGTTGCATCGCGTCCGGGCCAGGGAGCCCATCCGCACGTTGTGGCACAGGTACTGGTGGAACTCGGGGAACGTGCGACACTCGCCGTTCCGGCAAACGCGCCGGGTCCGGTACGGTCTCGCTGGGAACGTTTGGCGAAAGAGCGGAAAGCCAGTGTCACCAGGTTGGGGCACACCGGATGGGACGCGATTGAGCTGCCTGAAACAGGTTTCCTCCTCGATCGGGTATTGATTCCGGCCGAACTGGAACGGTTCCAGCATCGCATTGCCATCCCGTCGTTTGGGGATTCCGGTCGGTTCCAGGCGATGCTCCGGCAACTGGTCCACCCGAATACTGCTATCCGGGTGCAGCAGCACCCCGAATCAGACCGCCTGCATGCGGAACTCTCAGCCGCTATCTCCTGCTCATGGTTGCTGGATGCCAGTCGCCTGCCGGGAGTGGTTGCTGCCAATCTGACGATATGGGCAGACAACGCGATCGCTGTGGAACTTGTTGCTCTGGCTGTCGAGCGATATATCGATTTCCGTCAGGGATATGAAAGTGCTGGAAGCTGGGAGCGTGCTCAGGTTCAGGCTGCCACCGAGCTGGGCGAAGGACCTGCCAGCGGCGTTGCCCTGGTGTTGACCGTTAATGAGGAGAGCGATCTGACCCGGTTTATCGCTCAGGATCTGGGATGTGAGGTTCGTTCGTGAGCCACCTTGCGCCGATGGCCGGACGGTTGCAGCCGTCCAGAGAATCTGTCCTGCATGATGAGCGATTGACCGTGATCGAGCATCCGCTGGTCGAACACTGGCTGTCGACGTTGCGGGATGGTCGGACTGCAACCGGAGAATTTGCCGTCGCCGCTGAACACCTTGCAACGTGTTTGCTCTGGGAAGCAGCACGGGAACTGCCCCTGCACCGGCATCACGTCCCCGGTTTCTCCGGAGAGCCGGTTCAGGTTCAACGGATCGTTGAGCCGCCAGCCGGTGTATCGGTGCTGCGGGCAGGTGAGGTCTTTGCCGGACCGTTCCGACGATTGTTCCCGGATGCGGTTCTGTACCACGCAGGAGTCCGCCGGGACCACGTGACGCTGGATAACATCGTCTACAGTTCGTCGCTGTACGAACCGGTTGCAGCTTCCGAGGTCTGGATTCTCGATCCGATGCTGGCGACCGGTGGCTCGGTAATCTCGACCCTGAAGCTGGTCGCGGCAGTATTTGACGGCCCGGTGTCAGTCTTGTCGCTTGTGTCGGCCCCGATCGGTGTGGAGGCTGTGCTGGCGAACCGTCAGGTGCGGCGGATCGTCACCACTGCGCTGGATGACAGCCTGAACGAACTTGGCTATATCATTCCGGGTTTGGGTGATGCCGGCGATCGTTTCTTTGGCACGCCTGCTGGTTAGTTCCCCTAGCCCCAAATTGTTATTGCCGGCGGAACCAATGTGTATTCTTCCAAGGTGGCATATCGCCAGGTGAAGTAGTGACGCCCGACATTGCCCATTTCGACCGTCCAGCCTTCCGGGTTCGATGGCGTATAGGTCAGGCAACGTCGCTCAAAACACTGCACCAGAACATCGGCCTGCACACCGCCGACGCGTACCTCGACCCAGTAGGCCTCGGTGATCGGCAGACCGGTGACAAAGAAGGTTGGCTCAAACAACCGGCCGACAGTCAGCATATCGTTCTGATAGAGCATTCCGGTCGTGTTCAGATAATCCCAGAATACCGAGGCGATCTGGTGGTCTGTTTCGGCGATGTACCGGGCGGCGTAGACACCATACCCGGAAAACCGGAAATCCTCGGTAACCTGTCCCGAACCATCCATCCGTAATACCAGGATGGCGTCCTGTTCGGCCGGTGTAGCGTCCAGCCGGGTTCGGAAGTGGGCGTAGGTTGGCGAGCCGGGGTCGTCCAGATCACCTGCGACCACGATATTGGCCGGCGCACGAGTGACAAACTGGGAATCACCGACCTGCATCTGCCCCGAGATCATTTCCAGTGCCAGCAGACCGTTGGTGACAAACCAGTTGGTCTGGTTCAGGGCAGTCGGATCGTTGATCTCCATCCGGGCCTTGTCGTAATAGCGGATGAGGCGCTCACCACTGGCTGTGCCGTCGTATTCCTCAAATCCGGTTGCGATGGATGCCGGACCCCAGATCCAGGTGCGCTCGACCACCCCTTCGGCAACCGGCAGATCGGCAGGTTGCCAGGTCTCCTCGAACGAGCGTGACAGCAGTTCACGCAGTGTCGCGCCGGTATCGATCAGCCCCGCGCCGGCGCCCGGTTCCGGTTCGCTGTCACCAACCGGGATCGTCGATGAGGTTAGCAGCAGGCGCAACTCCTCGATCGTCAGTGATGGGTCAATCGCCAGCAGTAATGCAATGGTGCCAGCGACCATCGGGGCCGCAAACGAGGTGCCCGAAACCGATGCCCAACCGTCTCCTTCAGCAGGATCAGTCCATGTTGTCAGAATACCGGAACCCGGAGCGATGAGGTCGACCCGGTTGGTGCGCGAACTGAACCCGGTCATGCTGCCCCAGGCAGTACTCGCCCCGACCGATATTGTTTCGGGCCAGGCAGCGGGATAGGCAATGGCATTCGGCCCATTGCCGGCGGCTGTGATTACCGGAACGCCCTGTTCGTAGGCGTAGAGCACCGCTTCATGCAGGGCTTCCGACGGGAACTCGCTACTCAGGCTGAGATTGATGATGTCGGCGCCATTGTCGATTGCCCAATAGATTCCGGTCACGATTGCCGAAATTGGAGAGCCATCGGCCGAGCCAACCTTCACCGGCAGGATGGTCGTTTCCATGGCGACGCCGGCGACTCCAATGCCGTCGTTGCCGCGAGCTGCGATGATCCCGGCCACCGCGGTTCCGTGCCCAACCTCATCTACCGGTTCGCCATGATCGTTCAGTACATCAAATCCCGGCAGCACCTTGCCGGAGAGGTCAGGGTGATCGTGTGATACACCGGAGTCGATAACCGCCACGACGATTGATTCGTCTCCGAAGGTCAGGTTCCAGGCACCGTAGAGGTCGATCGTTTCCAGCCACGCCTGTCCCTGGATCAACGGGTCGTCCGGGATAAAGGCATAGTCCACCATCCGGTCCGGTTCTGCCCAGATGACGTTCGGATGCGAACCAAGCGTCATGAGAGCCTCTGATGCCTTGATTTCATCAGCGAAGGTCAGGACATAGCCCGGAGACCCACCGGACATGGGTTCGATAGAACGTGGATTGAGGTTGTCCAGGAGGTGATCGTCGGGCTCGTGCAGGCGAACAAGGAGGCGATGGGGAGCGTCAACTACCGGTGTGGCGGCGGCAAACAGTGTCAGCGGGCCGGTCACCAACAGTTGCAGGCAGAGCAGGATCGAAAGCAGATAACTGCCAGGGGAGCGCACCTTGGTTGTAACCCTCCCAGTCCGGTAACCGCCTGTAAAGCAGGCGATTTGGCTACCGGAGAACCCGGAACATCGTCACGTCACTGCAAGCTTGATAATACATTGCCAGACAAACAGGTGACGTGAGGCAAAGCAAATCCTGACATACAGACACCGCATTTACCTCATCGTAGGAGTGTGTTGTACGCCTGCGGAAGGGTCATCCGTACCGGAAAATTGCCAGACCCGGATAACGAAGCGGGGCGCACTATTGTGCGCCCCGTGAAACCATCGATTGTGAGGTATTGGATTAGCTGCCGATCTCCGAGGCGAATTCCTGCTCGGCGAGCGTCAGCGATTCGTCGATGATCGCCACCACGCGGTCCATCTCTTCCTGGGTAATGACGAACGGCGGTGCGACGTGGATGATGTCCCAGACGCGGGAGAGAAGTCCACGCTCGTTCATGTGCTCGCTGACACGCTTCACGAACGCGTGCTCGCGGCCCCACTTCTCCTTGGTTTCCTTGTTCTTGACGATCTCGACGCCAAGCATCAGGCCAAGTCCGCGGACATCGCCAACAGTCGGGTGGCTGCGAAGTTCGTTCAACTGGGCCTTCATGTATTCGCCCTTGTCGGCCGACTGTTGAACCAGGTTCTCTTCCTTGAAGATCTGGATGTTCTTGAGGGCTGCAGCACAGGCAACGGCCTGTCCGCCGAAGGTCAGCAGGTGGCCGAGTGCCACATCGCCCTTCTCCTTGAAGCCTTCGAACACCCGGGCGCTCACGCCGACAGCACCAATCGGGGCATAGCCGGAACTGAGGCCCTTGGCCATCGTAATCATGTCCGGCACGACACCCATGTGCTCCATGGCGAAGTACTTGCCGCTGCGGCCCCATCCGTTGATCACTTCATCGGCGATCAGCAACACGCCGTGCTTGTCGCAGATCTCGCGCAGTCGCTTCCAGTAGGCCGGCGACGGAACCTGCACGCCGTT
Organism: uncultured Thermomicrobiales bacterium; assembly: GCA_964462545.1. Classification (GTDB taxonomy): domain Bacteria; phylum Chloroflexota; class Chloroflexia; order Thermomicrobiales; family CFX8; genus CAYWXR01. The sequence goes on from CAYWXR010000018.1 coordinate 33,603, forward strand.
TGCGGTTGATACCGGTTCGGCGATGATTGCTGCAACCGTTTCCGGATCCTGGTACTCGATTTCCTGCTCGAATGCATTGGCGCAGGCGATCTCATCCTCGATGCCGCTCAGACCCGGGAACTGCGGGCGGTAATTGTTCGGCGACGGCACATGGTAGACGCCGGCCATGAACGGGCCGAAGTACTGCTCCTTGCGGCCGGTGGTAAGGCTCATCGCGCCGAAGGTCATGCCGTGATAGGAACCGCGGCGGGCGATGATCTTGTAGCGGCGCGGGAAGCCACGCATGGCCTGCACCTGCTTGGCAATCTTGATTGCGCTTTCGACTGCTTCCGAACCGCCGGAGCAGAAGAAGAGCCGGTCGATATCACCCGGCAGCAGGTCTGCGACTGCTTCTGCCAGGGCAACCGTCGGGACCGTGGTGTAGCTTGCGGCCGAGACGTAGGCCAGCCGGGCTGCCTGCTCCGCCATCGCCTCGCCGATCTCGGCACGGCCGTGGCCGGCATTGACGACCCAGAGGCCGGCGATGCCGTCGATGTATTCCTTGTTGTAGACGTCATACAAACGGGCGCCTTCGCCACGGTCGAAGACCTTCATGCCCTTGTTTTCGGCAATTTCGGTCCAGTTGGCGGAGTGTACCCAGACGTGTTCCAGCGCACTCTTGGTGTACTGCTCTGCCGTCATCGTTCCAGCCCCACCGTTGCTGATAGCTTCTGCCACGCGTGGTCTCCCTTCCAACTGTCCGAAGATAGACGACCGGGTGCGAATCGAGCGGTGTCAGTTCGCGACAGTGTTGCATCGTTCAGACGGAGCCTGTTTTGGTCCGTGTCTGGGACAGTATAGCAGTGAAATCCGGATATTTTGGGGAATTCCAGGGTTCGGAAGTGTGTCGTTAGACGGCTCATGCGGGAAGCTGAACAAGCTACTAACGGCAGGAACGTTTCCGCCACCTTGTACAGGGAACGCGTCGGATTCCAAACGATTGGCAGGCGGAAATGATTCCGATGTATTCGGGCATCTGGCGAAAAAAATCGGGTATTTCGCTGGTGGTTACCAATGGGGAGGGTTGAGGGCAGATTGCCGACTCGCGTTCCGGCAACCTGCCCTCGAGACAGGACTAGATCTTGATCGCTTCCCAGGATGTGCGGTTCAGGGGATCGTTGACCGAGACATCAAGCGACGGACCGAGTCCCTCGATCTTCAGGCTGACACGGTCGCCACCCTGGATCGGGCCGAGCGCCTCGTGGTGGACACCGGTCGGGACAACATCGCCTGGTTCCAGCGTGATGACCTTGGTCATCTCTTCCAGCAGTTCAGGGATGTAGCGGGCCATCTTGCTGGTCGAATAGGAGTGGACACGATCGTCGTTGATGGTGAAATCAACCTGCAGGTTGTTCGGGTCGGCGATTTCATCCTTGGTGACCAGGGCCGGACCCATTGGTCCGAAGGTGTGCCACGCCTTGCCCAGGAAGAACCCGCCAGGCAGGCCACGTGCGGAGACGTCGATGAACCCGGTATACCCGAACACGTAGTCCATCGCGTCTTCAGCCTTGATGTGTGCAGCGGTCTTGCCGATGACAATTGCCAGCTCCGGTTCGAAATGGAAGACGGATACCGGTGCATCCGGGAGCTGCACGGTCTCGCCGGGGCCAATGATTGATGTCGGGGGCTTCAGGAACGCATTGAACGGGCCTGCCTCAGGGCGGTTTTCCTCAATGTAGTTCACGGCCGCGCAAACCAGTTGTCCCGGCTTGGGGACGGATGCCCGGAGCTGGACACTGCTCAGCGGAACACCACTGCCCGACGCTGCTTCAGCGATCCGGGGAGCCAGTTCTTCCCAGTTATTGATCAGCGCAGCAACCCTTGACTGGATGCCGACGCCAATTTGCCCAACAATGTCGGAGATGTCGATGACTTCATCTCCCGACAGCAGGCCGAGCCGGTAGTCGTTAAAGTGGACAAATTGCATCTGCAATCCTCCTCGTATATCTACAAACCGATTGCGCTAGCGTAGTCGGGGTTTGGATCGTGGTCAATCTCCATTTCCTGATGTTCTGCCGGAATCCTTCGTGTCCGTAGATTTCGGCGTCGATTCCTGCCGCAAGTGTCTCCACATGCCGAATCATTGTTCACCGAACAGGGAGTAGATTGTTGCCGCGTACTTCACCCCGTTGATGAAATGGCCGAGGGTCATGAACTCGTTCGCAGCGTGCCCGCGCCAGTCGGGTGGGCCGACAGAGGAGGCCGCGCCGGGAACACCGAGTTTGGTTGCGAACCATGCTCCCTGCCGACCGGAGGCATCGCCGGTAGGGCGAACCGCTGGCTCCTGGCCATAGACCCGACGGGCGGATTCGATGACCAGTTGGGCGAACGGGCTGTTTGGGTCAGTGCGGGATGCCTCGACACCACCACGGGCGATGACTTCGATATCGTCGAATCCGTGCTTTCTTAGGTGCGCCTTCACCTTTTCAACGATGTCCTTCGGGTCCTGGTCAGCTACAAGCCGGAAGTCAAGGTTTACCTCGGCGGTTGATGGCAGGAGCGTCTTGCTGCCCTCGCCCACGTAGCCGGCTCCGAAGCCGGAGATGTTGCAGGTTGGGGTGAAGAGCAGTTGCTGCAGAGCATCGACGCCAGAAACGCCGCCGAGGAACTCATCGACGCCGAGATCGGCCTTGTAGGCCTCATCATCGAATCCGGTCCTCTCGAGGATGGCGCGTTCGGTTTCGGTCACCGGGCGAATGTCGTCGTAGAAGCCATCGATGGTGATCGTGCCGTCCGGGGCCTTCATCGTTGCCAGCGCCCAGACCAGTTTCCAGGCCGGGTTTGGCACGAGGCGTGCACGGGCCGAGTGCAGGTCCTTCTCCCCGCCTTTTGCCCGGAGTTTCACTGTGGCGAGTCCGCTGCTACCGAGACCAACCTGGGGGATGTTGCCGGCGCCAAATCCACCATCGAACGATAGTGCGGCATCGGCTCGCAGTAGTTCGATGTTCTCATCGACCCACGCCGGCAGGCTGGGGCTGCCGCTCTCCTCTTCGCCATCGAAGACGAACTTGATATTCACCGGCATGCCGGTCGTCGCCTTGAGCGCCTGGATTGCCTTGAGGTGTGCCATCAGGTTGCCCTTGGCGTCCGTTGTGCCGCGGCCGATCATCTTGTCGCCGATGATGCGGGCTTCCCACGGGGGAGATTCCCAGGCGTCGTCCGGGTCGGATGGCTGGACATCGTAGTGGTTGTAGATGGTGATCGTCGGGGCGTTCTCACGGTCTGCCGCAATGAAGCCATAGACAACCGGTAAACCGGCCGTTTCCATCACCCGGCCCTCGACTCCGACCTCGGCCATCATCTCAACCAGGAGTTCGGCGCATTCACGTACACCGATGTTCAGCGACGAAATTGATTTCTGCCTCACCAGTCGCTGCAGGTCTGCGATCATCTGGTCCTTGTGATCATCTACATATTGATAGACCGGTTGAAGGTCTGTCATGCGTCAAACTCGCTTTCGGTATTTGATGCGGGAAATGCCAGTCCACGGCATCGTAGACCAGCCAATTCGGGTACACCAGTCCCAATTCGCAGGTTATGTAATGCAAAATTACGCAATAGTCGCATGCTCATAGTAGGATGAGTCGTTCAGGATAGGATCCGGTGGCTCAGAGCCGGATATGTCAAGGAGGAAAACCGATGAGTCTTGCTCCCAAGGTTGCCGATTTGCTGGCAAACATGGAGCCCGTCACCCGCAGGAGCTTCCTGCGACGTTCCCTTGGGGTCGCCGTATCTGTTCCCGTAGTCGGCTCTCTGCTGGCTGCCTGTGGTGATGACGACGACGATCCAACTCCTACCACGGCACCGGCTGCCGATCCGACTCCAACCGAGGCGGTTGAGGAAGAAGAAGAGGCAACGGAAGAACCGGAAGAGGAAGAGACCGAAGAGCCGGTAGCTACCGAAGAACCGGAAGAAGAAGAGACCGAAGAGCCGGAAGAAGAAGCAACCGAGGAACCGGAAGAAGAGGAAACCGAGGAGCCGGAGACCGGTGGCGCGAAGCAGGGTGGCGTCATCACCCTCATGGGTCATCACTCCATTGACAGCCTCAGCCCGGATGATGTCGGCCGCACCGTTGAGTGGGTCGCCATTGCCCAGATTCACAACGCGCTGTTGCAGTTGGATGCATGGTATGTCCTGCAGCCGACGTTGTGCGATACCTTCTCCGTTTCCGATGACGGCCTCGAATATACCTTCAACCTGGTTGAGGGCGTGAAGTGGCACGACGGTGAAGATTTCACCGCAGAAGACGTTGTCTACACCTTCGACTACTACCGCAACCCGGATAACGCTGCCATCACGGCCAGCAACTACCAGTCGGTTGAATCCGTTGAGGCTGTTGACGACTACACCGTCGTCGTCAAGCTGGATTCCGTGAATGCAGCATTCCTGACCCGCGCCGGTCAGTGCTTCATCGTGCCGGAGCATCATCACAGCGTCGTCGGCGAGGATGCCTACAAGGTCGACCCGATCGGGACCGGCCCGTACTACCTGGTTGAGCAGCGCGCTGCTGAGTATGTCGAACTCCGCGCGTTCGAGGACTTCTTCCTGGGCCGGGCGAATATCGATACGGTCCGCATCAACATCGTGCCGGAAGCTTCGGTCCGCGCGATCGCGCTGGAAACCCAGGAAGCTGACTCGTCGATCTGGTCGCTGGTGAACGAGGATCATGTTCGCTTCGAGAACGATCCGGCCTACACTACCTTCGTGACCTCCAGCCTCGCGGTGAACAACTTCCCGATCAACCACGAGCGTCCGCAGTTCGCCGAGAAGGTTGTCCGCCAGGCGCTGATGCATGCCATCGACCGCGACGAGATCGTCAACGATCTCTGGATGGGCATGGCAGTGAAGGCCACTGCGAACCTTTCCCCGGCTCTGGAGTACTACTACGAGCCGAATGTCCGCCAGTATGACTATGATCCGGAACTCGCAGCCCAGATGCTGGAAGAGGCCGGCTGGGTGGTCAACAGCCGTGGCGTTCGCGAGAAGAACGGCGTTGAGCTGGCCTTCACCTGTGGCGTCACCAATGGCGACCAGGAGCGACGCCCGATCGCCGAGCTGCTCCAGCAGTACTTCCTGGCGATCAACGTCGAAATGTCGATCGAGGAGATCCCGTCGCCGTCCAGCGCCATGCGCGCCGGTGAGGCAGACATGGGCCTCCACAACTGGACCTACGGTGGTAGCAGCGGTGAGCCGGACCCGTCCAACGTGCTGCGGTCTGACGCACTGAACAACTTCAACCACTACAAGAGCGCCGAAATGGATGCTCTGCTTGACCGGGGTCTGGCTGAAACCGATCCCGAGAAGCGCCGGGAAATCTACAGCGAAGTGCAGAAGCTCTTTGCCGAGGATGTTCCGATGCTCTTCATCAAGTTCTGGGACTGGTACACCATCTTCACCCCGCGGGTGAAGGGCCTCCCGGAGAGCATTCTCGCCGGCAGCAACATCTACACTGACATCTACAAGTTCTGGATCGAAGAGTAGACGTTTACTCCGGTTAACCACCAAGGGCCGCTCCCGTTCGGGAGCGGCTTTTTTCGTTGATCCCGTTTTCGGGATGGCGATGGCCTACGGCGCAGGGCGCCAGGATGGTGGTGCCGTCACGTCGACATTGGTGGCAAGTTCGATCAGATTTCCACCGTCCGCTTCAACGACGACAAGGCTCATTCCGGAAGATGCGGTGGTTTCCGGATCATGCCGCAGAAACGCGATCTGCGTCGAATCGGGCGACCAAACCGGGAACAGATTTTGCTGGCTGGCCCCGGAGACAAGCCGGACTGCCTCGGGATCATCCAGCGGGACAATGAACACTCCGGCACTGCCGGCTTTGTCAGCAGCTACGACACTGATGTACAAGCCGTCCGGTGACCAGTTGTGCATGGTTGCGAAGCTCAGGCTACTGGACACCTCGGTCGAGCGGTTACCGGTCAAATCGGCAATGACAATTGCGAACTCTCCAGTGACGGCGTCAGCCTGCATTGCCTCGGCGAGAGCAATCTGTGTCCCATCCGGTGACCAGACAGGCCAATGCTGAAATGCCCGGGAATCGTTCAGAGCGTGGACATCGCCGGTTTCCACATCGTAGATCAGGATGCGGTCGCCGCGCCCGGAGAGGCCGATGCTGGCTGCAATCTGCGTTCCATCCGGCGACCAGTCAAAACCGTTTGCCGGGCCATGCCCGTTGGTGAGTGAGCGGGCATTGTTGCCATCAGCATCGAACACCCATATCTCCGGAATAGGCCCTGAACCTGTCCCTTCCTCGCTGCGGAGTGCTGCCATCCTGGTGCCATCGGGCGACCATTGTGGAGTGGCGAACGCACCGGTGCCGTCGGTTACCTGCTGGATGCTGCTCCCGTCTGCGTCCATGACCCAGATTTGTGCGCTGCCACTACGGTCGCTGATGAACGCGATCCTGGTGCCATCTGGCGACCATACTGGCGAGGTGTCTGCGGCAGGATGGTCGGTGAGCTGGACCTGTCCGGTGCCGTCGGCGTTGATCAGGTAAATCTCCGGATTGCCGCTCGACACGGCGCTGAACGCAATCCGGGTGACCGGAGCGCCTTCCGGGGCTGCTCCCAGCGGCAGTCCATCATCATCAACTTCGCGGAAGACGAGGATGAGTACCAGCGCAAACACCGTAAACGCAGTCAGGGCACCGGCAACCCGGAGGGTTCGATGGAAACGGCCCTGCTGTGCCGGTTCAGGTTCTGATGAGCCGACCCAGGGATTGGTGGGGAACGTTTCGGTAGCGGGCTGATCGCTGCTCAGGACTGCTCGTCCGTTGGATGCAGGTGTAAGCCGGGTTGAGAGGCTCGCAGCAAGACCACGGGCAAATGATTCCTCCGGCCAGTCTGGTTGACGTAGGTGCGCAACAGCCTCGGCAGTCTCGAAGAGTTCCGACAATTCAGGATCGTTCGTTGCCGGACGGGAACTGCCTCCCCGGTTCAGGCTGTTGATGTATTGGTCCAGCAGGTCTTCTCGGCTGGTCATGGTCGGGACTCCTCACGAAGCTGGGTCCGGAGTGCCGTCAGGGCACGATGCTGGAGTTGGCGAATGGCGGCGGGGTTACGGTTCATGATCGCGGCGACCTCACTGGTCGGCAGCCCGTCGAGGATGCGCAGGCGGATGACGGCCTGATGGTCAGGGGAGAGGTTTGCCAGCCCTTGCTCAATGCGCCGGCGTTCGCTGGTCAACAGGGCCTGTGCTTCCGGTCCCTCCCCACCGGCGGGATACCCGGCTCCGGAATCAAGATCAACAGTAACCAACTGGAGCCGTCGCCAGTGGTCACGGACCAGGTTACGGGCAATGGTGGCAAGCCAGGCGCTGAATGGCGCCCCGGTCTGCTCATAGCCGTCCAGTGATTTCAATGCCCGCAGGAAGACCTCCTGAGTGAGATCCTGCGCTTCCTGACGATCCCGCACTGCCTGGTAGACGACGCCGAACACAGCACGCCATTCGCGCTGGCATAGTTCGTCCAGTGCGGCGCGATCCCCGAGTTGGGCACGCCTGAGTAACGGGTCGCCGGCCATTCTTCCACCTCCTGACAGCACAAACGTACCGCGCGAAAAAGTGTGACGCGAGCACACAACGAAAACGGCGGCGGTCCGAAGACCACCGCCGTTTTTCGCTTACCTGTCTCGCTGTTAGTTGCCGGTGTTCAGGAGCACTGCCACCGTGCTGCTATCCCAGTTGGCAGCGGCAACATCATTGCGGCCGTCGCCGTTCAGGTCTGCGATGAAGACGCTGAACGGTGTCAGGTCAACCGGGTAGAACTCGGCTGCAGCAAAGGTGCCGTCTCCGTTACCGCGGAACACCGCGATGTCCGTTGGTGCCTTGGTGGACGCTCCGTAGTTGCCCCAGGAGTTGGCAACCACGATGTCGAGAATGCCATCTCCGGTCACGTCACCAATTGCCAGCCCCTTCGGGTTCGGATTGGTGCCATACGCTGTGGCTGTGCCGAATGTTCCGTCGCCGTTCCCGAGCAGGACACTGATCGAGTCGCTGTACTCATTCACCGCCACGATGTCGTGACGTCCGTCGCCATTCAGGTCGGCAACGCGGACTCCGTGCGGACCGGCACCAACTGCGTAGACATTACCGATGGTGAAGGTTCCGTCGCCATTGCCAAGGAGAATGTGCACCTGGCCACCGTCGTTATCGTCGGCAACGACGTCGAGGTTGCCGTCGCCGTTGAAGTCCGCAAGTGCCAGTGAGTGCGATCGGACGCCAAGAGCGATTGTGATTGCCGGCTGGAAGGTGCCATCACCGTTGCCGAGGTGCACTGTGGCCGGCTCACCACTCCAGCAGACCGCCATCAGGTCAAGGTCTCCATCGTTATTGAGGTCGGCGATTGCGACCTCGTGGGTGCCGTAGCAGCTATCGATTTCGAAGCCTGGCTCGTAGGAACCGCCGCCGAGCCCGAGCAGAATGCCGATCCCGCCGGAGTTCTGGTTCGCAGTCGCAAGGTCAAGGATGCCGTCGCCATTCAGGTCGCCGGTGGTCACCATCTTCGGTGCCTCACCGCCGACTGTGTAGCTTGTGCGGCTGCCGAAGGTGCCATCACCATTGCCCGGGAAGACACTCACCGTGCCGCTGGTTGCATCGGCCACCAGCAGGTCGCGGATGCTGTCGCCGGTTACATCGAGGGCGATGACGCCGTGAGCGTTGGTACCGGTGTTGTAGGAAACTGCCGGGGCGAAGAGTCCCTCTTCAGTCGGGTCCGGATCCGGGTCGCCCGGATCAACCGGTGCACAGGTCATCTTCGCATCAGCCCAGGAGGCGTGGTCAAAGTCCATTCCATCGCCACCGTCGGTCACCACCAGACGCATCGTGCTGTATCCGGTCAGATCAGCGACAACCTGGCGAGCATCGCTCGAGCCAGTCATGACCGGGCTCTGGTAGAGCCGGGTGCCATCGCCATAGACCTCGAACCGGACCGAACCGCGATCACCGATGTAGTCGTTCACGCCAACCACTGCGGTGAACGTCGGGCAGGTGTTGCTGACATCGACAACAACTTCGGAATAGGCATGGACACCGATACCCTTGGCATATGGAACTCCGTCAAGGTAGATACCCAGCCCGTCGCCGGCATCCTGTTCGCCGTTGGCCATGTCACGTTCGACCGGCCCCCAGCCATTGACCGACGAGATCCAGGGCATGTCGCTGATGTAGACATCCTCGGTCGGGTCCGGATCAGGCGCAGAAGTATCAATGAAGGTTGCGGTCAGCGTCGTATCGGTGCTGCCAACGGTGATGATGTGCTGGCGTGCTCCGCCATCCGACCAGCTATCGAAGAGATAGTTGCCCTGTTGTGCGGGAGTCAGGATGGATGTTCGGGTACCGATAGCCGGGTGAACCGTCATTGGTGCCGGGCCGCTGATCGAGCCGAAGGAGACAGTCAGACCGGACGGTACGGTTTCCAGGGTAACGGCAACGGTGCGCGGCATCACATCGAGCGACGTCGTCACCTGGCGGCCATCCGCCTGGGTTGCCGTGAGAATGATCTCCAGATACCAGGGGTCGATGCCGTGGTCCGGGACCACGATCGAGCCGCCGGAGACACCGTTTGGTGCCATCAACTGGTGAAGGTGGCAGTCAACTGCGCTGCAGTGGTGAATGATCACGCGCCAGGAGAGGCCGCTCGCATCAATCGGATTACCATCGCTGTCGGTGGCACTACCGGAGAACGAGAGCACTTCGCCTACCGTGAACAGGTGGTCCGGGCTCGGGCTGGTGATCGTAGCTGTTGGCTGGCCAGGTTCGGTCGGGGCACACAGGAACCGGGCATCACCCCAGTTTGCGTGGTCCCAGTGGACGTTATCGCCACCATCGCCGACAACCAGGCGCGCTGTGGAATATCCGGCAAGGTCTACCGACACCGGCACCGGGCCGGAGGTGCCGGTCAACACATCGCTTTCGTACACCAGTGTGTCGTCGCCCCAAACCTGGAACGTTACGCTGCCGTTCGGAGCTACTTCATTATCGACACCGAGTGTTGCGGCGAAGACCGGGCAGGCGCTCGGAATCTCCACGATGATTTCCGCCGGTGCGTGAACACCGACACCCTTGTTGAAGGACATGCCGCGGATGCTCATCGGCACACCATCGCCGGCGACATCCTCGCCATTGCTGGTATCGCGTTCGGCCGGGCCATAGCCGTTGGATTCGGAGACCCAGGTCATGTCACTGAGGTAAACGGAATCGCCGGCAGGCGGGTCTACGATGTCCTCACCACAGATCAGGCGGGCATTCGCCCAGTTTGCGTGGTCCCAGTTGACGTTGTCGCCGCCGTCATCAACGACCAGACGGAGCATCGAATAGGCGGACACATCCGCGTTGACCGCTACCGGGTCGGATTCACCGGTCAGGATGTCACTGGCATAGAGAAGGGTTTCATCGCCCCAGACCTCGTAGCGGACACTACCGTTCGGCGCAACCTCGTCATCGATACCGATGGTTGCCGCAAACGCGGTACAGGCAACCGGAATCGCGTACCGGATTTCGGAGTAGGCGTGAACACCGAGCCCCTTATCGAAGGTGTTGCCACGGATGGAGAGCGTTCCACCGTCGCCTTCACCATCCTCACCGTTGCTCATGTTGATTTCGACCGGCCCCCAGCTGTTGCTGGCAGACGTCCAGGATGTATCGCTCAGGAACAGGATTGATCCTGTTGGAGGTTCCGGTTCCTCGTCTTCACAAACGAAGCGAGCATCGGCCCAGTCAGCGTGGTCCCAGTAGACGTTGTCGCCGGCATCATCGACCGCCAGGCGCAGGGTGCTATGCCCGGTAATGTCGACGGAGATGGCCTCAGGTGCTGATTCACCGGTCAGAACATCACTGGAGTACATCAGCATGTCATCACCGTAGACGTGGAACCGGACGCTGCCGTTCGGTGCAACCTCGTCGTCGATGCCGATAACTGCCTCGAAGGTTGTGCAGGCTGCCGGGATAGCGATGGAAATTTCCGAGGGTGCGTGGATACCAATGCCCTTTTCAAAGGTTGTGCCACGAATCGAGAGCGTGTTTCCATCGCCGGAAAGGTCTTCACCGTTACTCATGTCACGTTCCGGCGGACCCCAGGAGTTGTACTGTGAGAGCCAGCGCCGGTCGCTGAGGTACATCGAGGAATCGTCGTGCGGGTCACCGAAGTCGCCGTCCGGGAGCACCCGGCGTACTTCACCGGTGTTGATCGACAGGTAGTAGAGGTAGCCATCCGGCCCCATCTTGAAGTCGACCGCGCCATCGGAGTTGAGCATCAGCAGTTCGGGGCCGCTGATGAGTTCATTGTTCTCGTCAACATGGATGTAGAAGATCTCGTTGGAAACGTAGTCTGCGTAGACGTATGCGCCATACAGCGGTTCGTCGTACAGATCACTGTTGATGAACACACCACCGGTGACCGCCGAGCCACGCCCGTACCGGTTCCAGGAGACGAGCGGTTGCTGAACGCCGGATGCCCCCTGGGCATAAAGATCCTGACAGGTGCTGAACCACTCAAATCCACCCTGGACCGCCGGGCCTTCGTAGCACGGCCAGCCGAGGTTTGCGCCCGGTGTCGCTACCGAGACTTCTTCCCATGTCGTCCAGCCCACGTCACCGACGTAGGGCAGACCGTTGTACGGGTTGACACTGAGGCGATAGGCGTTGCGGAAACCGTACGCCCACACCTTCGAGCGATTGTCGTTCGGGTTGCCGGTGTAGAACGGATTATCGGCCGGTGCCTGGCCGTCCTTGGTGATGCGCAGCATCTTGCCGCCCAGTGAATCGAGATTCTGGGCGCGAAGGGCCTCGGGGTCGACGATGTTGAATTCGGCGCCTTCACCGAGGGTGACGAAGAGGGTGCCGTCGTTGCCGAAAGCAATACCACCGGTCGAGTGGCTGCTGGAATCCGAAGGAATGCAGTCCTGGGTGATCTCTGCGCAACCCGGGGTGTTTACCGATCCAAGCAGGGTGACTGCGGTATCGAGCGACGCGGTATCACCATTGGCGGTTACCCGGATCAGGCGTCCGGTCTTCGGACCGCTGAAATTCGCGGCGTTATCTTCATAGGTGAAGAGCAGGTAGACGTAGCCGTTGGAGTTGAAATCCGGGTCCACGGCAACGTTGAGCAGACCGCGGTCCCAGTAGTCATTGACAATCGAACTGATGTCGATGAACGGTGCTGCCTGCAATTGGCCATCCTTGACCAGACGGACACGGCCACTCTTTTCGGCAATCAGCATGCGTCCGTCGGGGAAGAAGGAGAACGAGGTCGGGAAATTTACCCCGGCGACAATTGTCTCAAATGGCGGGTTGCCGTCCTGTGGGGCCTGCATCGGGACGCGGGCGGCATCGCTGGCACCATACTGTTCCACGTAGCTGTTCAGGTTCATCTCGGGATCGGCAAAGCAGCCCTTGCCATCTGCCCGGGCGACTTCTTCCAGCGCGGCCAGGTTTGTGGCCTCGAGTCCCTCACCGGTTGGTGTGGCATAGCCGGCAGCAACCATCTCCTGGGCTACCGAACGGCCATCCGGTGTGAAGGCGTAGTACATCCGGCGCATGCGCTCATCAAATGCGATGTCCGGGTCTTCCTCGAACCGGAGACCACCCCAGACAAGCCCCTGCAGGTAATCGGCGGCCATCTGACCGCAGATGGTGTTGCCCTCAGGGACATCGATGCCGATGACACCGATACCAATCTGGTGGCTACCGATGTACAGCTCAAAGGTGCTGCCATCAATGGCACGGACAAAGCCTTCGGAGGTGAAACCTCCGGTGCCCGGGGCCGGTGCGCCGCCTGCGGCAACGCGCTCCGGTCGGAACTCTTCGTGGTTCTCGTCATGATGAGCCTCTGACGATGGCGCCAGAAGGACCGAGGTGGAAGTACAGACGAGCAGTAGTCCGAGAATTAGCCGCCAGAATCGGGAATACATGGCTCCTGAACCTTTCCAGGCCGTGGAATGCATGGCACATAGTACCTTGGCCCCCGCATGGTATGGGACCGGTAACATTGTTCCACCGCCAGTAACCAGCTTCGAGAGTCGAAAGTACTATCGAGCAGCAGGTGAATGTATTGAAGAAGCGGGTTTGCCCCTACCGGCGTCCACGATCAGGCTAAATGCGTCTACAATGCAGCCACCTTGACAGGCAAATGGTTGGTTGATGATGTATCCAGGGAAGGACCCCGCACGATGGCGCACGAGATCCTGCTGCTGTCCCAGAAATTCCGGGAAAAGATGGACTGGGCCAACGAGTTCCTCGGGCAACGCAACTGCGTTGTTTCCTCCAAAGAGATCACCTATCCGGTAGATGAAGATCAGCTGGTCGAACTTGCGTCGACCGCTTCCGGAATCATCACCGGACTGGAGAACATCACTGCCCGGGTGATGGATGCGGCCCCCAACCTGAAGGTCATTTCGGCAGGTGGTGTTGGCTACAACCACATTGACCTGGAAGCCGCGACCGAGCGGGGCATTACCGTCGCAATCTGTGCAGGCTGCAATAACCATGCTGTTTCGGAACTGGCATTCGGCATGATGCTCGATCTTGCCCGCCGGATTCGTGTGGCAGACAGCCTGATGCGTGACGGTGAATGGGCACGCTATCTGGGTGGAGAACTCTGGGGCAAGACGCTCGGAATCGTCGGTCTCGGGCGTGTCGGCAAGGCCTCTGCACTGCTTGGCAAGGCCTTCGGCATGCGGGTGCTGGCCACCGACATTGACTGGGATATCACCTTTGCAAACGTCAATGGCATCTCCTACGTTCCGCTCGAAACGCTGCTCCGGGAGTCCGATTTCGTGTCGCTCCACTGCCCCCTGACTTCGTTCACCCGCGGATTGATTGATGAAAATGCCATCGATTTAATGAAAGAAAGCGCAATATTGATCAATACAGCGCGAGGTCCTGTCGTCAAGGAGTCTGCGCTGGTCAATGCGCTGGCTTCAAAGCGGATTGCCGGGGCCGGTCTCGACGTCTTCGAGGTCGAGCCACATCCGGACAACCCGTACACCGAGTTTGACAACGTTATTCTGACCCCGCACATTGGTGGCTCAACCGAAGAGGCCTTCGACCGCGCCATGTACCTCGCCATGACCAACGTGTCGAACGTCCTGAACGGACTCCCGGCACACTGCCCGGTGAACTAGTAATGGATAACCGGGAGCCAGTGCAGATGCTTGCAACGCTGGGCGATGCCTGGCTCCTGGAACCTGATACCGATCTCCTGGAACGCCTCGGTGCCTATCTGGATGCCGAAGGCATCGCACCCGCTGATTTGGCAGCCCCGTGGGCAGAAACGTTTTTGCAGACCGTACCGCCCTATGCCTCGCTATTCCTGAGCGAGGACGGCATGCTGAACAGCTGGCCGGCTGACCGGGCAGCGGAAATATACGCCGCTGCCGGTTTCCTCCCACGACCTGAATGGCGTGCCGGTGCCCCGGACCACCTGGGAGTGCAGTTGCATTTCCTGGCTTACCTGCTCCCGGATCGACCGAAAAGGGCAGGACTGTTCCTGCGCGAACAGATCCTGCCCTGGGCTCCGGTTTGTTGTCTTGCCGTCGAGCGAGCCGGTAGTCACCGGATTTTCCGGAGCCTGGCCCGGCTCACACTCGACGCTTTGCGGGACGCCGCCCTCCTGACCGGCAGGTGAACTAGCCGGAGTAGACCGCATCATCATCCAGCGGCCAGATCGGGCGCTGAAGTCGCCGATAGTCGAAACTTGCCAGATCCGCCGAAACCAGACCCGGTGTGTCGGCACGGATGATCGCATGCGAAATCGGTTCAAATGCGGCCCGGAAGTGGTTGCTGGACTTGATCGCGACGATCTTGTACCGCGAGATGTCGATGCCGTGCAGTCGGAATACCTCGTCATCCAGCGTTTGGGTGCGGATGGACGACACGATTACATCGATGCCGCCGATCACCAACCGAGCCATCCTGCCAAGGTTCACCTTTGCGCCGCGACCCATCGGTGACTGCTGGATGAATTGTCCATCGGTCAGGCATTTGACGTAGGCGGTTGTCTCGATCGGTTCACCGTGGAGTGCCTCGGTCTTGCCGCCGAGGCGAACGTCGATGGTTGCACCCACGCCAGCCTGATGTGCCTGTTCTGCCGTCTCCGGGTCATAAATGAACCCGAAGCAGGCTTCCTGGAGATCTGCTTCGATCATCGCCCGCAACAGATGGGTGCCATCGCCCGGACCACCACCACCCGGGTTATCTGCCTTCTCGTTGATAATGACCGGTCGTCCCTCGGTGGCCAATGCCTGACGGAATGCTTCCTCCGGTGGAGTCGGAGTGACCCGGAACTCTTCGCGCATTTCCCAGATATGACCGGCAACCCCCTGGCTGATCTGGCGTGCGAGGTCGGCGTCGCCATCGGTAATGGCGAGTACGCTGATTCCGACCTTCGGGATATCGGCCGGTGCAAAGCCATGGAAGAACGTGCAGTCGATAACGCCTTCCCTGGATTCCATCTCCCAACAGAGTTCGTTTACCGCTGCGGCCGGGCCGTGGTTGGTGGTTGTCGAGGGGATCATCATTGGCAGCACGGTCAAATGCATGACCGGTTTGACCTCACCCCGCACCAGTTTGGGAATCAGTTCAATCGCTTCCACACCCCGGTCATACGAGTCGGTATGTGGATAGAGGTTTACCCCGAGAAGTGCATCGGCATGATCGACCATCCGCTGGGTCATGTTGCCATGCAGGTCAAGTGTGACCACGATCGGAATGTCAGGACCAACCAGTTCGCGTACCTTCTGAATGATGTCGCCTTCGATATCGTCTTCACCGGCGGCAACCCCGGCCCCGTGCAAGGTCAGGCAGACCGCATCGACCTCGCCGACGCCCTTGATTGCCGATAGCAGATTGTCCAGCAAGGTGGCATAGGTTGCTGCCGAAATGGTGGCCGACGGCGTTGCCGACGCGAAGAAAGTTGGCGCCAGTTCGATGCCGAGTCGTTCGGCTGCATCGATAATGCCACCAATATAGCTGCGGACATTCCGGTTGTTATCAATGATTTCCTGCCCCTCGGCCCAGGATCGTTCCCTGAACCGGTCGAGTTCTGACTCTCCCTGGCAGAAGGTGTTCGTTTCGTGGCTGATACCACCAACTGCTACCCGCATATCACCTGTCTTTCCTTCAGGTCCGTTGGCGAGCCGACCCCGCCGGTAATCATCGTAGATGCCCCTATTTCCTAGGGCAACCGCTGTGCTTCTGGTTCAATTCAGGCTAACCAGGTCAGGCAACGACGGAAAGCGAGCACGATCGTGAGCGTTCTGGAAACCGCACGACTGCGGCTGCGTCCATTTCGTATGGACGATCTCGAGCGTGCCCATCAGCAGTTTGACCAGCATCCGGATGTCTGGCGCTACGATCCCGGCTATCCTCCTGGACTCGATCATCGGCGGAGATGGCTGATGTTCAGGATTCGGGAGTTCCGGGAGCACGGCTACGGCTGCTGGGCAATCGAACTGGCTGATTCTGGTGAGCTCATCGGTGCCTGTGGGCTTGACCGCGGCAAGTATGAGGATGGTGAGCTGTACTCACTCGAGATCTATTACCGGTTGGGCCGGGAATTCTGGGGCAAGGGGCTGGCAACCGAAGCGGTTTCCGAGGTAGTCCGGTATGCCTTCGAGGAATTGGGCGTCAGCAAGGTCGTGGCCCACGCCGACAAGGAGAATGACCTCTCGATTGCCCTGCTGGCCCGTATCGGATTCCATGTCGAGATCGACCCGATGCGACCGAACAATGTCCGGGCTGAACTGACCCTCGTCCCCTGAGTCTTTCGTCAGGAACAGGAAACCGTGCTCCCCACGGGGAGCACGGTTGATTGCGAATACCTGGCGTCCGCTTTAGCCCAACCAGCTGGCTGGTTCGTACATTGCCGAGCGAAGACCGGCCCAGAGATTACGGTATTGTTCCCACGGCGTGTCACCGAGAACCTTCACAGTGACAGGCGAGATTCGTTCAATACCCTTGGTGCGTGCTGCGCGATCGCACTGTGGCATGGTCAGGAAGTCGACTTCAAGGTTCCATGGAGTTTCGGGTTGGTAGATCTTCGCTTTGTCGAGGTTCGCCAGTGCCCGTTCGGCGGCAGCGGTGATCTCCGGCAATGTCGCCGATGGCGGCCGGCAGATGGCTGCATTCCGGCCAACAGATTCCTTTACAGCCACCGTTTCGATCTGGTCGCCCAGGAAATCACGTGCTTCGGCCATCGTGGTGGTGTCGCCGGTGACCATCACCACCGGAATACCCAAAGATCCGAGCACGGCTGCATTCAGGCCGGTTTCGCCGTGAGGCCGGCCATTGATGCGCAATTCATGGACCGCAGCGCCAGCAATAGTGTGCGGGTGAATGGCGTTGTAGGTCTTCGCCATCGCGTGATAGCCGACCAGAACCGCTGCATCGAACTTCCGGCTGTCTGCTGCCTCCAGTTGGCACCAGTTCTTGGCGTCGCCGCTGCCGGTAAGCAGATGACTTGCGGGATGCATGTCCTCAAAGAACAGGTTGCGCATCGGGCCGTGGCCGTCGCAAACCAGAATGTAATCTGCGCCGGCGTTGGCAAGACCTTCAATTGCTGCGTTGGCATCGGCCGTCATCAGTCGCCGGCCACGGTCATATTCCCGGCCGGATGCACTCATCATGTCGGCGTGGACAACTCCGGTGATTCCCTCGATATCCACCGAAACGTAGATATTCATGCGTCTCCTCTAGGCAATGTGTGGCATCACTTCGGATGCGAATAGTTCCAATGCTTCCATATCGGTCTGATCGTGGGTCTGCAACATGATCCGCTCGACACCCTGGGCCTTGCGGGCCTGGATTTGCTCGACGATTTCCTCCGGCGAGCCAACCAGCATGCCGCGGTCACGATATCGGCTGATGATCTCGTCCGCATCGAGGTCCGCCATCGCCTGGAAGATCGTCTTGAATACGCTCGCCCGCTGGCGAAGTTCTGATTCGTTTCGCCCGATGAGATGCCCAAGCATGACCGACCGGGTGATCGTGTCAGGATCGCGGCCCAGATCGTCACAGTGCCGCTTGAGAACCTCAAGTTTGTGCTCGTAATCCGGGACCGTTGTTGGCGTGATGTTCCATTCATCGGCGTACTTCGCAACCATGCGCAGGGTGCGTTTCTCGCCCCCACCACCAATCAGTGTCGGAACCTTCGTTCCACGTGTCGGTGTTGGCCGTGACTGGGCACCTCTCAGCTGGTAATACTTCCCGTCGTAATCCACTTTCTCGCCGGACCACAGCAGTGTGATAACTTCCAGCGCCTCTTCAAAGCGGTCAAACCGGTCTTTCAGGTCGAGTAGCGGGAAACCGAATGCTTCGTGCTCGGGCACATTCCATCCGGCGCCAATGCCAAAGATATAGCGGCCCCCGGAAAGTTCATCTGCCGCCACTGAATCGATGGCCAGGTGCACCGGGTCTCGGAACGAGACCGGGGATACCAGTTGACCGAACGTCAGCCGGTCACTACGGTTCGCCACCTCCAGCAATGAGGGCCAGAGGGCGATGCAATCGCGATCTGAAGGGCCGGAGAGCGAGAACAGGTGGTCCGAACGCCAGACACTGTCGAACCCCAACCGGTCGGCAGTATCGATGATCCTGCGCCACCGTTCCCAGGTCAGACCTTCCTGACCCTCGATCATGACACCGAGTTTCACAGTTGTTCCTCCATCACCAATGCAAGGTTGTTTCCCGGCAACGGTAGTGGTGAACCGGATGGCGTGTCAAGCAGCGAACACTTGCCGGATGCACTACGATTGATACAGGAGGAAGCCCAAATCTGGCACGCTGGCTGCGAAGCAATCGTTTAGCAGCAATGTCGGGACGGCTGCCCCCGGAAGACAGCTATTCATGAAGGAACCGTCCCATGTTGTCGAGCTTTGTATCAGAAGTGGTCCCGAACCCGGAGATGAACGGATCGGCGTGGTGGTTTGCATTCGCCGGCAGCAGATTGCTGGTGCTGGAGGATGACGACCGGGCCGGTCTGCCGGTCCTGATCGATCCGGAAAAGGTCGACATGTATGCCACTCGCAAGCACTACCTCGGGGTGCTCGAGGGGCGGGCTTGTTACGCCATTGAGCTTGAGCCTCGCACGGTGGTTCCTGAGGGGATGGCGCTGTACGGTCTGCGTGGCCTGTATGGGCGGTTGGAAGACAATCTCTTCTCGGTGGCCGGGCGGGCAATCCAGATTCTCGACTGGGATCGCAACCATCAGTTCTGTGGGCGGTGCGGTGAGCCAACCGTCGATCATCCGCGTGAGCGGGCAAAGATTTGCCCGAAATGCGGGTTGACCAACTATCCCCGGTTGAATCCTGCCGTGATTGTGCTTGTGCGCCGGGGTGATCGTGTCCTGCTGGCCCGTGGGACCAACCGGCCCGGTGGCTTCTACAGCACCCTGGCAGGGTTTGTGGAGCCGGGCGAAACGCTGGAGGAAACGGTTCAGCGCGAGATCTTTGAAGAGGTCGGTATCGAGGTCAAGAACATCCGCTATTTCGGGAGTCAGCCCTGGCCGTTCCCGAACTCGCTCATGATCGGCTTCGTCGCGGAGTATGCCAGCGGCGAGATCAATATCGACGAAAACGAGATCGGCGATGCCGGTTGGTTCCACAAGAGCGACATGCCGCCGATCCCCTCACCTATCAGTATTTCCCGGCAGTTGATCGATTCCTACTTGCTGGAAGACGAAGACTAGCCGGTTTGGTTCCACCTTGTGATCAGGGCCGGAGCACCCGTTCCCAGTAGATATGAGCTGAGCCGTTCGGGTTGCCGGCAATCAGGGTGAACCGATCTCCCCCGATCTCATACGACCGCGGCAACTCCTGCCCGATCAGGTCTGCATTGAGGTGCACTTCCGGAATATGGATGACTGTGTCAGCCTCGATCCGGTATCGGCCGGAATAGAACACATGCGTGCGGGTGCCGGCGGCAGTAAACTCCAGCGCTTCCGACATCCAGCCATTCGGAGCGTAGAGCAGCAGCCCGGTATGCACCTCGACCGGAATCTTGTTCCCGTCCAGGTCAAACCGCTCCATCTCCCGCAATCGCCACAATCCGACGAGCCCGTGATCTTCCATTGGTTGTCATCCTTCCCTGGTTTATCCAGTACATGGGATATGTAGCATGATTGCGGTTTCAGCGAAACCAGCCGGAACCGCCTCTACCCTGGCAAGAGCCGTTGCCGTTCCTCATCCGTCAGGAATGGAATCAGTTCATTCGGCACCTGCTTCAATCCCCGGCGCAGCGCCTTCGCGAGTGCATACCGCATTGACTCTGCATAGCGTTGAAGCACCGCATCGGTGACCGGTATTCCGAACTCGTCCATGGCATTCAACGCGAACTGCCACGCAAGTTGCTCCTCCCGCCAGCGTGGCCTCACTCTTCCGAGCACATGATGCCCTACTTCGTGTGCCAGAATCGCAAAACTCATCGGTGACCTGGGGTGCGGAGCCTCAATTGCCCGGTTCGGATGCCCCAACCAGGCAATGCCGGTCATGTTTGTCCGCCAGTGACACACCGTGATTCCGTGCGTCTGTAACAACTCGCCGGCCTCGACGGCATACCGCCCTTCCACAAACGCAGTAACGTCATCGTCCCGGCGAAGCACCCTGGTCGGGACACGTTGTTGCTTTCGTTTCTTGCGGGTAAGGAATCTCAATCCGAAAAACCGTTCATTGGCTCAATCCATGATGTAGGCTGCACAAGGCGCCAGTATTGTACCCATGGTTCACCGGAAGGATTCGCCACATGGAAACCTTCGCGCTCGCAACCTTGCTAGATCAGCACAAGGAATCAGGAAAGCTGTATCACGAGTTCCTGCGTGTGCCTTCGATGAACGCCGGCATCTACGTACTACCGGCCAACTCGGAGGACCCGCAACAACCGCACAGCCAGGATGAGATGTACTACGTAATCAGCGGCCGGGCGACCTTTGTTTGCGAGGGACACGCTGATTCGCCAGCGATCCCCGGACAAACCATCTACGTTGAAAAAGGCATTCCGCACCGGTTCACCAACATCGAGGAAGATCTGACCATTCTGGTGATATTCGCCGGGTAGAGAGTGATCACCCGACGGGAGGTTATCCACCCGTCGGGGAACCCTTTGGTCAATAGAGGCGTGCCTTGTCCAGCACGTTTCGCATCTCGTCCCACCGGCCGTCAAGGAAGCAGGCCAGGTTGTGGCAGAAGATGTCGGTGATCTTGCCGTTCTCGCTGAACGCAGTGCTGCCGGAATGAGCGCTGACCATGACGTTCTTCATGCCCCAGAACGGGCTATCGGCCGGCAGGGGCTCGGTCGTAAAAACATCAAGCGCCGCAAATCCAACCTTGCCGGATTCGAGTGCCGCAACCAGATCAGCTTCAACCACCACCGGCCCCCGGGCAATATTGATCAGAATCACGCCATCGCGCATCGCATTCAGCGCTGATGCGTCGATCATCCCCTCGGTTTCCGGAGTGTGCGGGCAACTCAGCACCACAACGTCTGCTGCGGACAACATTTCGTGCAATTGACTACGTGAGTAAACCTTGTCGACACCCAGTTCGGCCCGCCGCTCATCGCCACCCCGACTCGCCAGCGCCAGCGTCTGCATGCCGAATGCTCGTCCAATCTTCGCGACCTGCCGGCCGATCTGGCCCGGACCGATAATCGCGAGCGTCTTCCCATCCAGTTCGTCGGAGCAGTATCGCTCCCAGCGGCGAGCCTGCTGGTCGCGCTGGATCCGGGCAAGTTCCTTGACGTGCGTCAGCATCGCCATGAACGCGTATTCCGCCAACGGTTTGGCGTGAACACCCCGCGCCGTCGTGATGACAATATCCGTCTCGTCAAGACCCAGCCTCTTCGCTCTGGGGCCAACGCCGGAACTGGTCGTCTGAATCCAGCGAACATTCGGCGCAGCCTCGGTAATGCTCATCCCTTCCGGAATGAACAGCGGAAAATCCCAGAGCGCATCGGCCTGGGCAAGAAGGCGACTCCACTCCTGCATGCCGGCGTCATCAAGCGTAAAGCCGTCGATGCCATTGTGGTCTGCCACATACCGGGTTGGCGGAAGCAGGTCAGGCCGGTACAACACTTCAACCTTGTCCGGTGCTACTGCAGCAATCCGGTCGACGTATTCCGCTTCCAGCGGTGATGCAATGAAGATTCTGAACATTGCGATTCTTGTCCATTCAAGCAAGCGTTCCAACAGGCGCAACCGAGCGTAGCATAATCAACCTGATTCACCAGAGAATCCAACGACAGCAGGCAATGAACAGATCAGGCAGATATCATCTACGATCGTGAGTGGGGAACCCTCCTACCGGTATCGAGAGGCATCTGAATACTCATGACACTTGAGATTGCCATCGCGTTCGGCGTCATCATTGCTGCGTTCGTGCTGTTCGTCCTCGACAAGTACCCGGTCGATTTCACCGCGTTCGCGATCATGGCAACTATCCTTGTTCTTGGTCCGGTGCTGGATGTCAAGCCGGAAGAAGCGATCTCGGGATTCAGCAGTCCTGCAACGATCACGGTGCTGGCAGTCTTCATCCTCAGCGGTGGCATTCAGCGGAGCGGTGCGATCAACATCCTTGCACGCCACATGATCCGGATCGCCGGCGACAATCCGGTTCGGCAGCAACTCACCGTCCAGGGAGTTCTGGCGCCGATTTCTCCGTTCATTAATAACACCGCGGCAGTAGCAATCATGATCCCGGCAGTGATGAAACTCGCAGCCGAAACCAGACAGTCTCCATCCAAACTCCTGATACCACTCTCTTATATGGCACAACTCACCGGCGTCGTCACACTGATCGGCACCTCGACCAATATCATTGCCAGTCAACTGCTGGAAGAGAGCGGGCATGCACCATTCTCGATGTTCGAGTTCGCCCATGTCGGCATTCTGGTGACCGCCACTGGAGCAATCTATCTGATCTTTATCGGCAGGCGACTGCTGCCGGATCATCAGGTTGGTAATGTCACCGGAGTCCCTTACGGCGTAGCCGACTACCTGACAGAATTCATCATCCTGGAAGACTCTCCGCTGGTGGGCAAGACACTGGCCGAAAGCGGACTGAGTACAGATTACGATGTGCAGGTACTGGAAATCCGCCGAGGTGAAACCCGAATCCGCCACAGGCTTGCCCGGAGAAAACTCCAGGTTGGCGACATCCTGCAAATCTGGGCCTCGACCGAGAACCTGCTACGCCTGAAGGAAGCAGAAGGTATTGCCATCGAGGCGGAGAACCGGCTCGAGGGTGAAGTCTCCAGCAAAATGCGCGAGAACATGGAGTTCATGGAAGTCGTGATCGGTCCAAATTCGGACCTGATCGGGTCGACTGTGGCATCCAGCAACTTCCGGAATCGTTATGGAGTGACCGTTATTGCCATCCGCAAACAGGGAGAATTGCTCCGGGAACGTCTCGGTCATGTACGTCTCGGATTTGGGGATACCCTTCTCATGCAGGGTGACGCGCAATCTTTCGATCTTATTCGCCGGAACCCCGGGTTCATCGTCACCGAACAACCCAACATCGAGTCGTTCCGCACGCGGAAGATACCGATCGCCATCGGCATCGTTGCCGGAGTGGTTATCGTTGCCGCGCTGGGTCAACCAATCCTCGTAACATCCATCGTCGGATGCGTCATGATGGTGCTGACCGGCTGCCTGCGAGTGGATGAACTCCACGAATCCATCCGCTGGGATGTGATTCTGCTCCTGGCGGGAATGATTCCCCTGGGCATCATGCTGGAACGTACCGGCGGCGCGCAGTTGCTGGCCGACCAGGCTGTTCGGCTGGCGGAGTATGTACCGGCAATCGGCGTACTCTACATCTTTTATATCGTGACATCGCTGATGACCGAGGTCGTCTCGAATAACGCCACCGCCGTCATCATGGTCCCGATTGGCGTCAGTTCAGCCACATCGCTTGGCGTGGACCCATCTGCGATCGTCCTGGCGATCATGTTTGCCGCCTCAACCAGCTTTGCGACCCCGATGAGTTACCAGACCAACACCATGGTCTACGGCATCGGCGGCTACACCTTCCGCGATTTCCTCCGCGTCGGCGGTCCCCTGAACCTCATCATGATGGCAACGACGCCGTTATGGATTTACTTGTTCTGGGGAATCTAGGTGGAGCATCGAATTGCAGGAGTCAAGAGCTATTTGGTGCCAAGGCTCCGAATCTCTTCAAGCGTGGTAGAGAATGGTGCTGCAGAATCTCTTACAGAGAATGTATAGCCGTTCTCTTTC